>JBHLNS010000001.1:0-196877 GCA_048941285.1 Promethearchaeota archaeon
ATCAGTAATAAATAAAGCTCTTCTATCTTCTTCTGGAATTGTTTCTTTTAAATAAGCAGATACTTGAAGTAATCCTAATTTTCCTGAATATATTCGACTGCAACAAAAATTACACATTATTCCAGCTGTTGCTCGCAGATTTAATAATGAAATTAATTCTTTTATCAGTTTTGTTTCATAAAAAGCTGGTTTTTCTTGTTTTGCCATTTATTTTTCACTTCCAAATATTTAAACTGGTCCTCACTTCCTTTCAAAATCTCCATGTTGAATTTTTTTTGGACAAATTTGTGAAAGGAATTTCGCCAACAATATACAGAATTATATTATTGTATTTAAGTATATTGTTGTTGGAGTCAACGTTTTTTGCACAAAATTTTAACATTAAACCTTGAAAGAATAGTTAGGAATCAATCCTCAAACCTACTTATCACTGAACTCAAAAATGTTAATTACATTGTACTTTATTTTGAATTGTCAAATTCAATAAAATTAGCGGGTTATAAAATTTTCTTACACATGTACTTTAAATACATATATCACATCTATATAGTAACTATCCATTCTTATCTAATCTCAATAATAATTACTGCGGAGATTAGTGCTAGGAAATCCGCATGACCTGACATTTTCTCACGATAATTACGGAACCCTATATTTGTTCACGTAATTATACCAAGAGGGGTATTTGAGGCGTTTTGGCTAAACCAGCATACTCTGGCAGGTATTCTGTTTGTTCTTAACATTTTTCAAAGGAAATTTCATGGAAATAAGACGCTGAATTTACATTTCCATTCAATTTTCGTTTAGTTGAAAAAAATAAGAATACAGTACTCGTCATTAACCCTCTCTTTTCCGATTATCTCAACCTCAAAATACTGATCCGGAAAAATTTTGAGTAATTAAGAAAAGTAGAAAATTAAAGAAAAATTGAAATTTAAGAATTTATTTCCATCGCCATTTAGGTTTTGTTTTTTGAAGACGAGCAAGAGCTCCTGCTGTAGCATCTTTAGTTTGTAGCAATTGTGAACTAACTAGTGTTTCTAACTCTAGTCCAAATGCGGTATCCTTACCATAACAATCATCTATCAATTTTTTTGCAAGTCCCACCGCTAAAGGCCCACTGGTCATAAGTTCATCGGTATACTTTTTAATAATTGAATCTAATTCTTCATGGTCTTTAGCAACTCGATTTACAACACCAAGTCTATAAGCTTCCTGACCATCAAACATTCGTCCCGTCAAGATAATATCTTTAGTGTTCTGGATACCTATAAGTCTTGTTAATCTAATTGTACCCCCTACATCAGGATTCATAGAAATTTTACTTTCTAGCATATGAAATTCAGCTGAATGGGTACAGAATCGAAAATCACATGCTAATGCTAACTCAAATGCCATTCCATAACAGTAGCCGTTTATTTTAGCTATTACCGGTTTTTCCATCTTTTCAATTTTTGTAAAAATAGGATGAATCCAGGTATTTGCAAAATATCTAAAGTTCCTAGGAATTCTTAAATCCGGAATGACACCTTCAGGATCTCTTTCTTGGCCCGTTAAAAAGTTTAAATCTATACCTGAACTAAAAAAATCATCTCCTCCAGTAATAATAACAACTCTAGCATCTGTTCTTTCTACTTGATCTATTGCTTTTTGAAGTCCAACCATCAAATCATAATTCATAGCATTTCTTTTATCTAAGCGATTCATCCGTATGGTTATTATGGATTTTTCTTCATTTTCTTCTATTAATACAGCATTTTCAGACATTTTTTCTCAATTAAGAAATTTAATTTTTGTATATAATAATTGTCTGCTTATAAAAAAATTATTTCTTTCCTAGTTTTAAACTGAATTTAATAGGATAACTTATTTTGTAATCTTATGCGTTGGTTTTTTTTACTAAAACGTATAATAATTAGCTTCTTATTTTTTAGTCTAATTAGATTTTAATAAATTCCATTTTTATTCTTATTAAATATTAAAAACATTTTGGGGATTAGAATTGAAATTCTTTAAGTTGTTTAAACCTTTAAAAATTAGAGATATGACTATTTCCAACCGCATCATAATGCCTGCTTTAAATCTTAATCTTGCTGATAAAGGCTTTATAACTAATAGACTAATTGACTTTTATGTTGAAAGGGCAAAGGGTGGTGCTGGTATGTTGATTGTTGGAGGTTGCGCGGTGGATCTCTATGCAAGTGGATTTCCAATGATGATCTCTATTGAAAGTGATGAGCATCTCCCGAAATTAACAGAATTTACTGAAGCTATACATAAAGCACGTGATGATGTGAAAGTTGTTTGTCAATTATACCATAGTGGAGCTTATACATTCCCATTTTTGATTGGTAAACCCCCAATCGCACCCTCAGCTATATACAGTAAATTCAGTAAAACTACTCCTAGAGAGATGACTCTGGCAGATATAAAAAGAGAGCAACAAGCTTTTGCTGATGCCTCTATTCGGGCAAAGAAAGCAGGCTTTGATGCAATAGAAATTTGTGCTAATGCGGGTTACTTGTTTTCTCAATTTACATCTCCGAAAACAAATATTCGAACTGATGAATATGGTGGGAGTCTTGAGAATCGTTTAAGATTTCCTATTGAAACTCTTGAATTAATGAGACTAAGTGTCGGTGATTTTCCCATTGGATACCGAATTTCTGGCGATGATTTTGTTCCAGAAAGTAATACATATAAAGAAAAAGCCATAATAGCTGAAAGAATATCAAAATACTTAGATTATCTAAATGTTACTGGAGGTTGGCATGAAACTAAAACCCCACAAACAACTATGGATGTTCCAGAAGGATGTTATACTTATTTAGCTGAAAATATAAGGAAGCGTGTTTCCATTCCCGTTTTTGCTTCCAATAGGATTAATTCTCCCGAATTAGCTGAACAAATATTAATAGCTGGAAAAGCAGATGCCATCTGTATGGGTAGAGCAATAGTAGCCGATCCCTATTTGCCATCAAAAGCGAAAAAAGGCGAACTTAGGGATATAATGACTTGTATTGGATGTAATCAAGGATGTTTTGATGCTATCTTTAAAATGGTACCAGTATCTTGTTTAAGGAACGCTAGAGCTGGGAATGAGACAAAAACAGAATTAAAACCTCTTAAAGAAAAAAAGAAGATAATGATTGTTGGTGCTGGTCCGGGAGGATTAGAGGCTGCTAGAGTTGCAGGAATGAGAGGTCATGAAGTCCATATTTTTGAAAAAGATGATAAAATCGGGGGGTTATTAAATATTATTTGGATTCCTCCTGGAAGAAATGAATTCAAGAGAATAATTGATAATTATTCATATTGGATTCATAAATATGGAATTCAACTACATCTCGACCAAGAGGTAACAATTGATACTGTTAAAAAATTTACACCCGATGTTGTTTTTATTGCAACTGGTTCAATTCCAATTAAACCATCTATTCCTGGCATAGAGAGAGAAAATGTTTACTGGGCGAATGATGTATTTAGTATGGATGCCCCTATTGGTAAAAATAATGTAATTATTGGTGGTGGAGCAACTGGTATTGAACTAGCTATATATTTGGCTAAATATGGATCTTTAAGCCTTGAAGCATTTGATTTTCTTACAAGATATCAAGCCCTAGAGCCTGAAGATGCCCTAAAGATGTTACATAAAGGGAGAAATAAAGTAATTGTGCTAGAGCAACTTCCAAAATTAGGCTCAGCATTAGGAAAAACAACAAAATGGGTGCTTCTTGATAAATGTGACGCTCTAGGAGTTAAGTTTCATACAAATGTTAGAGTTAAAGAAATTGGAGAGAATTATGTAAGTTATCTTGATGTTAAAGATAGAGAACAAATTATTAACGATGTAGATGCGATATATTATGCCACTGGAGTTGAACCAAATAATCTTCTTTACAAAGATCTAAAACAACTTGAAAATATTCAGGTGGAAAAAATAGGAGATGCTAGAAAACCAGAAACTGTCTTAGAAGCTATTCATAGAGCGTATAAACTAGCAAATAACGTTTAAAAAAATCTAATTTTTTTATAATTTTTAGTATGTTTATTCCTTTTCTTAAATTTTCTTGGAATACAGCGAAAATTAATAAAAATTGATTAAGAATGAAAGATTTTACCGGTTTTACTTTCTTCCTCTTCACGAAGTGGTTGTTTCATAATTTTACCGGTTGGTGTTTTAGGTAGATCGTCTCTAAATTCCACATATTTAGGAACTTTAAAATCTGCTAGATGTCTTTTGCAGTATTCGATGAGTTCTTGTTCATTAAGAGATTCTCCTTCTTTTAGAACAATAAATGCTTTAGGTAATTCTCCATAAATCTTATCTCGTACACCTATGACTGTAGCTAAAGAAACTGATGGATGAGCATACAGTACTTCCTCAATTTCACGAGGATAAATGTTTTCTCCACCTCTTATAATCATATCCTTTTTGCGGTCCGTTATATAGAAAAATCCATCTTCGTCCATATATCCAATATCTCCCGTAAATAGCCAGTCATCTTTAAGGGTTTCTGCGTTTGCTTCAGGATTTTTGTAATATTCCTTCATCACATTATCTCCTTTTACAACAATCTCACCCTTCGTATTTGGAGGAAGATCTTTACCATTTTCATCAACAATTTTCATTTCATTTCCAGGTAAAGGTATACCGATACTACCTACTTTTCGCCGATCTTCTGTTTCAGTAGGTAGTGGATTTACAGAAGACGCACAAGTTCCTTCTGTAAGACCATATCCTTCTACAATTTTACAGTTAAAAGTACTTTCAAATTCCTTAAATACTTCTACAGGTAAAGGAGCAGCTCCACAAACAATATATTCTAATGAAGAAAGATCTAAATTCTCATGGGGCATTCTAAGTAAGATAGAAAGCACAGTTGGAACACAACTAAATGTGGTTGCCTTATATTTGGCTACAGTTTCCCAGTGAGTTTGTGCTGAAAATCCAGGTGTTAAAATAGAACTCGCTCCAATTACTAAAGGCGTAACAATAGTGACTATTTGAGCATTAACATGAAATAGGGGTAAAATCAGCATATAACGAAAGTGTTCCTTTCCATTAGTGAAATCTCGTATCATTTCTGCGTTTCTCCTAATGTTAAAATGAGTCTGTAGAACTCCTTTAGGAAAACCAGTAGTTCCTGATGTATATAATATAGCAGCAGGGTCTTCTTTTTCATCGATATCCACCTCTGGAGGTGCAGCAGGTGTAGCTTTTTCCATTAATTCCTCGTAACTTAATGTACCTTCAAGTTTTTCTCCGATAACGATTATGTGTTGTAGATGGGGGAGCTCTCCCTTAATTTGATTAACAACTTCCATAAATTTTGGAATAGTAACAATAATTTTAGCTTCTGAATGGCCAACAACAAATTTCACTTCTCTTGGTTTAAATAACGCATTTACGGGACCAGTAATTGCTCCTATTTTAGGAATACCTAAGTATAAAAATACATATTCAGGCATATTTGGTAAATAAACACTTACTTTATCCCCTTTTCTGACGCCTAAATCATATAAGAAATTCGCTACTTTATTAGTAAGCTCATTCAATTGAGAATAAGAGATAGTAATATCCTTCCAATATAGAAATACTTTATCCTCATACTTTTTTGCCTGAATTTCCACTAATTCTCTTAAATTCATTTTTCATTTCCTCTTTTTTATGTATTTATCATACTGTAAATTAAACAAGCAAAAGTATTTTCTTTAATATATAAATTTTACAATATTAAGCGAAATTCATTCATTATTAGATAAACAAGAGAAAAAAAGATTAATAATTAAAATTAAAAATTTTAAGGAGTAATTACTGGATAGGTTTCTTTAAAATAGCTTAATACTGTATCTGTAAATAATTCTAAAGATTGAAAGTAATTACCTACTCCAAATACTTCAATTAGAAGATGTTCTACTCCTGCTTTAACAAATTCCTCTATTTGCTGAATACAATCTTCAGGGCTACCAAAAATAACCATTGAATCAATAATTTCCTCCGGAATGTTTTCCTTTGCAAATTCCATTACTTCTTTCTGTGATTTAGCCATTTCTGATAAAGTTTGATTAATAAGTCGATGCTGAAATTTTTCAGGAAGCTTAATATTGTAATCTTCAAGAATATGTGAATTTACAGTGCTAATTAGACCAAAAGATTTTCCCATCTCTCGCGCAATGTCTGGTTTATCTTTACTAATTACAACATATACTTCACAAGCTTTTTCAATTTCATTCAGTCTTCCCCCTTTTCCTAAAATCTTTAAATTTTTTTTAAATGATTGTGCATTACTCATTGGAAGCCACCCATCAGCAATAAGCCCTGTAAACTCAATTAATCTAGGGCCATTAGCAGCGATCCACAATTTTGGCATATTTTTAGTAGGATATTGTAATCGAGCATTTTTCAAATTATAATATTTACCTGTAAAATCAACTCTTCCCTTTCTTGATTGTGCAGTTTTCCAGAGCTCCTTTATTACTTCAACAGCTTCAATTAATCTTGATGCTGGTTTATCCCAAATAATTCCAAATTCATTCAGATTCATTGCCTCTCCAGCCCCTATTCCCAAAATAAAACGATCATTACTTAACCGTTGAATTGTTAGTGCATCTAATGCAATTTGGGCCGGATGTCTTCTATGAGGATCTGTTACACATGAACCAATTTTTATATTTTCCGTCTGGGAAGCAGCAATTGGTAATATTACATTACTACTCACCACTTCAGAATTCATTGGAGAAGAATTTAAATGATCCATCATAAAAATTGAGTCATATCCATTTTTTTCACAGTAAAGAATTGATTTTAAATAATCTTTTGTTTCTAATCCTAAATATGCTGCATTTGTTCCATGTTGAAAACCAAATTTAACTCCCATTATTGGTTACCCTCAAATTATTTTTAAAAAATTGGATTTACCTTTTTCTCAATTTATAATAGCAAGTATAGTATTTTGAGAGATCCTTAAAAAGTTTTTACACTTTTGAATATATTTCAAAATGAAGAAGAAACATATTAATATGAATAAAATCTAATTTCCATAGTAATCTAAGTTTCTTACTCATAAATTAGAGTTTAAATTGTGATAAAAATGTCAGAAAAAGATTTAAAGAAAAAATTAGTAATAAGCGCTGCTCTTACAGGAGCAGTAACCAATAGAGATATGAATCCTAATGTCCCATTTACAGCAGAAGAATTTGGGGTTGAAGCTAAAAAATGTTATGAAGCAGGAGCAGCAGTAGTACACATCCATGCACGAGATCCAGAAAAAGGTAATCCCACGCATGAATTAAACATTATAAGCGCTATACTAGATAATATTAAAGAAAAAGCCCCAGATATATTAATTAATCTTAGCACCGCAATAAGTTCAATAGTAACCCCTAAACAAAGAATTGAACCTGTTGCGACATTTAAACCTCCTATTGCTTCATTAAATACCAATTCAATGAATTTCGCAGTAGGAGATCATAAAACGGGACAAGTTGGACTTGGCTCGAAAAATATTTTTGAAAACACATTTGATACTATTCAAAAATTTGCAAAAGCAATGAAAAAAGCACAAACAAAACCAGAAATCGAAGTTTACGATATTGGTGGAATGTATAACATTTTACATTTATCAAAACAACAACCTAAACGACTTCTTGATCCTCCACTTCATTTTCAGTTTGTATTCGGTGTTTTAGGAGGAATACCTTTTTCCTATGAAAATTTAGCACATCTTATCAATCTCAAACCTCCAGATGCTAGTTGGAGTGTTTGTGGTGTAGCTAAAAACCAATTTCAAGCAGCAATGTGTGCAGCGGCTATGGATGGGCATATTCGGGTTGGATTAGAAGATAATACAAAATTACCTGATGGTCGATTAGCCAAAGGAAGTTGGGAACAAGTAGAATGGGCTGCAAAGGTTGCTCGAGTAGCAAATCGTGAACCAGCAACCCCTGATGAAGCAAGAAAAATCTTTAATTTATACCAACAATAATAAATTCATTAGGTTATTTATTTTAATTTTATTTTTTTCCTTATCTTATATTAATTATTAATTGAATTAATTTTATTATTCAGTTTATTGAACTCCAAAATTAAGAAGGTGTGTTAATATCAAACCTAAATTTATTCCGGGATTAAAATTATCTGAATATTTTTATAGAGATGTTATAAAAGAAAAACTTGAAAAGCAATATCCTGAATTAAAATATGCTGCTGCTTTAATTGGTCGAGGTTCTGAAGTTCTTGGATTAGATGATGAAATCTCTACAGATCATCACTGGGGTCCAAGGTTACAAATTTTTTTGAGAGAAGTAGATTATAATAAATACCATTTACAAATTAAACAATTTTTCAATAATAATCTCCCGCTTAACTTTCTTGGATATTCTACAAACTGGAGTGAACCAAACGGGAATGATAATATGAATCAGTTTCTGATACAAAAAGAAATTGGCCCCATTAATCATAGAATTGAAATTTATACTGTTCAAAATTTCTTACAACAGTTTCTAGGTCTTGAATCCTTAAATCTTACTGAAATTGACTGGTGTACAGTTCCAGAACAGAAGTTATTAGAGTTTACATCAGGAAAGGTATTTTATGATAATTTAGGAGAATTAACCTATGCTAGAAAAATCTTAAACTACTTTCCCGATTCAATTTGGAAATTAAAACTTATTGTGCAATGGGATCGAATTTCTCAAGAAATGGCATTTGTAGGAAGGATTGGAATAAGAGATGATGAATTAGGATCCAGAATAGAAGCCTCACGTTTAGTGAGATATATTATGGAGTTGGCTTTCATTCTTGAGAGGAAATATATTCCGTATGAAAAATGGTTTGGTATAGCTTTCAAAAACTTAATTATAGCAAAGAGTTTAGAACATCTATTATTAAAAATATTAAAGGAAAATAAATGGCAACAACGAGAGAAACATCTATGTGATGCGTATTTAAAACTTATTAAAATGCATATAGAGTTAAATCTAATCCCCAATATTGAAATTAAGCCTATAAAATTCTATAATCGACCCCAGTTAGTGGTTCCACTCCAGCAGTTTATTGAAGAATTAAAGAAAGGAATTGCTTCTTCTTTTAACCAAGCATTATATTCTCTAGGAACCATCAACCAATTCATTACTATTTGTAATAATCTAAATCTTAAATTTTGCAAAAGAGCGAAACAGTTTTATTAATAGAGTAAAAGAGTAAAATGAAAATTATTTAAAGATTATATTCATTCCCAATTTATAATATTTCTTAAATTTTTTTCCTGTATATCATCAACATTTTTAATATTAAAATATAATATTAAAAAAATAAAAATTAAAAGGAATTATTTAAAATGTAAAACCTTCTGGAAGTTCTGATTCAGTTGTATCCTCAACAACAAACATTAAATCCATAATTGTATAGGTCGGGCTCTTGGTTCGAAAGATTGGTACAACTCTCTTTCCAATTTCTGGTTCTCCTACAACTAAGACGCTCATAAGAATCGTAACTACTTCTTCATCAAACTCAACATTTATAAATTTGATGGGCTTTGGTAAGATATTAAATGCTCCAGAACGATGGGTAATGATAAATGAGTGGATCTTGGCAGTTTTTTGAGCTTTCTCAGTAATATCTACAATAGTATTTTTTCTTAGGCAATCTGGGCAATAAATTCGAAATGGTTCATAAATTGAACCTTTTGTTTCACATCTTTTGTTATCACACCTAGAAGCCATTAGTTTTCCTTTACCAAGAGACTCGAAAAATATAGCTTCTTCTCCATATGAGTGTATATATGTCATATCTCTGGGGTTTGTAACACCTGCTAGTTTTCCTGTTTCTTTATTATAAATCGGTTGATTTTTTTCAATTATATGAAAAACTCCTTTAGGTTTATATCTCTCATTAACAATCTCTACAAAACCTTTTTCCTGTTCTGTTTTTGGCATCTTTCTAATCCTCCTTTATTAAATTATTTGGATCCATTAAAATAGTACATGTTACATGGGAACCTACTCCAGCATGAGAAATTGCTAAACCTCTTTTCGCTCCCTTAACTTGTAGGCTAATCCAATCTTTTGGTTTTTCCCTACCAAAAGCTTTCCATTTTTCCTCAGGCTCATGGATTTCATCCCATCGATTCCAAATATGATATCCAATTTCAGCAATTTGCATTAAACCTGTCGCTCCTACAGCATGCATACACCCTATCAAACCACCACAAGGATTACTAGGTAACTTTCCTGGCTTTTTAGTATGTGGGTTAATAACATACGCATCTCCGCTTTCTATATAATCCCTTCCTTCTCCATAAGGCCTAATTCCAATGTCTTCATATGTTTGAATATCGCTGATTGTAAATGCATCATGAAGTTCAACTAAATCCAGATCATTTGTCGGATCAACGACACCAGACATGTGATAAGCATAATAAGCAGACATTCTAGCTGCTAAGAAGCTTGTAAAGCCTGGATAACGGTCTCCACCTGGGAATCTTTTGCCTAAATCATCATATTGATTTGATTTTTCATTAGGTAAGAGAGGTATTTTCATATCTCTTCTATCAGCTACCCGTAATGTATGGCTACCAGCTGCAATATATATCCTAAGTGGTTTATCTGTTATTTCATATGCTGTTTTTTCATCACATACTATTCCACAGGCAGCTCCAACACTCATCAAACAACAATCTAAAGCACGTAAGGGATACGCAACTATAGGTGAGTTTATTACATCTTCAACAGTGATTTTCATAGGGCCTTGAGCGTGAGGATTCATTCTAGCATAACCTCGATTTTTTACTGCAACTTCGGCCATAGTATTTCGAAATGAATCTTCTTCCTTACCAAATATTTTCCAATATCTTTGAGCCATAACAGCATAATAACCTGTATATATATGTCCAAGGGGTGTTTCCCAATCTTTATCTGCTGCGCACGATATAAGATGGTTACCTTCATCAGTAGGAACTTCGTCCATTCTTTCCCATCCTAACGCTAAAGCACAATCACTATAACCTGAAGCCACCGCTTTTACAGCTTCCCACATTGCAGAACCCCCGGTAGCACCACCTGTTTTTACTCCGATGTTGCCTAATGGATCTAACCCAAGTCTATCATGAATTACTGCTTCTCCAAGTAATTGATCTCCAAAATGGTCTGCAAAATGACCATAATAACACGTATGAATATATTGTTTTAATTCACTAGGAGTCATATTTACAAAATCCGCTGCCGCTGTAAGCGCATCAATACACAATTCTTCAGTTCGCGTTTCTGGAAAGGCCCTATCGAATTTTGACATTCCAACTGTAGCTAAATAGACAGGTCTCATCAGCTTCGGTATTTTTAATTGTTTATCGCTAAATTTAATCATATTAACTTCACTTTTTAGAATTTTTTATCTTTTTTATTTTTGCAATTTAGTTTTCAAATTAAGTTGATATTTTATGTTTATGTTTTATTTTGATTAAAAACTTACTAATTAGGCTTTAAAAATGAGAATGGGAAAAAAATCCTCTTTTGGAGAGAAGAAAATTTAAAATCATAAGAAAATTGTCTTATTTATTATGGATACAAGACTCCCGGAATTTCCAAAATTAGAAATAAGTAGAAATATTCCCGAATTGGATTTATTAAATAACCCAATACTCAATGTAAAAGAAAAGGAATTTTTAGCTGAGTTTTTTGAGTACATGGAAGAAAATCTTGAAAAAGATTTGAAAAATTTAGAAGAATTGAATTATGCAGCTGAAGAGCCAATTCAAGATAAAAAACGTGAAATTGTTGTTAATTTTATGAAAAAATTAGCAGAAAAGGGCTACTATAGTACGGTCATAGATTTCGAAGAACACGATGTTGGGAATGTTACTAGAAATGCACTTATCGCATTGGCTTTATGTGGAGGATTTTGGTCTCCTACCAGTGATAGGTATATAAATGGGAATTGGAGTATTGAAATGGGCAGATTAGCGGGAGGAACGCTTTACTGCAATCCGGTGAATTATAAAGCTAATAATTTTCAAAGAGATAAATACCTCATCCCCGTTGTGAGAAATGGTTTGATGGCCGCTTCTGCTATGACAGAATTTAATGCGGGTAGTGATATTGTTAGAATTGAGTTAAAACTTGATGATCAAGGTAATAAAGTGGTCGCGAATGGGAAAAAATTATTTATTACTAATGGGATGTTAGCAGAAGACATTATTCTTTATGGTAGATTAAATAGTGGAAGATTAGGTGGGATTATTGTTGATACAAACCATCAACAATTAAAAAATTTTGAATCTTCAAGGGTTAGAACTTATGGAATGAATGATGCTTTTGTTAGCCGTTTAGTATTTAATGACGTTGAACTTCCTAAAGAAAATCTCCTTGAAGGTGATGGTTTAGATATTATGTTTCATCAACTAACTGAAGAGAGACTAGTCATCAGTGCTGAAGCAATAGGTGATTGCATTAAAAAGCTATTTTATTCCCATAGTTTCGCCCTTCAACGTGAACAATTTAAACATAAATTACATCAATACCAAATAATTAGATTCCCAATTGCGGAGAATATACGTCAAACAAGTCTATTTATATCAGCGTTAATAAACTATGCACGAGAGATTGATACAAGGACACAGATAGCTAGTTCAAAAATAATGGCTTCCCAAATTATGGGATTAAAAATTCAAACTTGTGAATTAGCCTTTCAAAGTTCTATTGATTTATTTAGAACTATGGGAGGACGTGCTTTCACAGAGCAATATTGTAATCAAATGGGGCTTCTTGATGCATATTGCATGGTTCATGGTGGGGGAAGTCATTATGTGTTAGGAGATGCTGAATCTAGAAGATTTTTCAAAACAAAAAATTAGAGATCTGATATAAAATAAAATTTCAGATTTAAACTAATAAAATGAATAACTAAATTTATTATCTATTCTCTATCGATTTGTATCTCTATTTCGCAACAATCATCTCCAGCTGGTATTCTTTTTGTAAGATTGAATTTAAATGCTTTATTGGGGAATAATCCTTTCATTAATCCTCTATGTGCAGTAATATGAGCATCAGAGCACATTTGCCCCGCTTTTGCATAATCGGTAAACCTCGCTTTTTGTATCTCTTCCCACTGACCACAATAAGTGACTCTTGAAATTATTTTATTCCCAATTAACTCAAATTCTCCCTTTTCAATAGATAATTCTCTTAATACATCATTAGCTTTCACATAAGTTTCAAAATATGTTTCTGGGCTATAATCTTTAAGATGAAGCACTTTCTTTACATATCTTGCTGCTCTCATATAAAAATCTTCCCATACTTCCATATCTATCTCATACGCTACATCAATACCATACTTCTTTTCCAAAATACGAAATCAAGCACCGTCTAGTCTTGAGACAACGTATTTTGTAAAATCTTTAAATTGTTTTTCAATTAACATGATTTGATACCGTTTTTAGATTTCTTTAGAATAAGGCATATTATAGTGTTTTTAAATTTTTAAAAGTCTAATCAAAAATAATTCTTGGTGAAACACTTCAATTTTATAATAAATCTTATGAGAATACATTATTAAATAAAAAATCTTAATTAGTAATAGATAATGGATTACTTTAAATTTGAAAGCTTTGATATTACACCGTTAGTAGAAGAACATCAAGGGAAAAGACTAGAAGACTTGTACCAGAATCATCGTGTTGTTAAAAATTTTATGGGTGAATTTATTGAATTTTTTTGGGAACCAAAAGATATACCGAATGACTTAAACCTAAATATAACAAAGGAAAAATTACTTTGTAATCTTAAAACAGTTAATTATGTTGGAGATTATAATGAACAAAAACTAAAACAGAGAGGAATACAGACTCTATTGGATTTAAAATTTAACCTGAATTTTAGTAATTCAGCTAATGAAATTTTAACATTAATACAAAATAGAGATTATAAAACCCTTACAAAAAACAGATATATTACCGATTTAGATCTGAGCTTTTGTTTTAATATTGAAGATCTATTATTTTTAGACATCGAAACTTTAGGTATAATTGATAGTCCGGTTATCATGGTAGGAATCGGCTTTTTTAAAAATCGAAAATTTAAAATCCATATACTTTTTACTAGACAACTTGAAGAAGAAATCGCAATTTATGAACATCTTAGAACTGAAATATTTCCGAATTTTAAATGTTTCATTACTTATAATGGGAAAACCTTTGATATACCTCACCTAGCAAATCGATTCTTATATTTTTTTGACGCAAATCCGATGATTTCAAATGATGATCCACCATATGAAAAATGCAACACAAAATTTCATCATATTGATTTATATCATCATTGCCGTCGCTTATTCAAGGGGAAGTTCAATACATACACTTTAATGAATATAGAAGAAAATGTATTGAAACTCACAAGAGAAAATACACTACCAAGTAATCTGGTAGGCATTTGTTATCGAAAATATAATGAAAATTCTGCAAGGTATATTGGATTAATAAAGGAGATTATCGAGCACAATTATTACGATATTTATTCGATGCCTTTAATTCTAAAAACTCTCTTAACTTATCTTTAAAAAGAAAAGAACTAATTTTATTTTCAAATTAAGCTTTTTAAAATCGTTCGATTGTTCTATAGATATCTTCTTCTTTGAAAAGGTTCTTGATATATTTTTTTGCTCCTTATGGCTTGCAAATATGCATTTTTGATTCAAAAATTAGCAGTATCTATGTATGAACTGAAATTTTTATTTTAAATCTTTACATTGCGAAAAATCTGTTTTATCCACACAAAAAACTGAATTTATTAAATTTAACTAAATTTAAAGTTTGAGGGATGTAGACTATTTCAAAAAATTAAATTAATCTTAAAAATTCTTTAAAATGATAATTATGGAAGTTTTGGAAAAAAGATTATTTGATCAATTTTGGAATTTTAATAATAGAGATAAAATTATTGACAAATTCAAAGTATCAAATTATGATATTATAATTATCGGTGCGGGCATTACTGGTGCAGGTGTTGCGAGAGAAGCAGCAATGAGAAACTTAAAAGTTGCTTGTGTTGACATGCAGGATTTTGCTGCGGGAACTTCTTCACGAAGTTCCAAATTGGCTCACGGAGGTTTAAGATATATTACCCATGGAGAAATGGATTTAGTAAGAGAGGCTTCTAGAGAAAGAAATTGGATGCGAATGCATATTCCTCATTTAGTAAGACCAATACCCTTTTACCTGCCTTTAATAGAGGGAGAAAAATATAAAAAGCGAGATTTAACTGCAGCAGTTAAAATTTATGACTTTTTAAGTGACGATAAATCCGAATTTAAAAATTATGAGAAACATAAATGGCACTCTTCTGAAGAGATCTTTGAATTAGAACCTGAATTTTTAAGAGAAGGGAATTTAGGAGGAGCTGTATATTATGATAATAATATTGATGATGCTAGATTAACAATTGAAACATTAAAAGAAGCAGTAATAAGGGGAACTGATGTTCTAAACTATTGCAAAGTGATTGGTTATATTAAAAATAATAATAAAATTGTAGGTATTAAATGTGAAGATCTAGAAAAAAATAACAAATTTGAAATAAAAGGGACTTTAATTGTAAATGCTACAGGTGTTTGGACAGATGAATTACTTGAAAGTTATCCTGAACATATTCCAAAACCTCTCATCCGACCCACTAAAGGAGTGCATTTGCAATACAAACGTAGTGATATCAAAAACAAAATGGCAAGTGCTCTTTACTCACCAATTGATGGCCGTGTTTATTTTGTTCTACCAAGAAATAAAGATTTCACTATTATCGGCACAACAGATACTGATTTTGATGGAGATTTAGCTAATCCTTATTGTACTAAAGAAGATGCTGATTATTTAATTAAATCAACTCAAAAATTTTACCCAAATGCAAAATTAGGTTACGAAAATATACTCTCAACTTATGCAGGAATAAGGCCGCTAGTAATGCAGAAGGGTAAATCTGAAAGTGAGGTCTCCAGATCTCATATAATTTTTTTCTCTGATGATGGATTATTGACAATAACTGGTGGTAAGTTAACCGAATGGCGGGCTATGGCTGAAGATTTATTCAATAAATTAGAGGAAAAAGAAATTTTTCCAAGTATTCAAAGAGAAAAGCACTTCAGTAGACAACCATTCATAATTGGCTTTGGAAAAGAGGATTGGTTGGCAAAATTAAAAAACTCTAGTGTGAAATTGGATCCTGATATTGTTGATCATATATATCAGCAATACGGAAAAGGTGCTGTTAAAATTCTAGAAATGATAAAAGAAAATGAATCACTAAAAGAAAAAATAATTGAAGAGAATAATTTTATAAAAGCAGAAATTCTCTATTGCTTAAGATATGAACCAACTCCGCATCTGATTGATGTTTTTTGTAGACGAACGGAAATGTCTTTATGGATAAATTATAAAGAAGCTTTAAAGGCAGCTAGAAAGGTCGCTGAAATCATGGCAGATGAGTATTCGTGGAATGAAAATAAAAAAGCTCAAGAAATTGAGTTATATATGGATTACATAAAAAAATCAGTCTCATTTATTACTTAATTCTTTCAAACTTTATTTTTTAATTATTGGACTCCATTAGAATTTAATAACAAAATAAATATATAATAACAAAATAAATTCATCATAAACTTATTAAATTAAAGGAGTGAAATTTAGTGATTTTTCAAAATTTTTTGGGACTCTTAGGACGAATGGCTGGCTTCTTTGTTTTGATCTTAGGGATTATGTGGTTGATCTTCGGAATATACGAAGCTAAAAGGAGAGGATCTGTGAAGAAAAGGAAAGTTGAGGATTGGGATATGAAAGTAACAAAAGCTCTCAAGGTTCTAACTTATTTGGGGATTATCCTTGGCGTTTTTTGTATAATAAGCGGTGTTGGGGGATTAACGGAAGATGTACCTCCAAGTATAAACTTTGTAAGTGGCAGAGTAAGCATTTTTACATCAGCATTGCTGATTATTTTTGGCATTCTTACGCTTTTAAAACCATTAAATGATCTTCCAATTGCAAGTGTAGTAGGGCTTTTAGCGGGAAGTGCTGTAATATTAGTCCTCGTAATGGTAATGCCTGCAGAAGCTTACACAATCATAGGATTATTTATGAACCCCACAGTGTTCTTTGTCATATTATTTATAATTATTTTTGCCATTATAGCTTTAACTGCAAAATTCTATATTGGAGGGCTAATGAAAGTTTCCAAATTTATATCGTGGCCTCCTATAGCTTTTATCGTGACTGGATTCTGCTTTCTTCAAGGATTCTTAGTGTTAGTCTTTGGGGTTTCAATAGGTTATTTGTTTTAAATCTCAATTTTTTTTATTATTCTTTTCTCCTCTAAAAGTTAATCTTTATTCACAAGTCTATCATATTCAGAAGAAATTAAATCTGTGTGAAGGATTTTTATTAATTTCACCAATAATCTCCTTATTTAATTCATAAGAGCAATTAGGACATTTTTTTTCATAGGTTATATCAATATTTTTAAAACTATACCCTCTTCGTTCCATTAATAAATGATTGCATTTAGGGCAATAAGTATTACTTCCTTGATCGTGAGCTATGTTTCCCACATATGGAAAGTATAATCCTGCTTTTTTGGCAATATTATATGCCATATTTAATGTTTCATATGACGTGCGTTTCATGGATGGCATTTTAAAATCAGGATGATACGCAGAAAAGTGGGTTGGCGTATTTTTTCCTAAATTTTCAACTATCCAATCACAAAGTATTTGTATATCTTCCCTACTATCATTTAAATCTGGTATTATTAAATTAGTTATTTCGACATGAATGCCATTAGATTTAAATCGTTTAGCTGTGTCTAAGACAGGTTGAACAGATTTAACACCGCATATTTTTTTATAAAAATCATCACTCATAGCTTTAATATCAATATTTGCGGCATCGATTCCTACTTCAATTAGTTCTTTCGTCGCTTCTGAAGTAGAATACCCATTTGTGACTAAAATTGTTTTTATATTATGCCTTTTCATGAAAGGCACTGTGTCCATAATCCATTCGTGCCATATTAATGGCTCATTATAAGTATAAGCAAGAGTTTCTGCTCTACTCTTCACGACTTTCTTTTCCAACTGCTCTGGTGTCATTTCAACTAGTGCCATACTTCGACCTTCATAACCGCTAATGTCATAAAATCCATTTTTTCCATTATCGGTTGGATTTGCTTGTGAAATATTCCAATTCTGGCAATTTTGGCATTTAAAAGAACATCCTATTGATGCTATCGAGTATGCAGTGGCACCTGGCCAGAAATTATAAAGAGGTTTCTTTTCGATAGGATCTAAACTACCTGAAGAGATCATTGAACCATAAATTAGGGTGTACAGTTCTCCATTAAAATTTTTTCTTGTTCTACATATTCCCACTTTCTCTGGAAGGATTGTACATTCATTGGCACATACATGACATTTAACTTTTTTTTCATCAAGTTTATCAAATAATCTCGCTTTTAATTTCATACTACTACCTTTGTTAACTAATTAAATGCTTATTGTATCACTAGATATATAATAGATATGAAATTTTATATTTCTTATACCTTTAAATTGTAATTTTTATAAAATAGGACTCAATCAAAATGTCAGGAATCGAAAAAGTTATTTCTTCCTTTAGGGGAGAATTTAATTGCGCTCAATCGGTATTAAGTTCATATTCTAGTAAATATGGATTAGATAAAGATACTGCTCTGAAATTATCAACTGGATTTGGAGGGGGAATGGGGCGTATGCAAAACACATGTGGAGCTGTATCTGGGGCTTTTATGGTTATTGGATTAAGATATGGACGGGGTCTAAATGACGATAAGGAAGCGAGAGAAAAAACCTATGAGATAATAAGAGAATTTTCAAAGAGATTTCAAGAAATTCATGGCTCAATAATCTGTAAGGAGTTGTTAGATTGTGATATCAATACTCCTGAAGGAAGGGAATTCTATGATCGAAATGATTTTTTTGAAAAGAAATGTTTTCAGTATGTAAAAGATTCAGCAAAGATTTTAGAGCAAATATTATAAAGGGCTTATATGACAAAGAATGAACTTGAGCATAAGAAAGAAGATTTAGAGCAAATTTTAAATCAAAAGCTGAAAATTCTAAAAGAATTAGAAGAAATTGGTAAAAATTCAAATTATATTAAAGAACTAAGTGATATTGCTCTAATCCAATTACAATTGGAAAAGTTTACAGATTCGGAAAAAAATTATCTAATTTGTTTAACCCATTTTAAAAAGCAAAAAGATAGATTAGGCCAAGCCGCTGTTCATGGTGTTTTAGGTACTTTATATTTTAAAGAAGCTGATTATGAACAGTCTATTGAATCTTATGAAAAGGCATATATTATTTATGAAGAATTAAAACAGGTTCAAGAACAAATTACTTGTTTAATAGGAATTGGAAATAATTATGTTAAATTGAACAAACTTGATGATGCATGTGATACTTTTTTAGATTGTAGCGCAATTTGTTCAGATAATAATGACATTTATAACTTATTAGACTGTTTAGGAAATTTAATCTACATCCATGAAACTAATGAGAGATGGGATATAGTTTTTGAGCTTTACAAAAAAACCTTAAAGGCTTTTAAAGAAATTAAAGATCAGAAGGGAATAATTACATCATATTTTAATTTGGGAATCCTCCAAAAGAAAAATAACTTTTTTGAACAAGCTTTAAGATATTTTAAAAAAGGAACGAATGTAGCAATTGATAGTAACTATGGAGAATTAATAATTCGTGGACTTAGCTATGTTGCTGAAACTTTATTTTACTTGGGAGAAAATAAAGAAGCTAAAAA
The DNA here is from genome assembly GCA_048941285.1 of Promethearchaeota archaeon. GTDB lineage: Archaea > Asgardarchaeota > Lokiarchaeia > Sigyniarchaeales > SOKP01 > Loki-b32. Next base: position 19,839 of record JBHLNS010000001.1, read on the forward strand.
CCAATTTATAAAAGCTCTACATATTGCTAAAAAACTTAATGCTAAAAATGCAATTCTTCAACTCCGGGTTTTATTACTATCATTAGGATTACAGGATGAACATATAAGTGAGGAACTTAAAGAACTTGATAATACCCAAAAATGAATTTAAATAAATAAAGAAAAAATTAGTTTTAACAAAAATAACTCTGTTACTTTTATTCACGCGATTTGTATTCTTTATTTGTAGCTTTTCTTAAACTTGGTGCTCCACACTTTTCACAAAAATCATTCATTGTGTGGGTGAATTCGTTGCATTCACCACAAATGTATGGAAAGGTCTTTTTAAATAACTTTGCGTCCAAAATGCTTCACATTTGCTTAATAGACTTACTTTAATAAGAAAAACAATCGATCATTTTTAATAGTTAAGATAATAAAAAATACGTGTCAGACTTTCTTGAAAGATATTGGATTTTATAACAAAAAATTCGATTCTATAATTATTATTTGTAGAACATTCCCCTAAAATTCTCCGCCTCTACTATAGTCATTTCATAAATTACTTTTTTGCAATTAATACAGCTGTCTTGAGTGCCTTTTTGATAGATTCAGCATCTTTCGCATCCCATTCACAGAAGACTTTACCTAATTCTGGAATATTTCAGAATCTAATCAAATATGCATTGGATGAATAATCTAAAAAAAAAAAGTAATAAGCAAGTATATGCTTCAGAAATTGTATAAAAATGATTGAACTAGTAACTTTCGATCTTTGGAATACGATATTTACTAATAAGCATTATTCGGATTTAAGATTTGATTATTTTATTCAGTTTTTAAAAAAAAATCAAATTCCATTTTCTCTCAAAGAAGTTAAAAATGCTTTTAGTTTGACATTTCAAGTACTAGATGTTAATTTAAAAGAAATTGACTATCGTCATATATACACTCATGACCGAATTTCAAAACTATTATTAGCATTAAATATCAAAGTTTCTAAATCTGATTGTAAAAAAATTAAGGTTAAATTTGAAGAAATAATGTTAAAAGATCCTCCTTCTTTGAAAAATGGAGTCAAAAAAGCCTTAAAAGAATTATCGGAGAATTATGATATTGGTCTAATCTCTAATATAGGAATTACTCCTGGCCATGCAATCAAAAGAGTTTTCGATACATATGATATTGGGAAATATTTCAAATTAACACTTTTTTCAGATGAGACAGGGTTTTATAAGCCAAGTCCAAGAATGTTCGAGACTGCTTTAAAAAAGTTTAAATGTAAACCACAAAACGCAATTCATATTGGAGATCGATTGGAAACGGATATAAAGGGAGCAAAAGATTGTAATATCTTGAGCATCTGGATAAATGATTTAAAAATTCCAAAATCAAATGAAATTATACCTGATTATGAAATTCAGCAAATCTATGATGCTGTTTCTATAATTAAGAGAATTCCTTGAAGTAATTATCACAGAAATTCTAATTATTATACTTTCTTAATAAAGGTTTTATATCGATAAATTTCAAATTAATAGTGATTAATTATAAATAACGTAATTTTCATTTTTAATTTAAAAGTCTTTAATATCTACGAGTGTTCTCCCAATTATGAAAATATGCCCATATTGTCAAAATCCTATTGAAAAAAACTGGTCATATTGCAGGAATTGTAATAAACCATTACTTGTAAATTTGGAGGAAGCTTTAGATAGGAACGTGCGGTTTCCTTATGATGAACCTGAGACTTATCACTTAGATTTGGAAGATCAAAATAGTGAATATGAGCCAGATATTATAAAGGATGAAGAGGTAGATAAAAGAATAAGAGAAATTGACGAAATCCTAGAGCGTAAAGAGATTCTTGGTGAGCCAATACCAGGCTCTGTATTATTAGAAAAATCTGGTTTGTATTATAAGAAGAGAGATTTACTAAATGCATCAAAGTACCTAGAGTTAGCATTAAAAAATTTTAAAGAGGAGAAAGATCAACTTAATGAAGCTATATGTCATAATGAATTAGGCATAATTCAAGAAGATAATGGATTTTTTGACCAAGCTATCTATCACTTCAATAGATCCCTTGAAATACTTGAAGAATTTGATGATAAGCCTAAAATTATTAAAATTTTCAACAATTTAGGAAATATCTATTTCTTACTTAAAGATTTGGAACAATCATACAAGTATTATCAAAAAGCATTTGAACTTTCTAAAGAAGAAAATATGATATTTGAAGAAGTAAAATCTTCCAGTAATTTAGTGGAAGTTCTTTACTTATTGAAGAATTATGATCGAATTAAAAAAATATTAGAAAGAAATATAGAATTCTTTAAAGAGAAAGAAGATATCTATGGAATTATTCAAACAGAAATAAAGTATGGAAAGTTATATTATCTAATGGATGAAAATTATGACGAATCTTACCATCATTTAAACAAGGCACTAGAGTTAATTAATGCAATAGAGAAGAATATATCAATTTATATTAAAGCTAAACTTGAATGGGAATGCTATTTTTATCTTGGAAAAATTTATCATGTACGAGATAATAATTCTAAAGCTGAAAATCTACTTATACAAAGTTTAGAGGCTGTTCGTGTTTTTGAGATTGGTGAAAATATTAAAGAAGGTGAGATATTAGAAAACTTAGGAAATGTATATATATCAATGGGAGATATTGAAAAAGCCATCGAATATTATGATTTATCCCGTCAGATTTTCTATAAATTTGGCGATAATTATAAAAATGCAGAACTCAGATTTAAAATTGGAAAAATTCATTTAGAATATGAAGAGGATACTACAAAAGCCATAAATTTCTTCGAAGAAGCATTAGAAATCTATGAAGATTTAGAATACTTTAAAGAAACGGCTATTATCTTAAATAAATTGGGTGATATTTATCTAAATAAAGGGATAACGGAAGCCGCTATATCATACTTTGAGCGAGCTCGGAATTATTATGAAAAATTTCAAGATGAATACAATATGAATTTATTGACCGAAAAATTAAAATCATTGAATAATTAGATTGCATCCATTTATTTATTATTCATTATCATGAATCTCAAAATCTTCCTTCTTGTATACTTTTGTACCAAATTCTTCAAAACCTATACCTTTTATAAATGAATAGGACACCTTATTATCCTTATACACCTCGCACCTAACTTCTTTTACATGTGGGAAGTGTTCTTTTAGATATTGCCAACTTGCCATCCCAAGAACCGAACCAACACCTCGTCTTTGAAATCTAGGGATGACTGCTAAAGCAGCTATAATAGCGAATTCTTTGTTTTCGCCCTCAAAATCAAGAAGTATAAACGCTGCATCCGTTCCATATACTTTGCCAATCAGAAAAACTGTTTCGGGATACTCAAGTATTTTTTTTAAGTCTGTTTTCGTTATAGGGCGAAATGGTGTGTTAGATGTCAACCAAGCACGATTATATATATTTTTTAAACTATCAAGGTCTTCAATAGTGGCTTCTCTAATTTTAGCTTTAACAATATTATGTTCTATTTTATTTTTTAATTTATTTTCAAATTCACTTGTAATATTTTCAACGGGAAGTCTCATCTGGACATAAACCATACCATCTTGATAAAGATCCTCTGCTTCCCTATCAATTTGTATATTTTGTTTTTTCTTTGTTTCTATGGACAAAAAAAAGGCTCTTATTTTTCTTTTTTTCAGATCCAATCTTTTTTTACGATCTACTTTTGTATTTGTCATAATAAAAAGGAGAAATATATTTTTTTATGATATTTTATTAAGATTATCTCGAATTATTCTCTCCATTGGCTCATTTATTAACACTTTTTCTCTTAATTTTGAAATACCTAGCTGGATTCTCTTTTTTAGGTTGGGATCTTTTATTAAGTTATTCCTTTCGCAAGAAAATTCAAAATTTGATCGGGTTGCCATATCATTTTCAATTCTTTCATTTACGGCTTTCTTTAAATTAATAAAAGCTTCTGAAATGTTCTCATAGAGATTATCAGGGGTATTAGTTATAAAGCCAGGAAATAGTATATTCATATATTCTTCCATATTGTTTTCATCTTCAATAAACATAGCATAAACTGGCATATAAATCCATTGTATAGGCCTTGAAAATAAATCTGATTGATTATCATTGAGTGCCCATCCAGTTAATGTCTGAGCTTCTTGTAAACAATTGTTTTGCTTAATTTGTATAATTTGCTTAATTTTGTCAAATAGCTCTTCTATTTGAGTTTTCAAATTGTTTAATTCAGAGATTTTCACTTGTTTTTCACTTTCAAATTCACTTAATTGTTTATCTCTATCTTTCAGTTTCAAATTTAAAGAAATCTTAAACTGCTCTAACTTTAGCTTTGCTTCATCATCAATTTGAAAAGCTCGGGTTTTTAATTCATAAAATTTTTGTTTTAACGTTGATAGGGTTTCTAAAAATTTATTTCCCTCGTCTATTAGATAGCTAAATTGATTTTCAAAGTGAGGTATGAGATCTTCGAAAACTTTACTTCTTAAAGTATCATCACTAGTAAAAAATTTATTTTTTTTAATCATTTCTTCAAGTTGCCTTTCAAATGTTTTAAATAGATTAGACATATTTTCAATAATTCTCTTCTTTTCGTTAACATTCCAATGATCGATTTTATCCTGCTCTAATTTTGTTTGTTCATCTACCTGATAAGTATCTATTGATGTAGAGGTTTTAGAAATTTGACTAGAATATCTTGAATCTATATCCTTCAATTGCACATTTAAATCAATAAGCCACTTATTTACTTCTTTATCTATTAATTCAATTTGAGTCTTCCATCTAAATGAATTTCCTTTCATAGTATTGATTATTTGACGATACTCTTCTGAAATATTTAATGCAATTTCTGTAGAAATTCTCGCGTCTAATACAGTATAGTCTGCAATTGGTTTATATTCAATCAAAGGTATAATTGATAATAACGTCTGAAGGAATTCTGGATTAATTAGGCCATCTATTTTTAGTATATGAAATTCAGATTCTTCGCCTTCACCAATTTCTTCAGCTTCCTTATCTTTATACGTTAAAATATCAATCAAAATGTTTAATAGTTCAAATTTTGATCTGTTATCTATATTTCTAAGAATGTGGCCAATTAAAGGTTGACGAGGGGGATTAGAAAACTTTCCTATATTTTTAAATAAATTCAAACCATCTAACATAATATGAGTACTAATTACACCTTGAATGCTCAAGATTGGCCAGAGAAGCCTCGAAAAAGATATTATTTTTTCATGTTTCTGTAAATCTTTTGATAATAAATAAAATGCAAGAGCCAATTCCTCGTTACCTTGAATTGGAAGAGGATGTGCTCCTTTTCTAATAAGTAATGGCAATAAATGTTGATTTCCGTGAACTGTCATGGATTTTATCTTTAATTTTTAATAATTTCTATATTATATAATTTAAATATATTAAATTTAAAGATCTTCAGTTTTAAATTTTTAATTATTTTTCTTCAAATTATTAAGGGCTAGTACTTACAAAATAATTTCCGGGATGAAAAATTCCTTTTAATGTAATAATAGAGCCATACAATTAAGTAAATATATTTATAGGAATAAAAAAGAAAACAAATTCATTTAAGTTGTTCATAATTGTTAGCTAATACAAATATAAGGAGTGCTAATAATATGAGTAAGGGTGGTAATATTGCTCTTACATGAGGTGAAGAAAGTACATCAAGTGCTCCTTGTAAAATTCGACCGCCAACAAAATAAAGAATAAATCCAATAGCATTTAAAGCATAAGATTTTCTTAACACACCAAAAGTCTTCCAAGCAAGGTATAGAAAGATAAAAGGAATTAACGTGAGAAATAAAGGCATAAAAATAAAATTTAACAGAAATCGTCCTAAAGGATATTCCCAAGAACCTATTACAATTGAAATTATATAATCTGGTATCCCATTATAGTCAGATACAAAATCTGGATCCATGAAAAGCCACTCCGACAATGTTAATGCTAAAATTCCAATAATAATAGGAATCACTATTAATACATAGCGGATTATAAGTTTAATGTTATTATTACTTCTAAACCAATTTGCAAGAGATTTCCCTTTCTCTTCAGCATTTTCAACTTGAGTGTCAGTTGGAAATAATAGAATTCCCAATACTCCGACAGCGCAAGCATTTCCTAACCAAGTAAAAAATGTTGCCAATCGAAAGTTTAGCATTAAAAACGCAACGACTTCAGGTCCATTTGTAGCCCCATCATATAGTTCTGGAGCGAAAAAATAATACACTATAAAAAATACTCGTGCAATCCCAAAACATAGGAAGAATAAACTAAAAAACAACCAGTATGGTTTTTTTGAAGTCCGAAATCTTATAAATAGGAAATAGAAAAATAGTAAAAAGAAATATCCCACTATAATAAAGTAGAGTCCCATTTCTAATGCTTCCCAGAAATCAAGGTATTGGAAATCTTGAAATAACATAATTTATCAATTTTATTTTTAATTTAAAAAAAAATTATAATAATATTATTATATTCCTATTATAAAAATTTATTTTAATTCTCATGTAATATCTTAAAATACAAATATTATAATACACTTTCTAACAATGTATGAAAATTGAGGATACTATAGAAACATTCAATTCATTAGTTAAACGACGAGGATTTATTTGGGGACCATCTCCAGAAATTTATGGGGGACTCGCAGGTTTTTATTCATATGGCCCAGCTGGAATGGCTCTTAAAAATAATATATTAAATCTTTTTCGGCAAGAACTAAGATATTTTGGATTTGGAGAAGTAGAATGTCCAACAATTTTACCTGAAATTGTATGGATAGCATCGGGACATTTAGAACGCTTTATTGATCCTGTTATTAATTGTAATAAATGTAGCACATTATATCGAGCTGATAAATTTCTTCAAGAAAAATTACCAGATCTTATAATAGATGGTTTATCATTTAAAGAAATGGAGAATCTAATACAAAAGTATAATCTAACATGCCCAAAATGCGATAATCCTTTTAATAAAGTAGAAGAATATAATTTAATGTTAAAAACTCAAATAGGAAATAATGTTACGGCATATCTAAGGCCAGAAACTGCCACAACAACCTACTTATTATTTAATCGTTTAGATCAAGATGCAAGGAGGCAGTATCCAATTAAAGTATTTCAATTTGGGAAAGCATATAGAAATGAAATTTCACCAAGACAAGGAGTTCTTCGAATGAGAGCATTTGATCAATTTGAATTGCAGATCTTCATAGGCAGAGAACAAGAAATGATATTTGAAGATTATGAAGAATTCAAAAAGATGAAATTACCTTTATTAGATTGGCAACTACAAGATAAAAAAATCGATAAACCCCAAATAATTACGCTTGAAAAATCAATTAAAATCAACATTCTTAAAAAGCCAGCATTCGCATATTGTCTTTATCTTTCTTACTATTTAACTAAAATATTAGGGATCCCAGAAGATTTAATAAGATTCAGACAACATTCAATGAATGAACGTGCTCATTATGCTGATGACGCATGGGATCTTGAAATAAAAACAAAACAATATGGATGGGTTGAAATTTGTGGAGTTCACGATAGAACCGACTATGATTTAAAAAGACATGCAGAATTTTCAAAACAAAATTTTGAAGTTAATACAACTTCTGAATCAAATGTTAAAGAAATTCCTCAAGTTCTTGAAATAGCATTTGGAATTGATAGAATTATCTACACATTACTTGAAACATCTTTTTACGTTGAAGAAGGCAGGATTAATTTGAGATTAAAACCGATATTATCCCCAAATACAGTGGCTGTCTTTCCGCTCGTAAAAAATAAAGAAAACATAAATAGTTTAGCTCTAAAAGTTCATAGGAATTTATTAGAAAATCGAATTAATTCGTATTTTGATGTAGCAGGTTCTATAGGGAAAAGATACCGAAGACAAGATGAAATTGGTACAATGTATTGTATTACGATTGATTATGAATCTTTAGAAGATAATACAGTAACTCTTAGATCTAGAGATTCAATGAAACAAGAAAGAGTCAATATCAATGATTTAGCAGAGATCTTAACAAATGAACTCAGATCTTTTAAATAAAGTAAGTTATTGAGAAATCTTCCTTTAATAAATTCTAGTTCTTTACTTTTTAACTTTAATTTAAAAATCGAGATTATAAAGAAAAGATTGAAACTGTCAGAAAAAATTTTAAAGAGAAGGATTTTTTTAAATTATAATTTAAAAAGTAAACTTCAGTAAATACTTATTTGATATCTTTATTTATATTACAATGAAATTTTTGAATTTATTCGATTTTGGAAAAAACCACGGACAGAAAAAGCATAATAAAAAATTATTAATTTGCTTACTATTTACTGTTATATTTTTAGTGAATTTTATATTAATCACCCAGAATAATTATAAAATTGTTTATTCTGATAATACCTTCATTACAAATCATAACAATTTTGATAATAATTCAACTACTGAGAATCTTAAAACAAGTTCAGCGATCTCATTGCTTCAAGATCCTTTTACTAAAAATTTTGATGAAGTAAGTCAATTTTTTGAATTAAAATATCCATCAAATTTAGATTTTGACATTTCTCTTTATTATAGATATGGTGACACTAATGGTGATATAATTGATACTACCATTTTTTCAGAAGATAATTTGTTATATTATAAATCTTTAAAGCAAATGGAACTAACTGATATTAAAACCTTTGAGAATTACTTAGATTTAAAAGACACAAGTTTATGGTATGAGAGTAGTAATGGTAAATATAAATATGGTTTTGTTAAATCGATTGAGGATAACACTGGAGATATTAAAAACAACAAGAGATTTTTGATTGATAATTTAATGCCAGTGTTCCTTTTAATTGAAAATATAGGCGATCAAATTAATAATATTCCTCTTAGAGGGATCCTCCCTAGGCATTCAATAAATGAAATGTTCCAATTAATAAATTCCTCGCAATTTTGGGATGATAGACCAGCTTATAACGGGTTTTTCAATTACAATTCCTCAAATACAAAATATGCTGAGAGTAATTTTTATGCTGTTATAGCAAACCTTTTAGTTCATAAAAGCTATCAAAACTTAGGTTTAGAACTCGATATTCGAAATCGTGCTTATGAACTCGCAAATTTAACCATTTTTGACATGGTAGATAAAGGTTATATGTGGGATGCAACAGAAAAAGCCTTTTATCATGATGCTAATAAAAATTGGGATACATCCTTAGCAGGGCAAAAATATTATCATTTAAGTACTAATGCTTTAGGTATAATTGCATTATTAGAATTTTGGATCGAAACTGGTATGGCAAATGATTCAATATATTATCAAAATGCGATTGATCTTTATGAAAGTCTTAATTTTTTATATGATAATGGACTTTATAAGAAGATTGCACTTCCTGGATGGAGTGCTATCTTTGACCATACCAAAGACCTTAAAGACAACGCTTTGATGATGAGTGCTTGTTTGAAGTTATTTGAAGTGACTGGAGATATAAAATACTATAATAGAGCATTAAAAATATATAATTCTATTGAGAATAATCTATATGATAGCATTAATACTTCCTATAATTTTTCTTTTACAAATTCTACTAAATCATTTCATTCAAACCTAAAATTAGCTGAATCATATTTAGACGCTTTTAATATATATAGCTCCACAGTTTTAAACACCTTTTATAATGTGTCAGGAGAAGTACCCGATTTTATTTTCAATCAAGACAATATGAATATAACTTCAATTTATTCATTTAAAAAAATCGGGCAATATTTTAATCCTGAAAATGGGTCATATGGGTACTATAGCATAAGATATGATATTACTAATTTTAGTATAAATTATATTTTTAAATATCCAAATGGAACTTTCTTTTATCAATTTGGAGATTTTATTGGAGAACCCGAAACTTCTTACACCCTTGTATATAACATTAAAGATACACTTCCATTAGGGGATGGGTATTATATTTATATTTGGGTAAATTGTTCTTATTTCAAATTGACTGACGTTGTAAAACGATTTAATGTTATTTCTGGATTAACTTTTGATTCAATTCAGGGATTACCACGAATTCTCTACCATGGACCAATAGTAAATGTATCTATACGTATTAATTACACCCGAAGTGAAGATTCAACGTTAACAGCATCATTAGCAGGGCAGGATATTGTAAATTATCCCTCTCAAGAGATTAATTTTACAACATCTCAATTAATTCAAATAGATTTTAACCTTACAGCTTTATTTGATGCGGAACCTGGAATTAGCGAAATATCATTCAAAATTAAAAGGGGTAATATAATTTATTTGGAAATAATAAGAACGATAGAAATTGGATATTCCTTTGATTATAGTAACTTTTTTTATGAAAAAATAGTAGTTATGGGTGATAATATATTTGTATCTATGACATTGAAAAATTTTCTGCCAAACGCAACCCAATCTTTAAACGTGAGCTTTTCAGGAATTACAGAGAATTCTATTGAAGATCTTATACAAGAAGCAACATTAAGTGAAAAAGAAACTAAACCTGTGGTTTTTTATCTAAGAACATTGGAATCCATATCGAACAATACAATTAAGATAAAGATGGAAATTTTAATTAATGCTACGAAATATTATACCAGATTTTTTATAGTTGAAATACTCCCAAAGTATGAGATTTTAAGTGCAACTTTTCCTGATTCTATACCTCAAGGTGAAACTGCTTATTTAATTGTTATTATCCAAAACAATCAAGAAAATTCAGAAGCATTTTCATTATTTATAAATAATGTAAAAATAAAAACTAACCTAGTAGAGTTGGATAGTGGAGAAAATAGGATCATAGCTAGTATAATACCCACTCTGAATCCTTATGAGTTTGGAATTAAGAAATTCAAGGTTGTATTAAAGGATAATGAAGATGCTGAAATCGCACTACTTTATTTTGAGCTTTCTCTAGAATTATCAAATTTAAATCTAATTTTATTCTATATTTTACCCATTCTAGCGCCTGTTGGTATAATTTTGTATTTTAAAAATAAATATATAAAACATAAGAAATTAAGAAGATGAGGATATTTTGATACCAAGAAGAGTTCAGAATAAGGCCATAATTTTATTCATAATTATAAGCTTTTTTCTAAGCTTTGCAAGTATTTCAATAAATAATAATTCACATATTATTAATTACACGGATAATAGGGAGCAAAAGGTACCTGAAATTGCTCTACCCGCTTTACCATATTGGGCGATAAGGCAAAATGCTACAAAAGTATATCGTTTATTTGAATCAGTTAATTTCACAATAAACACGTTTAATTTGGGTTCAGGAGATGCGGATAATGCGAAAATGAAAATATCTTTTAGTAATAATTCAACACAATTTTATGACATGACATTTATAGGCAATGATAGATTCCGATGTGAGTATATACCTGATTATGATGCACCATTAGGATTTCAGAAAGTAAACTTTCTTGTGTATAATGCAACTAATGAATTAATGAATTCACAAGCAACTTCTACAAATTTCACGATTGTCTCAAATTATCTGGTGCATGTAAATAGCTCACAATACTATATTGGAGATACAGTATATGGAGAAATGTTAGTAACTAATTTTGATACTTATGATTTTACTTGGAATACAACCATTGTGGATATTTTAGATGAAGCTATTCAAACAAATATAATTAACTTTGATAAAAATATTGTTCAGTTTATATTCGCTTTAAGAAATGAATCTTTCAGTAATAATCGATTCTATTATGTACAATTAAATATGACTGATAAAAATTTGGGGAGGAAAGAAACTGCTTATTTTCCTTTTTATATCAGTAATAATAAACCAATAATTAGCTCAAATATAGATCTATCACCTCAAGAAGTACTTAGAACAGAAGATTTTACAATCTCATTTAATGCTACCGATATTGAGAGTAAATCAAAAGATTTGATACCTTGGATGTCCATTTATGATGCGGAAGGTAACAGAGTAATCCAAAATCAAATAGCTTTTGATAGTGATAATCTCTTCTCCGAAAGCTTTAATATACCTGCAAATAGACCTATCGGTAAGTATAGAGTTAATGTGACTCTAACTGACCCTCATGGTGCATCTTCATCAAAAATTACCTATCTAACTGTGGAAAATAACTTACCTGAAATTCATTCTTATAGTATCAATGAATTTCAAATGGATCAAAAGATATCCATCTTTTATGGTAGAAACTTAGTCTTTTCCTTTAATGTGTCTGATATTGAGGGAGTGGCATACGTCAAGGTTGGTCTTTTAAACGAAAATGATGAATGGTTTAATATCACACGTAATTATATCGGAGAAGACACTGAAATTACGATAAGAACTTTTGATTTAATTGATGGGATCTGGTATGTATATATCTATGTTATAGATTCAGATGGAGCGATTGTAAGTCTTACTGATGACTATGATAAAGCACCTCAGGGAATAAGAATAATCCCAGATGTTGTGAGTTATTACTTACCATGGATTTTATTTTTCGGTGGAATCACGTTCGGACTCCTTTTAGGTATAGTTGTGGCCTATAGTTATATGAAATCGAGAAGAGACACTCAAAAAATTACACCTAAAAAGAAAGAAATACCTGCTAAAAAGCAAATTGCTCAAAAAAGATTAAAAACAAAATCTAGTATACAAGAACCTGAGAAAAAAGCAACTGAAGAATTCACTAAAGAGAAGGAAAAAGAAAAAGAAGAGTTTCCTCAAAGAAAAATAAAAAGAAAATTATGAATTATTGATTTAAGTATTTTTTTATTTTTATAAATTTAAAATATCGTAGAGTCTATATTGGAATTTTCCAAGTGTTCCCCCATAATTACCTGCAGATATACGATTTATCCCCGGGACTTTTACTGCTGCTTCAATTCCTAGTTTTAGTGCTTTCTTAACAGCTTCTTCAGTAGCACCATCTAGAACAATTTCATAAACACAGTTATCTTCTTCTCTTAATTCTGAATCTTCTATTTTTGTTTTCAGAGTTGGGCAATATTTTTGATTAGTAGAAGCTCGCATAAATTCATATTTTGAACCAACCTTGGATCCAGAACGCACAATCCCTCCTGGGAATGGTGCAATTACATTAGGAATATCTTTAATTGCTTCAATTGCCTTTTCAGCAGCTTCTAATGCAGAATCTTGATCTTTGCCAATAATTAAAAAATTACCACCTGCTATTCCTTTTCCTACTTTAAAAGAATTTTGAACAATAAATTCCCCTTCCATAACGGGAATTTTAAACGCTTCAAACATATAAACACCCGTTAGTTTTTCTTGGAATCCATCGCCAAAAAATTTTAAATTATTACCAGATTTTATTTCAAATTCTTTAGAGGGATCAAGAGAGGTATCTAAAGCATCGAAGCATGCAGTAGTAGGGCAGGTTAAAACACATTCACCAATTCGATGTGTTAAAACCATACTCATTTCATCTTTTTTGTTCTTAAAAAACATTAATATAACCCCTGGGCGACTGTCAGGAGTATTTTCTGCATTAACAAAAATATCAATTCCTGCTTCAGCATCACAACCAATTGTTGATGTACCATACCCAGTTGCTTCTTGAGCTGCTATGGTTGCCCATTTCTTGTTCTTTGCTGTCACTAAAACTCGAGTAAAAACAGTTCCAAAAGCCTCACAAAAAGTATCTTCAATCTCCACACCATTTAACTCCATTTTGAATATTACACCTTAAATTTGTTATTTACCTTATTTTTATGTTATTTGTATTTACTAATAGAGTTCCCTATTTTATAAAATTTAAAAAAAAAAAAATAAAAATATTAAAAAATTGTAAGGTTACATAACTCATATTTAAAATTTAAATAATAAAAAACTTGTTAAAAATGAGCATAGAAGAGAAAATACTTAAAATCGGTATTCTTAAAAATGGAACAATTGGTTCTTCTTTATTACTTGCTTTCTTAATGGATGAAAGAGCAGAAGCTACACGAATCAATGTAAGAGAAGTTACTTCTGGTGCTAAAATGCATCCTCCAGAACATTGTATAGATACAATGAAAAAACTATTAGAATTTAACCCAGAATTAATAATAATGTCTAGCCCAAATGCATCATTACCTGGGCCAAAAGCAGTTAGAGAAATGGCAGGAAACATCCCTACTATAGTAATTTCTGATTCTCCTGCCAAAAAATCTATTGATGAAATAAAAGAAAAGAATATGGGGTATATATTAGTAGATTGTGATAGTATGATAGGAGCACGTAGACCTTTTCTCGATCCTATTGAAATGAGTATATTTAACTCAGATTTACTAAAGGTGTTAGCTATTACTGGTGCCCTACAAGTAATATCAGAAGAATTAAATAATGTTATTATGGATATGCTTGATGGTAGAATCACTAGTTTACCTCAAATAATAATTGATGCAAACAGGGCAACTGAGGCTGCTAATTTTTCTAATCCTTATGCTAGAGCTAAAGCAATAGCTGCTTTTGAACTTGCTGCTTCAGTATCTAAGATTACTGCAAAAGCTTGTTTCCAATTAAAAGAAAGAGAGGATTATATGCCACTTTTAGCTGCAGCTCATGAGATGATGAGGACAGCAGCCTTTATGTGTGATAAAGCAAGAGAAATTGAAAAATTTAATGATTCAGTTATCAGACGGCCGCATCACGCCAAACAGCATTTCCTTAGTAAAATTGGCTTATATGATAAAGAGCAATAAAATTATTTAAACTCAATTTTTATTTTCAATTTTATAAATTAAAATTCAGAAGATTTCAAATAAAGTTTTAAATTTTTGAACACATCACCAGTAAATGCATTCATTACACTTGAAAATACTTCAGGTTGTTTATTTTTTGTTACAGCCATTAATACAGCCCCATTACTAACTTCTTTTACTAAAATCCAGCAATTATCTGACTCATAGACAACACTTGACAATGATAAAGGAGATAGATTTGAAACATTTTGAAGTTCCATAATATGCTGATAAATACTATAAATATTAGAATCTAAGGTTCCTATTTCAAATTTCATAAATTTTAATGGCTTTGATTCAAACTTACCGAATGTAGAAGAAATTAATAATCCATCGGGTTGGTTAAATAAGAGATATTCAGATAAGGTATTCAATTTTAACTCATCTAATAAATGACGGATTTTTCCTAAACGTTGCATAGAAAGAGTATTCTTTTGGATTTCATAATCGAGGATTTCAATTAATCTATGTTGAGCACTTCCTTCTTTTACAGATACAGGAGTAAATGAGAGTTTTGACAGTAAACCATCATTCATATCTTGTGTTAAAATTTCATAAAATTCATCTTCTTTTGATTCTTTTAGATCAATTTTATTTAGTAATACATAAACCATTTCAATCTTAGGAGAGAATTCAAAAATAAACTTTAAGAATTTATCAAAAATATGTCGCACTTCAGGATCGACTGCACTAGAATCGACCATGAAAACAGCTGTGGTTGCTTCTGAAAATATTAATTCACGTTGAGATTCTGAGAAGTAACGCTCCATATAGCGTTCTTGACCTCCAAGGTCCCAAACATTAAGTTCCATTATACCACGAAAAATAAAATTTTCTCGAGAAACGCCTTTAGTAGGTTTAAGATTTAAAACCTTCATAAAATTATACCCGAGACACGTGGTACGCATTAATGATGTTTTACCAGCACCAGCAGGACCGAACAATAATATTTTCATTTAAATAAAACCCAATTTACAATTAGTTTTTTATTTATTTTCAATATATTTTTTATACTTTAATTTTTATTTAATTTTTTCTAATTATCAAAAGAAAATTAGTTTTTGAATGAATTTGAATTTATTTCTAATTAATCATTTTTAATTATCATTTTTAATTATCATTTTTAATTATCAAATTTATGCATATACATCGTAAACTTAAAAAATAAAATGAATTGAAATGAATTTAGAGGATTATATAAGGAACGTACCTGATTTCCCGGTTAAAGGTATTCAGTTTAAAGATATTACAACTTTAGCGCAAAATTACTCAGCTTTTAAAGAATCCTGTGATAGAATTATTAATTATTATAGAGATAAAGAAATATCTAAAGTAGCAGCTATTGAGGCTCGTGGATATGTATGGGGTGGGGTATTAGCATACCATTTGGGAGCCGGATTTATTTTAATGAGAAAACCAGGCAAATTACCATACAAAACTCTAAAAGAAACATATGAACTTGAGTATGGTACAGATAGTATTGAAATGCATATTGATGCAGTTAATAATGGAGATCGAGTATTAGTTTTTGATGATTTATTAGCTACTGGAGGCACTGCTAAAGCGGCATGTAAGTTAATAGAGAAGGCTGGGGGTGTAGTTATAGGGATTGCTTTTGTAATTGAATTGACAGGAAGTTTACATGGCAGGGAAAAACTAAAAAACTATGACGTTCTTTCTTTATTAGAAATTCCAGTTGAAGAATAAAATTGCCTTTAAAACAAATTGTTAAGGATATTTTAAAAACATATATTTTTTTTTATATTCCTTCCAATTCTGGCGGAATGTAGCCAAACGTATTTAAGAACCGTTCTCTTACCATTAAAATATTAAAAATTTGAGTTTGAGCTCCAGTTGTTTCAACTACAAATGATCCGATTATTGCTCCTAATCTACATGAATCCAATAGGGTCATATCTAAAGTTAAACCAGTTAATATCCCAGCGCGGTATCCGTCCCCTGCACCAGTAGTATCTACTATTTTATCTGCAGTAGCAATAGGAATATGAATTTTAAAGATTTTCTTTTTACGATCTTTATAAATTAAATCAGAGCCCTTAGAACCTTGAGTTATGATAATTGCATTAAGAAACTCAAGAATTTGATCTTCAGTTAACTCAGATTTCTCTTTTATTTGAGAAATTTCATGATTATTACCAATCAATATTTCCGATTTCATGAGTAATTCAAGTAGGTTATCTTTTTTGAAAAGTGGGGTCACTTGACCAGGATCAAATATTGTAGGGATCTTTAAATCACTTAACTGATGCGCAAAATTAGTCATAGCCTCTATACTTTGAGTAGAATTTATGGCATAAATGAATTCTTCTGGATTCGAAATTCTCTCTTTTAAATTAATATCCTTACACTTATCTAAAGCCCCACCATGAAAAATAATCATTTGATTAGATTTAATATCATTCACGATATAACATGCAGCAGTAAAAAGATCTTCATGCACATCAAGGAGTAATTCCACGTTTCTAAATTGCTTTATATGCTCCATATATCCCAATCTTTCAAAATCATCTCCTACCGAACCAAATATAGAAACATTTGCAATATTTAAAAGTCCTAAGTTATAAGCAATATTACCAGCCGTTCCTCCAAAAAATTGATAACGACTGTCTGCTGTAACAGTACTTTGATATTCCTCCTTATCGTGATTAATAGAAACCGCTTTAATAAAGCTTTCTTTAAAACCCATTATATAATCAAAAGCTAATGAACCAAGAACTAGAACTTTGTTTTTTACCATGAAATAATCTAATAAATTTTAGAAGTATATTTTAAATTAATCTGTATTATGTTTAAAATTTATAGAATTTGGCAGCGACGACTAAGTTTAATAACAAATAATTTAAAAAATTTTAAATTTAATACTTTAAATATTGCATAAGTTGAAAAATATGGTAAAAATAGGAATAATTGGTGGATCAGGATTAGATAACCCTGAAATTCTAAAAGGCGTCATGGATATAGAGGTTGATACAGAGTATGGAAAACCTAGTTCCCCTTTAAAGGTTGGAAAAATTAATGATATTGACGTAATACTCATAGCTAGACACGGAAGACAACATACTATTCCTCCTACGCAAGTAAATTATAGAGCTAACATACAAGCATTAAAAGATCAAGGGTGTTCACATATACTCGCTACAACAGCTTGCGGTAGTTTAAGAGAGGAAATAGAGCGAGGTGATCTAGTAATTCTTGATCAATTTATAGATTTCACTCGTCTCAGAAAAATATCCTTTTTTGAAGAATTTGCTCCTGGTGATATGAAGCATACACCAATGGCAGATCCCTATTCAAAAAAATTAAGAGAAATACTCATTAAAACTGCTAAGGAATTGAATCTTAAGCATCATGAGACTGGAACCGTTGTTACCATTGAAGGCCCTAGATTTTCTACAAGAGCAGAATCAAATATGTTTCGGATATGGGGTGCTGATGTAATAAATATGAGCATTGCTCCTGAGACTATTTTGGCTAATGAAATTGGTATTCCATACGCTGCTGTTGCAATGTCTACGGATTATGACTGTTGGAAAGAAGATGAAACTCCAGTGACATGGGAAGAGATCTTGAAAATTTTTGGCAAGAATGTTAATAATGTTATTGCTTTATTAGTAAATGCAATAAATAAAATACAATAAATCTTAACTACCGAGTTAATTCTTTATTCTTTTTTTTCTTCTTAAACCAAATATTATTTAACAAGATGAAAGTCGATTTTTTAGAGGATTTTTTATGTTTTTTTTAAAAAAGTTGATATTTCTTAATGGTTTTTCTTAAATAATATATTTTTATGATATTTAGAGCTAGTTTTTATTTTTGAAATATGACAAAAATATCATTCCTAGGAGGTTGCAGAGAAATTGGACGCTCATGTATTTTGGTTGAATCAAATAATGGTTCCAAATGCCTGTTAGACTATGGTATAGGATTCAATAGCGATGATAGATTACCGCTAGAAACAGATTTTACTAACTTAAGATCAGTTGCGCTTACTCACAGTCATGTGGATCATTCAGGAGCGTTACCGTTTATATATTCAAAATGCAAAGTTCCATTCTTCACCAATTCAATTTCACTTGAAATTACTGAGCTGTTAATAAGAGATATGATACAGATTTCAAAATATCCATACCCCTTTGGATTTAGGGAATTAGATAGTTTAAGACAAAATTCATATTTCTTGAAGAATGGTACTCGTCAAAAGATAGGGAATAATTTTCATATAACTTTTATTGATGCAGGGCATATTCCTGGAAGTGTTTCAATTTTACTTGAAGTTGATAATAAGCGAATACTTTATTCTGGAGATATTAATACTCAAAATACTAATTTGATTCACCCTGCTGATTACTTAAATGTACCCAAATTAGATGTATTGATTGTTGAGTCTACATATGCCTTAAAAGAGCACCCCCCCAGAGAATTATTGGAGGAAAAATTCATAGATAAAATTATTGATGTTACTCAAAATGGGGGTAAAGTTTTAATTCCTGCTTTTGGTGTTGCACGTTCACAAGAAGCATTGTTAATTTTAGAAAAATATAATTATTCGGGTAAAATTTTTGTAGATGGATTAGCTAGAAAAGTATCTAGCATCTATTTAGAGTATCCAGAGTTTATTAAAGATATAAAAGCGTTTAAACAAGTTCTAAAAAAAAGTGAATTCATTTCAAAGAAAAAAGATAGACTTCATGTAAAAAAATCAAATGGAGTGATTATATCTCCTTCTGGTATGCTTAAAGGAGGTGCTGCTATAGATTATGTAGAAACAATTTTAAACGATCCAGCATCTGCAATTTATTTAGTAGGATATCAAGTTGAAGGTAGCCCAGGAAGAGGATTACTAGATGATGGAATTTTTGAATTTAAGGAATCTCGTAAGAAGAAAAAGATGTATCATAATCTTCAGATCAAAGCGAAATGTGATTATGATTATTTTGATTTTTCGAGTCATGCAGATAGTATACATCTGTATAATTATATCGAAAATTTAGAATTTCGAAATAAAAATCATAATAATATATTTTGTATCCATGGTGATAATAAATCAACAACAACCTTTGCTAGTGAATTAGTAAAGAAAGGTTACAATTCTGTTGCTCCTGAAATTGGAGAAATTTATAGAATATAGATCGGTAAATTTTTATTTTCCATGCAATTGCTTCCTAATTACCAGATTACAATTTTCTAAAAAACTATCTACTCTATCTAGTGGAATTTTTGTGCCAGCAGCGGGAGGATGGCCTCCACCTAATACATCTAAACCAGTTTGCTCACAAGCTTCTCTAATTGCTTTTGAGAGATTAACACCTCTATTTACAATCATTTTATGTGCCCTCCCAGAAACTTTATAGACATCCTCATTTTCTCTTTTGGCTAAACCAAATATAGGTTTAGTTTTATCAAATCCTTCACTACTTTCAAAAATTATCATTGAAGCAATTGTACCAACCATTGTCTCAGGAATAATTTCTTCAGCGAAAAAATATTGAATATATTCCTTTTGTTGAATTTTATCATTATCTTTAAGCCATGTTAAACTCTTTAATAATGTTTTCTTGTAATTTATAAGAATCTCTTGAGATTTTTGATAAGAATTTCTTCTATCTCCCATCGCTATTGCGATCCCTAAAGAACCATGATTTAATCTACCACAAGCATTTAAAAGATTGGAAAAATCTCCAACATCGTATAAATCCGTACCTACTTTTTCATTTTTCAATAAAAATCTATTTATGATTAATTTCTCAATAATATCACTCGGTTCAATATCAAGTTTTAGGGAACCATATTCAATGATAGCAGCAGAAATCTTTTGCTTTTCATCTTTATTAAGTTCGGTTAGAGATTTTATGTCTCCTTTTGAATTTTCCATTAGTATCCCTAATGTCTTTAAAAATATTAAGGTTCTATTGACATCGCCAGTTAGTCCAGGTAACTCAATTTCATTAGAATAAGCAATTGCTTCATTTAAAGGTTTTATTGAAGAAAAATTCAAATCACTTATTATTTCAATCAATCCTAAATTCTTCGCATCCTCTAAAATCAGTGAATTTAAACCTAAAAATGATTTATTCGGACCTTGATTTTGAATATCTCCCATGGCCCCAATAATCGCATTACAGGATAAATCGACATTATTCTCATTTAAGATTTTCGCAAAATAATAGCATAATCCTGCACCAGATACTTCTAAACTTCCATCAAATCCAAAAAAATACGGATTCAAATGCCACTGACATGTTTTATTAAAAATTTCACTAATTAGATCATCCTGTTCTTTAGTGGATACCTTCTGTGGAAGATGATGATCTAATATGATAAAGGAATTAAAATCTTCTTTCTCAATCAATTCATTTTGAAGTTCAAGATATTGGCCACTTCCAAAATCTGTAAAAAATAAAAATTTATTAAAACTCTTTACATCTTTAGAGATATTTCTAATTATTTCCTTTTCTAACTGTTTTAAAACAGTAATTTGAAATGGTAGATTTTCTCTGATTAGAGCTCTGCCTAAAATAGCACCTCCACTTAATCCGTCAGCGTCTAAGTGAGTATATATATGAACTGATGATTTATTTTTCTGAATAGACGTAGTAAAATTATTTTTTAAAATCTCTAGAGCATTATAGAATTTATCAAATTTATTTGTCAAGTTCTTCATTTTATATAGAAGTAGCAAAATTAATAATCTATTATATTAAATTATCAAATTAATAATATATACTCAATCAAAAAAAGTAAATTTAATGAAGTGAAAAGAAGTGCATCATGTAAAAATAAATGAACTAGGAAGGCAAATAATTGAAGCTATCATAGATAATAGAGATTATTATAATGCAGAGGTCCATAAATTAGATAATGGGTCGACCGTTCTTGATATGTCCAAAGCATCATGGATTGGAGGCAAACTAGTGGGAGAAATTTGTATGGGAGGATTAGGGACAATTGAATTTTCTTCATATAATTTAGAGAGATATTTCATACCTAGCGTTAATGTTTATACTTCGGAACCAGTTATATCGTGTATGGCTTCCCAATTAGCAGGATGGAGCGTTAAATTAAAAAAAGAAGTAGAAAAAGAGGGGCAAATAAAGAAAAAAGTAGTTTTTCAATCTTTAGGTTCTGGACCCGCTCGGGCTAAAAGTAAAGTGGAGAAGATATTTGATGCATTGGATTATACTGATGAATCAAATTGCGCAGTAATTGTTTTTGAGACTCCAAAATTGCCAAATGAAGAAGTTATGGATCTTGTAGCTAGAAAATGTGGTGTTGATTCAAATGAAACTTATGCTGTTTGTGCTCCGACAGCTAGTTTAGTTGGATCTATTCAAGTAGCTGCTAGAATTGTAGAAACTGGAATCCATAAACTGCATGAGATTAAATTTCCTATAAACTTAATATGTGACGGTTTTGGTACTGCCCCCATTGCTCCTATTGCTCAAGATGATCTTGGTGCTATGGGTCGTACAAACGATTCAATAAATGCCGCTGGTTTAACATATTATAATGTTAAAATTGAAAAAGAAAAAGAAGTAGAATTATTTGAACTTCTTAAAAAAGCACCTGCTAGTACATCCTCTAGCTACGGAAAACCCTTTTTGGAAACATTTAAAGCTGCAGATTATAATTTCTATAATATAGATCCCGGATTATTTGCTCCAGCAATATATACTGTCACCAATATCATAACTGGTAAATGCATTACTGTTGGAAAAATAAATAATGAACTTTTAAAACAATCTTACGGATTGGATTAAAAATAAGCAAAAAAGTTTAAAGAAAATATAATCATTTTATTTATTTCTTAATTTTCAAGATTCTTAATGAATAAAGAAACAAATTACATGTTCATGAGTTCTTCTTCATATTTAATAATTTCATCATTAGAGATATCTCTGTCAAATTTTATCTTTTTATGAATCCCTAAATATGCACATGCAAGTTTAGCTGCAGCAGCAACTTCTGCTTTCTTAAGTGTTATTGAGTATTCATCTTGTTGAATAGGATCTTCTTGATAAAGATTTTCTTGGAAATTTTTATCATGAATTCGAAGAGTTCTTTCATTTTTCATTTTATATAACAATGAAGCCATTTTATTTGCGACTTTAAAAGGTAATTGATTTTTAACTACCAATCGTATAATATTATTTACATCAAAATAATTGAGAGTCTCAAATTTAGCCCTCAGAAAGCTTTTAAGATTTTCGGAATTTCTTTCACATTCAATTTCCATCCAGTCATGTATAGCAAGTTTTCTTCTGAAAAATATTAATTCCCAATCTATATTCAATTCTTTTAATAACTCAAAAATCATATCATCATTTGATTTTCTTGATTCGATGATCATATAAAGCTGAAGTCCATAGTACTTATGTTCTTGTTGAAGAAAAAACCCTCTCTGTTGCATAGAAGAGAGGATTAAGACCTTTATAGAATAAACATTTTCTGAGAGATTCTTTTTCCCACAATTAAGATATATAACATTACCCTCTTCACTAATAAATTCACTATCTAAAAAACCTAAAATTCCCTCTTTGTTATCCTTGATGAAATCCCTTAATCCACTAAGCGTTGGTTTCACATCAAATTTAATCAAATCATTTTCTCCAACGGTCACATAATCATGGAAATTACTCCCAATTGCTAGTTTGATTGAATTCAGTTTCAGTTCTTTGTCACTGCCAAATACTCTCTGAAATGCATCATTTATCGGGAAAATCTCTTCTTCTAGTATTTTGATTTCTGCTATGGAACTCTCATAAGGTTCCGGTTCATTTAGCAATTTATTCAATATTGGTGCTTCAGAAGCATCCACTTCGATTTCATAGGATTTTGCTAGATCTTTACGAATAATAAAGAAAGCTCTATTCTTTTTATTATAAATTGACAGCGATAGGTGATCATTCAATACTGCACGGAATTTTTCTATAAATTTACTTTCTGTATTATCAGACCCAATCCTTCTTCTTCGAATTATATATCATCTAAAAGTTGTTAAAACTATCTTATCTATATTAATTAATTTATAAACTTTTTATCTTAAATTCTTATCTAAAATGTATTATAAGATTTTTAATTATTTATTAATAAATAAAACACATTGAAGGGAAAGTAATTTTTTAAGATAAAATCAATTTTTAAACATAATTAAAATCATACACATATTATATTTCTTCTTCTAAATAATAAAAGTCTCTCTTCTTAACATATATGATTGTAGAACCAAAGTTATTACGGATAGTGTATTTATCTCCTTGAACATCTAAAATTTCTATAGAATAAGATAATCTTCTTTGTTTCATTATGTCCTCAATAATTTTTTTTTCTTCTTTTGCGTCCATGATTTTGAGTTATTAAACACTGCAAAAAAAATTTATCGTTTTAATTGGTAATAAAAAAATGATTTGATACATATATCAGCGTTATGGTTTGATATAAATTAATAATGGATATCAAATTAAAATTATAAGATTATTTTAGGTATACTTAATAATTGTCAATTAATATTCAATAAAAAAAGGGAGTAAATTATTGAAAAGGGAACCAAAGGATCGAAGGATGGTTGGTTACACACATCTCTTACTCATTTTTAATATAAAAGAAGATTAAATTATCCGATTTATCCTTTGAAGTATTAATATATAATCTTGAAAAATGTGTGACGAAAAGCTCGTTCAGTCAAAATCTATTTATTTATTTCAACTTTGGGTATTTTTAAATTTATACAATATGGTTTAAAGTTAATAATTTCAATTTTATGGTTTATTTACCTTATTAAAAAATCGAATTTTTTTTATTAAATCATACATATTTTTATATATTAAAAAACATGTTTATATAAAACACATGTTTCTTTAACTAAAAGAATCATCTCAAAGCCTTATTCTTTTATGTCTGATATAATATGGTTAAACAGAAATTAGATATTGGTTTTTTCACTTCAATGTATTCACAGGTTAATGGTACCGCCATTGCGTGTAGAAATCTTGCTGAAGGAATAGCAAAATATACAGGACATAATGTTCATGTTTTCGCACCCGGTATTCAAAAACCTAAAATCAAACCAAATAATCTACATCTCTACAATTTTTTTGGAGCTAAAATTGGTCCCAAAACTGGTTTTGTATTAAGTTTTCCGATACACAGATATTTTTTCTGTTCCCATGATTATCTAGATATGGCACATATCCATACACACGCCAGTTATGGATCTATGGCAATTAATTGGGCAAAATATCTGGGAATCCCGATGGTTGGAACTCACAATTCTCCTCTTAGCTTTTATACAGCGCAATATATTCCTGTTTTTGGTAAACTTCTTTCAAGAATGGATTGGGTATGGCGCTATGAAAGACATATATTAGATAAATATGATCTTGTCTCGGTTCCAACAAGATCTAAAAAAGATTTACTACGGGAACAA
Organism: Promethearchaeota archaeon; assembly: GCA_048941285.1. Lineage (GTDB taxonomy): Archaea > Asgardarchaeota > Lokiarchaeia > Sigyniarchaeales > SOKP01 > Loki-b32. Next base: position 45,054 of record JBHLNS010000001.1, read on the forward strand.
AGATTTAAAGAGCCAATAATATGTTTAACCAATGGTATTTCAGATTTATATTTTAAAGACGTTAAAGAAAATGGAATAAGAGATAAATATAATTTAGATAGTAAAAAAATTCTTTTATATGCATCTAGGTTATCTCCTGAGAAACATCAATTAAGTATTATTAAAACATTTAGAAAAATTCAAAAAGAAGTTCCCGATACTCATTTGGTTCTTGTTGGAAGTGATGGGCCTTCCAGTTCCCATGTTAAAAAATTAATAAAGAAGAGATACTATAATGATAGTGTTTCATACTTAGGTCGTGTACCTTTCATAGATTTATTAAAATTGTATAATACAGCTGATTTAGCCTGCCTTTGGTCATGGATTGAAGCGGAAGGATTAGTTTTAATCGAGGCTATGGCACAAGGAACACCTTGCATAGGGGCAAATGCTGTTGGAATTTCAAATGTAATTAGACATGGTAAAACAGGATACCTTGCCAATGATCTTGATGATTTTAAGAATAAAGCGATAGGTTTATTTAAGGATGACGATTTACGAGCAGAAATGGGAATGAATTCAAAAATGCTTGCACAAAACTATAGAATTAGCAAAGTTGCTAAAACTTGGGTTAAGCTTTATAAATTTATAATAAATGAACTTTACCCCTTACGTTATTATAAAAAAGAAAGAAAAGAAAGAGTTGAGCTGGTAAAAGAATTTATTCACAAATTACCTATCGTATCATTCTAACTACTCTTAGAAATTATATTGTACTCTAATCTGTTCAAATTTTAATTTGCAATTATCGCAAAAATCAAATGATTTTTTGTCAATATTATTTATATGATGAGAAAATGTCATAACACATGAATCTGTTTGACAATGATCTGGACCTAATATTATGTGTCCAATTTCATGAATAACCTCTTTTATAACACGTAACTCAAAAATTTCAAAATTTGGCATTTTATTATAAAATTCTTCTTTTAGCTTTAATGACGAAACAACACAACAGCGATGTTTCAAATGTGTTTCTCCAAATAAGAATATAATATTATCATCATTACTAGAATATAAAGGAAGATCAGTAACTGCAACAACCATACCAAGGTTTTCTTCTATTCTTTTGTTGATTAAAATCTGGTAAAACTTATTAGTAGGATGTATTTTAATTTTGCCTGAAGACCTTTTCATTTCCTTAAATTCTGTCTTAACACCTTTAGAAACTAGATCTAAAGAAAATTTATAATTTCCAAGATTTCTAATAGAAAAAAAAAATGAATCATATACTTGATTTAAAAAATATTTTATTTGTTCAAAAAGAGCTTTGTTATAGTCTCCAAAAAAAAGAAAACCTATATGGCATGGCAATGAAAACTTCTCTGGTATCTCATTATTTAATTCAAATTCGCTATTATAAGATATTCCTATTCTTGTAATTAAATTTTTTAATTTATCTTTATATTTGCGAATTTTTTGCTCATATTTTTGAAAGCTTGGCATTACTAGACTTTTAAAAGATTCTTTCTATAAGAATTTTCTTTCATTCAACAAAACTGAAATAGTGGGTTTAAAATTATTATTAATAGGTATTTAAGTTATAGATTCTATTATAAATTAGGATAATTATTTTTTAAAATCAATTTTATGTAGATATGACAGATCTAATAGACAATTCAGAGATAAATGACCAAAAAAAAGAATATTCTAAAAATTCTGAAAATAACCTAGAAGATGATAAAGAGGTTATTCAAAAAGATTTCATTCCTCACTTTTTTCCAACTTATAGAATTAAAAGAAATTTTTACCCTATACCAATAATTCTCGTAATTGCTATCTCTGCAATACTAGCTTATTTAACATATGTTGAAGCTGGAATTCAAATAGATGGAGGATACATTCCAGAAAGTGAATATGGTGTTCTAGGAGGAATTTTAAATGGCTTAATTTACACGGCATTAGCGGGAATTTCTGCTTTTATAATAGTTTTCATAATTAAGAAGAAAGGTATTGGTGTATTAATGTATATTTTTGGTTTTAGTTTTGGGTTAATAGGATTTTTCCAAACATGGTTTTTTGGCCAAATTATTATATATTTATTGTTTTTAAATTCACCAAATTTATTCTACTTATTTTATTATGAATTGATTTTCCTAGCAGCTTTTTTTACAATTCTTATGTTATATTTATATTTTACTTCAAAATCGATTAAAACAAAAAATTTTATAGTTTTATATATAGGGTTATTAATTGGAGCATCTATGGGGGTTTTAATGCCCCTTTGGACTACAATGGCCATTTTAATTGGAATTTCCTGCTGGGATATTTTCGCTGTGTTATATAAACACGGGCCAATCAAACAATTAATAGATATTGCATCAAGTCCAGAAGAAGAAGCTGTTTTCTCAGAACAAGAATTACAGCAAAAGATAAAAACAGGAGAATATAAGTATGATACTTCAAAATTAGAAATTGGAATAGGAGATTTAGCATTTTATAGCATGCTAACTTCTAGTGCCCTAATTCAGACTAATAATTTAATAGTTATGATTCTAACTGCATTTGCTACAATTTTGGGTACCGGAATTACTATTTCCGGGTTAAAGCGAAATAAAATTCTCCCTGGGCTACCCATTTCGATTTTTTTAGGAATTGGAACTATGCTACTTTCATGGTTTATAATTTCAACTTTTCCCTTTAGTTAAAATTATATTTTTTTTTATAAATTACCTTGAATTTATACTTAATAGAATTTAATACAGTAAAAGTGATTCGAAAGATGAATTTTTCCACCCTCAATATTGATAAAATTGCTGTGATTGGAGCTGGAACTATGGGCCATGAAATTGCTCAAGTAGCTTTAATGGGAGGATTCAAATCTGTTATACTAAATGATTTAAGTAGTGAAATACTCAAAAATGCCGTAAAGAAAATTCAAAGTGGTTTGCAGAAATTAGAAACTAGAGGGCAGTTAAAAGAAGAATATTCAACTTCCTCTCTTATGCAAAATCTTAAACCAGAAATAGATCTAAAGAAAACCGTTTCTCATGCTGATTTTATTTTTGAAGCAATTCCCGAAAAAATGAATATCAAACAAGATCTTTTCCAAAAATTAGGAAATTTTTCTCCTAAACACGCAATTTTAGCAACAAATACGTCAACTATGAGCATAACTAACATTGCATCTTTATCAGGAAGACCAGATAAAGTTATCGGTTGCCATTTTTTTACTCCAATAGTAGTACTTAGATTAATTGAAATCATAAAAGGGAGAGATACTTCAGAAGAAACCGTTGAAATTACTAAAAATGTTTGTTACCAATTACCAGCTATCAAAGGAAGAAGATTATTACCAGTACTTCAAAAGGAGAGTCCAGGATTTATTGTAAATCGGTTAATGTTAGGAACAAGTGCTTATATAAATTGGCTTCTTGATTATGCGATAAAGGAAGGCATACCCCTAGAAAATTTAGATGCTGATGTAAAAGAAGTAATGAAGATTGGCCCAATAGCTAAATGGGATTATTTAGGTCTAGACGTGATTTATAACACTTTAAAATATTTTGAAACCGTTGTTTCTACGGACTTTGCTCCAGGAAAAACTCTTTCAAAATTAGTAAATGAAGGAAAATTAGGTAGAAAAACTGGAGAAGGCCTTTTTAGATGGATTGGAGGTAAACCAAAAATAAATTTAGATACTAAAGCAGGAATTCTTGATTTAGAACTTTTTATGGCAATTCAATTGAATGAGGGATGTAAACTTTTAGAGGAGGGAATTGTATCGGGATATAAAATTATTGATGATACAATGCTAGCTGGAATGGATTTGCCTGGACCATTTAGTATGGGGAAAAAGAAATATGAAAAATGGGTTAAATTACTGGAAGACTTTGTTAAGCAGTCAAATTTACTTTATCTTAAGCCTTGCAATTTAATGAAATCTGGAAAATTCATTCAAATGCGAAAATAAGAGCAAACTATTTTACTTTGATTATATATATTTTATAATTATCTATTCAGATATGACCCTATATAACAAATAATTTTAAATTATAACAGTGTTTAATCTATATATTAGATTTATAGCATAAGCGTAAAGTGTAAAGAAAAACCTCATGCCTGAAGAATGTGATAGCCCTAAATCGGGTTTTGATAAAATTATTGATTATTTTAATAATTCACTTAAAATAAATCATCCGGTTGCTATTGCAGAAATTGTAGAGGAAACTGGGTTTTCTTGGAGTTTTGTGAAAAAAACTTTAAGTAAAATAAGTGAAAAATATGATGGATTCCATTTTGAAAAATCAGGTAGTACGTGGATCACTTGGAAAGATCGTGATCATTTGATAAAAAAACTTGATAATACTTGTTCTCGGTTATTAGATGAAAGTTAGAAATAAATAACTTCCAATTTTTGCGCTCAAATCTCTTTAATTTTATGAAAAAAGGATTTTATCAGTTTAATTCCACTAAATTTACCTTAAAGATTAATCAAATGAGTAGATGGACTGAAATAATAATAAATGATTATAAGAGGAACTGATTTAGCTATTTAGGAATCTTTAAAACAAAGTTCATAAAATCGGAAAGAAATTTTTAAGGAAGAAGAAAATTTTAAAGTTGTTATCATTTATACAAATTTAGAATAATTAAGTTTATTTGGCAAAAGGGATTTATGAAAAAAATAAAAAATATCTTATTTATTGTTGTAGATTGCTTAAGAGCGGATTATATTTATGATCCGAACAAAACTCATATTCCTAACATAAATGAACTCAAAACCAATGGCTTTTACTTTTTGAACACTATAACAACTACTTCTACAACAACACCCTCATTTTCTAGCTTACTGACAGGTCTCTATCCTTTTGAAAGTGGGGTGAGGAGTCACTCTGGTTATGCTTTAAATAAAAATGTCATTCCCTATCCTAAAATTTTAAAAAATAATGGATACTATACTTATGCTGAAGTAACCGGACCAGTAATTCAGAAAATTGGGTTGGATAAAGGTTTTGACGAATTTAATTACCGTGATAAAAATGAAACAATTCATAAGAATTGGGGAAAATTACTAATAAAGAAATTTATTTCTGAATACAAAGAACCATGGTTTGTTCTATTGCATATTTGGGCCCTCCATGAGCCTAGAATGGTTTTAACTCCTTTTAATAATGAAAAATATGGAGACACACTTTATGCTAGATCGATAGCTAGTATAGATAAATATTTAGGGGAACTTTTTAACGTTTTGAAAGAAAATACTCTAATAATTTTAACAGGCGACCATGGTGAACAAATTGAACATTCAATTATCGAAAGAAGAGTAAAAAGAACTATAGAGAAATTCATAAAAACCTTTAAAACCAATAATATTTTAAAAATTCCATATTCTAAAATAATCAGACCATTTCATATCGGTCATGGATATAGTATTTATGACGTATTAGTTAAAGTTCCATTAATATTTTATGATAAAGAAACTATTCCTCATGGACAATCAAACGTACAAATAAGACACATTGATGTTTTTCCAACAATTTTAGATTTAGTTGAAATAAAGACCAATAATGAAGTGTCTGGAAAAAGTTTAATCCCAATAATAGAAGGAAAAGATCTTTCACATAGGGATGCCTATCTAGAGGCGGTAGGGATAAATATTCCCAAAAAAGAAGATTGGTTAGTTGGGCTCCGTATTGCTAATAAATATAAATTTATCATGGCTCCATTTCTAAAAAATTTTAAAGAAGAATTATATTTATTAGAAAAAGATCCTCTTGAAAAACGAAATGTTGCTAACTATTACCCTCAATTAATTGAAAAGTTTAAAAAGAAAATTGAAAACTTAAAATATAAAGAATTAATTGGAGAAAGGTTGAAAAAAGAAGAGCAGGATAAAATTATCGATAGGTTAAGATCTTTAGGATATGTTGATTAATTAATATCAATTAATTTCTCTATAGTTTTCAAATTTACATTTGAATTTACTTTTAAATCTTGAAAATCATTAAATTTATTTCAAATCTCCTTAATTGCAAAATCATTATTATAGATCTCAATAATTTGAAGAGTGTGAAATTTCATCCTATAATTATAACATCTTTAAATGACATGTATAATTCTATAATTCATTAATTAAAACAATACAATCAATTACTTGCCTGTTAAATTTGTGATAAATAGCATGAAAATTGAAAAATCAAGTCAAGATCTCGAAAATGAAGTAATTTATGCAGGACTTTGTATTCATTGTGGTTCTTGCAATGCATTCTGTCCACATATGGACTTTAATCTTGACACGGGAGAAGCTTATGTAGTGGATGAGTGTGCTGAAACTGTTGGACTCTGTTACAATGCTTGTCCAAGAACATTTTTGCCTATATCGGAAATTGAGACGAAAATGTTCGGAAAAACTCGTATAGATTTAGCTGTTGGAGTTTATAAAGATATAATTCAAGTAAAATCAAAAAATAAGGATGATATATTATATAATCTAGTAGTGGCGGGTTTTGAAACAGGAATTGTAAAACATATGGTTCTAAGCGAAGTTAAAAGTAAAAAACCTCCTGTGGCATTTCCAGTTGTAGTGGATAATGCAAAAAATGCAAAAAAATTTATACCTAAAGCTACAATGGAGAACGCAGGGCCTTTAATTACGGGAATTGGTAAAGCCTACAAGGATTATAAACGAGATATTGGCATTATAGGTAATCCTTGCCATCTTCAAGGTCTTGCAAAAATTCTTACATCAGATTTCAACACTGGAGCAGAACGCACAACTTTAAAAATAGCCTATGCTTGTTCTTCAGGAGGAATGACTGGTTGTAAATATTGTACTGACTTCTCAGGAGAATTTTCAGACATTTCATACTCCCCTTGGGGTGCTCCAAAAGGTTCTGGCGAAGCATTCCTTATAATTAGAACTGATATCGGCCAAAAATTAGTTGATTACGCAGTTAAAAAAAAATTAATTGAAATCACTAATCCAAACCCTGATTTATCTGAGATGAAGAAGTTTTTAAATAAAAAACGCAAAAAAAATTTCTTAACTCTTTTAAGTAAGGATTTAATAAAAGCTAAATACTTAAATCTTAATGTTGACGAGTTAAAGGATATTCTGGAAGATTAATCCTTTCTTTTTTATTTTTTTATATTCTTTTTGCTAATTAAAACCCTTTTTTTTCCCAAAAGTGATAATTTAATTATCATTCGCAAATTAAATATAAAAGCAGTTCAATCTATTATTTATAGAAAAAAAATTAATTACGATTAAAATTTATTATATTAATAGTAATTTTTTAATACAAGTCAAATAGAATGTTAACGCGCAAATTACTTTTTAAAATTGTCGTAGTGGGAGATGGAGGAGTAGGAAAAAGTACTATGGTACAAAGATTAATCACAGGACAGTTTATTCCTCAAAAAATTACTATTGGGACAGATCTCGCGATCCATAGGATTAAAATCAATAAAGAGATCTCAACCAATCTCCAGATCTGGGATTTTGCAGGAGAACGACGTTTCAGAATTTTTTTACCTAATTATTCTCGAGGAGCAACAGGATGTTTATTATGTTATGATATTACAAGGCAAAGTAGTTTTGATAATCTAGAAGAATGGTATCAAATCGTCAATAATAATGCTGACAATCCTGTATTTATTTTAGTGGGTGAAAAAGCAGACTTAGGGGATATCAGGAGAAGTGTTGACCATGAACAAGCAGAAGAATTTAAAGCAAAATACAATATTGATTACTTTGTAGAGACTTCTTCTAAAAGCGGAGAAAATAATCAAAAAATATTTGAAATCTTAACACGTTCGATTTTAAAAAAAAGGGGTCATATAGATTAGGATTTTATAAAAACTTAATTGGCAAATAAATTCTTTCATTCTCTATTTAATTGTTCTTTAATTCTTTTATTCAATGATTTAAGATTTTCAATTATTTTAATTTGAAAGGGTCTAGGCAAGGGTTCTAGAATTTCATCCAATTTTTCTTTGCTAATTCTATTAATATTTTTATAACTCCTCATCAGAAAAAAAATCGTTAAACTTGGTGAAATAAAGAGAAATCCAAAGAAAAAGTAAGAAATTGTTATAAGCTGAGAACCAGGTAGGAATAATTGAATTCCAAGATTACCATCATTTATGAAAAAAAGAATTATGATATTCAGTATGTTTAAACCAATAAAAACCAGGAATGTGATATAATTAATTATTCTAATATTATTCAATGGAAGATATGAAATTATCTTTTTTACATCCTGAGAAAATGGAACAGTTGATTTTCCTTTAGAAATATCCATTAGGATTTCTATCCTCGTGTATTTCCATGAATCAATAAAAATCCAAAAGAAACTAAATGTATACAAAAAGATAAAAAATCCCAAAAAGTACGAGAAATAATTATCGACTAAGTGAGAATTATATAGCGACTCTCCACCAATCCAAAAAATTAAAATTAACTGGAAGAGTGAGCAATAAAATAACCTATCTGCATGTTTTCTTTCAAAACCTAAAGGATTATAAATAATAGAACTGTTCTTAAATTCCGTTTTCATCTTATTAGTACTAATAATTCTAAAAAACAATGAAAATATAAACGTTATTAAAGGAAATAATAATAAGAATATATTTTGCCATCCTTGACCTATGATTAAGATGAATAAAAACGTAAACAAAATCAAATCTCTTAAAAGACTCTCAGAGATAATGTTTTTCAATGACAAATAATCATTACTATTATTTTTTTCTTTCATTTTCTTTATTAAAAATACTTAATAAATAAATTTTTATGATTTCTACTATTCCATAATATAACTCAAACACATTTGGACTGTAATTTTGTGTAGAAATTATGAATGCTAAACTAATAGAAGATAAAAAAACTCCTCTCTACGAGACTCATTTAAGCCATGGTGCGCGTATGATCAGTTTTGCTGGATGGATGATGCCAGTTCAATATGAGAGCATTGTAAAAGAACATGAAGCAGTTCGTTCTAATGTTGGTGTTTTTGACATATCACATATGGGAGAATTTCTTCTTGAAGGTGAAGATGTAACTGATTTTCTTCAGTATATAATGATAAATGATCTTAATTTATTAGAACCATCTAAAGGACAATATTCTTGTATGTGCTATGAAAATGGAACCGTTGTAGATGATCTCGTTTATTATGAGGAAAATGCAAAAAGGTTTAGAATGATTGTCAACGCAATTAATATCGAAAAAGATCTACAATGGTTGAATGATCATATTGATAAAAGAGACGTAAAAATAATAAATCTTTCAGAAAAAAGGACTCGTTTAGCTTTTCAAGGCCCCAAGGCAGATAAATTACTTCAACACTTAGTGAATGTAGATTTGTCAAAAATCAACCGATTCTATTTTTCCCATTGCACTATCAACAACAATCCTGTGTTTCTAGCAAGAACCGGCTATACGGGGGAAAGAGGATTTGAAATTTCTTTTGAAAATAGATATGCTGAAAGAATATGGAATGATTTAATAGAGATTGGAGCTACTCCTGTAGGATTAGGTGCAAGAGATTCTTTAAGATTAGAAGCTTGTTATTCACTTTATGGGCACGAGATAAGCGATTCTATTACTCCTATTGAGGCAGGTCTTTTTTGGTTAGTGAAACCAAAAGAGGGAATTAATTATATAGGAAAAGAAGTTTTATTGAAGCAAAAATCTGAAGGAACAGAAAGAGTATTAGTAGGTTTAGGTCTAATTGATAAGGGAATTATCAGAGAGAAATATAAAATCTTTAAGGATGGAACTGAAATTGGATTTGTTACATCTGGGGGATATTCACCAACGCTTAAAAAGACTATCGGTTTAGGATTTGTAAAAAAACAGTTTAACGCACTAGGTACTGAAATCGACATTGAAATTCGCAATAAATTCTCAAGAGGAGAAATCATACCTACACCATTTTACCGCAATGTGTAATAATCAAAAAATTTAGCAAAAAAAGGTGCAAATTAATGGATTATGAATTTCCTAATGAATTAAAATATGCCTTAACTCATGAATGGATTAAGATTGAGGATTCAGTAGCAACAGTTGGAATTACTGATTATGCTCAAAAACAATTAGGTGATATTGTATTTGTTGAACTTCCTGAAATTGGAATGGTGTTTGAAAAAGGAAGTAATGCTGTAGAAATTGAATCCGTAAAAGCTGTTGGGGATTTAATCATGCCACTATCAGGTGAAATCATAGCTACAAACGAACATCTAGCTGATAATCCTGAAATTGTTAATTCCTCCCCCTATGAAAAGGGATGGATGATTAAAATCAAATTTTCTCACCCAAGTGAAATAGATGAGCTTTTATCTATAGAAGAATATAAAAATATAATCCAAAAGGAAAAACATTAAAAATTTTTTCTTTATAGTTTTATTTAATTTTTGAATAATTTATTAATTGAGTTGTTTAAATTGGATTTTGTACCTCATGATGATAAAACAATTGGAGAAATGTTAAATGTAATAGGTGTTAAATCTTTACAAGAACTATTTTTAGATGTCCCTAGTGATCTAATTATCGAAAATCTTAAAATATCATCCGGATTATCTGAACCAGATCTTATAAGACAGATAAAAAAAATTGTTCAGAAAAATAAAGTATATACAAATTCTTTTTTAGGAGCTGGTTGTTATTTTCATTATATCCCCTCCTTAGTTGATTTTGTAACTTCTCGATCAGAATTCTATACCGCTTATACACCATATCAAGCTGAAGCAAGTCAAGGATATTTACAAGCTATTTATGAATTTCAAACAATAATTTCAAGATTAACTCAAATGGATGTTGCTAATGCAAGTATGTATGATGGATCAACCGCTCTTGCAGAAGCAGCAATAATGTCAACCAATATTACAAATAAAAGTTCTGTAATTTTACTTGAAGGAATTCATCCCGAATATTTAGATGTTATTAAAACCTATTGTTGGGGGCAAAGTATAAATCTAGAATTTGCCAATGAACAAACTCTGATTGAATTATTATCAAATGATAGTGCCGCATTAATATTTCAAAGTCCTAACTTCTTCGGTGATATTGAAGATGTTAATAAAATTGTAAAAAATGTTAAAGATAAATATCCGAATTGTTTAATTATTCAAGTTATGACAGATCCAACATGTCTGGGAATATTAGAAACACCAGGTGCCAATGATATTGACATTTTTATTGCTGAAGGTCAATCTTTTGGCATAACTCCTTCTTTTGGTGGTCCAGGATTAGGAATATTTACTTCTAAACAAAAATATCTAAGAAAGATGCCAGGAAGACTTATTGGTAAAACAAAAGAAATAAATGGTGAAAAGTTAGGCTTTATTTTAACACTACAAGCACGTGAACAGCATATACGACGAGAAAAAGCAAGCTCAAATATATGCACAAACCAAGCATTGTGTTCATTAGCAGCATTAACATATCTTTTAGCATTAGGAAGAACCGGTTTGAAAGAAATTGCTAATCAAAACATTCAAAAAACACATTATTTAAAGCAAGAACTTAGTAAAATCCCTGGATATAAAATATTAAATAAGAAACCAACATATAATGAATTTTTACTCAAGTGTCCTAATATTGAATCCTTAATCGATTATTGTATAAAAAAAGAACTATTACCTCCCTTAAAAATTTCAAATTATTATCCTAAAATGAAAAATGTTGCTTTAGTGTGTGTAACAGAAATGAATTCAAGACAATCAATGAATAATTTCCTTGAAGCGGCTCGTTCTGCTTCGAAAAATAACAGGGAGGGATCATAATCATATTTTCTAATATTGAATTAATTTTTGAAAAAGAAATTGAGAATGAACTCAATAATTTTGTTCCTCAAATAGATATTGAAGAAGTTGATATCAATGAAATTTTACCAAAAAATCTACAAAGAAAAGAGTTACCAATACCAAATATTCCAGAAATTGAAATAGTTCGTCACTTCATCAATTTAAGTTACAGAAATTATGGTGTAGATACAGGAATATATCCATTAGGCTCCTGTACCATGAAATATAATCCTAAAATAAATGAAAATATCGTAAGATTGCCTGAGATTACTCATATTCACCCTTTACAAGAAGAAAATAGCGGTTGTCTTGAATTAATTCATCATATCTCCAAATTATTGGGAGAAATAACTGGTATGGATGGATTTACAATGCAACCAGCAGCAGGAGCTCATGGAGAGTTAGTTGGTTTATTAATAATAAAAAAATATTTTGAGAGAAAAGGTATTAAAAAAGATAAAATTATAGTACCCGACTCTGCTCATGGAACTAATCCTGCTTCAGCAAAAATGGCTGGATTTTCAATTATTGAAATACAGTCAAATGAACACGGAGAAGTTCCATTAGATAAATTAAAGTTTGCTATGGAAGAAGGTGATGTTGCTGGTATTATGCTTACCAATCCAAATACACTTGGGGTTTTTGATAGACAAATTAAGCAGATCACAAGAATTGTTCATGAAAATGGAGGTTTATGCTACTACGACGGAGCAAATTTAAATCCAATGTTGGGAATATGTCGTCCTAGAGATATGGGATTTGATATTATTCATTTAAATTTACATAAAACCTTTTCCACTCCACATGGTGGTGGTGGTCCAGGATCAGGCCCTGTTGGGGTTGTAGATGAGCTTATTCCTTTTCTTCCCGAACCATGCTTAATTTCAACTCAAAAAGGGATTATTTGTAAAGAAAAAAGTGATAAGTCAATAGGCAGAATTAAAGCCTTTTGGGGTAATTTTGGGGTAATCGTTAGAGCTTATGCCTATATTTTAGCCTTAGGGGCTGAAGGCTTGAAAAGAGTAGGTCAAATCTCTGTTTTAAATGCTAATTATTTAAGAGTTCTTTTACAAGAGAAATACGATCTTCCTTTTCACCGAATGTGCCAACATGAATTTATTCTCTCAGATCGGTCAATGCCGAATGAAATTACAACAGAAGATATAGCAAAACGTATTCTCGATTATGGAATATATGCTCCCACTATATATTTTCCATTGATAATTTCTGGTGCTTTAATGATAGAACCCACTGAAACTGAATCAAAAAAATCATTAGATTATTTTGTAGAAGTAATGAATAAAATTTACGAAGAAGCTAAGAAAAATCCTGAAATTCTGAAAAAAGCGCCCCAAAATATGCCTGTAAAACGTTTAGATGCTGTCTTAGCTGCTAGAAAACCTATATTACATGATTAACAGTATAAATTTTTAAATTTTTAAAGTCTATAGCAATATAAATTCTAAATTAGTATGAAAATTATAAATTAGATTTTGGTGTACAAAAATAAATTATTTATCTTTTTTCCCTTACGATAAATTCAGAGAAAATCAGGAAAAAATCATTAAACAGATTGAAGAAAGTTCAAGATCTAAAAAACTAATTCTATTATTAGCTCCTAATGGTACAGGAAAGACAATTATTGCTTTATCTAGCCTACTTCCTTTGGCTTTTGAGAAAAACCTAAAAATTGTTTATATGTGTCGGACACACTCTCAAAATCGGAGAGTAATAAAAGAATTGATAAAAATTTCAAATAAGATTGCTAAAGAGGATGTTAATTTCAAACTTAATGCGCTCTCAATTAGAGGCAGAAATGAGATGTGTTTAAATACAACATTATTATCTCTTAAATTAAATCCAAGGGAAGCTATGTCCGTTTGTAGTGATTTAAGAAAAAATAGAAATTGTATTTATTTTCTAAATTTATTAAAAAAAAGGGGTCAAATTGAAAATCCATTATCAATCGCGCCAGAATTATTTAATAAACCAATTGATGCTGAAGATTTGATAATATTCTGTAAAGAACATAAATTTTGTCCTTACTTCTTGAGTAAATTCTTACTTGAAGAAATGAAAGTTATCATTTGTAATTATCAATGGATTTTTAATCCTTTTATTCGTGAATCTTTTTTAGAATTCATTGGAAAAGAACTTCAAAATTGTATCTTAGTATTAGATGAATGTCATAATATAATTGACATTGCAACAGAAATTAATTCAAAAAAAATTACACCTTACTCATTAAGATTATGTTTAAAGGATCTTGAAATGTATAGATCGCCAGTTCTAATGCAGAGTTTCGCACAAATATTATTAAATCAACTACAAGTAAAAAAAAAGAATTTAAGAGTAAGAGAAAAAGCAATACAACCAGATAAGTTTTTAATATCAATTTGTAGAAAATTAGGATTTTCTGACCTAAATGGATTTAAGAATTTTATTGAAGAGCTTCATGATTTCAGTGTATCAATTCATGAGGAAAAAATGGCAAATGGGGAAATATCTAGAGATTTTGTTGGTTCATTGGCAGAATTTTGGTTAAAGTGGTTAGACACATTTTCGCTTGAAAATTATTTCTTCTGTTATAACGTTAAAGAGAATAAAGGAAAAAGTTTAATCTCACTTGAAATTGTAGCCTTAGACCCTAGAGAAATTGCTATTCCTATATTGAAAAAAAGTTTTACTTGCTTAAATCTCTCTGGAACAGTAAATCCTTTTGTTTATAATAATTTAATGGGACTGAATGAGTGTGGTAAGAGTTATAAGGGAATTATTGCTGATTCACCATTTAGTAATAAAAACATTAAGGCTATTATAACAGAAGGAGTAGATACTAAACGAGATAGTAGGAATCCGACTATGTTCAAAAAAATGATAGATAAAATTGATGAAGTTTTGCAAAGCACTCCTGCAAATATTGGAATTTTTTGTGCATCATATAAAATCCTTAAGGGATTGTTAACAAATGGACTTGAAAATATCATAATTAAAAATAAAAAAAAATTATTTATTGAGGAATCTGGATTGTCAGCCTCAGAAAATGCTTTATTAGTTGATGATTTCAAAAATATGGCTTCAAATGGCGGTGCTGTCTTATTAGGTGTCTGTGGAGGTAGAAATTCAGAAGGAGAGGACTATCCTGGAGATTTTATGAACGCAGTAATAATTGCAGGATTTCCATATCATTTACCAACCCCTAGAGTAGATGCAAAAATAAAATATTATGATAAAGTGTTTAAAAGACAAGGTTGGAATTTCGCTTACTTGTATCCCGCTGTGCAGAGAGCAAATCAAGCTTCTGGAAGACCTATAAGAAAAATTTCTGATAAAGGGGTGATAGTTTTCATGGATAGCAGATTTAAATCAAAACATAAATGGATTTCTGATTGGATAAGGAAAGAAATAGAAATAATTCCTGATATCCCAAATGTTATATTTCAGAACTTATCCAGTTTCTGGAAGGTTAAGAAACCTGTTTAGGAATTTTGAATTTCAAAAATATGATTAAAGTTGAAATTAGGGGAAAAATAATCAAAAAATACATAGAAAGGTAAAAGTCTCTATTAGTAAGTGTTAATAATAAACTGAAAAAAAGACCTCCCAAAAAACTACCAGAGAAAACACTTGTATTTGCATAACCCATATAACGTCCTTTATTTTTTGGTGTTGTATTTTGAGCAATGTAAATTGTGGTAGCTACCCAATGAGTAGAGTAACTGAAAGACACTAAAACTTGAAAGAATAAATAGCTCCAGAAATTATTAGATACAATATATCCAAAAATAGAAATTGCACTTAATAAATAACCAGTTATTATAAAAAATTTGAGATTTTTGATTGATATCACGTGCCCTATTAATAACATCTGAAAAAATTGTAATAAAAAGTTAATCCCAATCAAAAATCCGATTTCAATATAATTGCCTATATGAAAACTCATAATAACTGCTAAATTAGGCATAATTGGTTTAATACTAAAATTTCTAAAAAATAAACCATAGAAAATTGATAGAGAAATTGCACTTATAACTTTTGGGTTATTAAAAGATAGATCATTATTACTTTTTCCCATCTTTGCATTATATCTCTCTATTATCAATGACCTATTTTCCCTAATAAATGCAACAAAAAGTATTGCTGGTAATGAAATTATTAAAATAAGTAAGAAAATGTTTTCAATACCATAGATATCAATAAAAATACCACCAGATTGAGCTCCAAGAAACCAACCCCCCACAATGGCAGCATTAAAATAGGACATTAGTTTTTTGTCATCTTCAACCAGTTCAGCAAATAAGGTCATCAACAAATTTGAAGATGCCATAAAAAATCCAAAAATAAATAGGAAAATAATCATTAAAATCAGATCCTTAAATACAAATAAAAAAAGAAATGAGAAATTTAAACCAATTGTACCAAATATGATAAATATAAACCTATTTTGAATTTTATCAGATAAATGACCATATAATGGGGGAAAAATAAAAGCCATTAAAGGAAATATAGTAATAATCAACTGTGTTAAGGCTGGGTCTACTCCTAAATTTAAAAGATATTTTGGAACATAGGTATAAACAATTATACCCGCAGTGTTTAAAACAAAAACTAAAATTAAAATAAGAATAACAGATTTTTTTGATAATATCATGACATAAACCTCTAATTGTTTGACAAGTGAAGATTCTTTATAGCATTATACAACTCAATTAATTTTTTGGAGACAATATTCCATCGGAAGTTATTTTCTACTCTTCTATAACAGTTTTCTTTAATTTTAATGTAATATTTAGGATCCAATAGCACAATTGACTCTAAAATTTTATCAGGGATCTGATTAACTAGTTGGAAATTTTCAATTTCATAAATATCGTCCTTACTTTTTACTTTTTCAGAAATTTCCTTTAATTTGAATAGAGAAATTAAAGCATCTGCAAATTGTTTTGGATTATCCTTATCAATTAAAATACCTGTACCTATTTCTGGAAAATTTCTGATATCTATTATTGATTCTTGAAATCCTCCTACTTTTGTTGCAATTACAGGCAATTTTATAGACATTGCTTCTAAAGCTATAATACCGAATGGTTCCCATCTAGAAAGAGCGCAATAAACATCAGAAGCAAAATGTGCAAGATGAAATATGTCTGTAGCTACTCCAAAAATGATTCTTAAGTTGTTAGGATACATTTTAACATATTGAGCATAAATTCGAATTTCATTTAAACTATAATCAGTAGGTAATATAAGAAATATAAATTTAGCATTTGGGATAACTTTAAGTACTATAGGAATAGCTTCAAAGATAGTCTCAAATCCTTTTTGTGGAGATATTCTACCAGTTGTAATTACTAAAGGACCAGATTGGTTAAAAGCCTTAATATATCCGTTTTTGACGAATCCAGTTCCATTTGAGATCTCATTAATAACTTTCAATACTTTCTCTGATTGAATTAATGGACTCCTGTCCAAATGCGATAACTTATAGGTCAATAAATAATTCTTCATGTCTAATAAGGTTAAGTCCTTTTCATATGATATATGTAAAACATCTCTTATTTCTTGCTCATGATTTTTTAACACTTGTTTATAGATTTCATTATAATCCCAATCACAACCATCCCAGACGAAATTGGATTTGAATTCAATTAACTCCTTCCCACAATTCGGTATGATATCTGACTTTAAATAGGATTGGCTAACTGTTGTTACTAAATCACTAATAAATGCCCCTATTTGTTCTACAGTAGGTGGTCGATACTCTCCACTTATTTTCTCAGATATTGAAAAAATTTCGTTTATGTTTAGTGATTTAATACCCTCTTTAAAATAGATAGTAATTGGAGTTTGATCAATCCCACATGCTCGATAAAATTCTATTGGATATCTCGGCCAAGTTAGTAAATGGATTGTGATTATTGAAGCAACATCTAGTCCATTTTTAATTAAAATTTGTTTTATTCCAATAAATGGGATAACAGCATGATAATCATGAATATGAATTATGTCAGGTAAAAAATTTTTGCAGTTATCAATTAAATAATCAATATAGCAACACATTCCTATACTAAACAAGCAAATCTTTCCGCTAAGTGTATCTGGATTATAAACGGTTCTATCATCTAAAAATTTATTAGTAAATGGATTTTCACCATGTAATAAAATAACATTTACATTATTTATCTGTGATCTGTAAAATGCAATGTTATATGTCGATTCTGGTTCATTTATTCCGAACTGAGATGGACTAATTTGTCCTACACAGTTAAATGGTAATTTTTGCCATTGAAGTGATCTTTCTAGCTTGGTTAATTGACCGTGTGAAGGAATAAACACAGTGATATTATAATCATTAGATAAATGTTTAGCTTGATTAGCAGGTACTTCTCCAAGCCCACCTACTTTAATAATTCCCGCGTATTCAAAAGTAAATATCCAAATATTATCTTTATTTTTTATCAAGATATTTCAATCTTATTAGAACGCATTTAATGATTTAAAAACAAAAAATTGAGTACATCTTTAATAGTAATGAAGTCTAATTCGTTAAAAAAAGAATTTTATTAAAAGTTAATTAAATTTTGATATGTTTGACTCAATTACGACAAAAAGTAAATTTAATAATTATGGATTAATCGTAATATCAATAAAAATATCAAATAACTGTAAATAAAAAAAGAATATTTTTGGTGATAATTTGGATGGTAGATTTTGAAGTAATTGATTCTGGTATTCCAGCAGCTGGACCTTATAGTTCTGGGATAAAAGCCGGTAATCTAATCTTTGTTTCAGGGCAAGTTCCTAGTCCAGAAGCAAGAAATATTAAAGAACAAACATTAGCTGTACTAGAAAAAATTAAGAAAGTATTAAAAGCCGCTGGAGCGAGTATCTCGAGTATTGTAAAAGTTTCTATCTTTCTGAAAAATATAAGTGATTTCAAAGAGATGAATCTAACATATAAAAAGTTTTTTGAAGAAAATGGGGTATCTAATAAATTTCCTGCAAGAACTACAATTGAGGCGAATTGTCCACTTCCAAATGCTTTAATTGAAATTGATGCTATAGCAGTATTATAGAAAATTTTAAAGTTATTTATAATAAAAATTCTTATTTCTCTTAAAATTAAATTATAAATAGGATTTCATTTTAACCTAAATAATAATAAATGGACTTTCAAATTATGTGTGACACTTACGTAAGTTTAGGCACTTGGTCTAAAAATGGCGATGTGATTTTTGGTAAAAATAGTGATAGACCTGAATCGGAAGCGCAATTAATAACATATTCTCCACGAAAGACTTATTCTAATGGAGACGAATTAAAATGTACTCATATTTCAATACCACAAGTAAGACAAACAGCTGAAGTTATTTTAAGTCAACCTTTTTGGATGTGGGGTGCAGAAATGGGGGCAAATGAGTATGGAGTAGTTATTGGAAATGAATCAATACAAACTAGAGAACCTTTAAAAGATACCGGGCTTACCGGTATGGATCTTCTAAGATTGGGACTGGAGCGAGGAAAAACTGCAATGGAAGCTTTGAATGCTATTATTGGGTTATTAGAAAGCCATGGTCAAGGTGGTTATCACAGCTTATCACAATATAATTATCATAATTCATATCTTATCGCAGATCCAAATGAAGCTTATGTACTAGAAACTGCAGGTGATTGGTGGATTGTAGAAATTGTAAAAGAATTTCGCTCAATTTCTAACCACATATCAATAAGATTTAAAGGAGATATGAGAAGGAAAGGTATAATCCAACATGCTATTGAAAAGGGCTATTGTACGGATGATAACGAATTTGATTTCAAAATGAACTTTTCACTTTCCCGACTCCCAGAAAAGTTTCCGATAACTGATAGAGATGGATTTTCTTTAAATCAATTATCTTCAAATAAAGGAATAGTTACTGTTCCTATGATGATGGATTTTTTAAGAGCACATGAAGTTGAAATATGTAGACATCTTAGAAAAGACCAATCGGTAGGTTCTCAAATTTCTCTTTTGAGAAAAAACCCTAAGAAATCAATTCACTGGTTTACGGGTAGTACGATTCCATGTCTAAGTATTTATAAACCGTATGTTTTCCCAGTACAGGAGCAAAAAGTCATGGAATCAAAACCTTACACCTCTATAGATTCAAGCTGGTTTTGGATAAAGCATTTTAATTTTATAAATAAATATAAAAAACATCCAAAAAGAGATCTTCCTGAAAGAAATGAATATTATAAAAAACTAAGAAATATAGAAATCGAATTATTGAGAAGTGTAGATGCAATACTTAGTAAAGAAGAGAATATTTCAGAAAGTGAGTTTAATGAAATGATTAAGGTTATTAATGATGATGGATGGAAAAAATCAGAGGAATTAATCACATAAATGTGTGACACTCTTGTAGCTCTTGGAAATTCGACTAAAGATGGAACAGTAATTTTCGGTAAAAATTCGGATCGCCCTTTCAACGAAGCCCAATTAATATCTTATTCTCCTAAAACAAGGTATAAGAAAGGCGATAAATTGAAATGTACATATTTAGAAATTCTTCAAGTTCCTGTGACATATGCAATATTGTTGAGCCAACCTTTTTGGATGTGGGGCGCAGAAATGGGGACTAATGAGTATGGAGTGGTGATTGGAAATGAAGCCATACATACAAAAGAACCACTAAGAAGTATAGGACTATTAGGTATGGATTTGTTAAGGTTAGGTCTTGAGAGAGGAAGAACCGCAGAAGAAGCAAAAGATATAATTATCGATTTATTAGAAAAATATGGGCAAGGAGGTGGTTGTGCATATGATGACCCGAGTTGGATGTATCATAATTCATTTATAATTGCAGACCCTAAGGAAGCATTTGTTTTAGAGACTGCTGATAAATGGTGGATCGTAGAAAACATCAAAAGTATACGGTCAATTTCAAACAGTCTTAGTATCCGGGGCATAGGAGACTACAGAAAGAAAGGTATAATTCAACATGCAATTAATAAAGGATACTGTAAAGATGACGATGAATTTGATTTTGCATTAAACTTTTCTGAATCCTCTTTCTCGGTTACACCTTCACCATATTCCAGAGGAGGGAAAACTAATTTACTACTTAACGAGAATAGAGGCAGAATCACACCAAGTTTAATGATGGAATTTCTAAGGGAACATCAAGCAGGAATTTGTATGCATGGTGGTTTTGAATCAACTGGGTCTCAAGTTTCACACTTAAGGAATCATAAAGAATCAATTCACTGGTTTACAGGAACAAATCTTCCCTGTGTAAGTATTTATAAACCATATAGTTTTCCTATTAAAGGTCAAAAAGTTTATAAGCCCGGGCCTTATGACCAGGTAGACCCTGAATGGTTCTGGTGTAAACATACAAAATCTAAACCAATAAATAAGAATATAGAACTCTTAAATATCGAAAAATCTATTATGTTCAAAATTCAGGATTTAATAAATCAAGATAACAAAATTTCAGAAGAAAAACTCAATGAACAAATCTTAAAGTTAAATCTAAAAGCTTGGAATAAGTCTTATGAATTGTTAAGTTAATTTCAAGAATTTTTGAAGATTTAGTGATAATCAAAAAAACTTAATAGTTTTGGAATATTTTTCCTATTAATTTATTTTAAATAAAGGCTATTTAAGATTCAATAATGTCATTGAATAAATTGGATATTTTAGGTATGGAAGGAGTTATTTCAAATTATAAACGAGGACGTCATACAGTACACCAGAAACACTGTATTATTGTATTTTCTAATATAACAACAAGAAAAGCTGCAAACAAACTTATTGGAAGAACTGTTGTTTGGAATACACCTACAGGTAAGGAATTAAAAGGAGTAATTACTCGGGCACATGGAAATAACGGTGCTGTAAGAGCCCACTTTAAAAAAGCTGGAGTCCCTGGGCAAGCTTTAGGGAAAAAGGTAAAAATTATTAAGTAGCCGTCTCGTTATTCTAGCTATTTTTTTTTCCTATCAATACCTAGATATTACATGATACTAGAATAATATAGCTTTTTTTATGTTTTGGATTTTCTTATTCTTCTGATAAAGCGATAATAAAGGTAAATAATATCTTATTTGGTTGGGTTTAAGCATTAACATGACAGAGCAAGTATGTAGATTTTGTCACAGATATGTAAAGTTAGCTTATTATTGTGAAGAGTGCGGTTCTAGTTGTTGTTCTGAATGCCTACACGAAAAAAAAGTAGATTTCTTTATTTGTCAAGAATGTAAATCTAAAAATATAGATTTTTCAAACTCTGAAAATAAGAAAATCTGTAAAGACTGTGGAGCAGAAAATGTAACTAAAGTAAATCAACGCTTAAAATCCTGCCCAAAATGCGACTCTCATCAAATTATTAACATTTATGAAAAAAAAGAAGAATTAGAAAAGAATTTTTTGGAGTTAATTAAAAATACGCGTTTATTTATTGAACCTTTAAAAGAGATTCTTGAGAAATTGTATTTATTTCAGTCAAGAATCAAGGAAGTAAGAGATCCTCCGAATAAATATTATCATTTTCCTAAAATGGAATCAGATTTATTGGCTCTTTTTAAATTATTCAATTATATTCAAAACACCTTATTCGAAAAAATTAATATTCATTTTCATCAAGTAAATCAAAGCAAAGAATATTTTTTTGATATCTACGCCCAACCTAACTCAAATATAAATATTATTGAGGGGATTTTTGAAAACCTTTGTAGAAGTTACAGTTCAATAGAAGAATTCATTAAAATCAATTTAGAAACATTTATTGATGGCTTTGAAATATTTCATAAAAATCTGGAATTTATAGCTAAAGTTAGTCACTATTTTAAATCCTATAATAAAATTCTTAGACTAGCAGAAGGTGAAAAACCTGTTTATGCCATTCATGCTAAATTAACAAATGGTTTAAATTCACATGATAAATATAAGAAAGATAAGGGGATTTTGTTTATTACTAATTTTGATCTTTCATTTATACATAAATATGGAGTAAAGAAAAAAAAAAAGGAATTAATCTTTAAAGCTCCTGTTCAAGATTTAACAAGATTGAATGAAAAAGGTAAAGTCTTCAAGAAATTATATATCGAATTCACCTACGGAAAATATGAATTTACATTACCCAATAAAGCGGTGTCTAGAGTGATTGAATATATTCTTTTAGCAAGGTCATTTGATGAAACGACGATTTATGATGAAAAAACTGCAAAAAAACTTCAAAATATTGATTTGGATTTAAATGAATTTACTAATTTTATTGAGGAGAGTATTAACTCTTTTTTTAGTATAAAATGTCAATTTAATAAGAGTTTTGAAAATTCATACAATCAAAATAGGGATTCAAGCTATTTCTTTGGTGTTCAACCCAACCAATTGCAAAACAGTATGTCTCGAACACCTTCTCAATTTTTTAATCCTCAAAATAATGCTCAACCTTGGCTGAGCTATCCTTTAAATTCAAACTTAAATCAAAGGGTTAACAGGATTCCTTACTCACCCCCTAATCCTGGTCAATCATCTCCACTTATGAATAATCCTCAAACGCCAAATTATGATAAGAATAATGTCTTCTTACAAAATCTCTATAATTCCAATCAATACCAAAATTATGATTCACAAAGAATAAATTCAAATAATCCCTTAAATAACCACTTAAATCAACAGATCAATAACCCGATGATAAATGATCTTTATAATGTGAATGATTATTTCTTAAATAAGGAAGACATTTTCCAGGATTATAATAGAAATCATCTATCTAATTTGTTTGATACAGAGTATCCTTCTCAAGATAATTCATATAGGTATAAACAAAAATTGTTCAAATTAGATAAAGAAAAACATAAGAAAATGCTTGAATTAGATAAAGAGAGGTATAGCTTGCAAGAAACGTTGAAAAAACTTGACAATAAATTTGATCAAGGTATTATTTCTGAAGTAGATTATTTTAAGACCTTCAAAAACCTTCAAAAAGAGATTTATCTAATTGAAAAAAAAATTAAAAATCTACAAGAAAACATGGAAGAGATTGAATCTCTCAGAAGAAGTAGCAGAAATTTTGATAAAAGGCGCTTTTACACCTAAAAAGTAAATTTCGAATTTTTTCATAGAATCTATATTTTTTTTATCTTATATTTATATTTTTATTATGATATTATAAATCATATGGATAAAGTGGATGGATTATTTACTACTTTAGTAGGAAGTTGGCCTTTAAATAATACATATAACAACATGGTAAAGGTATTCACTGATTTAATCCAAATAGGCATCGATTTTCCATGCTACCCGCAACTTTTATCTATGAATTATCAATTCCTATCACCATTATCTAGAATTATACCTCCATTAAAAGAAGTTGATGATAAATTTTATTTATATGAGGATTTTGAGATACCAAAGGAACCAGTTGCTCTCGAATATGGGAAATTTATAATAGACTATTTTAATGAACATCAAGATCTTAAAAAATGTATTAGTGGTACAAAAGCTTGTTTAACTGGTCCATTTACTTTAACATTCGAAACTATATTAAAAAACTCTATTGCTAAAGGCTTAAAACCATTAATTTTCGAAGAACCACGAGCAGTGATGGTCGATTGGATCGTGGATAAATTTGCTGAAATTATAAAGCAAATTGGAGCTGCTTATAGTGAAATGAAAATAGATATAGTTTCTTGTGATGAGCCAATTCTAGGATTGTTAGTAGGGAGGAAAGTTTTGTTTCACTCAGAAGACTTTATCATTAAAACTATCAATAAGGCAATATCTGGAATAAAAGGATTACCGTCAATACACGTCTGTGGTAGAATAAGTCCCTATCTAAGAGATATTCTTTTAAATACAAATGTGAAAATTTTAGACCATGAGTTTTGTACGAACGAAGAAAATTTTAAAGTTTTTGAGAAAAAACATTTCGAAGGAACTGATAAATTCTTAGCAATGGGAACTGTTCAATCAAAGTTTGTGCCAATTAAAAATAAAAAAATTAATGATTATGTAGAAAAAGTTGATTTTCTTAAAAGTTATATAAAAAGAGGAATAGATCAATATGGAAAAGAGAATTTAATAATCAAACCAGATTGTGGGTTCTATCCTTTGAAAGTTTTCGGAGAAAATGATGGTTATAAAATAGCAATCGAAAAAGTGAAAAATATGGTACTCGCTTTGAAAGCGTTAAAGTAATCATTTTTAAAATAAAGTAGCAGTAAAAGTAAAAGAAATTTATAAAAAAGATTTATCCTTCCAGTTCTTTACGAAGCTTATCAATCTCATCTTTTAGTTGATCTTTTGATTTAATTTCAGCTTCTTCTTCTTCAAGATCGTATTCTGGTATATATTGGAGATCATCTGCAGGAATTTCAGGCATGGCTCCTCCTTGTTCTAGAAGCATTTCTGTCTCAAGTTGATTTAATTCATCAGTAACATCAATTGCAAGATCAATTTCTGGGTCACCTGCTAAAATTTCTGCGGCTTCTTCAATCTCTGAGACATATGCCTCAGAATCCTCTGCAATTTCAGCAACTTTTGTAGGGGATGCCTTTGTAGCAATATATTCTAACTCATCTCTAATCCCTCCCATTACATCCCCCGTTTGAGAAATTAACATTCCTTCTTCTATCGCTTGAATTTGTCTTTCAATCTTTAGTCGGATGTTATTACTTCGGTCAACTTTCGCCTGATATGCTTTATATTGTACTAAATATGATTTTGCGCGATCTTTTTCACCTCTTTTTAATGCAATTTTTGCATTTTTCCTACTAATCTCAGCACGTTTATTATAATTTTTGTTCATCATGTTCAATTTATGGATATGTCCTTTAGCTTTTGCGACCAAATCATCTTTTTCTTTACTTTTTCGTGGAAAGAGTTTCTTTTTTAACCCCATTTTATCATTACACCATTTAGAACTTTAATTTATTATTATCTGATTTTATGAATTAAATAATGTTTCTAACTTAAAAATTTAATATTATTTGATATAATATAATAAAATAATTCTCATCAAAAAAGTTTAGCTAGACCAAAATTTAAGTATTATGAAAAAAATTATTTTAGACTTCGAATCTCAGACCTATCTATTAAAAGAATTATTACAAGAAGCCTTAAACAGAGATATTTTACATTTTTTAGTCTCTCAAGAGACATATAAGGAATTTGAAAACATTGAAAGGATAAACCTTTATTCTAAAAATCCTAAACTCCCTATAAAAAGTTTGGTTTATGAAGATGAAAAAATTATAGAAGAAAATATAGCTTTAAACACAATAACCGATAAAGAGATTGGTTATTTTACTGAATTAAAGTCTAAAAAAGATGAAGATAATATTGTAAGATTATCAAACACAAAATTTGTGGATTTTATTATTGTATCAGCTAAGGATTGGAAGATAATACCTTTTGAAAATCTTATTGCCAATATGCATAAAAATGATACAGATTTAATAGCAATGGTTGAATCAGTAAAGGAAGCGGAGCTCATGTTAAAAACGTTAGAAATAGGAGTTGATGGTATTTTAATAAAACCAAAAAGCGTCAAAGATATTATTGAATTAAGAAATCTCTTTCTAACAAAGTTCAAGCTAAAATTAATTAAAGCGACTGTTAAAAAAATTCAAAATATTCCAGAGAGTGAAAGAGTATGTGTGGACACTACTTCCCTTTTAAATGTAGGTGAGGGATTTTTGGTGGGATCAACAGCTAAAGGATTTTGTCTTATTCATTCTGAGACATTTGAAACCCAATTCATCTCATCAAGGCCATTTCGAGTAAATGCGGGAGATGTTTCAGCATATATATTAGTTCCTGATAAAAATTCACAATATCTTTATCAAACGAAGTATCTCAGTGAATTAAAGGGCGGAGATCGAGTACTTGCTATTAATTTTAAAGGAGAAGTTAGGATTGTGTCTGTAGGAAGAGTTAAAATCGAAACTCGTCCAATGCTTCGATTTGAATTAGAAGCAATGGAGGGTAATAGAATAATTCTACTAAGTTGTGTTTGCCAAAATGCTGAAACTGTTCGATTGGTTGAATCGGATGGAAAAGCAAAATCAGTCGTTGATATACGGGTTGGAGATGAATTTCTTGTTCATATAGGCCCTGAAGCTTTGCATTTTGGAACTATAATTAAAGAAACCATATTAGAAAAATAATTCTGACATTTATTTCAAAGCTTAGAATTCTGTCACACTTTTAAAATTTGCTCGATGGTGCTTTGCTTCTATCATCTCCGAACCAATTTTGAACAAACTAAGCTGAAACATGCTCGAAAGTTGTTTTAATGAGATTTTTGATACTTTTCGAAATGGTTAAAAAAAGCGACTACAGCATCCTTTTTGCATTTTCACTATTATTTTCAATGGATTTTAAATAAACTTCTGAGCTTTTCATAATCATCAAATGTATATGATATCCTAGAAATTATGTAAAGCTTATAATTGTATTTTTTATATAATTATATTAAAAATTAAATTATGAATATTAAAAACTGAGATGTATTGATTTGACAACCTACTGGGCACCTTTACTTCACGTATATCAACCACCTACTCAAGAAATTAAAATCTTAAAAAATATTGATAAGGAGTGTTATAAAGCACTGTTTTCCTTACTTGAAGAGCAAGAGACTGCAAAATTTTCTTTGAACATAAACGGTGTTCTTATCGAGTTATTAAATGAATATGGTTTAAATGATACAATTGAATTATTGAAGAATTTAGTGTCTGAAAACAAAATTGAAATTGTAGGAACAGCAAAATTCCATCCAATCCTTCCTTTAATCCCCAAAAAAGAAGCACAACGTCAAATTCAGATGAATGAGGAAACAAATAGAAAAGAATTTGGCCGTTGGGATAAAAATGGTTTTTTTCCACCTGAGTTGGCAATTTCAGGAGCGGTTGCTAAAATAATTCGTCAATTAGGTTACAAATGGGTTATAATGAGTGGAATTGCGTGTCCTATAGATTGGCCATATGATAAAATTTATACATCTCCTAATGGACTTCAACTATTTTTTCGCGACGATATTCTTAGCAATAAAATCGCTTTTAAGAGTATTGCAGCAACAGATTTTGTTAAAGATATTAAAATCATGCATAAAAACAAAGAAAAAGTTAATCCAACATATATTATAACTGCACTAGATGGAGAAACTTTTGGGCATCATATTAAAAATTATGAAAAGACTTTTTTAGGTAAAGTTTTTGAATTAATTGGCGAGATAGATGAGATCAAAACTATTTTTATTTCAGATCTTGATCATCATTTTCCCATCGCAAAAAAAAAAATCATTCCACGAGAATCAAGTTGGAGTACAACTTATGAAGATCTTAAAGTTAATATTCCATATCCCCTCTGGAATCATCCCGATAATAGCGTCCATAAGTATTATTGGAAATTAATGAAAAGTTTGAATAATCTTATGAGTTTAATGGAAAAATTAGATCTAACAAAAGATTGGGAAATAGAAAATTACTATAACACTGCTCGATATTTTTATGATCGTGGAATTTATTCTTGCCCAACATGGTGGGCTAATCCACCTAATAAAACTTGGTCTCCAAATTTAATTTATAAAGGAGTTGAAATATTAATGAGAGCTGCATTAAATGCTCAATTAGCATTAATTCATAGTGGTAAATCAGAGTTAGGAGAAGGATATTTTGATTCAATTTCTTATTATCACGGGCTTTTATTAATGGAATTGAGTAACGTTACGAGAAAAAATTTCAAATTGTTGAGTAATAACAAAAACGAATAAACTTTATTTATTTTTTAAAATTAATCTGTTAAGCATTTTATTCCAATCCTCTAATTTTCGTACATACCAAGCAGCTGAGTCAATTTCTCCATTTTCATGAGTAAATATAACCTTTAACAACGGCCTAAACACTGATCTGTGCATATGTGATTTTGGATTTGTAACCTGAAGAATAGATTTTATAGGAATTGATAACTCTTTCTTAGGTTTCCACATTCCAAAAAATAGTTCTACTTCTGTAAGTAACAATACACCATTTCCGCGAACTTTCCAAATTCCTGATGATTCTAATCCAAAGAAATTGGATATATCATCTGAGAGCAAAATGTTTTTATCGTTATATTTTTCATGTATTTCATTAATTCTTTTACTAAAAAATTTTTTAAGCATAAGATAATCAATTGAAAATGATATCCAACTAATTGAATAAAATGTAAGCAAAAATTATATAATTTCTAATTTATTTATTTTACAAGATAATATTATTAAAAAGACTTTTATTTAAGAACAGAGTAATGTCAAAAGATAGCGATAAAAAGATTAAATATTGTGTCTTCTGTGGAGCTGATATTGCAGAAAGTAAGACTTATTGTCCTAATTGTGGTAAATTAGTTATTAAGATTGAATCTGTGAAAAAAATATCCAAACCAAAATCAATCTCTAGGGTGGATATTTCAAGAAAGTGTCCTAAATGTGGTTCTATAATAACATCTAATATTTTAGATCAATGTCCTATATGCAATACAGAATTAGAAAAGATTTCTGAAATCAAAAAAACGATTGTCCAAAAGAAGCCTGGTTTAATTTTTACTAATAAAAAACTTGAACCTGAACAAAAATTTATTTTAAGGAAAGACACATGGAACCTAAAAGAAGGATTAAATGTTTTTGGAACCTGCTTTTATATATTAATGATTGCCTTTTTTTTACTAGCGACTTTTTCATACCAATTTGAATCAGCTCCGTTAAGTATTGAAGAAATTCTATTGACTCAAATCCCTCTTTTACTCTTCGGCATATATCCAATATGGTATATTTATAGTAAAAAGCATAGCTTTACGAAATTAGGATTTCACTCTGAATCTAAAAAGATTGGTATAGCAATTTTAATTGGTATTTTAGGTTCATTAATGTTGCTGCTATTTAACTTCTTTTCTGATTCAATAATTTATTTCATGTCAAATTTAGATCTAGATGTGTTTAATTTAACATCAGTTATTGAAGAATATAATCAACTCATTAGAAATTCTGATTTAACTTGGATTATACTTCTAATAATAACCTTATGTGCAAGAACTTTATCAACAGAAATTGCATTTCGGGGTGTTTTACACAATACTTTAAAACAAAGATTTAAAAATAATTATATAGTCATTATCATCGTTGCTTTTGCTTATTCTATTCTATTATTATTTTTTACAATTCCTTATGGAATTTACTATTTTATATTTAATTTTCTAGCATACATTGTACTTGGATTTCTATACGAGATCAATCAAAACATTTATAATACAATATTGGCTAGTGTTTTGTACAATATTACTTTAATTATCCTTACTTCTCTTGTATTTTAACTTTTCATTACCCCCTCAATATAAAATTTAATAAAATATAGTAAATCAATAATCTCTAGATTTATTTTTTATTTTAACCATAGTTTTATTATTACGATTTAATCTAATAGGTTTGGAGTAAAAAATTTTGGGTAAACAAATTTATAGGAATAAGGGAAGTAAGGACAATATTATTATCTCTATCGCGGGAGTACACGGTGTTGGAAAAACTACAATTTTTAATCTTCTTAAAAAAGATAAAAAAGTAAAAGAGAATAAAAAATTCAAATTTTTTCCTGAAAGGTATGTAAAAAAACCTCCTTTTCCTTTTGGTTCCTCGGATAAACAAATTGGTTTTAGGAGTGAACTTCACTTTCTTCAACAACTTATTAGACGAAATCAAAATATTGTAAATTTCGATAATAAATATAATGGTAGAATCATAATTTTAGATAGAACTCCATTATGTGTTTTAATTTACTCTAAGAGTTTAAATTTAAAAGAGAAAGATTACAATCTTATTTTAGACACATATAATTCTATTGAATGGAAAGAGAATTATATTTTCTACTTACATGCTACACCAAATACAATTATGAAACGAATAGTTCAGAGGGGGTCCTTAGAAAAAATGAGAAGGGAATGGAATGAAGACGATAAGGATTATTTGTTAAAAATCCTTTCATATTATAAACAATTCCTTTCAAGTAAAGAAGGAGTTTTTATTATCAATACAGAAGATTTAACTCCAGAAGCTGTTGTAATTGAAATGAAAGAACTTATAACCCAGTTATCAGGATATTCCTTCGACAAATTTGAACGATTATTATCAACTCAAATGAATTTATTGAAATTTTTAAAATAAACTAATAATAAAATATATTAAAATAGGCTTTCTATTTATACTTAAATTTAAGCTAAAAAAACATATAGAATCTAAATTGCAGTAAGATAGGTAATATAAATGTCTACAATTGCAGAAGATATCCGTAAGAATATGATGCTTGTTTTAAAAGAGGAAGAAGAAAAAACTGATTTAGAAAATCTCGCGGTTTTATCTCGAGTAGGAATGAAAGTAGCAAGCTCTACATCTTCAGAATTAGATGCTGATGCTACTTCTGCCTCTAGTACTGCATTAATAGATTTAGGATTAAGGTTGAACCAAGCAACAGTTCATGGAGCATTAACTGAAATTATTTTGCATAATACATCGGGATATAGTATTTTGATGGCTATTAACGACGAATATATTGTATTTGGAGGGCTTTCTCGAATTCATAGCATTGGTTATTATTTAGGATATTTAAGAGAATTAGCAAGAAAATTAAATAGGCTTATTTCAGGAGATCAGTTAACTGAGATGATGCTTTCACTTGAAGAATCTGAAATAGAAAAGATCAAACAACAAACCTTAGAAGAAGAGGTTAAACCAATAATAAAACCCACTATTAATCAAGATAAAGCTGCTTTAGACGATTTATTAGGATTTTTAGATGAATGGGAAAAAGGAGATGAAGAATTTGAAGAACTTGAACCAACAACCGAGAGTGGCATTGTGTCTATTCCAAAATCAGTAGGATTAGGACTTGAAAAAGAAGTAAAAGCAGTAGCGGTAACTCCCACCTCACAACTTGCAGAAACTTTATCTACTGAAACTAAATTTAAAGTATATGAAGATGAAATCCCCCCAATCCCCCTTAATGACTATACTCCCATGGAAATAGATGAAGAGCGAACACCCAAAGAGAAACCATCTGTTTCAAAAAAACCATTACCAACTGAAAAGCAACCAATACTTGAAGAATTACCTTCCTTTGAAGAATTAAAACCTCCAGATTTTGAATCCGAAGTTTCTGCTTCTGAATATGATACTGAATTTGTTTTAGAAGAAGAATCAGAGGCTTTAGGGTCCGTACTTCGTGATCTTGGATGGGAAGAAGAAGACTAAAATTTTTGATTTCTTAAATCCCTTCATTTACTAATTTGAATCAAAATTACTTAATTTTAATAAACTTTTAAATACTTTTGTCTCTAATATTTATCTAAAATTAAGATTGATTCAGATATCTTTAAGAATTTAGCATGACTGATATTCAAATAGCCCAAAAAGAACCAACTAAATTGAAAAAATTTATACTTTTTGGGACCCCTAGACTTGGCACTAATATACTTTTAACAATTGTTGATTTTGCCTTATTAACGCTATATAGTACTGGTTTTGAATTACCTGCGTGGCAAACTTTCTTAGCTACTAGTTTAGGAAAACTTAGTATAGCACTCTCTCAGTTTCTTTTAGGTTGGCTGAGCGATGCTAAATATACTAAATGGGGAAGAAGAAAGCCATATATAGTAATATTAAGTCCATTGCTAGGAATATCATTTATATTATTACTTATCCCTAATCGTTTTTTACCAATTTCAAATCAAACAGCTTTGTTCACCTGGTTATTAGTTTGGGATTTAATTTTTCAAGCGAGTTATGGGATCACATCAGTTCATAGTTCTTGGATGGCTGAACAGTTTAATGTTGGTGATCGACCTAAAGCTTCACAGTTCATAAACCTATTTATTTATCTCGGTGCAGGTGTGGGTCAAATTTTTACTCTGTTAGTATTAACTGATTTTGCCTCTAAAATAGAATCAAATCCAAGCTCAGTACCTACTGAGTTCTTACTTGGTGTCTTAATTTTTGGAATAATTACAATTCAATTATTTTATATTATTGCATTATTGATGCCAACAGAACCATATTATAAAATAGAATCAAATCTAGTTAGTAATTTAAAAGCTATTGTGAAAAATAAAAATTATTTATCATTTAATTTTATGGAAGGGTTTGCTAGTATTGCGTGGTCCATTGTGACTCCAACAATGTTAGCTTTTTTAACAGTTGTTCTAACTTTTAGAGGATTGCAATTTATAATTGGAGGTTCAATAATTATATTTGGCGTTCTATTATTCTTGTACCTTTGGAGAAAAGTTATCGAAAAGCTAGGCAAGAAAAAGAGCTTGTTATACTTGTTTCTTTTTGCAATAATAGTCTTACCTTTTACTTTAATAAGCATTATTCCTATGGAGTCATATTTAATATATGGAATTATATTTATAATTGGTGTAGTTGCCTCTATTGGAGGATGGAATCTATTCCCTTATATAATTTATGCAGATCTTGCAGAAGATGATGAAAAATCTACTGGGGAGTTGAAAGCAGGTTTGTATCGAGGGTTTTCTAGTATAATTCTAAATATATTTCAAGCATTAGGCTTACTTTTTTCATCGTTTATAAGTTTTATTATAGGGGATTACCTATTTTATATCTGGTGGGGCCCTATTTGCTCTCTAATATTAATTGGAGCTTATTTCTTTTCTAGAAAGTTTATTAAAATTGATTTTGATTGGGAGAAAAAATAACAGTAGAATGATTCAGATAATTCTTTTAATTTGATTTATGTGCAATAATCAGAACATTTTATTAGTCTAAATATTTGGAATTTTTACACTCAATTAAATAATATAAAAATGAAAATTCACATTTTATATAAATAACTCTAATTAATCTCTCCTTGAGTTTGGATAGAATGTCTCTTCAAGAATTAGGAATCTCCCATAAAAAGATTAAAAAGAAATACGTGGAATACTTTAATTTTAGAGGTGAAATTAAAGATATTCCTTCTAAGATCGAGGAATTGTATCAAAAATACAATAATCTTGCTGGTAAATCAGTAATTGCTGTTATTGATTTTGGAGTATACAGTGAAGGCGGAAAGGATATAGATCTTTGCTTTAATCTTAGTGACCATAAGAGACTTAATGATCTGGAAATCAAGTATCTTAATGAAAGTGAAGTATTATCAATAACTCATTATGGTACAATAAACACTGTAAATGAAACACTCCAAGTAATTAGAAGTTATTTACAAGATCATTTAGTATCTGGAACTAGCACCCTAAGGCTTGTTTTCCATAAATATAATAATGTGAACCTCGAAGAAAATCAAATTGAGATTCAATACCAATTACATAAATGGGATAATAGATTAGAAAAAAGTATAGATAAAGTTCTAGGTAAAAAAACTAGAAATGAAATTATGAAAGATAGAGAGATACTATTCGCCGTTAACTCTTCTGCTGAGCAAAGATTACAATGGCTTAAAGATACATTAATCCGAATTGATAATATAGCAGATGATTATAAAAAATATGAAATTATTTCTAGATGTGCTCATGATTTTTCTCAAAAACGTATTAACTATATGAAAAGCATTTATCAAAAAAAGAGAGATATTGATGATGTTATAGAAGAAATGAATAAAGATTATACTTGGTATGAAAAACTCAAACGAGAGGGTAATATTATATATGTGAGTAAGATCCCTGTAAATCCAGAAGAATATGAAAAAGCTGAAAACATAGAGGAAAAAAAGAAAAATTATTGTCATTGTCGATTCATCAATAATAATTTAGATAAGGGCATTTCTCCAACTTTTTGTTATTGCGGTACTGGTTGGTATAGACAACAGTGGGAAGGGATACTTGAAAAACCAGTTCGAATAGAGATCCTAAAATCTCTTTTAAAAGGGGATGATTTTTGCCAAGTAGCAATCCATCTCCCTCTAGATGACAATTAAACCTAGATAATTATAAAATAAAAAGAGATAAAAAATATAAACATTATACACCAATCAAAATCTAATATCGTCTATCTTTTGAAATAATTTTCACATTTAAAGCTTCAGGACCCTTTCCTTTATTTGAGTCTTTAATCTCAAACTCAACTTCATCTCCAATATCCAATTTTTTGAAACCAGTCATATCAATATTCGAAAAATGAACAAAAACATCTTCTTGATCTGCAACACTTATAAAACCAAATCCTTTTTTTGCATCAAACCACTTAACAAACCCTTGATTCTTCTTCTTTTTTGCCATGTATAACTCTCTTCTTTTTAATATAAAAATAAAAAAAATAAAACTTCTCTTGTTTTATTAACTGCAATATTATTAAAATTATATAAAAAAAGAAATTTTTATTTTAAAATTTTTTTAAACACCTTCTCTTCTTAGATAAAATCAATAAATAACAATATACTTAATTTATTTAAGTATGATTTTCGATAAAGTTCTAGAAATATATCAGAAATATTATATTTGCATTCATTGTCTTGGTAGAATGTTTTCTCTTTTAGGTACTAATACAACAAACTATGAAAGAGGTAGCTCTTTATTGCTATCGATCACGATGGAAAATCATAAAAATTATCTATCAGGAAATGAAGTTATTCAGAAAGAAGCAATTAATAATTTAAAATTATTAGCCAATAAGGCTTATTTTAAGCCAGCTCAAAAGGTTCTGGATAATGAAGGATTAGCAGAATTAAAAAACAATTCAAATCAAGAGTGTTATTTATGTCATGATATTTTTTCAAATATTAAAAATTATACTGCGAAACCAATCCAAATACTTAAAGAAATTGAATTTAATAGTTTTTTAATTGGATCAAAAATAGAGCCTCAAATCATTAACCAGGAAGATAAATTTAAATCTCAATTTAGCCTATTAGAAGCAGAATCTTTTAAAAGTCACTTTAATCGAGTATTAGGAAAACAATTAACTTTAATTTTAAATAAAAATCCTGAATTTTCAAATCCAGATGTATTAATGATATACTCCCTTGATTATGAAAATTATTCGATTGAGTTAATATTAAAATCCATCTTTATTTATGGGAAATATAATAAATTAATAAGAGGAATCCCACAAACTCATTGGTTTTGCAAGAATTGCTCAGGAGCTGGATGTGAGCGTTGTAATTATACTGGAAAACAGTATGTGACAAGTGTTGAGGATCTAATAAGCCCAGAGTTTATTAATGAATCAAAGGCATCTGATTTGAAGTTCCATGGCGCTGGAAGAGAGGATATTGATGTAAGAATGCTAGGTTCTGGCAGACCATTTATTATCGAATTAAGAAATCCTAAAATTAGAAAATTAAACTTAGCTAATATACAAAAAAAAGTCAATAAAAACAATAAAAAGAAAGTAAGAATTTATAATTTAAAATATAGTAGCAAAAAGGAAGTAATAAGGCTTAAAAAGGAAGCTAAAAATACAAAAAAAGTATACAAAGCCATTATAAAATCTGAAAGTAAATTAAATAAAGAGGAATTTGACCAAAAAGTAATTCTTTTAAAACAAGTATTTGAAAACAAAAAAATACGTCAAAGAACACCTTACAGAGTATCTCATCGTCGATCTGATAAAGTGAGACAAAAATTAATTTATAATATTGAAGGAAAATTAATAAAACCAAAATTATATGAGTTCATGATAGAAACTCAGGGTGGAACTTATATAAAAGAGCTTATCAATGGTGATAATGGACGTACTTCACCATCTTTTTCGGAAATTTTTAATACTCCTTTAGAATGCAAAGAATTAGATGTTTTAGAAATTAATATTTAATAATATCTCTATTTAAATTAATTTAGCTAAAATCATAAAATAAATAAATTATAATGCATAATTCTACTAAATCAATTTATTACTTTTATAATAATCTAAAAGGTGTGTTGCGATAGTAAAACACCACGGTTATCGTAAGAAAACGAGACATAAGCACAGGAAAAATGTTCGTAAGAGAGGTTTAGGTTCAGTTGAGAAATATCTAATTGATTATGATACAAATGATAAAGTGGATATAATTACTGATTCTTCACATCATAAACGAGGAATGCCTCATTCCAGATATCATGGACGTACTGGAACAATAGTTGGTCAAAGAGGACGCTGTTATTTAGTTGAAGTGAAATTAGGAAATTCTAAGAAGACATTAATAATTGGAAAGGAGCATCTTAGATTGAATTCTGTTTCTATAAAATGAAAAAGAAAAAAAGATATGATTTAGAATGTCTGGCCGAAAAAAAGAAGAAAAAAGTGTTTCTATTCCTGAAGTTAAGGAAATAATGGAAAATTTAAAAGATCAATTATTAGAAATTGATGCTGAAGAAGGAATGTCCCATTTTCAAGAAATTACTTATAATTATGTGAATAAATTT
Source organism: Promethearchaeota archaeon (assembly GCA_048941285.1). Taxonomy (GTDB): domain Archaea; phylum Asgardarchaeota; class Lokiarchaeia; order Sigyniarchaeales; family SOKP01; genus Loki-b32. Next base: position 82,213 of record JBHLNS010000001.1, read on the forward strand.
GCGAAATATGATGCAAAAACTGCGAAAAAAGTAAAGAAATTATTAACCGACAGCTATGAAATTGAAGAAATTTATGCAATTAACATTATTAACATTGATCCAAAAACAATTTTTGAGTTAAGAACGATGTTAGAAAAAAGCTTTACTGGTAAAACTTTAACAGATGACCAACTTTTAAAACTTCTCTCTCAGATTGAAGAACTAAAATCCTCTTGAATTTAACAGTCTTAATTATGAAATGTTGATTGTTGGTTATTAGATCCGTTAAACTTATAAATTTAAATTATTTTAAATTCAATGAACAATCCCATCTAATTATGTAGTTTATCACAATGAAAATTTTGAAATGGTAATCGGAAAAGTTAAAAATAAAATATTCAGTAATGATGGAAAGAAGAGAGCGATACAGAGGTCCTCCACGCAGAAGAGATTATCGTGGTGGTCCGAAGAAGAAAAAGCAATTTATAAAAAAGTTTCGGGAAGTTATTATCTTAGATATATTAATGCATGGGCATCCCGAAGAAGATAAACCTAGCTGGGCAAAGACCCCTATAGCTCAAGTCCTTACTTTTCCGGATTTCGTCCTTTATGAGGTTAAGGTTAATAAAAATTCTAACATTGAAGTTCAAGAACATAAAACTTATGAAGAATTTTTGAACGAGGATAAATTAAGAGATGTCTTAAAAAAGATAGATTATGATGATTTAACAAATACTTCAAAAGCATTAATCCTGCCAATTCTTGAAAAAGAGGCAATGAAATATGAAGAAGAATTCATCAATTTCTTTAATAATTCTACATCTATTACTCCAAGAATGCATGCTTTAAAATTGTTACCAGGAATCGGGCAAAAACATATGTGGGAAATTCTTGAAGCAAGAGAGAGACAGAAATTCGGAACATTTCAAGATATTGCCGATAGAACCAGTATTTCTAATCCTGCTAGATTAATTGCACAGAGAATAATAAAAGAACTTCAAAGAGACGTAAAGTATTATCTTTTTAGTAAGACTCAAAAATACGAATAAACATTATGAATAATAAAGAAGTACAACTAATTTTAAAGCAATTAAATATAAAACCTAGTAAAAAATTAGGTCAGAATTTTATAATTGATAGTAATACAATAAACAAGATTATCAATGTTTCTGAAATATCTCAGAATGATGTAATTTTAGAAATTGGACCTGGTTTAGGAGGGATAACCGGAGAATTAGTAAATATAGCAAAAAAAATATATGCTATCGAAATAGATCACCGGTTATACTCTTATTTGAATGATAAGTTCTCCGTATACAATAATGTAGAAATAATTCAAGGAGATATACTTAAAGTTGAAGTTCCTAACCATAATAAAGTTATTTCTAATATTCCTTATACTATTACGGGACCAATTATGGAGAAGATGTTTTTCAGAAGATTTTCAAATGTAGGAATATTAGTCATTGAGAAAAGTATTGCTGATCGAATAGTTTTATTAACAGATTATAAAAATTTCTCAAGAATAAGTGTAAGTGTAAATACATTCATGAAACCTATTTTAAAATTAGATATTTCTAGGAATAGCTTTTATCCTATTCCCAAAATCGCATTATCTCTGATAAAACTTATTCCTAGGGATGATATTAATCATTCCTTCTTAGATAAGGAATTTACTGAATTTTTTTTGAGATTTATTAGTGGGATTATGCCTTATAAGAATAGAAATATTGCTAATGCTATTGAACTATTTTTTAAGACTCAAAAAAATGTTCAATTTATAAAGGAAGATATTCTTATGATTTTACAGAATAACAATATTGATAATAAAAAAGTATTCACCTTTGATATTGATGATTACACTAAAATAAGTAAATTGTTTTATCTAGAATAAGAATTAAAAATTTGTAATAATTATGGCTCTTTTTACTGATCCAATAATTAATTGTGAATCTAAAAATGTTTATACTCCTTCTGATGATACATATCTATTATTAGATTATTTCAAATCCCATATTGATTCTTTATCTTTTGATGGAATAAGGATAAGTGAGATTAAAAATATTCTTGATATGGGCACGGGAACTGGAATAATTGCGATTTTCTTTCAGTTAATAAAAATGGAATACCTAAACTTTGATCCAAAAATTTATGCTTCAGATATTTTAGATGAAGCAATAAAGTGTGCAGAATTGAATCAGAAATTAAATGGAATTAATCATGAGTTAATTTTCCTACATTCAAATTTATTTAATTCTTTCCCAGATACTTTAAAGCATTCCTTTAATATAATTGTATTTAATCCCCCCTACTTACCATCTTCGAAATTAATCAAAGCGGGAGAAAAAAAAGATATTGATTATAGTTGGGATGGGGGAATTAAGGGATATGAAGTATTAATTAATTTTCTCAAGAGTGCTAAATTCTTTTTAACTTTGAAAAAAGAGCATTATATTTATTGTATTACTTCAAGTAGTTCAAATTCAAAAGGCATAGAAAAAAGAATCGCAGATTTAGGTTATAAAAACGAAATTGCAGAAGAAAAACATTTTTTCTTTGAAGATCTCTACTTGAATAGACTAAGATATAAGAAATACTAAAAAGGTCGTCGATTTCGTCTTTTTTCTAATAAAGAAATGCCATGAGCATTAAGGCTCCTGGTTAAATTGTTAAATAATATATTAACTTCTGAGGATTTAAATACAGCTCTTCTATGTGCTTCAATTTGGGGGATTGGTAAACCATAATGTTCATTCAAACTTGATATTGGTAATAGAATCGAAGTAATTAAATCTGCTATCTCTGTAGCCTTTTTATATGAATGTTTTTCATCCATAAAAAATTCAATTCTACAAGGTGCATCATTTCGAGCTGTTTTAAGATAGAAAGCATAAAAGGACAGAGGGAAATAATATGGAATTTCTTTTTTGATCCCTGTATCTCGTATTTTATCAATTTCTCTTTTACAATTAAAAATGCAGCTTCTTTCGGATTTATTCATTATTCTATTAAATAAATCTAGATCTGAAAAATATTCCATTACTTTTCGATAATCTACTTTAATAAAATCAGTTAATCTTGAGTAATTAGGCTTTAATAACTGGATAGATTCTCTTAATAGATGGCACAATGCAGAAGTCCTTGTATCCTTAATCGAACCAATTAATAATATCCCTTTTTCTTTACAATTTAAATATAATTTGTGATATTCTCTTAATAATCTGTCATAGTTTTTAGAAATTTCAGGATCTTTAGAAAATACTAAATTTATTGGCATAATAACAATAGAACCATCAATTATTATCATATCAATATCAGAGGATTTTTCAATCATATTATTTAAAAGGTTGATTTCCATGAATGTCATATCAATAGAGATTTTATTTTCAACGGCTATGTCGTCTTGATTAAATAAATTGCCTTGAACTAAATAATTATTAAAACCATTAAGATCAGGATAATATGCAATATTTGCAATATGATTTTTTTTAAAATAATATTTTACTGCAATAGCCTTTAAGAATGAGAAATCTACATTTGCATATTTCTTTGTTACAGAACTTCCATCTACACTTACTACGTTTAAACCCCTAATATTTGCAGATTGACCAACCTTTTTCAAAAATTCTTCTTTTATATAAAATTTGGGAAAATTAATAAATTGAGTAAAATCTAACTCATTCAAATTTTTAAGAATTATTTTAACAAATGAATTCTTTATTTTTTCAAGTGCTAAATATTCTTCTACAATTAATTTAAGGTGATTATGGAGAAGTTGCTCTTTTGTTAAACCAACATTATTAATAGCTTTATTATCATGAGAGAAATTTTCTAGCTTTGTATTTTCTAAACTAATATACTTATCCCTAATTGTCATAAACCTACAAAAAATAGAATTAATAATAATTATAATGAGATCTTTAATTTTTTGATTTTTAAGTATTAAATTTCAAATAAAATATTTCATAAAATGACTCTAAAATTAGGAGAAAATACTTGGATTTTAATCGGCTTAATGTTCTTAGAGGTTTCTTTTGTTGTTTTCCCTGCTTTAGTTTCCAGTAAATTGATGAAGACATCCTTTATAAATGAAATAAATGAGATGGGTTTTCAAAAAAATAAGAAACTGTTTATAAAAATAATCTCGGGTTTAGCTTTTGGTCTTTTATTTTTCTTTTTAAGTGGTGTTATCATCACTTTTTTTAGAGATTTTATTGTAAGAAATTTATTCGGCAACGAATTTGTTGAGCTTGCTGAAATAGGAGCTATTGACACAGCACCTATTCAACCTAACCTAATGCAATTGGTTATCTTAATAATTATCCAAATGATCATAACTGGGCCATGTGAAGAAGCCTTCTTCAGGGGATTTCTCATTAAAAAATTTAACCTCAAATTAAAATCTACCTACTCAATTTTAATTTCATCCATTTTTTTTTCTCTGTATCATGTTCCACCGTTTTTAGTACCTTTACCGACGATTATAATGTTTTTTGGATATTATTTTACTTTCGGACTTTTATTATCGTCTATTTTCATAATTTTCAATTATTCAATAATACCATGCTCTATTGCCCATTCCTTTTTTAATATCTTATTAATATTAATTTGATTTCAAGCAAGAAATTAAAATTTTTAAATTAGACAAAAATTAATTAATATTAGGTATATTAATATCATAAAATAAAATTTAATCTGCCTTAATACAAAATTTTAATCAATCTGCGTAGCTAACGAATAAAAACCGTAAAAATAATAAAATATTGATTAGATTGACACAATACGATTACACGTTTAAAGTATTAATGTTAGGAGATGCTTCTGTAGGTAAAACATCTCTTACAATAAGATATATTTCGGGTTTTTTCCAAGAAGACTTGAAATTAACGATCGGAGTGGATTTCTATTCAAAGACAACTAATTTCAAAGATAAAAAAGTAAAACTGCAAATATGGGATTTTGGAGGGGAAGAACGATTTCGATTTTTACTCTCTCAATATTGTAAAGGTGCTAATGGTGCTTTTTTTTTGTATGATATTACTAATCAATTATCATTAAATCACCTTCCTGATTGGACACAAGTTATTAGAGAGCATTCAGGAGATATTCCAATAATGCTAATTGGCTCTAAGGTAGATCTTGATGAATTTAGAGTAGTTCCTAGAGATGACGGCATACTAGCAGCAAAAAAGTATAATCTCGCTTCATTTGTAGAATTATCATCGAAAACAGGAGCCAATGTTGAAAAAACTTTTAATGTAATGACTGAAATTCTTTTGAAAAAGTTTTCAAACGAGTTTTAAATCTTATTTCTTTATCGCTATTCATATTATTATTTATTAATTAATAGACACATCTTTATAATACATAAGTTCATTAAATAACTATAAATAAATAGAGATAATACATATGGGAGATCCTAACAAAGAAGAACCTCCAAGACCTAAAGGATTGAATATAAACACCCAGGCACCATTGTTCGATACTATGGATATTTATGAAAATCCTTTGAATCTAAATGATCTTCTCAAGATTTATGATGGAGTTATGATAGACTTTTTCAGAGGAAATTGGTGAAGTCATTGTAAAAAACACTTAAAACTGCTGACTGAAAATATATCTGAGTTTCAAAAAAGAAAAATTAAGTTAATCTCTATTGCCAGTGATAGTGTAAGGCTTTTAAGGAAATTCAAAGAAGAAAATAATTTTGATGTTGATATGATTTCTGATAGAGGTGCTAAAATAGCAAAACAATATGATGTTTACTGGTTTGCACCTGGTGGAGGAAAAGATTATAAAATAAAACAAGCAGTTCCCAGTAAATTCTTAATCGATAAAACAAACAAAATTATTTGGAAACATATAGGAAAAGATAAAACAGACAGACCTTCAATTGAAATGATGACCAATATAATTGATAAATATATTAAAAATCCCCATTAAGAATGATTTAAGTGTTAAAAAGTGAGACACTCAAGGACAACCTTGCGCGGGTTTTGGGATATTATATTTTTTTTAATAAGATTAAAAATTTATAAAACTTCATTTTTGGAGAGTTAATTTATTAAAATTAAATGTTTTTTTAAAAACCATAATGAAAATTTCATGATTACAACCAGAAATAATAAGAGGAGATCTGCAGCATAATGTGAAAAAGATTCAAAATTTAATAAATAAAAGTAAAGGAGATTTGTTGGTATTACCAGAATATGTATTAACTGGGTCACTTGTAATGGATAGTAAAGCTAATGTTATAGAGTGGAGTAAAAAATCTGAATACGCAAAAAGTAACCTTAAAGTTCCTAATGGTAAAATTCTTTTACTGAATTTTTTAAAAAGGATAAATAATAGACTTTATAATATAATTGAGCTATTTCCAACAAGTGATTACCAAATAAAAGTCTACCCTGATGATATTGAAAAAAAAAATGGAATAAAATCTGGTAAAGAACATAAAATATTTGAATTCTTTAATAAAAAATTTAAAATTTTAATCTGTATGGATTTTAAATTTATTGATACTATTCCAATTGATAATATTGATTTTTTTATATGGATTTATCATTTTACAGAGGAAAATTATCCAAGAATGCTGAAATTATTAAAGTATTATGTTAAAAATAAGAATATACCAATATTAGCAAGTAGCTTAGTAAGTGATAAAAACTGTGGATTTAGTACTTATATTGATAATAAGAAGGTTGTTACTTTATCTAATTTTGAAGGTATACTTGAAATAGAATTGTAAGAATTTTATATTAAGCTAATGATTAAATCTTACATATTTAATGTGCTTTTTGATTAAATTATTATACCGAAATCCTGTTTCATATTTATTACCACACTTAGAGCAATAATATTGAGTGCAATTTAAACAGTTTTCACGATGTACAATATAGTCACTCATAAGATCTCCACACTTCTCACATTTTGTGCTTGATGACATAAGATAAAACTATGATCTAAAATCTATTTAAAATAAATAGGTAAGATGATTTTGTAATAAAACAAAAAGTGGTTTTGGTAATTTTTATTTACCTAAATCCTTCCTTGCTCAACTTTTACATAGCTAGCTTCCATATAAAATCCAAGAAAAATGACACCGAATATGATTAAATCAATTACTTCTACTACATTTATATAAGATGTATTTTCCCCTAGAACACGTTGAAAAACAGGCCTTAATATCTGGGATAGTAAATATGCAGCAAACCCAATCATCAATATAAGAGAATTTACCTGAGAAAGGCGCTTGTTTTTATGTGAAAAAGCAAAAAGCCATACAATTACCAACAAAGAAGGGATTACTACTGCAGGTAATAGAAAACTTATTGACAGTGTATTAGGAACTATTATTACAGCAGTGGATTCAACGATAACAACAATTATGACTATTAGTAAACTTGTTTTGTTTCTAGATGATTCGTCCCTAAGATTTTGAAACCTATCTCGTAATGAGAGCGAGAATAAGATCATTGTAATACTTAAATAAATCAATGAGAGTACTGTAAAAATGATAATAAAATACCTAATCTTAATAACAAATAAATTCAGTGGTTCTGTAAAGTATAAATAGGTGAAGTCAAAGAATAAATCAATCATTTTCCCAAACGTTAAAAGAATAAAAAAGATCGCAAACAAAAAAGGAAGATCTGAGAGAAATTGTGTCTCTTGTTTAAACCATTTGTAAAACATATACATTGAACTTCCCAGCAAAATCAGAATTCTGACTAAGACAATAATAACGACTAACTCCATTCCTTGAATTTCATTATAAGCTTGAATTATGATCGGGAGATTCAGAAAATAAAGCATAAAAATCAATATAAAACCTATTAAAGACCCTAATGAAAGCGCTAACTTGTACCAATTACTTTTTTTCATTTAAATTAACCTCTTTTTAAAACTAAATTTAATCACCAGTTTTTTCTAAATTATTAATAAAAAGTAATCTCTTTTTTCATCAATCTATCACAAACTATCTTCGAGAAAAAGACCTAAACTCATACAACGGATAAAAAAAAAAAAATTAGATTATTAAGAAAATATAATTTTTTCCTCACTTCTTAATTCTTTTAATTATAAGAACAACTAATCCAACTAAAAAATATGCTATGGCCGCAAATAAAAAACTAAACTTAAATAAAGCACAAAATGACGCCATAAAAGAGTTAATAACCGAAATTGAGGTCGGAGTCCCTAACATTGTTAATAAATTAGTATTTTCGATAACATCTAAAATCCCTGTTAAAAATGGTGTTAATGCAAAATACAAACCTATAGATTGGAGTTTACCCTCTGATTTCCTTAATACGAGTGTTATTAAACCGAATGACAAGGAAACATAACCCACTATAAATAAGAAATCCCAACATATAGCTATAAACTGACTTGCAATTCCTGCAACTCCCCATGTTAAAAATATTAACTCAACTTTATCTGGATTCCAAGCGAATTCGAAATCAAGAATCCCATATGTTAGTAAGCCAAATTCGATAGGAATAAAAATTAGTAAATAGATTAATAACACCATCACTAAACCTATTATAACCATTAAAATCGCATATTTGTCTTTTGGAGACTTTTTAAGCCTGTTTAAAAACATTTTCTCTTCACATTATTATTAATCATAATTATGAATATATTCTGTTAATAATTTTATTTAAAATTAGCAAAATTCTTCATAGAAGTTAATTAAATAAAAGATGAATAAAAAAAATAAAAAAAGCTGAAAATATTAAAATCGCATAAATAAAATCAATCTGTATGAATTAGATTAATCCAATAGCGATTTTCATATCTGCAGCAGTAACTTTCTTTCTACCGGAGTGTTTTGCAATATCAAGCGCGCAACCAGTTAAATTTTTAGCATATTCCTCTAAATAATCCATTAATTTATCAACTGCGGCTCGGCTTACGATTTCCGCTCCGGCTTTTTTCATTAGAGCCCGTAATGGACTCCATGCAAATGCAGCCATTTTTTTTTTCCTCCACTATAATTATATTTGTTTTTTAAATCTTTTTTTTAAAATGTATTTAAATTTTAATTAGTATTTCTTATATTTAAATGTGTTGGTTGATCATCCTTAATTCGATACTTCTGATCAATCAAATACAGTCGACAAAAAAAATTGACGAAAAAAACTTATAAATTTTTTACTAGTCTTTTCAAATAACTAGAAATGGTTAATTTTTGATTTCAGATAACACAATTATGGGATCAATACAATTAACTTTATTATATTTTGGTTCAATATATTAACCAAATCATTATAAACATGATAATAGATAAAAGATCAGGTATATAATCGAGCCGAAAATCTACATAATAATAATTGTGAAGTATTAATAATTACCTTTCAAAAATATTAGATTTTAATTATTAATTTTTTTTAAATAAATTTAAAATTTTAAGAAACCTTCCTAATAATTTTATTATAATTTACTTTAATTAGATTTAAGTAAAAGATATCAAATTCAAGTATATAAAAATGAGTGAAATTAAACCAATAGTTTTAGTTGTGTCTGATATTCATTTAGGTTCTTTGGATTGCAGAAGGGATTTGTTTATTCAATTTTTAACTAAAATTACTAATGGAACATTTGGAAATAAATTACAAGCACTTATTATATTGGGAGATTTTATTGATTTATGTACCGATATCCCTAAGACCCTATTAGAAAGGAAAAAAATCCAAATTATATTCTCGCTTTTAATGGAAATTAAAAAAAAAATAAATGTCATTTTCGTACTTGGAAATCATGAAATCCCAGTTACGGGAGATTATGATCTAAAATTTAAAAGTCGAAAAGATAAGTTTCTAAAAAGATTTGAGAGTAGCAATTTCAATGAATTATTTGACAGAGAGTTTTTCTGTCAATATTTAATACTAAAAAAATCCAATAATGAGGATCTGCTATTATTATATAATTCACGAGATCAAATTGAAGAAAATCCTATTAATAAAGTTAGAATTCATGGTTTAGAATTAGAGAATGATTATGAATGTTTTATGACACATGGTTATCAGTTTGACAGTGATATATATCGGTTTTTTATAGGGCATATATGGAAATCCTTAATAACTAATAATAAGTTTGAGATCAAAGAGACTTATGATTACTTCTGGAATGAAGTTATAAAGAATGAAAGAAAGATTAAACCGATCACTTTTGAAAACATGAAAATGGAATTAGCTAGGTTAAAAAATAAATCTTTAGAATTCATAAATATGCTTTTTACTGAGTTAAGTTATTTAGAATTTAATTTAATTAAAGCAAATATGCGTGTATTGAAAAATTGGCATCGAGCAAGTAAACCGGATTATTATTTTGATGAAATAAAATCTTTTTTTGAAAATAAACATTATAATTTTTCAAAAATAAATCATATTATTTATGGACATACTCATCACAGTGGAATGGCTTATGGAAATATTAACAATCAGAGAGTAGAGATAATTAATGATGGTGCTTGGCAACATGTGATCCCTTCTTATGTAGAAATTCTCATAAAAGGAGATTTAATATTAAGATCTTTTTCAAATGCAATTAAATCATAAAAATTAAGAAAATTTTGAATCTTTTCAACTCTGATTTATTTTTAAATGTTCAAAACCTATAAATCCAAGCTTTTATTTTTAAATAATAAGTTTATTTTTTTAAAGTATAATAAAACTATTAATCTCATGTCTGAGCAGATACGTACTCCTTCTGAGATAAATGATAAAGAAAAACCAGTTTATATTTTTAAAATCACAATTTTGGGTCAGGAACGAGTAGGGAAAACGTGTATTGCAAGAAGATTATGTTTTAATACATTTGATGTAAATACAAAAGAGACACTAGGAATCGAATTCTATACAAAAGATCTTCCGATTATTGTTGATGGAGAAGAATCATTCATTCGACTTAGTATATGGGATTTTGGAGGACGTGAACAATTCAAAAAATTATTTCCTTATTATATTAACGGCGCTAATGGATTATTTATGGTTTTTAATCTTATTGATCTCCAAACATTATTAAGATTAGACTGGTGGTATGAAAAGCTTTCAGAATATAATCATGCAAATACACCAAGAATGTGTATTGGTGCTAAGAATGATCTTGTGAAAACTGCAGATGAAAAATCTAAAGTAGATGATTTAGTAATTAAAAGGTTTATGGAAAGACATGAAGAGAATGATTTTTATAAAACTTCTTCGAAAGAGGATTATAATATCAAAGTAATTTTTAAAGAACTTGTCATAAAAATATTAGAAAGAAATAAACTTGACTATGATAGACTAATTTAAAGAACTTTATGGGCTAGTTTTTAAAAGATCTCATTTTTTATAATATCAATACAATTAATTTGAGGATATTGAGAATGGTTGAGATATTTCATGAATTAGATGGAGATCTTTCAATTTTAAATGATAAAACTATTGCTATTATTGGTTATGGAAATCAAGGAAGAGCCCAGGCCCTTAACTTAAGAGATTCTGGTTTAAATATTATTGTAGGCAATATTGAGGATCAATACCGAGATATTGCTTTAAAAGATGATTTTTCAGTCTTTACAATAAAAGAAGCTACAAGAAAATCAGATATAATCTTTTTATTACTCCCAGATGAAATTATGAATGATATTTTTGAAAATTATATTAAACCAAATTTAAAACCAAAATCTTCAATTGTATTTGCCAGTGGATATAATATCGGTTTCAAATTATTAAAACCACCTGATAATATAGATGTAATGCTAATTGCCCCTAGAATGATTGGAGTGGGAGTAAGAGAAAATTTTTTGAAAAAAACAGGCTTCTTTAGTTTTATTGCCATTGATCAAGATGCTTCAGGGCAAGCTAAACAAATTCTACTAGCATTAGCTAAGGCTATAGGGACATTAAAAAAAGGAGCAATAATGCTGACTTTCAAGCAAGAAGCTGAATTAGATTTATTTAATGAACAAGCATTCGGACCTGCATTTGGAAGGGTTCTATTAACAAGTATTTACACACTGATTGATGCGGGATATCCCCCAGAAGCAGTTTTAATTGAAATGTATTTGAGTAATGAGATGTCGTATACATATAAAAAGATGGCAGAAGTAGGATTAGTTAAACAAGTAGACTTTCATTCTCAAACAAGTCAATATGGTGCTATGAGTAGAGGAATAAGATTTAGAAAGCTCCCCCTTAAAGATAAAATGGAGACAATTTTAAAAGAAATTCAAAATGGAGAATTTACCAGAGAATGGGAAAAAAAAATCACTAAGTTGAAATTTAAAATGATAAAATTTTTGGCAACTAGGCAGAAAATTAATAAATTAGAGAAAAAAGTGAGAAAAAATCTTAAATTAAAACTCTATGATATTTATGAAGAAGACGCACCAACAGAAGCCGAACTTGCTGAAATTGAAAAGATTTCAGAAGAATTAAAAATATTTGAAGAATATTATAAATGATTATTTCTAACTTATATTAAGATAATTATTACACCCAAAATTGTTAATATGACTCCTATAAAACCAAACCTTGATATACTTTCCTTATTTACAAGATAAGTTAATGGAAGTGCAAATAATGGACTTGTACTAGCTATTAATGAAACTATATTTGCCCCAGCCAAATGTACGGATTCAGTATATAGATATGCACCTAATGAAGTCCCTATGATTGAAGCAATTAATAGATACATCCATGAATGTAATGACTTCTTCTTATAAGATGCATTGTTATTTTTTTTTAAAAAATAATTTTCTCTTAATACCATTGAACCTAAAATCATTAATGCAAATGGAAATCTTATAAGATTTCCTATAACAGAACTTAGTTCTTTAATATGAATAATTAGATCTATTTGTAGTGTAGCAAATTGAATTAAAACAGCACCAATAGCCCACCCTATAGATGCAGTAAAACAAAATCCCATTGCTTTTATGTATTTTTTGCCAAAAATTTCTTTTATGAATAGATCTGAACTTAGAGAACTTTGCTGCTTTTTCTCAAAAGGTTTTTTTGACTTTCCGATAATTATTACGCCACTACCGATCATAATTAGAGATAAAACCAGATTCAATTTAAACGGTTGATTAAAAAAGAATAGAGATAATATAAAGGTAAATAGAGGAAATGTCATTGAGATAGCAAGTGCAATAGTAGTTCCTAATTCCTTCTGTGCTATAAAATACGCAGTATCTCCAATTACTTGACCGAAAATAAAGCTTAAAATTAATAACAACCATATTTCCCAAGGTATCATAAATATCAAATTTAATTGATTTAAGAATAGCACAATAAAAAAGAATGTTAGAGTTCCTATTGCTGTTCGAAAAAAATTTATAAAAGTTGGACTTACCTCATTTTCGGTCTTACGAAAAATAACATTAGAGCTTACAAATGTTAGCACTGCTGAAATTGCGATAAGTTCTCCTAACATTAATTACATAAAATAAAGAGAACATAAATTGTTTTGTATTATTATTCTTTTTTACCCTTTTGATTTTCAATCTTTATTGTGAGTTCTGTATTACAATTATAACAAAATTTTGGGAGCGATTCAAACACAACTCCACATTTTGGGCAAATTAATTTTCCATCTTCAACAATGTCATTTAAATCTTCCAAATGTTGATTAGATTTAGATTCATGTATTTTTTTAATAATTAGAGAGAGGCTCGTCGAAAGAATAAATATTGTAACCCCAAGCAAAATTGTATGAATTAAATGGAAACCAAAAAAAGAATTAAAATATATAGTTGAATATCTGGACAAAAAAATGTAAACAAAGAAATTAGGAAAGAAGAATGTTAATAAATTTATTGTGTAGGATTTTTTGAAATCATTATAAATAAATATGGGAATTAGCGAAACCGAGATCCATATAATATATATAAAAATTAACTTAGGTAATATATCAAATAAAGTGTAGTTTGCAAAAAATTGAACTATAACTTTTTGCTCAAAAGTTGTGTCGATATTAAAACTAAGATTAAATTGATAACCATAAAAATATATAATTAAATTTAATATCAGAGTTTGAATTAAGAAAATGACAAGTTTTTTCCTAAAAACATCAATAATCTTCATATATAATTATCTAAATATTTTAAAAAATAAAACTCTTCTAAATAGATGATGAAAATAGTTTCACAAAAAAAAAGAAAAAAAATATTATTTCTAAATTCAATTTTCTCAAGTATTTTTTTTAATTATCCTCTTTTCTATTAATATGATGGTAATTCCGATTAACGAGGCTATAGTTAGAATCTCAATCTGATATCCTGGAATTCCGAGTTTTTCTATGACACTAAAATAAGCAGTAAAAACTGGATCATGTTGTAATGCTCCACCTTGTCCTTCACCATAGTCTGGATAACTTGTAATAAAGAAAGCCGCTGTTTTATTAGGTTGTAAGTCATTCCAAACTCGTTCAAAAGGAATTCCATTAACAAACCTATTAGTTTGATTAATTGCATAGCAACAGATTAAGCGTCCAAATTCACCAACTAAAGGAAGCATTCCAGATACAAACTCTATAAATTCATTATCAGCATTTACATCTAAACACTCATAAAGCACGTCTTTCTCCCCCATATCTGTTCCATTACGATGAGTTAAATGATAGGTTGGTTTTTGACTAAATTTAAAATCAAACGCATGAGCTCCACCTAAGGTGGTTTCAACAGTAGTTAATCCAGTTTTGTGAACGGTAGCATTAATTTCACCAACTGCATGATCAGTTAATGACCAATCTTGTTCTGCCCATATAAATGACCAAGTACCTAAACACATTGCCCAATACTCTGGCATATACCCTTCTTCGCCAGGAAAGACTTCAACCCACGGATCTGTCTGATTATCTCTATGCATTAGCGTATCAAGTTTTCCTGTTTCATAATTTTGACTTAGAGTAGCAACACCTAATGCAGTATCAATATCTAGAGAATATTCGTAATATACAAATGTTTGGTTTCCAATTACCTGTGATCCATCGATATAAGACCCTGGATCAGAGTAATTAAAACCCCATTCAAACCCAAAGCCTGTTGGAGTATGGTTTATTTTAGGAACATAAAAGACTATATCAGTATAATTATAACCCCATTTATAACTCACAATTGAACCACTTACTGTGCGGTGCATATGGGTTATTTTAGTTTCAGGATTCGACTTAATTCCTACAATCTCTCTCAATTCTGTATTATTTGAGCCCATATAAAAAAATGGAGTAATTTCTTCACCATCTTCATATGCATCTGTATTATTTTTATCAGCAAATCCGAACCAAGCGCAATGCATTGAAGCAATATAAATTTCTGAACCGTTTAGATAAGCATGTTGCCACCACATTTGTGCAGGTGTAGTATAAATTACACGTTCACCACCTTCTTCCAGTTCTTTGTCAATAAAAGCTAGCATACCCATCTCAAAATTCCCTTCTTTCATCCATTTCATATTCCAGGTATTATCCTGCCAAGATACTTCGGGTCTTACTTCTGGATGATCCCAATGAGAATTATTATAAATGTCCTCATCCCAATAGTTTTCATCAAATGTACGGTCATTAAAAGCATCTTCAGGATTTGGGGGGCCTTCTTGTGCCTTTGCATTAAACGTTATTAATCCCAATATAAGAATAAATCCAAAAATTAAAGTTAAAATTCTACTCTTGTGATAGGATTTCATTTTTATAGTGTCCTTTTTTCAAATTAAAGTTTATTTAAAATAACAAAAACAAATTTGTCTATTTAAATCTAATTGAAATTTAAAAATGCCCAAAACAGTAAAATTTTTAATATTTGCTATCTTTTAATACGTACAGTGGAAGACTCGTATTCTTATTTTTTTAATATGGCATATTATAACCATTATAAAGGATGTTTTCTCCCATGAATTGTGTTTCTTTTTCAAATTCTATTTATGAAAGTATTATTTTGGAGGTATTTAGTTTATGAGTTATACGTTTTCAAGAACAAAAATGATTGAAAAGATCAAGTTTGGACTTCTAAGCCCTGATGAAATCCGAAAAATGTCAGCAGCCCGTATTATAACTGCTGATACATATGATGAAGATGGATTACCTATACCATCTGGATTAATGGACCAACGATTAGGTACCATCGAACCTGGGCAACGTTGTCAAACTTGTGGGAATTTAGTAAGTAACTGTATGGGCCATTTCGGGCATTGTTAGAAACAATTAGATTCTAACGCCTAAATCGAATTAGCCCGTCCAGTTATTCATGTAGGTTATGCTAAAAAAGTCTTAAAAGTTTTACGTAGTATTTGTCCAGAATGTTCACGTTTGATGCTTACAGAGGAGGAAAAAGAGAAATTTAGAGTAGAACAAGTTAAACACCGAAAAATCTTTTTTGAAGGAGATGAAGACGCGGCAAAAATTGTCTTTAAACGAGCAAGAAAAGCAAAAAATTGCCCTTATTGCGAGGCAAAAAAGAAAAAAATAATTATTGAAAAGCCGACAACTTTTTATGAGGAAGAAGAAGGGAAAGGTTCACGGAGAATAACTCCTATTGAAATATTAGAACGATTAAAAAAGATGAGTGATGTGGATCTTAGGATCCTTGGAATTTCTCCTGAAAATGCTCGTCTTGAATGGGTTGTTTTTACAGTTTTACCAATTCCCCCCGTATGTGCTAGACCCTCTATTACATTAGATAGTGGTATTCGATCTGAAGATGATTTAACACATAAATTAGTTGACGTTATTAGAATTAACCAACGATTAAGAGAAAATATCGATGCTGGAGCACCTCATTTAATAGTCGAAGACCTGTGGGAGTTATTACAATATCATATTACAACTTATTTTGATAATCAAGTATCTGGTATACCTCCTGCTAGACATCGATCCGGTAGAGCACTTAGAACCTTAACTCAGAGATTAAAAGGTAAGGAGGGAAGATTTAGAAGTAACTTGAGTGGAAAACGAGTCGATTTCTCTGCCCGTAGTGTAATATCCCCAAATCCTTATATTAGTATTAATGAGGTTGGTGTTCCAATTGAAATCGCAAAAATTTTAACTATACCTACCAATGTTAATGATTGGAATATTGAAGAAATGAAACAGATGGTTTTGAATGGGCCTTTTAAACACCCTGGAGCAAATTATATTATAAGAAATGATCGTAGAAGAATTGACCTGCGATATGTCAAAAATCGGAAGATTATAGCTGACATGCTTGCTCCAGGTTTTACAATTGAGCGCCATTTAAATAATGGAGATTTAGTATTATTTAATCGCCAACCATCTCTTCATAGAATGTCGATAATGGCTCATGAAGTAAAAATAATGAAAGGAAGAACATTCCGGTTAAACCTAACAGTATGCCCGCCATATAATGCTGATTTTGACGGAGATGAAATGAACCTTCACGTACCTCAAAGCGAGGAAGCCCGTACAGAAGCAGAGCTATTGCTAAAAGTTCAAGAACATATACTGTCTCCAAGATTTGGTGGGCCAATATTAGGTGGTATTCAAGATTTTATTTCAAGCGTATTCCAATTTACAAGTAAAGAGTCTGTATACACTAAAAAGGATACTTTAAAATTGTTATATACTGGAGATGTATTTAAAAACAATCCTAAATTTAGCTTGGATCAACTAACTCCTGTGTTATTTGACCCAGAACCAATGTATTCTGGAAAAGATATCTTCAGTACTTTATTTCCAGATGATCTAAATATTAAAGTTAAATCAAAATTTTGTAAAAAATGTAAGGTATGTGAAAAAGAAGATTGCCCCTATGATGCTTATGTTGTAATAAAAAATGGAAATTTAATTACTGGAACTATTGATGAGAATTCTTTTGGAGCTATGCAATCAAACAGTATTTTACAACGTATTATTAAGGATCATGGTAACGCACGAGGAAGAATATTCTTAGACAGTGCAACCAAGATGCTATTATATGTTATTCGACAGAATGGAATGACAATGGGATTGGATGAAGTATATGTCCATGGTCATGCTTATGAAGCAATCCAAAAAATATTAGAAGAAGCAAATAAAGAATCTGAAAAATTAATTAACGCATTTTATGAAAATGATACAAAAATTCTTAGAAGAGCTCCTGGTCGTTCAATGAGGGAAACTTTAGAGTTAAGAATCCGCCAAGTATTGGCAGAAGCTAGAAAAAAAGCAGAAGAAACAGCAGCAGAATTCATTGGAGATGAAGCTCATTCTGTCATTATGACTAAATCTGGAGCTAGAGGTAATATATTAAATCTTGGACAGATGTCTGCTGTAGTAGGACAACAAGCAATTAGAGGAGAAAGAATTAATAGAGGATATAGTATGAGAACGCTCCCTCATTTTAAAATTAATGATTTATCCCCTAAATCGCGAGGTTTTGTTTCTTCATCTTATAGAAATGGATTAAAACCAGAAGAATTCTTTTTTCATGCTATGGGAGGAAGAGAAGGATTAGTAGATACAGCTGTAAGAACATCCACATCTGGATATATGCAACGTAGATTGGTAAATGCATTACAGGATATGGTTGTTGAAAATGATGGCACTGTTCGAAATTCTGATAAAAATATAATCCAGTTCTGTTTTGGAGATGACGGCATTGATGCAATGCACACTGATCATGGTGCTGCGGTGAACTTGGACGTTTTGTTATTAAAAGCAAAAGCTCTAAATGTTAATGAAGTGCGTGAAGAGATTAAAAAGGGCACTTCAACAAAAAAACTTGAACCTAAGAAAAAAGATGAATCTAAGAAAAAAGATGAATCTAAGAAAAAAGATGAATCTAAGAAAAAAATAGCAGAAGAACCTAAATCTGAAGCAGAACCTGAAAAAGAAGAATTAGATGAAGATTTTTTAAAACAACAATTTGAACAAGAAACTGGGAAAAATGCAGTTTGGCGTGGTAAAGAAACCAATGCATACCTAGAATGGAAAGAAAAAAGAATAAAATAAAAAATTTTTAAAATAAAAGGAAGATGTAAATGGCAAAAGTAACCCCAAAGTTTTTAGATGACCAGTTAAAAATCCTAAAAGAAGATGGTATTCCTGAAGATCTGATAGATAGAATAAGAGAAAAAGTAAAAGAAGAAGATTTAGAGGTAGAACAATTAGAATATCTCTTAAATAAAATCTATATTAACTTTAATAATGCCATTGTAGAAACTTCAGAACCTGTTGGTACTGTAGCCGCACAATCAATAGGTGAACCCGGAACACAAATGACTCTGCGAACCTTTCACTATGCGGGAGTAGAAGAGTTCTCTGTCACACAAGGATTACCTCGGTTAATAGAAATCGTAGATGCGCGGCGCTTTCCAAGTACACCACAAATGTCTGTATATCTTGAAAAACCATATTCAGAATCTGAAGACAAGGCAATCGATGTGCATAATCGAATCGAACAAATTCGTATAGAACAAATTATTCATGATATCGATTTAGATTTTGTAAATTGGAATATAGTAATTAACTTAATCCCTGAAATTTGTGAAAAAAAGGGGATTGACATTAATGAAATACCAGAAATTCTAAAACGTTATAAGAAGAAAGGAACAATAAGACGTGAAGGCAATTCTATTATTATCGATCCTGGTATAGAAGATCTACAAAGTCTCCAAAAATTAAGAGAAAAGATTCTAAAAAAGGTTGTAAAAGGAATAAGAGGTGTAAAAAGGGGTTTATTAACTCCTTCAGATGATGGAGAAGAATGGATAATTAAGACAGAAGGTACTAATATGCAAAGTGTTATCCAAATTGAAGGAGTTGATGTAACGAAAACTGTATCAAATCATATCCATGAGATAGAAAAACTATATGGAATCGAAGCAGCACGCCAGATGATAATATTAGAATCTCAAAAAGTGCTTGAACAACAAGGATTAGATGTAGATTTAAGACATCTCTTGATTTTAGCTGATCTAATGTGTTATTCCGGATCAATACAATCTATTGGGAGGCATGGAATCTCAGGTTCAAAATCAAGTGTATTTGCGAGAGCTGCTTTTGAAGTCACAGTTAATCAACTGCTTGATGCAGGTCTCTATGGAGAGGAAGAACGCCTTTTGGGTATTCCCGAGAATGTAATTGTAGGCCAAATTAGCCCTATCGGATCAGGCCGTGTTAATGTAATGTTTGACCTAGACGCTAATTTAGAATTATTAAAAAAGAAAAAAAAAAGAGAAAGTTAACCAAAAACTTTTAATTTAGATGAATTAACTTAAACGTGCCAAAAAAAAATTAAAAAAGTATCCTTCTTATTACTTATTATATAGAAACTGTTTGAATATACCATGGCAAAGAGAAAAACTAAAAATTCCGTCGAGAAAGTTGATCTTAGTCGGAAAAAAACAAAGGAATTTGATGTAGACACCAATATTAAGGTAGCATATAAAACTGGTAAAATTATTTTTGGTAAGAGTCAAGTTCTTAAAAGTTTACATAGAGAAAATCCCTATAAAATGCTTATTGTAAGCGATAATTGCCCAAATGAATTGATGGATGAATTAGATAATTTTAATTATCTCCATAAAGACAAAATTTTTATTTATAAATATAAAGGTTCAAGTTGGGACTTAGGCTTAGCATGTGCTAAACCTTACATGATCTCTATTATAGGTGTAATTGATTTTGGAGATTCAGACTTAATTTCTTTAAAAACTAAATGATATTAATAATCACTAGAGTTTTGATTTTTTCATGTTAAAAAAAAATATAAAAATTGATCGGGAAGCAATGGAACTGATTTCACTATTTAATAATATCTCTGGTGCCATTATTAAAGATTGTCTTACCTTTAAATCTCCTGAAAATGGCTCTGAAATCATTATATTTTTAGTAAAAGAAGAAGATGTTGGAAAAGCTATTGGTAAATCTGGTGAACACGTTAAAGATTTAAAGTCTAAACTCCAAAAAAAGATTGATGTAATTGCTTTCTCAGAAAACTTAAATAAATTTATTCAAAATATCTTACAGACTACAAAAAATACCATAATGGTTCAAAATATTGAAATAAAAGAAAATAGAAATCAAAAGAAAACGGTTGTAATAACTGTAAGGCCTCAAGATCGTGGAAAAGCTATTGGAAAGGATGGTTCCATGATAAGAAAAATTAAAGAATTAGTTTTAAGATATTTCGAAGTTGATAATGTAATCATTAATACTAAAAATATCTAAAACCTACCTCCAACTATACATAAATTTTAAGTTTAAAGAAACATTTTTTTTCCTACTAAAGTTAAAAAGTAGGTGTTATTAATAGCTCCTAAAGGGTTATATGCTGCAAGAAAACTTAAAATAGTCCGAAAAAAATACCGATGGTCTAAAACAAAATACAAAAGAAGAAAGCTTCAATTAAAGAAGAAGGTAGACCCATTGGAGGGGTCATGCCAAGCTCTTGGGATTGTCCTACAAAAAGTTGGCAGAGAGAGTAAACAACCCAACTCAGCAATTAGAAAGTGCGTAAGAGTTCAATTAAAAAAAAATGGAAAAGGAGTAACAGCCTTCCTACCGGGAGACGGAGCTCTCAATTTTATAGAAGAACACGACAGAGTAATTGTTGAGGGAATTGGAGGAGCAAAAGGACGTTCCATAGGAGATCTCCCTGGGGTTCGCTATAAAGTGGTAAAAGTTAATGGAGTAAGTCTTGATGCACTTTTAGCTGGAAAGAAAGAGAAGCCACTCCGATAAGAGGTTATAAGATATGAGTAAGGATAAGAGCGAAATAAAATTATTTAATAAATGGTCTTTTAAAGACATTACAGTTGATGATATTACACTTGAAAATTATATAAATTTAAAACCTATTATTGTTCCACATTCAGCTGGAAGACATGAACATAAAAGATTCTGGAAATCATCTAAAGTTTCAATAATTGAGAGATTTAATAATAGATTGCTTTCTCCTGGATTTATTAGTGGAAAAATTAGGGGTCATAAAAGTTCATATAATTCTGGTAAAAAATTCAAATTATTAAGAAGTCTCGAGGATGCATTCACTTTAATCGAGTTACTTACTGGCCAAAATCCAATACAAGTCTTAGTAGATGCTATAATTAATACCGCACCTAGAGAAGAAACCACCAAAATTGCGATGGGAGGAATTAGTTATGCATCAGCAGTGGATATCGCGCCCCAGCGTCGAATTGATTTAGCAATCAAGTATCTTGTTCAAGCAATTGGTGCAAGATCTCATGGTAATGTTAAACAGTTTGAAGAAAATCTCGCTCAAGAATTAATGTTAGCAGCAAATAATAGTCAAGAATCTCGAGCTGTGAAGAGAAAAGATGAAATAGAAAGAATTGCTGTTTCTGCGAGATAAGATTTTTTCTTATAATACTAATTTTGAAATAAATTGTACAAAAATAATAAAAAAAATTTAATTATTTAGTTTTGGGAAGCCCCACAAATACCACAAAATTTAGCTTCTGGATTTGAAACACTACCACATTCATGACAGAAATTAACTTGACTATTAGATTTTGAAATTTTTGAAATCGAAATAAGGCAAAAATAACTTATATTGGTGAGATTTAGAACCAGAATTTATTATATATAAATAAAATTTTAGTTTGGAATTATTTCTTTTATAATTTTGTTTAGTATCACCCTCATATTATCTTTATTGATTGGTAAGCTAGAAAATTTCTAAATTTTTAAATAGTTAAAAAGAATATTATTTAGTTAAGCAGAATTAAAGAATCAGAACAGGGTCAATAAATAAAGTGGAAGCCGACAAAAACCATAAAATTTTAGAGAAGCAACTGAAAACTTTAGGCCAAAAGGTAAGGATTGACATTCTAAAAAAGTTAAAAAACACACAAACCCCCTTATCATTCTCAAGGATACAAAAAGAAATTTTAGGAAATGAACTCACGTCAGTTAACTTGTCTTTTCATTTAAATAACTTAAAAAAATGTAAATTGGTTGATTCTTCTGAAGAAGGATATTCAATTACATTTTTAGGAGAACAAATTATAGATAAAATTCTATCTATTGAGCAAATTTTAAATGAGCAAAATCAAACAAGAATGATCAGAACTTCAAAATATTCAAAAGAACTTTTTGATGCCAGTAAGATTGAAGAATATTTAGTTAATGAAGGTGAATTGGAACGTTATTTAGCTAGACAAATTGCTCGCGAAGTAAAGGAACGTCTATCTAAAACTAATATAGAGTATTTAACTGCTCCTTTAATGAGGGAATATATTAATGCAATTCTGTTAGAAAACGGTTTAGAAGAAGTAAGACATAAGTTAACTCGATTAGGAACTCCTCCTTTTGAGGTAGCAAAATTATTTGATTCCCGTGAAAATGAGATCAACCCTAAGAATTTTATTGAAAAATTGGGTTCTGATGTTTCAGAGCAATTTTTACTTCTAAATCTATTACCAAAAAAGTTAGCCGATTTATATCTATCTGGCGAAATTGCTCTTTTGCATTTAAATTATTGGGCGTTAAGGCCCTTAAGTCTCTATGTAGATACAAAAACCTTAATCAATTATGTTTTCAAGAAAGAAAAAATAGTTAAACAAAAAATTGAAAAAGATAATAATCATTCGGAATTTACTATTCAATTCTTAGATCTCTTATATTTATTAAAACAATTCTGCTCTGAAGATCTAGTCCTAGGTAATTTTAACAATCAATTCCTCTCTTCATTTCCACTCACCAAAGCAATTTCTTCTGACTTTTTTTTATTAACTTCTCAAATACTTAGATTTAATAATTTCTTTAATAAGAAAAAGCCCTCTCTAACACTTGAGTTCAATTATAAAGGGAGTTCTTTAAATCAGATTGTTATTGATGAAGCTTTTCTTAAATTATTAGATAAGAAATGTAAGGATCTTATCAAACCTTTATTTTTATTCGATTACTCATCTTTATTTCCTTCAAAGTTAAGAAGTAATAACATTTCTGATTTAATTCTTAATAATTTCAAAGATAATGTAATATTATATAATAATATTTATTCAAATTTATTTAATTCAACCATAATCCAGATCCCGAATCCACAAATAAATCAAGTTATTTTAGATAAGATCTTAATTAATTTGCCTCTCATTTCAGTTCAAGCTAAGCAAAACGATGAAAAATTCTTTGAATTATTAATTGAAAAATTAAACGCTGTTTTTGAATTGTTTGACTATAAAGAGAAATTAGTACAGAAGAAATTAAGTTCGCTTGCGCAATGGGATTTGATTATATCAAATATTTTCAATAGTACTAAAAAACTTGTATTTAAAAATGCTCTAAAATCTATTAGTTTTTTTGGTTTTAATGAAGCGGTTTTAAATCACTGTGGAATCGAACTTGATAGAACAAAGAGTAGTGAATCTTTTGCTCTAAAGATTTTAGCTTTAATGAAAAACACTATAAAGGAAAAAAACAATATCAGCGGAGATAATTTTGTTTTAAGTCAACCACATTATGATTCCTATTTACAAGAATCTTGGCATAATGGTATAACACAATACAACCAAAAATTAAGGGGTTATTCCTCAAAGCTGATAAGAAATAATTCGAATCTATCTCTTAATAGAAAAATCAAGATATTTAAAAAATTTCAAAGAATTATAGACGAAGGCGCTTTATTTACGATTAAACTTAACAATGAAGAGAATAACGTAGATGAGTTTATAAAAATGATAATGGAATCAAAAATAAGTGCTGTCTCTTTACGAGATTGTATATGGTGAGAATTTGATATGAAAATAAAGAGATTTTATGAAAAAATTATTATCCCATCAATTCGGCTAAAAGTGCTTTTCTCATGGGTATTCCATAATAAGTTTGCTTAAAGTAAATAGCTTTTTCTGAACTATCAACATCAGGAGAAATTTCTGTAATTCTTGGAAGTGGATGCAATAATCTAAAGTTATCTTTTGTATCCTCAAGATCCTCTTTTCTAAAGACATAAAATCCTTTAATTCTTTCATATTCTTCTAAATCCCCAAATCTTTCTTTTTGGATACGTGTCATATAAAGTACATCCAAAATATTTAATATTTTCCTGTAATTTGTAATTTCTTTATACTTGACCTCGCGTTGTTGTAAAAAATCTTTATCTCGATTTCTCATTCTCAATTCCTTAGGACTTATGAAATAAATATTTATATTGAAATTTGATAAAAGAATTGAAAGTGAATGAACTGTTCTTCCATACTTAAGATCTCCCATCAATCCTATATTTAATCCATCTAAAGTACCAATCTCTTCCGTAATTGTTAATAAATCCAATAATGCTTGAGTTGGATGTTCTCCACTTCCAGATCCCGCATTAATTATTGGGACTTTTGCAAATTTTGATGCCATTCTTGCGGCGCCTTCAAGTGAATGCCTTATAACTATACAATCACTATAATTTTCAACAGTCCTTATTGTATCAGCAATGCTTTCACCTTTTTTTATAGAAGAAACATCTCCTGAATGAAATCCAATAACACTTCCACCTAGTCTATACATAGCAGATTCGAAACTAAGACGAGTACGAGTAGAGGGCTCAAAAAATAATGTAGCTAAAATTTTTCCATGAAGAAGATTTGAATTCTTAATCTCAATCATTTCTTTACCTTTCTTTAATATATATTCAATATCTTCTCTATCAAATTGCTTAGCACTTATAATTCCTTCCCTAAATTTCTCCTTAAACATTTATATTCTCAATCAATATGTTTTTATTAACATTATGTAAATAAGATTTAAATTATTTTTTATTTAAATGATGGCATTCAAAAAGAACCACCCAGAACTAATAAAATTTAAAATTTATAAATAATTATTTTAGTTAATTAGATAAAAACGGTTTGTTAAATTTGAAATATCCTCGAACAATACGAAGATACTGTCCTACTTGCCATTCACATCAAACGCATACCGTAGCTATATATAAGAAAGGCAAAGAACGTATGTTAAATCATGGACGTAGAAGAGTCGAACGGAAAAAACGAGGTTATGGGTCTTTTCCGAAAGAAATCTTTCACAAGAATGCAAAAATAAACAAGAGAACAACACCACTATTGGAATGTACTGAATGTGGAAAAAAACAATATGCTAAATCATACCGAGTAAAACGTCTTGAATTGCAGGAAGCATAAAAAAGTGAAAAATTATGGTACATAAAAGAAAAGAAAAGGAACTTATCCCCCAACCAAAAAGTAGATTTTTACGTGTAAAATGTTTAAATTGTGGAAATCAACAAATTATATTTGGGTGTTCTGCTACTGATGTTGAATGCTTAGTCTGCGGAAAAATTTTACTACAGTCTACTGGCGGCAAAGCTCGTATTCTCACAAAAATTTTAGAAGTACTTTCTTAAAATTCCGAAATCTAATTAAACTTAGTACTCCTAACCATATTCGCTTCATTACTTGTTAAAATATTTTGTATTTTAAATTTAGGATTTATGTACTTCACTCCTAAGTCGTTAAGTTTTTTAAAACTATATTAAAAGCTAATTGAACATCACTCTCTGTTTTTAAGCCGGTAAGAACCATTTTACCCGTAGAAAAAATCAAAATGGTTGATTTAGGGTTTTCTAATTTAATTACTAAGGGTGGAAATTTGTTGGGATCAAACTTGGCATTATCAAATTTATCAGCGAGTTTATTCAAAATAAGTTTTTCATTTAATTCAATACTGCCTGTTCCGACGATGTTTTCTATTTTATCAGTCAAGATCTTCATTTTCTCCTTATGATAATCTAAAATTTAATTGATAAGTAGGTATTGTAGCATAATAGAACTAATCAAGAAAAAGAAAAATATATAAAATTTAGATATTGTGCTCTCTTGTGATTTTTTCTACAATTTATTAAGATGATTTTTTACTCAATATTTCTTGAGCCGGAAGAGCTAGACCAATTACAAGAAGAGTAATTCCGACTACAAAGGTAACCATACTTGCTCCAATATATCCAATATAGATTTTATATATGATAAATGTACTCCAAGAGATCCCACCACCTATAAGAATTGTGTACCACGACCATTTCTCAGCTTTACGATAAACATTTTGGTTTATTAAAACGATCATAACTCCATTTGCTAAGAGAATGCAACCAACTAACTTTTTTGTTATAATATAAATCTCTGCAAATCTAGGATCACTAACTAAGTAATTTGGGTAAGTTGTGCCAGTATAATATGCAAAATCACTTACAAACATTATATCAGTTACAAATATCCAAAGTATTGCTATTATTATTGTATACATTCCCATAAATAGTATTAGAAATGAACCAATCTCTAATTTCGATTTTTCCATCATTCTCACTCTTATTTTTTATATAATCATTTAGTTATATTTTGATTATATTATTGGTTTTTTTTATATTAATAATTAATCGTGAAACGAATCTTTCACGTAATATCTTTAATATCCAAGTAATACCTCTAATTAAAATAAGTGAGAAATTATTCACGCCAAGTGAATTTACATTTAGTGCATTTAAAAAAGTGAGTACTTGGCTCATCAGAACTTCTTATTTGTACTTGCCAAGTTTCTGCTTCTAAATTTCTACATTTAGGACAATCTTTTTTAGTGATCGGATGAACAGTAATTTTATCATCCTCTGAGACTATCACCAAATTTTTTTCTAAAGCTTTTTTCTTCTTTGTGATGTTTTTTTCTATATTAAGATTATTATTTTTTAGCTCTTGCTGATATCCACACTTACATATTAATAATAATTTTTCATCTAATTTTCTTTTGCGTAGAAGATTCGAACATTCTGGACAAAATTCAACCATATTGATTCTTATACCATAATTCAGTAATTCTTAACTTTAAAAAAGATTAAAGTTTAAAAAATTTTGTCCTAATTATAAAATTATATAAAAATTTTATATAAATGTAAAAAAGTTGTATAAATTCACTTTAATTAAAAAATCAATAATTTAAAATTGAGCTTTATGGAGTTCAAGGAATTAATCACTTTTTTAGGAACTAAAGATCTCAAAAAAACATCTAATTTTTACCAAAATATTGTAGGATTAACCCTTTATAAAGATCAAGGAGTTTGCTTAATATTTGACATTAACAAACAAAGCAAGATAGGTTTTTGTGAACATATGCCAGTAATTTATGAAGGTAAAAGCCCAATTATTACTTTGATTACAGATGATGTAGATGGAATATATGCTAAATTAAAGAATGCTGGAGTAATTATAACACAAAAACCTGAAATAAGTGAAAAATTCAAAATCTATCATTTCTTCTTAAAAGACCCGAATGGATACACAATTGAAATACAAAAATTCTTAGATTAATCCAGTTCTTTCTTGATATGATATAATTTTTGATAGTATTCAAAATTTAATTTATTCATGTCTTGAACAATATCCGCATTGAGTATTTTCTCTCCAGAGGATTGGAATTCTAGATCACCGATTACATTAATCAAATCATTTTCCTTAAATTTAAAATCATCAATACTTATAGGATTAACAATTAAATCACCAGTTTCATCATTTAATATGATTTGAGCGTTACTTTTTATACTTTTGATATAACCAGTGACTTGGATTCGTTCATCATCGATAGAAATATCCTTAATCATTCTTTGCCTAGCGTATTGAAAAGACATTTTTTTTTTAAATATGGTTAATTTTAATATTTAATTCAAGGTTGAAAATTTAAGATAAGTATAAATAATTAATTTAATACCTAAAATTGATATTATTAAAAGACTAATATCAAACATTATTAATAATGTGAATAAAACATATTTATCTTAATTATGATTCAATAAATATACTGAAAGATTATGAGTTTTACATTAAAATTGGAAAATAGTCGCATATTGAAAGGAATAGTTGAAACTCTCGCGAGTATTATTGATGAAACAGAGTTTCGAGTCACTCCTAAAAAGTTTACCATCTCAGCTATGGATCCAAGTAGAATTTGTTTATTAAAACTCTCAATTAATAAAGAGAATTTTGATGACTATCAATGCGATAAAGAATCAAAAGTTGGGTTAAACTTAGATGATTTAGATAAGATCTTAAAAAGAAGCGCTGCTAATGATTCTGTTGAAATTGATTTTAATGCAGCGGATCAGAAAATAAAAATAAAAATGCAGCGTGAAGGTACATCTCGTACAAGAACTTTTAGTTTAGCATTGTTAGATATTGAGATTGAAGAAATACCAATGGATAATCTTTTGAAGATAGAATATCCCTCAAAATGGGTAATTGAACCAGATTTCTTAGTCGAGGCAATAAAAGATGCTGAAATCTATTCTGAGATCCTGAATATAATAGCAACAGAAGGACAAGGTTTAGTATTTAGCTCAACAGGGCAAATTGGTGAAATGGAATATCAACTTAATGAGGATGATTTAATTGAGACAAATTTTAGTGGAACCAGTAGTGGTGCTTATTCTTTAACCTTTTTGAAGGCAATATTAAAAATAGCTTCCATCACTGAAAAGTTAGAAATATCTTTAAAAACTGATCACCCCTTGAAAATGATATTTAATCTTCTAGAAGGAGGAGAATTGAGCTACTTTTTAGCACCTCGAGTAGAAGAAGCAGAATTTGAAGATGATGATGATATGGATGAATTTTAATTAAGTCCTCGTTTTATTACTTTTTAAAATAATTTGGATAGTTATAACTCATGAATCCTATTCTCTGAAATTTAAGATTCTTCTTATTAGGCGTTAAGAAAAGATTGAGAGCCTTTGATAATATTTTTTAGATAAAGGAGTTATATCTTATATATGGGGATACGACAACGTCTTAAGGAAGCTACTCTAGTAAAAATTGGTCGATCACGGTACATGAAAATAATAGAAAAAGAAGAATTCATCGTAAATAATTATGAATGCATTTTATCCATTCCAGAATCACCTATACGATTTGAAATTCCTCTGGAAGTAATTAAACGTATTGAAGAAGGGAAAAATACCAAATTTTTCAGATTCAGGATTTTACCTGTTTTAATTGGGAGTATAAGGGGAATTCTAAAAGGATTTAAGGGAATAGTGAAAAATCCTTCTAATCCAAAAACAAAAATATCCGATAATAAGCTCCAAGAATTACAGGAATTCATTCTGTCATTAGGAATTGGGATGATTGGTTATTGCAAACTGCTTCCACAATATATTTTTCAAAATAAGGGAATTTTATATAAAAATTGCATTGTTTTAATAATGGAAATGAATAAGGAGAAAATAGATAAAGCACCTAGTTACGATACTTTTCATGAAGTTCATCGCACATATAGGGATCTTGGAATAGCGACAAATAAGATCGCGAACTATTTGAGAAAAAATGAATTCGGAGCACATCCAGTACATCCTTTAAGTGGGGCAGTACTTACTCCCCCGCTTGCAAAAATCGCTGGTTTGGGGTGGCAGGGGCGTCATGGAATGATAATTACTCCTAAATATGGTCCAAGGATGCGGATCGCTACGGTATTTACCTCTATTGAGAATTTACCCTCCCCGATTGTTAATAACCATAGTTGGATAGAAGACTGGTGTAAAAAATGTGGAGTATGTATCAGTAAATGTCCTACATCCGCAATAAAAACTGTTTCAATTGAACAAGATAAAGGATTAATTAATCATATAGAAACTGAAAAATGTTTTCCTTATTTTGTAGAGAATCATGGCTGTTCGATTTGCATAAAAGAGTGCCAATTCAACAAATTTGGATATAACGCAATCAAGATAAAACATCAATTAAAATGAGATTGATTATTATTAGAACTTTCCCTATTTATTATTTATTAGTTTGTTAATAGATTGATTAAAAATATCAGTAAACTAATTTACTCTTAATCTATTAAAGTTTAGTCCCATCATGTTTTTTAGATTATAATTATTTAATTTTAATAAAAGAGTATTTTAGGGCAATGAGCGACATTTATGACTTAATAAAACGGTATCCTTGGCTCCCTTCGTTAAAAAAATATTATTCTGATACAGCCTCAAAAAATCCTTTAGATTTCCTAAATGATATCTTTTCATCTGATAAATCTACAGGCCTAAGAGAATGTATCTTAAATTTATTTACTGATGCTTTTAATAATACTGAACTAATTTCTGATTATAATTTTGATGAAACAAATATTTATATTTATTTAATTCTAAGAATATTACTTTATGTTTTAAACGATAAAATTTTATCAAATAGAGTCGCTAATATATACTCTAAAACTACTTACAATGAACTAAATAAAGAAAACGAATATAATTTATATTACATCTACAAAGACTTGGATTTAAATATATTATATGAAGAAAAACCTATTGTATATAAAAAAATTGTACTAAAAAACCAAGAACAAATTTATAGAACAAATTTTAAGATTTTTTTTATTGATTATTTAAAATTGGCCTCTAACTTAAAAGACGAATACAGGAAATTAGTAAATAATGCCCTCCAAGGAGGTTATGTATATATTAAATCTGAAAGTCTTAATAGATTACTACAGGAATATGTAAGAGCGAAAATATTGGCTCAAAATAATATAGATTCTAATAATATAGATGTTTTTAAAGAGAAATTGTTTGAAATACAAGATTTTAAAGAATTATTTAACACAATTGTCGCGATTTGGGAATTAAAGAAAGATGAATTTGAATATTCGGTAGATATCACGTTTAAAGAGGGTCAAGACATGTCAGAAATCTTCCCTCCTTGTATAAAAGAAATAATATCTAAAGCACAAGAGGGACAGAATTTAATTCACACTGAGAGATTATTTATATTATGGGTTTTAAATGCACTTAAATATCCAGAAGATAAAATTATTGATGTATTTTCAACACTACCTGATTTTGATCGAGAGAAAACTACATATCAAGTAAAATATGCAATTAAAAAGGGATATACTCCCTATTCGTGCAAATCTTTAAAATCGTATACTTTATGTATGGCAAATAAATATAAAGATAAATTATGCTTGGAAGGCTATTTATCAAAAAAGCTACAAGAGCAGAGGCAAATCTCTCATCCTTTGTTTTATATTCAATATAAGCAATTTAGTGCGTCATTTAAGACAAAATCTGAAAATAATATTAATAATGATAAGGATGCCTGATAACAAATACTTAAAAAGACTTTTTCAAGCTTACTATAGAGAAAACCAATCTAAAATTCCAATACTTAGTCTTTTTGAAAAAAGAGAATTTGGATTTATTCCATGGGAGAAGCAAATAATGAATAGGCATATTGGTTTTACTTCCTCTGTCAATTTGAAAAAATACTTTATAAATAATACTCCAAAACATGCATATTCAAGTGGTTCACTCTTTCTTACACCAGAACATCAAGATATGCAAGAGAAAGGTTATCAAGGGTGTGATTTAATATTTGATATTGATGTAGATCACTTTTATACTTCTTGCAAGGAACATCATGATATCTGGTATTGTAAAGAATGTGGCGAAAAGGGAAAGGGCATGGTAGAAAAGTGCCCGAAATGCGGAAAATTAAAATTAAAAAGATTGAATTGGATTTGTGCAGATTGTTTAAATATTGCAAAAAGTGAGATTATTAAGTTAATTTATAACTTTCTAATTCCCGATTTTGACATTCCTATTGAAAAAATGAATATTGCTTTTTCAGGGCACCGAGGATATCATCTAAAAGTTGAAGATGAAAATATTAGAACATTATCTAGTGACGAGCGGAGAGAAATTATTGATTATATTACGGGGGAAAATATCTCACTCGAAATTTTAGGATTACAGGAAAAAGGAGGCAATATATTTGGATTTTCAAAAAATTCAATTGGTTGGCCTCAAAAAATTATCAAAGAAATTAATGGATTATTAAGTAAATCAAATATTGAAATCGAAACAATATTATCAGATAAAAGAAAGTTTAATTTAAGTCAAGGTCTTATAGAAAACTTTATAAATTTTAAAGATAACTTCCATCAGATAATTAGTAATAACCATAATAATAATTGGACATTAGTAGGCTTTAGTATGAATGCTTGGAATAAATTTTTAAAAACATTAATTGCTGAAATTGGAGTTGAAATTGACATACCGGTTTCAATTGATATTCATAGATTAATTCGATATCCTGGATCTTTGCATGGTACAACTGGATTTAGAGTTCAAGAATTATATCCAGATGATCTTGACGATTTTGATCCTTTAAATGAGTGGAATGAAAAATTAGATCCAATAGTATTCAAAAGTAAAAAAGAAATTACTCAAAAAATAGAAATTGTTGAACCTGAAGTACCAATTACGAAAATAAAAGGGGAAACTTATGGTCCCTATGTACAAGGAGAAAAAGTTGAAGTTCCTCACTATTTTGCTATATTTTTATTATGTAAAGGCGTAGCAAGAACTATTTAAGTTAAAAAATTTAAACTCAGAACACTTTCTTATTATATTAAACTGCATTATTCGATATTTATGGATTTACAAAAAGAATATGAAAAACTGTATGAGCATTGGCAGAAAGAGTTTGAGAATCCTGAATTAACTGTGATAAATCAAGGAGATTTCACTAAATATAAAAAATTAGTAGATTTTATAAAGAATTATCAGGAAGAAGAAAAGGATGATTTAAGGGATCAGATTTTAGCATCATACAAAAATAATATAAATTATCTATTTAAAGATTTATTTAAGATAAGAGAACTCAAAATAATAAATTCAGCATTAACTCTTAAGCAAATTAATCTAAATAATCTAATTGAAGCAGAGAAATTACTTTATGAAAATTTAGTAAGTTCTATTAAAGGTTATAAAAAAGTAAAAGCAATTTCACTATATGATAAAGATGAAGTTCAGTACGATAATTTAATTGAATCAGAAGCGAAAGTAAAATCTACCATTGAAGATGCCCCTGTCTCTAAAGAAGAAAAAGCTTCTAACATTCTCGATTCCACTAAAAGGGATGATCGAGAAAAAATCAATTACACTCTTGTAAGATTTTTAAAGAAGACACCCCCTTTAGTAGGTATTGATCTTATTAATTATGGCCCTTTTGAAGAGGAAGATATCGCAAATCTCCCACAAAAAAATGCAAAAATCCTTATAATTGAAAAATTTGCTGAAAAAATAGAAATTGAATAAAGCAGCTATTTAAACTTTTTATCAAACTCTTCTTTAAAATAGTCTAAGCGATATTTTGCATATTTATCGATTAATGAAAACTTTGGAGGTCTAGGGGTTATTAATTGACCTCCACAATAACGACATTTAGATTTAGGGTTGTGTAATCCATATCTATTACATTCTTTACATTTTTGGAGGTATTTAGTCATAATTATAACCCTATGAGTAAATCAATTAATCTCTAATAAATTCAAAAGTACCATTATATTTCACTACATTTTTCTCAATCGTCTCTAAAGCATCGGATAAAATATTTTCAGCGTCTAAATAATCTTTTGAAACTACTTCTAAACGATAGAACGGGGCAGCAATATAATTAATATTAATATTCCTTGTCTTTTTTTGCTTTATCACTTTTAAAGCGTTTAAAAGAGATTCCTTAATATGATCAATTCCATTATCTGAAGTAAATGAAAGCTTAACCTTGCCAGATATGCTCACTGTTGAAATACTTACATTTTCATCAATAATTTTCAATAGTGATGTTTTAAATCCCTCTGTTACCCCTTCTAAGCTGGATAATATTTCCTCACCATTTTCTTTTAGACCATCAACAGCTTCTTGATATGAATCAAATAAATCCAGTACTGGAAATCCTATTAATTCATAGGCTTCATCAAGAGTCATGTTAATTCCTTCTGTTTCTGTAAGAAATTGTAATAAATTCTCAAATTTTACTGCATATTTCCATTCTTTCATTCGGTTCTCTCTTTGGGCAGAATTTACCCTTCTTAATGATAAATCTACATGCCCCTTTTCTGCGTCAACCCTTAATACACGTAAAACTACTCTTTGACCAATTCGCACATAATTACGGATATTTTTGATCCATCGCGAACTTATTTCTGATATATGAATCATCCCTCGAGCATAATCTTCATGATCTAAACCATCAAAATCAATTAAATCAACATAAACATATTGATTTTGCACCTCTGTCACCTTGGCAACTACAAATTCACCTTCACGAGGAAAGTTTGTTCTACTTTTTACCATTGTTGTGATAAGAATATTGGTTACTATTTATTTTTTTAAATTAATTATTTGTATTAACGATGTATAATTTTTTACTTTTTTTATCTTTCATATAAAAAAGCAAATGAACAGTGATTAAAAATTCCAAATTGGTTTATTCATAATAAATGGGCTGAAAAAGCAGGTATTGACAAAAATGTAGCAGATCTAGTTAATAGAGCTTTAGACTATGGTTTCAATTGGGCGTTATATGAACAGAATAATAAGGAATTTGAAGATGAAGATAATGAGATTATTATTTCCCAACAACTAAAGCATTTCTGTGAAAAAGATAAAAATAAGAAAGGTTACATTAAAGCTGTGTACTTGCATCATCTTTTAGATTTTTTTAAAGAAACACATGTTAACATTTATGATATTGACTTAGTATTCAATAGATTTTTACAAAATAAAGCTATTATTGAAATTACTGACTCTGAGGGAAATAAAATGAATTTTCAAAGAGATCTGGAACAAATATTTAAATTACTAAAAGATAACAAAAAAGAATTATATGAAGATATAAAAGGTAAATATATCGAAGAAAAATAAAAAAAGAAAGCAGAGTGGAAAAAAACTTGATTTATAGTAAAAAATGATTTTAAAAATACTGAGAAATCCATTCTAACTCTAATTCTGCTAATTTTGAACTTGTTGGTATCCCATTATTGTTCCAACCCATCATTTTATAATAGGTGTTAATGGCAGTCTCAAGTTCATCTGGATTAATAGAAGTTTCTGAAAGTGATCCCGAGGTATGAGGTTTGAAAAATCTTTCTGGTAACCAATCATCCTTTTTTTCTAAACCCTCCCTAATGTTGAAAGCTCTTGCCATAGTGGTAATCCTCTCTCCTGCTTTCATTAATTCCCAGGTCGTAGTATACCAACCTGTAACAGCCCTTAAAATCTCAGGCACATCAACATAATCCCAAGGTAAGAAATAACATATTAATAAAGCATTATATAAATTACGCCAATTAGTAATATAAACTAATGCTCGAATCTTCTTTACTCCTAAATCATTAATCTCGAGTGGCTCTAAAATTCCAATAGCACTATGAGCACCAATTGATCTTTCACTTGCAATTGAAGTATCATGCAAATTAGCCATATGTTCCGCACCAGTAGGTGAAATTGCATAGCCAACTCCTAATCCCTGTTTCAAACGAGGTTCATGCATGGGTATCTCTTGTCCTTTCACATGCATTGCGAACTTATCTGTCCCGTTTTTTATTTTTTCAGAAGCTCTTTTTACACCCTCAGCTAAAATATCACCCAAACCTTCACGTTTGCCAATCATTTCAACCATCTTCACCATGGTTTCAGCATTTCCAAAATTAAGTTTTAAACCATTTGTATCTTTATCAGATAAGATTCCATTCTCATAACATTCCATAGCAAATCCAATAGATACTCCTGCTGAAATAGTATCTAATGAATACTTATTACACAATTCATTTGCTTTGCAAACTGCTTTTATATCCTCAACCCCACAATTAGAACCAAATGCTCCAATTGATTCATATTCAGGACCACCATAAATTGGATTTACATTCCATGGTTCACCAATTTCAACGATTTTCTTGCACCGGACTGAACATGCATAACATGCTTCCATTTTTAAGCCAATTTCATCTTTCATTATACTAGGATCTAATGACTTTGCAGCAGAAAAATTGCCATCTCTAAAATTTCGCGTTGGAAGATTCCCAGACGTAGCAAATTGTTCCATTATAGCGCCCCCAGTTCCATATTGAAAATAACCCCTCATTGGCTTATATGCTAATTCATTAAACTCCTTTATTTTTGCTCTTAATTTTTCTTTATCCTTAACTTCAAGTCGTTTATGACCTCTAACAGCAATAGCTTTCAAATTTTTAGATCCCATTACGGCACCCATCCCTGTACGACCTGCAGCATTTCTCAGATCGTTTATGACACAAGCGTAGCGTACTAATCGCTCTCCGCCTGGCCCTATTTGAGCTACTCGAATTAATTTGTCATTTAACTCTTTTTGTATAATTTCTTGTGCTTCTCCTGTTAGTTTTCCCCATAGATGACTTGCATCCCTTAATTCTGCCTCTCCTTCCTTTATCCATAAATAAACAGGCTTCTTTGCTTTTCCTTCTATGATTATTGCATCAAATCCCGCCTGTTTTAATTCAGCACCCCAATGACCTCCAACTTCAGCCTCACCAAAACCTCCTGTTAAAGGAGATTTGGCTCCAACACTGTTTCGACCTGTTCCAGGAATTGCAAATCCAGTTAAAGGCCCTGTAGCAAAAATTAACTTATTTTGAGGACCTAAAGGATCAGTACCTTTTGGAACTTCCTTTAAAAGATAATAAGCTACGAATCCTTCACCACCAATATATCGGCGGTAGAAATTCTCATCCGGATTTTCAATCGAGATCGCTCTATTTGTTAAATTAACGCGAAGAAAATTTCCAGTATATCCATTAACCATAATATATCCTTATTTTTCAAATAATTTTAATTATATTTAGTTAAATTTCATCTTATTTATATTTCTTATTTCTTGTAATCCTTTTTCTAAACATGTGAATATTTCATTTAGACTCTTCTAAAGTTTCATACTTAAGTCTTGAGAAAAAGTCAAATTAAATCAATTTCAATGTATTTTTAATTAATCAAATGGATATATACCAAGTTTAGCCCTTGGATCATTTTTTATTCTTTCTTTATAAAATGCGTAATCTTCACCCATATAACCATTTTGGATCCATTCAAATGGTCTATTATCTAAGATCTCATCAATTTTCCTTAGAATATCCTTTGTTAATCTTACTTCTAAAGATTGAAGGTTTTCTTCAACCCTATCAGGGTGTCTAGTACCCATTAATGCACTACTTACGAAATGATTACTTAAAACCCACGCATATGCTAGTTGAGCCAAGGTAACCTCTATTTCAACGGCGATCTCTGACAATTTTAAGAATTTTTCAAATTTCGAAGCTTGTGGTTTTTGATTCTCATCTCCAATATACCTTAAAATTGATTTAATTTCTTGATCGCTTAGATCCTCCATTTTTTTTCCCTTATACTTTGAAGTGAACAATCCATCTGCTAATACCTTATAAGCAACTAAGCCTATTCCAGTATATTCAGCAGTGTATGGTAGTTCATATTCACCACTAAACCGCATCACTAGATTATATTTTACTTGATCACAGACTGGTCCACGTAATCCCAAATTTTTCGCTATTCCCCAAGCCCTTTCCAGTTGAGAAGCAAACCAATTTGATGTCCCCCAATAAAGGATCTTACCTTCATCGATTAAATCGTTCATTGCCCTCACGGTCTCTTCTAGAGGGGTACTATAGTCATACCTATGGCAATAATATAAATCTAGATAATCTATATCCATCCGTTCTAACGTTTTATCAATAGCCTCTGAAATGTGTTTTTTACCTAAACCTCGGTCATTGGAATTCGAACTCATCGGAAAGAAAACCTTACTTGCTAAGACAAAATTTGTTCGATCATAATCCTTTATGAATTCTCCAATTATTTTTTCTGCTGGCCCAAATCCTCCATATATATCTGCACAATCAATATGATTAATACCTCCCTCCCATGCTTTCTTAAGGCAAATAAGAGCTTCTTCTCTTGAAACTGGATTATCAGTTGCATTCCATTGAGCCCCCCCATAAAATAATGACCCAAAACCAATTTCAGACACATACATCCCGGAATTTCCCAATTTTCTATACTTCATAAAGGCTCATTATTCCTTCTTATTCAATAATCTAACTATTCTTTTCTTCCAAATTATTATAAATTTTTTTGTTAATTTATAGTTTGAATTATTGAACTTCATCCGAAGTCCAAATTCAAGTTTTGAGTATTTATCTATATTCTAAATTGTTAATTTGTCGTTTGAAATTATTGCATTACAATCTTTCTTAAGACTCGATAATTTCGCTTAAATATAGTAAAAAATATAAATTCAACAACATTTACAATTAACATCTAATAAAAATAATTTAATATTAAATATTATATTCAGAACAAATAAATCATAAAAAATTAAGGAAATTGATGAAAATGGCTGATAAAGAACATTTAAATCTCGTAATAATAGGGCATATAGATCACGGGAAGAGTACGATGATGGGAGCTATGCTTATTGAAACTGGAGCAGTTACTGATAGAGAAGCTCGTGAATTGGAAAAATTGGCAAAAGAATACGACAGGGATTCTTGGTCATACGCTTTTGTCTTTGACAGACTTAAAGAGGAACGACAAAGGGGAATTACTATTGATTTAGCGTTTCGAAAATTTGAAACTAAAACCAAATACTTTACAATTATTGATGCCCCAGGACATGCTGACTTCGTCAAAAATATGATAACTGGAGCGTCTCAAGCTGATGCTGCTATCCTTGTTGTATCTGGTAAAAAAGGAGAAATGGAAGTTGGGATCGCAGCTAATGGGCAGACTCGAGAACACGCTTATTTAGCACAAACCTTAGGTATAAAGCAACTTGTAGTTGCTGTTAATAAAGCAGATGTTTATGATTATTCCGAAGACAGATTTAACGAGTGCAAACAATCTGTTGGTGACCTTCTCAAAAGCATTGGATTTAAGGACGTAAAATTTATTCCAACAAGTGGGATGCAAATGCAAAATCTTTCAAGGAAAAGCGACAAAATGCCATGGTATGATGGTCCAACTTTGATTGATGCGATAGATCAATTTGTTCTTCCTGAAAAGCCAACTAACAAGCCTTTAAGAGTACCAATTCAAGATTGTTATAGAATTAAGGGAACAGGTGTTGTTCCTGTTGGCAGAGTAGAAACGGGAATTTTAAAGAAAGGAGATAAAATAGTTATCATGCCTACTGGGTTTCAAGGAGAAATTCGTTCTATTGAAATGCATCATGAAGAGATTCCACAAGCCATACCTGGAGACAATATTGGATTTAGTATTAGAGGTATTACAATGGCAGATGCCAGTAGAGGAGATTGTTTAGGACATCCTTCTAACCCACCAACAGTAATTACTCCAAATGGGAAATGGACGGGACAAATTATCGTAATCTGGCACCCTACTGCAGTTGCTCAAGGTTACACCCCAGTAATTCATGCTCACACTGCTCAAGTAGCAGCACGATTTTCTGCTTTAGTTAAGAAATTAGACCAGAAG
This sequence comes from Promethearchaeota archaeon, assembly GCA_048941285.1. Taxonomy (GTDB): domain Archaea; phylum Asgardarchaeota; class Lokiarchaeia; order Sigyniarchaeales; family SOKP01; genus Loki-b32. The sequence continues at coordinate 122,444 of JBHLNS010000001.1, forward strand.
ACCGGTAGTGTAATAGAAGACTCACCTAAATTTTTGAAAAAGAATGAATCTGCTATTGTAGAGTTGACTCCGATTAAAAAAATGTGTCTTGAAAAATACGAAGATATTCCTGAAATGGGTCGATTTGCAGTACGTGACATGGGAAGAACTGTTGCAGTTGGTATAGTAAAGGATATTGTCACAGGAGCATAAATAACCCAATATTTGAAATTTTTTCTTATATTCTTATTTTTAATTGAAAATTTTTTATTTTAAATCATTTACTTCAAATAATTTTTATTTCTTCATTTTTGGGAGACTTTAAGTTGACAAATTAAGTCAAAACGGTATATATATTTAAATTCTATCGGAATATTCCCATGATATAAGAATAATATTTTCATTTTTGAAGCTTTATTTGCCTTTTCTACATAAAAGGATATTATTTAGAAAAGGTTGATTTAAGGTTCTTTCGACAAAAACAAAAATTTGTCTTTTAGGGTTGAATAATGTTGGAAAGTCGTCATTATTAAGTTTACTTCAAGGTCGCGAAGTATCGAATGAGAGAAATCCAACTGTTGGTTTAGAAATAGAAGATTCGGTTCTAAACGGAAAGAAAGTCAATATATGGGATTTTGGTGGCCAAGAAAGGTTTAGGTTCATGTGGGAGGACTTTTTAAGAGGAGCGGGATTAGCAGTTTTAGTCTGTGATTCTACAGAAGATAATATTAAGAAAACAAAAGATATTTACAAAAGAGTCTCACGTTATTTAGATACTAAAATCATTGCTATTGCTAATAAACAAGATCTTCCAAATGCTTTAAGTGCGAAAAAGGTTCAGAAAAAACTTGGAATTCCAACTTATGGAATGTCTGCATTACGGTTGGAATTACGAGATAGAATGCGTGATATTCTTGAATACGAGATAGAAACAAGTTAAATAAACATGTATTATCTTTTAAATAATCTTTCCAATTAAGTGTGCCAACCTGATACATTCAGGGGTTTTAGAGTCAATACATGTTTTTTTTAAGAGTAATTCTGCTTGATTAATTTCAATGCCTTTTATATGGAAATAAATATCTGATAATCCTCCGGCTGTCTCAATTTGAGTATGAAATAAGCTTCCAGCATCAATTATATTTTGAATCTTAAATTTATAAGTATCTGGGAATTTTAGTTTAATTGCTTTTATCACCGAATCAATATCAACCTTCCTTTCATTAACAGCAATTATAGGTTTTTCTAATTCATAATAAATTTGATTTAGATTAATGAGGTTGAATCCTCCGAATGTAATACTGTGTGTTAATATATATTGAACATGTTTTTCATTTTCTTTTACCATTTCTATTAATTTTTCACTTGCATCGTTTCCATCTATTTGGATTTCTGTTTTAATAATATTAACTGTTCGAACTCCTTGACATATAACTCCAATTAATTGAGTTGTTTTAGCTTTTGTCTTTAATTCAAAGGGTGCATCATCAATTCCAATTATTATAGGATTATCTTTCATATTTTTATTATTTGTTGGGTAGGAATTTTTTAATATGATTTAACAGATTAGTAAATGCTATAGTAGCATTTCTAATCTCTTCAGTCCTATTATAGAGATCTCCCGAAAGATGGTCAACTAAAAAGTCTATAAATTCTTTTAAGTTCATTTTATTATTAAGATATACGTAAGCTACTAAAGATTCAACGGTATCAGCAAGATCATGAGCATTTGCTCTTGTTTTTGCGAAATTCTTCATATTGGCATTTTTTAATGCTGTTTCTAAAATTATTTTACTAACTTTTTTTCCCGTTCTAATAGGTTTTTTGTTTGGACTATTTTTCGTTAAATAAATAGATTTTGCTAAGGAATAAGCTAAATTGACTATACCATCTCCAATTTTAGCTAGGCCTTTATCGGTACCAATAGCCTTTTGTGACTTGTTCAGATTTAAATCGGAAATTAAAAACTCATAATCCATTAAGATAAGTTGAATTAAGGCATCTTATAAAGTTTTCATAAAAAAGAGAATAATGTCTTATGTAAGTTTTTTGAATACTTTTTGAACATCGAGAACTTCTTGTCTTAATGACTCAATTCCTTTATTTAAAATATCTTTAATCTTATAATTTTTTGAATTTTCAAGTCGTATGAAGATCTGAGCTGGGCTTATATTAGTTGCTTTATATGCGGCTATATTTACACCTTCAATATTTAATAAATGCTTCACAAGAATATTACAAAATCCATGAGATTGGCCTTCAACGATTAACTCATAATCGTTTTCAGCTTTCCCTTTATTTAACTTTAAATTAAGATACTTATAATCAGGAAATCTAGGTTCTTCTTCTAATTCAAATTCTTCCTCTTCAATAATTTCGTCAGATGAGGGTGGAACAGCTTCTACTTCCTTTTTTTTTTCCACCTTGGGATAAACACTTTCAATCTCTTCATCATCTAATAATTCATCCCCAAATTCATCAATTTCATCTTCATCTTTATCTTCTAATTTGACTGCTTTTTTTTTTGCCATTATTATAACTCCCAATGATAAGAATTTGATAACTTTAATAAATAGTATTTAGAATAAAATAAATTTTTTATGGTTTTATATAAATCTCACAAATAACGATTTGCCAAATCTTTTAATCTTTCAGTTGCTAAATGTTGAAGATCTCTTGACCCAAAAAGAGTGATTTTTATACTTTTACCTTCAACAGAGACATTTAGATTTAAATAATTCACCTTTTTCTGCACATTTTCAAGAAATTTAATAACATTATCCAAAGAACCACTATTATTATAGAAATGAATTACTTTTTTTCCTAACTTTCTCACTTGATGAACACTCGTATCTTTTTAGTAATAAAAAATTAGAATCTTAAATTATCAGTAACATTTCCATAATCACTACTGATTTTCCTGCTTTCCACATTACCACATCGGTCACACTTTAGCTTGTTGTGCCCTATTTTTTTAAGTGGATCACCACAAATCACACAATCCGCATAAATAACTCCTAGATTTTTACCAGTTGTACTTAATTTATATTCATTATAATCTTGTTCTATAACACGAGCACGTATTATATCAGTTATCTGAAATGCATCGCTAATTTTCTCTACATACCTGTCTGAAATCTGTGAGACATGTATATTGCCAAAATAACTTGAATTAAAATGTATTTTTTCATTGATCGTATAAAAATTAATACCAACTGAGTATTGTCTCAAAAAAAGAATTGAACCAATAACAATATCTCCAATTTTTACAACTTTTCGATCTTCTTCTTGGTGTGTACTTATTTCTATTTTTCTTTCTTTGTTATTGATATTTATCATGCCTGATTTACTAGCAAAAATTTTTCCGTCTTTAGTAAATGTAGATTGCTTATCAGGTAGGAATTCTTCAACTACTCCAAGTTTTTCACCCGTTAAGACGATATCTCCATCCTTTAGAGATTTCTTACTCAATAATATCAACAATAGTTTTTTAATTTCTCAAACTCTTTCTACTTTAAGTAAATATTATTAAATAATATAAATAAATTTAATGTATTAATTCTAAAAGAGTAAACATTTTTTTGGATGAAACTTAGCAAAAAAGAGCTTATCTCTATCATACAGAACACTGAATCGTTCAGCAGTCCTAAAATTGAATTAGAGCAATATTGTATCGACGCAATTTGCGCGGTAGATATCATTTACTATGCAGGTTTTGAATATGACGATATTAATAAAGCGTTTATAATTGATTTAGGTGCTGGAACTGGAAGATTATCTATTGCAAGTGCATTTTTTAAAGCTAGTTATGTTTTAAGCATCGATATAGATATTCCTGCTTTAGAGATATTAAAAAAAAATATTTTATATCTTGATTTAAACCATATAATCTTTCCAATATGTGCTGATATTGAATATTTTGAAATTTCTAGAAAATTTTTACCCAAAAATATGAAAATAACTACAATTATGAATCCCCCTTTTGGAGTTCAAACAAGATTTGCAGATAGACCCTTTTTAGGTAGAGCATTTAATTTTTCAGATGTGGTGTATTCTATTCATCTTAAAAATCCAAAGGTCCACAAATTTATTTCAAAATATGTAGATAAATTTAATTGGAAAATTGATAACATACTTCCTTTTAATATGGTTCTGGAAAGGACGTTTGCATTTCACACACAAAAAACAAAAGATATCGATGTGCTTGTATACCGATTTATTAAAAAACAATAAAAAGTTAAAGTTAAGAATAAAAAATAGTATTTATTAATGGAAACCTTTCCACGAGTCTAACTTACTGGGATATTTTGCATTTTCTCCTAAAATCTCTTCTATTCTGAGTAATTGATTAAACTTACTTGTTCGTTCTGATCTACTAGTAGCACCTGTCTTCAGTTGTCCAGTACAAAGTCCAACCGCTAAATCTGCAATAAAGGTATCTTCTGTTTCACCGGAGCGATGGGAAACCATTACATTAAATCCATTATCAAAAGACATTTTTGCAGCCTTTATAGCTTCAGTTAAAGTACCAATTTGGTTTACTTTAAGTAATAATGCATTCCCTGCTTTCTCTTTTATCGCTTTCTCTAAAATATTAATATTTGTAACAGTTAAATCATCATCAACAATTTGAAGAGATTTATCAATTTTAGCAGTCATATTTGAGAAATTTCTGAAATCTTTTTCATTAAATGGGTCTTCAATAGATTTGAATGGATATTCATGGATTAAATCCATATAGTATTCCAATAATTCCTCTTCAGATAGCTTCCGACCATCAATATTGTAGGAACCTTCTTCATAGAATTCACTAGCAGCAGCATCCATCCCTAGTACAAAATCAATTCCCATGAGAAATCCTGCTTTTTCAATCGCTTCAATTATTATTTCCACAGCCTCAGAAGTTAAATTTAAGTTTGGAGCAAATCCTCCTTCATCGCCAACATTTATAGAAGAAGGGCCATATTTCTTTACCAACAACTTCTTTAATGTTTGATATACCTCCGCAACATTTTGAATAGCATGTGAAAAAGATGTAGCGCCTATGGGCAAAACCATAAATTCTTGAATTGACAAGTTATTGCCTGCGTGTTCACCTCCATTTATAATGTTACAACAAGGAACTGGAAGTAAATAGTCGCTTCTACTTTTATTATATGCTAAATTATAAAGATATTCAAATAAAGGAATTTCAGACAATTCAGAAGCTAATCTAGCTATCGCTAATGAAACTGATAATATTGCGTTAGCACCCAAATTGCTTTTATTTTCCGTCCCATCTATTAAGATCATTTCTTCATCTATTTTTTCTTGTTCTCTAACATCAAAACCTATCAATTTTTTCCCTAGAATTTCATTTACGTTTTTAACAGCCTTTAGTACATGTTTCCCCAAAAATGGTTTTCCCCCATCTCGTAATTCCAGCGCCTCTAAAACTCCTGTCGATGCTCCTGAGGGGACAGCTGCTCTTGAAAAGCATTTCCCAGCAAAAACATCAGATTCAATTGTTGGATTTCCTCGAGAATCTAAGATCCATCTAGATTTAATTTTACTAATTTTAAAATCTGTCATACATATCTTATTGTTTTTTTATGGATATGAATATTAATAAAGAATTAAGAAAATTTAATTCTTAATATATTAATAAAAAAAAAATAATACCTAAATAGCATGTCTTTAGAGAATAGACCTTGGGTTGAGAAGTATCGACCAAGAGTACTGGATGAAATTGTAAATCAGAAGGGAATAATACGGCGTTTAAAGCAATTTGTAATAGATAAATCAATGCCCCATCTTATTTTTGCAGGACCTGCAGGAACAGGAAAAACAACCTCTGCTTTGGCAATGGTGAGAGAACTATATGGAAGAAAAATGGTTGTTAATAAAACTTATTTAGAATTAAACGCTAGCGATGCTCGCGGTATTGATGTTATTAGAACTTTTATTAAAGATTTTGCACGAGCGAAACCTCCCGTTGATATATCCTTTAAGGTACTAATTCTTGATGAAGCTGATAATATGACGTCTCCTGCTCAACAAGCTTTAAGAAGAACAATGGAGAAGTATACAAAAAATTGTAGAATGATTTTGATATGCAATTATTCTAATAAAATAATCCCTCCAATTCAATCGAGATGCGTAGTATTTAGGTTTGCCTCTCTAAATAATGAAGACATTAAACAAAGAGTAAAGTATGTTGCAGAACAAGAAAACATCACTTTTGCTTCTGGGGGTTTAAACGCAATCGTGGAAGTATCTCGAGGTGATTGTCGAAGAGCAATTAATTATTTACAATCCTGTGGAACAATTTCTAAAAAGATTGATCAAGAGATTGTATTTCGTGTTGCTGGAGAAGTTCCTCCTGAAAAAATAAAAGAGATTTTAAATACTGCGCTAGAAGGTCAATTACAGTTATCAATAAAACTTTTGAATGATTTAATCAATGAATATGGGCTCTCTGGGCAAAATATAATAAAAAATATATATAGAGAAATTTATGATTTGAGCATTCAAGAACATACAAAAATTGAATTATTAAAATTATTAGCTGAATTTGAATATCGATTAAGTCAAGGCGGAACTGAAGAAATTCAACTTCAGGCATTGTTAGCTAAAATAGTCTTGTTGCAAAGCTCTAAATAAGTGATATTTAAGATTATAATCTAATTTTTTTGTAATGAAAAGACTATTCATTCTTTCTTCTGATTTAGGGTCATAAATAAAACTTACATTTTCATTGAATTTTATATCCCAGAGAATTAGGCCTTTAGGATCTGCTGGTTGATAAGAAATTTCCTTTGAAGTATCAAACAATGCCAAGAAGTCCTCATACCTTAACTTGCCTATTCCTAATTCTAAAACTTTTTTAACCATTCTTCTGACTTGCTGTCTTAAAAATGATCTACTCTTAAATTGAAAAAATAAATAATCCTCCTGTATCGACAAATGTACTGAATCTAGATCTCGTACGGTATTTATTTCATCGGTTCCTTTTTTGGAAAAATTAGAGAAGTCATGGCGGCCTTCTAATTCTCTACAAGCTTTCTTCATTAATTTTATATTTATTCCAGAAATCTTCTTAAAATAAGAGATCGGTAGAGGTACTATATAAACATAATGGCGTAAAACTGCATCATATCTAGCAGAAAAATCTATTGGTACTTCTGAATAAGCCCAAACACCAATTTCTGTTGGCAATGCACTATTAATTTCCATTAGAATTGGTTCTTTTTCTGTGATACACATAAAGCAAGCTCCTCGAGCAGACACATACCTATCCGTTCTACTTGCGAATTCGAAATTTGAATTCTCAATCTCATGAATGTACCCTCGCTTTTTTAAAGCATTTATTACTCCTTGTTCGATTGTTAAAAAGTAAGGTTGTCTTTGAGATCCATAATATTTATCTCTTCCAATATAATAGATTTTAAAAATAAATTTGGAGTGCGTCATATCTAATCATATATTTTTTTTCCTAGTTAAATCCAAATTTAATGATCTATTTTTATATTATTTATGAATTTTACAAAGTGTTGGATTAAAGAAAAACATTTTAATCTTAAGCATTTTTTTTATATTCAAAATTTAATTATGGTTAATAATTAGTTATATTCTGTTCTATGGTAAATTATGGTTAAAATTGCTGCTTCACTGAGGAATTTCCGTGATCGTATCAAAACCTCAGTATCATTAAAAACGCGTAATGTATTGTTCTTTTTGGCAATATTTTTGATCGTAGTTTTAGCCATCGTTATTAGATTAAGTCCCCTTATAAGAGATATAACTTTAATTAAAGCATTTGACCCTTGGATCCAGTGGTATAATGCGGAGTATTTAGATTCTCATACATTATATGAATATTTTTCTTGGCGAGATTATAAAAGCTGGTATCCCGAAGGGTTTTTTAGAGGTGGTTTGCGACCTGGTTTGACATTTACTGTGGTCATCTTTCATAAGATTTTAAACTTTTTTGGATTTCCAATATCGTTGTATGATGTGTGTTTCTACTTCCCCGCGTTTATGGGAGGGTTGACTGTATTAGTAATATATTTCTTAGGTAAAGAAGTGCTTAATCGAGCAACTGGCTTATTTGCAGCATTTTTCCTAGCTTTTAATCCAGGATACTTACAAAGGACTACAGCAGGATTTTTTGATAATGAGACAATTGGAGTATTTGCAACCCTAATGATATTTTTATTCTTTCTGAAAGCTTTACGAACAGGTAAATTTTTGCATGCCGTTATTGGTGGTGTCTTTTTAGGTTATTTGTCCCTTAGTTGGGGGGGATATCAGTTTGTATATCTAGTAATTCCTTTAATTAGTATCATCTTAATTTTTTCAAATAAATATAGTGAAAATGTCTTAATGTCGTATGCCGGAGTTCAAGGAACTGGTTTACTGATTTTTTCACTCTACTCAAAATTTAATCCTGCCAATTTATTCTCAAATTTGGACGTTGGAGGTATTTTCTTATTTACGATTATTTTAATATTTTTTCATATTATACATACCAAAAAGAATGAGCATCCCAAATTTTATGATCGCTTAGTTAATACAATAAAATGGGGTGCGATACCTGTTATTCTTGTTATTGCAGTAATAATATGGGTAGCTCCTGATATTTTACCTTTTGGATTTGGTTCACGATTTTGGACAATTCTTAATCCTCTTTTACGAGAAGACGTAAGCTTAGTTGCTTCAGTAGCAGAACAAATGCCAAGTACTTGGAGTGTATTTTATTATAACACATTAATTCCATTGGTTCTTGTCCCATTAGGTATATATTTCTGCTTTAAAAGGTTAAATCATGCAGATATTTTTGTTATCATATTTATTATTTTAATGTATTATTTCACGGGTAGTATGATTCGGATAATTTTAATATTTGCTCCAGCTGCTGCATTGGCGGGAGCCTATGGTTTAGCAAGTGTGCTGAACATTTTTGGCAGTTTCATTGGAGAAAGAAAAGTAGGTGTTAGTAGAAAAAGGAGAAAACAATTAAAAGGAACTTTGGGGAGTTCTGAAGTACTAGTAGTTTATCTCCTTGTAGGAATTTTATTGTATGCTCAAGTTGCTCATACTACTGATATTGCTGTTAGACAAATGTCATATGCTCAAATTGTCCCTGGAGGATATTTTCACGATTGGGAAGAATCTTTAACGTGGATGAAAACTAATTTAAAAGGGACAGATGTAGTAGTTTCTTGGTGGGATTATGGTTATTGGCTTACTCCAATAGGAAATGTGACCACTGTAAATGATAATGCTACAAAAAACTCGACTAGAATCGGCTTAACAGGAATGTCGTTTATGCAAACAAATGAACTTTATAGCGCTAAAGCATTAAGGCGATTGGGAGCGGATTATGTCTTAGTATATTGGGGTTTTTTACTATCAGGATTAGGTGGTGATGAGGGTAAATGGACTTGGATGGTAGAAATATGTAATGATAATTACAATAAGTATAAAAGATTAGGGTGGGAAGAAGATAATTGGGCTGATAACGATGTGTTTGATATGGAGAATTACGTAAATACAAGTACAGGACTTATGGAGGATGATTGGTTTGATAGTCAACTTGCTAAACTTTTGTTTTTCCTAGAACCTACTACCGCAGCGGCTGCTCAAGGAAATGAAATTCAAGAACACTATGTCGACCAAATAACTCGTCGACGCGATGATGATGGTGATCCATGGATATCTCATATCCCTGATAATGGTTATTATGATTCTATGGTTTTTATTCCAAAATATTTTTCACGATCCCATCTAGTGAAGTTATATCAAGTTGATTATACAATATTAGATTCCAGTTTTGTTATTAAAAATCCAAGAGTTACTGATAGTGGATATGCTACATTTAAAATAAAGAATACCGGGACAAAAAAATTGTTCATAAGAGACGTACAAATTAATGGTTCGAATTTTGATTTTTTCATGGCAAATAAAAATATACAAAAAGGTTCTGAAGGGTTAGTGTGGGTTAACACCACAGATGCTAATTTCCGAATAGACGATGTAGTTAACGTAGAAGTAAGCGCTCAATCAGAAGCATTATCCAACAGACAATATATTTTTTCCAACCATACTAGTAATTTCTTTGTGAGAGAAGCACAAGCAGGAGAGATAAAGATTAACAAGCAAAATAGTATAGTCATTCAAAACGGGCTTTCTACTGTTGATTTATACCTTGAAGTAGAAAATACAGGGGATTCAATAGTTGTTTTAGATAGGTTTTATGCCAATAGTGATGTTGTGCAAAATAGGATTGACCCAGAAATAATCACTTATTTAAGTGGCTCATCGGTTCTTGAACCCTCAGATAAAGCGTATGTTCTGATAGAGAATGCGAATATCGACTTCTTCCCTATCAAAGAATATAATAAAATCGGTGTAGCGACCCCTAATAACATTTATGACGAATTATTATTCACTTCGAATATTGAAAATTATTCACTTTCAATATTAAGTGAAGATCGAATTGCCTCTTCAGAAGAACTAGCAATTCTTAATTCAAATTATAGAAAACATATACCAATTGATTTTGATAAATCTTTTGTATATACATATGATAATGGAAGTGTAATTTTCAATATATACATAAAAAATACTGGGGATGTCATATTTGGCTTAGATTCAATTTATCTAAAAGAGTCTTTAATAGAAGTTGATAGTGATGATTACTATACAAAAAGTGGGTATCTTAATTTGAATAGCAATAAAGAAGACATAATTATTATAGAAATTGACACAAATGATCCAGCTGATAAAAAATATAAACTTAGTGGAGAAATTAATGAGGAAATTTTGATATGTATTACTGGAGGTTTTGGAGAGTTAGGAACAGTAGCTTCGGATATTGGATACATACATACTATTAAGGATGCAGCAAATATTAAAATAATAAAAGAAGTTCAGGGTATTAAGTCATCAATTATTTATGCAAATGAAACGGGAAAAGTTTTAATTAAAAATACAGGAGATGAACCGATAACTCTCGATGAAATCTATGTGAATAATACTTTAGTAAGTAATATGGAATATACTTACGGTGATTCTTCATTAGCGATGCAAGAATGCGCAATTATAACATTTGACATTCCCGGGTTAACAATTAATAAGTCAGATGAATGTTTAGTAAGAGTAACTACAACCTCTATGGTAGAAACAATCGAAACATTTAATGCATTTGTAGATTCAGCCTATTATGATATCAATATTAATGATGCTGGAACATCGGCATTTGATTCAGGAAGTTTGACAATTTTAGTGAAAAATGATGGAGTGTTTAATGTTACACTTGATTCCGTTTATATTAATAATACATACTTTTCTATAAACGCGTTCTCCTCTGACAATGGTTATGAAATTACTGGTGGTGATTCCGTAGAATTAACAATCAGTATAGCCATAATCGAATCCAAATTTGGAAGTATTAATGTTGATGATATTTTGGAAATTTTGGTCCGCACTCTTGAGGGTGCTGAAGATATTCACGAAGAAACTGTGAAATAAACAATAATTAATACCATTATTTTTTTCTTATCTATTTTTCGTAAAAATCATAAGATAATGGTTCATTAGAATATCTATAGACTTATCTTATATATAATGATCTAATTTTATTTATAATTTATATAAAAATAACTTATTTAAGATAAATGAGCGTCGGTTTTAAATTACAAACGAGTTTTAAACCTTCCGGGGATCAACCTTCAGCGATCTCCACACTTGCTAATAATATAAAAAATGAAAAACGATTTCAAACTTTGTTAGGAGCAACTGGAACAGGTAAGACTTTTTCAATTGCAAATATTATTCAAGAAATTCAAAAACCGACTTTAATTATGGCTCCTAATAAAACATTAGCAGCTCAATTATATAATGAACTAAAAGAGTTATTTCCTGATAATGCCGTTCATTATTTTGTGTCATATTATGATTATTACCAACCAGAGGCATATATGCCAATTACTGGATTGTATATAGAAAAAGATTTTAGCGTTAATGAAGAAATTGAACGATTACGATTAGCAGCTGCTCATGCTGTGAGGACTCGCAGAGATGTTATCGTTGTTGCAACTGTATCATGTATTTATGGCCTAGGTAATCCAGATCTCTGGGAAAAAATTGCCCTTTATTTAGAAGTGGGTATTAAAATTACAAGATCTGAAATTTTGAAAAAACTCGTTAAAATGAATTATGAACGCAATGAGTTTGAATTTAAACCTGGAAATGTACGAGTAAAAGGAGATATTATCGATATTTACCCGGCTTATTTAAATAATGGTGTAAGAGTTTCCTTATTTGGAGATGAAGTCGAATCTATAACAGAAATTAACCCAATATCCAATAATCCTATAAATAAAGTCCCAAATTATCGAATTTTCCCGGCTACACATTTTATTATACCGGATGAAAACAAAATTAGAGCTTTAGAGCTTATAGAGGAGGAATTGGAAGAACGGATAAAATTTTTTAAAAATAAAAAAAGGTACGCTGAAGCAGAATGGATAGAGAGAAGAGTTAAATTTGATTTGGAAATGATGAAAGAGATGGGGTGGTGTAAAGGTATAGAAAATTATTCTAGACCATTGGATGGTAGGCCACCAGGGACACCACCTATGACTTTAGTAGATTATTTTCCAGAGGATTATTTAATAGTGGTTGATGAATCTCATATAACTATACCACAAATCCATGGGATGATAGGTGGCGATCGTTCTCGTAAGAAAAATCTTATAGATTATGGATGGCGTTTACCTAGTGCCTATGATAATAGGCCTCTTACATTTGAAGAATGGGAAAGTAAAATTAAATATATAATATTTATGAGTGCTACTCCGGGAGACTATGAAATAAAAAAAAGTGAGGGAATTTCAGCTGAACAAATAATTCGGCCAACAGGTTTAGTAGATCCTATGGTCGAAATCAGACCTGCTAAGAACCAAATTGACGATTTGTTAGGTGAAATTAGAAAAGTTATTGAAAAAAATGGTAGAACGCTTATAACAACTCTAACTAAAAGAATGTCTGAAGATATTGCAGAGTATTATAATGAATTAGGATTGAAAATAACATATTTACATTCGGAAGTTGATACCGTAGAGCGGTTTGAAATTTTACGTCAGCTAAGAGATGGAACATATGATGTTTTAGTGGGAATTAATCTCTTACGAGAAGGATTAGATCTGCCTGAAGTTCAACTAGTAGCAATTTTAGACGCAGATAAACTTGGATTTTTAAGAGATAATCGTTCACTAATTCAAACAATTGGTAGAGCATCTAGAAATGTAGATGGAAAAGCAATTTTGTATGCAGATAAGATTTCACCATCAATGAAAGCTGCAATAGATGAAACAAATAGAAGAAGAGATAAGCAAATTAAATATAACGAAGAAAATGACATTACTCCTCAAACGATTAAAAAAAATATATTACAATCTCTTTCAGAGGAGCAAGAATTTAAAGATAAGGAAATTAAAAAATTAAAGCAAGTTGTTAAAGATAAGATAAAACAATTAGAAAGAGAGGGAGATTTTGATATAGTTATTCAATTTTTAGAAAACAAAATGTTCATGGCAGCGAAAGAACTTAGATTTGAAGATGCTGCTTATTTAAGGGACAAAATAAAAGAAATAAAGGAAACTAACAAAATAAAAGCGTGAAATTTTTCTGATATCTTTAATTTAAAAATGTAGAATATAGAATGACGGAAAACTCAATAATAATAAAAGGAGCAAGGCAGAACAATTTAAAAAATATTGACGTTATAATCCCACGAAATAAATTAGTTGTTATCACAGGGATTAGTGGAAGCGGAAAAAGCAGTTTGGCAATGGATACTCTATATGCTGAAGGTCAACGAAGATTTCTTGAATCCCTCTCAAGTTATGCTAGACAATTTCTAGGTGAAATGGATAAACCTGATGTTGATTCAATAGAAGGATTATCCCCTGCGATTGCAATTGAGCAAAAGCCACTCTCAAAAAATCCAAGAAGTACAGTTGGTACTGTAACCGAAATATATGATTATTATCGACTACTATTTGCTAATGTTGGTACCCCACATTGCCCAAATTGTGGAAAAGAGATAAAACCTCAAACACCTCAACAAATAATTCAACAAATATTAAATTCTGTAGATGATGACCAAAAATTTTTAATTAAAGCTCCAATCATAAGAGGGAGAAAGGGAGAATATAAAGAACTTTTACAGGATTTAAAGAAACAAGGATATCTAAGAGTAGAAGTTGATGGAATTCAATATACACTAGATGAAGACATTTCAATGGAGAAAAACATCAAACATAATATAAACGTAATAATTGATAGGTTAGTTATGCGAAATGATATTAAGACAAGACTCGCAGATTCAATTGAAACAGCATTAGAACTAACAGATGGTTTAGTCACTATTGAAATTGTTGACAAAGGGGAACAGATTTATTCTGAACATCTCGCTTGTATTGATTGCGGGATATCATTTCCACCAATAGATCACAAAATGTTTTCATTTAACATTCCTCATGGAAGTTGTAAATATTGTAGTGGTTTAGGCAATGTCATGGAATTTGATTATGCTTTACTATTAGGAAATGATTTAGAGAATACTTTAGAAGAAACTCCCATTAGAGATATCCCAGGATTTGGATCTGAGAATGGTTATTCATGGCAAACAATAGTTCAGGTTGCTAAACATTATGGATTTGACACTAATATCACCCCAATTAAAGATATTGATCCTAAGAAGCTTCACAAAATACTATTTGGATCAGAAGATGAAGCAATAAATTTTCATTTTGAAAATGATAATAATGAATATAGAAATCATAACGGCGAATATAAATCTTCTTGGCAAGTTACACGACCTTTTGAGGGAATAATTTCAATTCTTCATAGGAGATATATGGAAACGCGTTCAGAATGGGCTCGGGATGTTTATGAGGGTTTTATGAATAGAATAGATTGCCCACAGTGTAAAGGTCAAAGATTGAAACCAGAAAGTTTAGCAGTAACAGTTAATAGTCTTAATATTGCTGAATTATCTGCCTTATCAGTAAAGGATTCCTTAAAATTCTTTAAAGATTTAAAATTAAGTGAAATTGAAAAGAAAATTGTTAAAGAAGTATTAAAAGAGATTTTTGATAGACTATCTTTCCTCGAAAACGTAGGTTTAGATTATATTTCATTAAACCGAAGATCAGATACTTTATCTGTTGGAGAAGCTGAAAGAATTCGATTAGCGACTCAATTAGGTTCTAGCTTAGTAGGTGTTTTATACGTTTTAGATGAGCCTAGTATAGGACTTCATCAAAGAGATATTAATCGCCTTATCAATATGCTAAAAAAATTAAGAGACTTGGGAAATACTGTTATTGTGGTGGAACATGATGAGGCGATTATGCGGAATGCCGATCACATTATTGATTTAGGTCCTTTAGCGGGTGAAAAAGGAGGGGAAATAGTCGCTCAAGGGGCTATAGAAATTATAACCAATTCAAAAACTTTAACTGGAGAATACTTATCAGGAAAAAGAAAAATTCTAATCCCAAAAAAAAGACGAAGTTTGGGCAAGGAATATATTGAAATAACAGGAGCGAAAGAAAACAATTTAAAAGATATTGACGTTAAAATTCCCCTAGGTTTATTCACATGTATAACAGGAGTTTCAGGGGCGGGAAAAACTAGTTTGATTATAGATTGTTTATATAATGGGCTTCATAACTTAATAAATACTCGTAGTTCAAAAGTCAGTGAGGGTAATTTTGATAAAATAATTGGATATGAAAATATTGATAAAATTATAAATATTGACCAATCCCCAATAGGAAGAACTCCAAGATCAGTCCCTGCTACTTATACAAAAGCATTAGATTATATTAGAGAAATATTTGCTGGATTACCAGAATCAAGGGAAAGGGGCTATCAGAAAGGTCGATTTAGTTTTAACACAAAATCTGGGCATTGCAAAAAATGTAAAGGTACAGGTTATATTCTAAAAGAAATGTATTTTTTACCAGATGTCTACATAAAGTGTGATTTATGTAAAGGAAAAAGATATAATGCTGAAACATTAGACATTAAGTATCATGAGAAATCGATATATGATGTATTGAAAATGACTTTCCATCAAGCATTAGAATTTTTTGAAAATATTCCAAATTTAAAAAGAACAATTAAAACAGTAGTAGATGTTGGATTGGGTTATTTAGAATTGGGACAATCTTCTACTACTCTCAGTGGTGGAGAATCACAACGTCTAAAAATTGCTAGAGAATTGAGAAAAACTAGCACAGGAAACACACTTTATATACTAGACGAGCCTACAACGGGTCTTAGCTCTTTTGATATTAACTATCTCCTGAAAGTCCTTCAAAAATTAGTAGATAAAGGTAATACAGTAATTATAATTGAACATAATATGGATATTATAAAATCAGTAGATTACATTATTGATCTTGGTCCTGAAGGGGGAGAAAAAGGAGGTGATATTGTGGCAATAGGAACTCCAGAAGAAATTATTAAAATTGATAGTTCTTTTACTGCTCAATATTTAAAAACATATCTCAATAGCAATTGATCGTATTTTTTTCCATTATAACTTCTCAGGTTTTAAAATAAAATTCTAAACTTATAGAATATATTAATATATTATAATAAGATTTTTTTAAAAACATAAAATGAGATTCGTGCTACGAAATGACCGAAGATGAGAATAAGATAATCAGAGCGCCAATTGTTTGTATACTTGGCCATATAGACCATGGAAAAACCACTATTCTAGATTATATTAGAGGTACAGTTGTCCAACAAAGAGAAGCTGCGGGAATTACCCAACATATTGGTGCTTCTTATTTTCCAACCCAAGATATAAAAGAATTTTTAAGAAAATCTAAACAAGAATTTGCTGAAAAAGAAATAAAGCTTCCAGGAATATTAGTTGTTGACACACCTGGTCATGCTGCTTTTTTAAACTTAAGAAGAAGGGGAGGAGCAGTAGCAGATATTGCAATTTTAGTTATTGATGTCACCGCTGGAACAATGCCCATAACTTGGGAATCAGTTCGGATTTTACGAGAGAGAAAAACTCCGTTTGTCATTGCTGCTAATAAAATAGATAGAATATCTGGATGGAAATCAAAAAAAGATGCGGATTTTCTTGATTCCTACAATTCTCAAAAACCACACGTTAAAGATTTTTTGGATGAAAAGATATTACAAATTATTGGAAATTTCTTAGAAGAAGGCTTTAAGGGAATTGATCGTTATGATAAAATAAAAGATTTCACTAAAAAAATTGCTATAGTACCTACAAGTGGAAAAACGGGAGAGGGAATCTCAACACTTTTAATGATTTTAATGGGACTAGTTCAACAGTATTTAACTTCAAATCTTAGATTTTCTGAGGGCCCCGCGAAAGGAGTTGTTTTAGAGGTCAAAAAAGAAAAAGGTCAAGGAAAAACCATGGATGTTCTTATATATGATGGCTTAATTAATAAAGGTGATGAGTTTATCGTTGGTGGATTAGAAAAACCTATCAAATCTAAAGCAAGAGCCTTATTAATTCCTAAACCATTGGACGAGATTCGGGATCCAAGGCAAAAATTTGATTCTGTTGATGTTATAAATGCTGCAGCTGGCATTAAAATACTTGCACCTAATATTGATGATGTAGTGGCTGGATCTCCATTTAGAGGGATATCGGATCCTTCTGAAGAGAAATCTGTTTATGAAGAGATAGAAGCAGAAGTAGAAAGTATTAGGATAAAAACTGATAAAGCTGGGGTAGTTTTGAAAGCAGACACATTAGGTTCACTTGAAGCACTTGAAAATCACTTTACAAAAAATGGGGTTAAAATTAGTGTTGCTGATGTCGGTCCGATTAAAAAGGAAGATATAATTAATGCAAATATTGTTAAACAATTAGATCCCTATTCTGCTGCAGTTTTAGGATTTAATGTTCAGCTTTTACCTGAAGCTAAAGAACAAGCAATTATTGATAATATAAGAATTTTCACGAATAATGTTATTTATCGATTATTGGAAGAATATATTGAGTATGCAGAAACTAGAAGAGCCGAAGACACTGCTAAAGGGTTAAGTGAACTTATATTGCCTGCAAAAATCAAAATGCTTCCTGATTTCATATTTCGAAATTCTGATCCTGCAGTTTTTGGTGTACATGTTGAGGCAGGGACTTTATATCCAAAAGTCCAATTAATAACTGACAAAGGTAAAAGAGTTAGAAGAGTTCATCAAATTCAAGATAAAGGTCAAACTCTCGATAAAGCGCCTAAAGATTCAGAAGTTGCAATCTCAATTCGCGGAATTGAAATTGGGCGAGATATGGGGAAAGATGAAATCTTATTTGTAAATATTCCCGAATCTCATGTTAGACAGCTAATGGGTCGATTTATCAACGAATTAACTAGTGATCAAAAACAGGCATTAAGAGAATTTGTCACTTTGATGCGAAAAACAAATCATCCTTGGTGGGGATTTTAGACTCGATTTTAGTAGTTTAACCTATTATTAATACATATAAGATTGAAAAAAAATTATTTAAACCAACTTTATGGCTACTATAAATGATATTTTAAGTGAAGTATTAAAAGAGATTACGCCAACAAGTCAAGAAATTGATCGAATCAATCAGATTTCTAAAAATCTTGAACAATTACTAGATAAAAAAGCTAAAGAGTTGAAAATTAAATATAATAAAATTGAACCTCAAGGATCAACTGGAATTAAACAAACACAGGTAAAAAATGATTTTGATATCGATCTCTTTATAGGATTAGACTATAATCAATATAAACCAAAATATAAGGGTTTGAGTAAAAGCAAATTAAAAAAAAAATCAAAAAAAGATTTTTTGGCGTTATGCAATAAATGGATTCTCCAAAGTCTTACACTAAATGAATTCCATAATCCTCGCCTCTTATATGCAGAGCATCCGTATGTAACAGTAGATTACATTTTAAAAAATATAAAAATTAAGGTCGATATTGTTTTATATTTTGATTTAGAGTTAGAATATATTAAGGAACATGGACCTATTACTGCAGTTGACAGATCCCCTTGGCATGGCTACTTTGTCAGAGATAAATTAGATCCTAAACAAAAGAATGATGTAAGGCTTTTAAAGCAATTCTTTAAAGCTTGTTATAGTTATGGTGATAAAAGCGCCGTAGGCAGAGTTGGTTTTATTGGATATAGTGCTGAATTATTAATTTATTATTTTAACGATTTTATTACTTTATTTGAGAATTTTACTGAATTAGACAAGAAACCACTAGATTATTATCACAGAAATAAGGATGAATTAAATAAAATTGTTCACTTTCAAAATGATTATCTTATTATTGTAGATCCAATAGATAAGAATCGAAATGTTGCGTCTGCAATATCCGATAGAGCATTTAAATATTGTAATCAGAAAATAAATGAATTCTTAGAACATCCAAGCATAGAATTTTTTGAACTTAAACCAATACCCGAAGTTGATTTATCTAATAAAGATGATCCTCTCCTTTCGAAAATTTATATTATTGAATTACAGAATATTGATTATGATCTCCATTATACTATTAATAGAGATAAATTATATTCTCTGGGAGAAGGCATTAAAGCTAATGGAGAAAAAGAATTTTCTCATGTAGATCGCTTTGGAACAATTATATTTGAAGTATACTTCGAAGATGATAAGAATCAGTATAATATAGCCATTTTTTGCGAAAAACCTCAAATAGATGAATCTTATATTCGCAAAGGACCTCCCATGACAGAAGAAAGACACGTTGTTAATTTCCAAAAAAAAAATCCAAAATATTTTGAAAGGAACGGTCATTTATGGGTAGAAACTGTCAGAGATTTTAATAATTTCTCTGATTTTTTAAAAGAATTTGTTAAAGATAAAATTCCTGATAATTTTAATATTAAAAATATCTCGACTGCATTTCAAACCCGTAGTTCTTCGGGGAAAAAAACAATAAATATATTGAGAAATATTATTTTGCCTCTTTATATTTAAATTCATAAAATTTTTATGATTTCCCGAATTCTTTTCCATAATTATAACATGAGAATTTAATTTAATACATACGACGTGAACTAAATATGGTTAAAGTGAAAAACCCAGAAGAAATCGCTAAACTAGTAACTTCTGGTTCATATGAGAAGAAGAGAATATTTTCAATCACAGCTCATATAGATCATGGCAAAACAACTGCCACAGATTATCTTCTTCGAAGAGCAGGATTAATGAGACCTGAAGACGCTGGCCAGCTCCAAATGACAGATTCAGATTTAGATTAAGGCTTACTTGATCTACTGAAAGATGAGGAGCAGGAACGAGGCATCACGATCTTCACAAGTGTAGTCTTACTTGCATTCAACGATCCAAGAAAACCAAAAGATGAC
Source organism: Promethearchaeota archaeon (assembly GCA_048941285.1). Lineage (GTDB taxonomy): Archaea > Asgardarchaeota > Lokiarchaeia > Sigyniarchaeales > SOKP01 > Loki-b32. Next base: position 142,847 of record JBHLNS010000001.1, read on the forward strand.
GAACCTTATATTATACAACTGAATGACACTCCTGGTCACATAAGCTTTACCGGAGAGGTATCCCGAGCCCTTAGAGGTTCAGATGGTGCTATAGTATTAGTGGATGCTCTTGAGGGGGTCATGACTCAAACAGAAACTAATATAAGGTTATCTGTTGGTGAAGAATACTGTAAACCTGTCCTTTTTATAAATAAGGTCGATAGATTGATTAGCGAATTAAAACTCAGTCCTCAAGATACTTTTGCAAAAATCGACAAAATTACTAGAGAAGTCAATGATTTGATAAAAAAAGTAAGACCAGAAGGGTCGGATTGGAGTATAGATTTTGCGAAAAATTCCGTTGCAGTTGGTTCAGCTAAACATGGGTGGGGTTTCACTTATGAAATTTTACTTGAAAAGGGTTTGAAACCTCAAGATGTTTTTGCTAAATACAATGAAGGGGATATTCAATGGTTAAGAGATAATTTACCCCTAGATGAACCAATGTTAAGAATGATCGTAGATCATCTCCCAGATCCTATTACCGCTGCGAAGTATAGAATACCACATATATGGGGTGGTGATTTAAACTCAGAGCTAGGGCAATCTCTTATAAGGAGTGACCCAAAAGGAAAATTGTATGGGATGATTACAAAAATTTTCCTAGATCCAAAAAGAAATTATCAAGCTACACTTATAGGCCGCGTTTTTTCGGGTACTTTTGATCAAAGCGATACACTGTATCTTATTAACAGTGATTCTCAAAGTCGAGTGAAGAGACTTGGAGTCATGGAAATTACAGATATTTTAGATATTCCAAAGATTCCCGCGGGTAATCTATTTGCATTATATGGATTCATTTCTCCATCTGGAGAAACTTTCATTAACGCAAATGATGTACCTAAAGATAAAGAGGAAAAGAAGAGAATTCCTTCTTTTGAAAAAATACATTACGCTTGTGAAGCTGTTGTTTCCAGAAGTATCAAACCAAAAGATCCACATGATATTGATAAATTAGATGAAGTTGTATCCAAATGGTTAAAAGCAGATCCGACAGCAGAATACAGAAGAGATGAAGAATCAGGAGAATTTATTTTATCGGGAATTGATCCATTACAAATAGAGATTTTAGTTAAGAGGATAAACAATCAAGTCCAAATTAATATTGGAGAACCAATTATCGTTTATAGAGAAAAAATTACTCAAAAAAGTCCTGATTTTTATACAAAATCTGCGAATACACATAATCGTATCTTATTATATATTGAACCCCTGGATGAAACTACTGAGCGGTTAATCGAAACTGGTAAAGTAAATGATTTACAAAATGAGAAAGAAAGAGCTCAAATTCTTAGAGAAGAAGCTGGATGGGATGCTAAAGAAGCAAGAAGAATTGTTGATTTATATCATGGAAGCGTTCTTGTAAATGGTACCTCTGGATTACAGAGATTCGATCGTGTTAAATCTTATTTAAGTGCTGCTTTTAGGGATTGGCTTGGTGATTGTATACTTGCAAAAGAGCCTGCTGCTGGAATTAAAGTCGTATTCACAGATATGACAATACATGAGGATACCAGACATACGTCTTATGGTCAGATTGCAGGAATGTTCTTCTCAGCCGTTTCTTTAGCTATGTTAGATGCAAAACCACATCTATTTGAGCCAATCCAGAGAATAGATATAAAATCACCACAAGGAACAGAAGGAAGTGTAAGTACTATTATTACAAAACGCCGAGGTCGGATTACTAACGTTATTCCCGAAGGAGAATATGTGAGGATTCAAGGTCAGATTCCAGCAGCAGAGACAATAGGACTTGCTGACGATATTAGAGGCTCAACAGCCGGAAGGGCATTTTTTGGTTATGAATTCTTAGGATTTGAAAAAGTTCCTCCCAATCTTGAAGAAGATATCATTATGGAAATTCGCAGAAGGAAAGGTATGCCATTAGAATTACCTAATAGAAAGAGTTGGGAGAGATTTATTTACAAAAGAACCTAAAATGTTTTTTTATTATTAACTTTTAATTAAAATATCTGAATTATATTAATTAGTTGTATTCAGATACACCTTTCATTCTTAATCCTCTAGGATAACAGCCGTTCCACTGTAAAATTGAAATGTCTTGATAATCCTTTTTCTTGGAAGATCATTAGGGTAGATTCTGTATTCAATAGTAATTTTGGAACTTAGAATTTTTGAATATTATTGTCAATAAAATTGGTATAAATAAAATATATGACAAAATTTCATATTCAAAACAAGTAATTCGATCAAATCTAAGAGAAACTAGAGATTTTAGCAATCATATATAGTTTTTTAACAAGAGCTTTAAACGCATCAGAAACTCCTTGCCCTGTTAAAGCACTCGTTTTATAATATCCAATAAATCTATTATCTTTAGCTAATTGTTCAACATTTGCATCAGAAGTAGTTTTATTTGGATCTGATGCTAATTGTCCATCATCAACTAAATCTACTTTATTTCCAAAAAGTATTATTGGAATATTTCCACAATATATTTTAAGATCATTAAACCATCTATTAACATGAGTATAACTCTCAGTTTGATCTGGAGCGTGAGAAAAAACTATTATTGCACCACTACTTCCAATATAGAATCTTTGACGTAGTGCTTGAAATGAATCCTGCCCAGCAATATCCCAAAGAAACAAACTAATCTTCTCTCCATCAATTTCCTCTTCGTATTTAGAGAATTGTGTTCCTAAGGTTGATATATATTCTTTTTGAAAGGATCCTTGAGTATATTTTTTAATCAATGATGTTTTACCAACAGCTCCATCACCAATGACGCAAATTTTAAATCCGTATCCGTCGCTCATTTTGCCTATGCAACTTTCTAAGTCTAATTTCCTTTCTTAAATAATAAAAATCAATTATTTTAAATTTTTAGAATCCATTAATTAAAACTAATCTAAAGAATCATACTGATATCTATATTTAAAACGAATGTATTATCTCAATATTTAAACTAAATTGCTATTAATATTCATCGATAACGAGATAAAAAGATAATATAAAATGTATTTATATCTATCTTGTAGCTCTATGGTATAATTTTCTTACTAATGTTTGAAAACCTTCTTGAACTCCTTGACCTGTTAAAGCACTCGTCCTGAGATATTCATTAATATTATGATCTTGAGCAAATTTCTGAACATGAACATCTGAAGTTTCGTAATCTGGACTTGAAGCTATTGCATTTTGATCAACTAAATCAGCTTTATTACCAAATAAAATTATTGGTATCCTCCCACAAGCTTCTTTAATATGTGATAACCATTTATCAATATTACGATAAGTTTCAATTTCTTCAGGAGCAAGAGAAAAGACGATAATAGCACCACTACTTCCTTTGTAAAATCTCTCACGTAGCGTAGCAAATGACTCTTGACCTGCTAAATCCCATAAGAATAGCTCAACCATTATTCCACTTATTTTTTCCTCGTACCTGGAGAATTGCATTCCTAATGTAGAAATATAATCTTTTTGAAATGTGTTTGTTGTATATCTTTTAATTAATGATGTTTTGCCAACGGCAGCATCCCCTACTACAACAATTTTAAACCCAAAGGCTTTGTTGCTCATCATATTTCAATGAAATTTTTTAATATTTCTTTTCTTTATAGTAAAAATAAGATCTTTTAAGCGTTGCTAAAAAATTATTCTTCAATACCTCTAAAATGGATTAAAAAGTGTCATTCAAAAATATAAGATTATAATTTAGAGATTGAAAAGTTCAATTAAATTTTCAGTGTTATCTACCAATATATCAGGTTTATGTTCTATTAGTGTTTGCTTTTGAGCTAATCCACTGGCAACACAAATCATCTTAACCTTTGCAGCTTTACCTGCATCCACATCTGTAGTCATATCCCCTATAAAGATAGCATCTGAAGGTTTTAGATTCCATTTATCAAGAATTTTTAAAATCCCTTCAGGATTAGGTTTAACTTCTGTCACATCATTAAATCCTATAACTAAATCGAAAAATTTTGAAAGATTAAATTTTTCTAGCACTTCTTCAGCATATTGGCTTTTATTGTTTGTTAAAATAGCTAATTTTACATTTTTTGCTAATTTTGATATCAAATCCTCAACTCCTTTAAAAATTGTTGATTCTTCTTCCTTATATTTATTGAATTGGTTGAATAGGAATATTGCAATTCGTAATTTCTTGAAAAAACTTAAGCCTTCAAGAAATTTTACTTTTAATAACTCAAAGGAATTTAGAAGGATTTTAGGTACAGGATAATTTTGAATTTCTTCAATTAGGTGAGCAATTTCCTCCATTACATCATCACGTTTTACATTTTCCAATTGATATTTCTCAATACCGTCATCTACCGATTTCCTAATTGCCTCAGTGATATCATATATAACACCGTCTAAATCAAAAATTATCCCTTTATATTTTTCCAAGTTAATTTTTTCCATACTAAAGTCTATTAATATTTAGGACAATTTTAATTATACGGATGTCAATAATTTAATTATAGAATTATTAAGATTTTTTTTCAAATCTTTTTTAAATCACAATGAACGAACGCCAAGAAGAAGAAGACGAAGAACAATCTATTGAAGACAATAAATTGGAAGAAGATGATTTGGAAACATATTTAAGAGACATGAAAGCACTTGAGTCAGATTTTTCAGATATGGAGGATCTAGACTTAGATGAACTTCAAGAAATACAAAATGCGATTGAGAAAGTTAAGGAAGGTGAATTAACATATGAAGATCGCTTAGTACGTGAGCCACTCCCTTCTGAAGAACCATTTGTCGGTGAAATTAAAAATCAAGAAGAAGTTAAGGAAACGATGATCTCTGATTTTTCCGATATAGACGAAATCGATTTTGATGAATTAAGAGAGATGCAGGAAGCTATAGAATCCGTTAAGAAAGAAGAAATAGAGGATTTAGCTGAACCAGATGGTGTATCTCTCTATACTCAAGAAGTTTCTAAGGAATTAGAAGAAAGAATTAAACAAGAGCTTCTAAAAAGAAAACAATTAGAAGTAAGAGAAACTATAACCCCTGAGAAACTTTTAGATTACGTTAGAAGTCGACGTGATAAGATATGGTACCATGCACTTTATTATTTAGTATTTAACGTTGAGGATTATATTGCTTCAAAAACCCTACTATATGATGTTTTAAAAGAAGTTACGAGTAAATCCGCTATAGATCCAATTCCGGAACACCAATTTTATTTTGGATTGGGGTATCTTTTAAGGCTAAACTTAAATGATAAACAAGTAGTAAGATTTCTTAGAGATGGAAAGTTTAAAATTAATGTTAATATTGATATTTTAAAAGAAATTTTAGAAAAAGCAGGAGAACCAATAAGTACTCGGCCTATCATAAAAGAAGAAGAAAAGAAGAAAATGTTTAAAGATTTTTTAAGGGATGATTTCCTTGATATCTAAAGTTTGAAATTTATTAAATAATGCTATGACTCAAAAGCCTTCATTATTAATTATAGGAAATTCAAATGTAGGTAAAAGTTCAATAACTAGATTAATAATTCCAAATCCTAGAAAATTCAAAGGTAAAATTGGTAAAACTCCAGGAAGTACATTATTGATAAAAACTATTAATCAGGAGAATTTATCCTATAAAATAGTTGATCTTCCAGGGTTTGGGTATATTACTCAATCAAGTCGTAGACGAACAGAGCATATAAAAAAACAAATAGTAATTCACATTGAAAAACACTATAAAGATTATTTTCTAGGTTTAATTGTTATTAATATTTTAAGGATTGAAGATGAACTAGAGAAATATTTCATTCAGAATAAAAAAACTATTCCTCTAAGTTTTGAATTAGTTAACTTTCTTAGAGAATTTCAGATTCCTCTCTTATTAATAATAAATAAAATCGATAAGACTTCAAGGATAGATAAAAGAAGAATTATCTCCTTTTTCATTAATTCTGCGAAAAATTTTGGATTGCATGTTGTTCAATTAAATGAATTTAATCCAAATAATAAAAGCTATATCCCGTTATTAGAACTTTCAGCATTAAAAAAGATTAATATTAGTAAATTAAAAGAAATTATTCAAATGTTTTTAAATAGATATGTTTTGTGATATCTGTTGATTCTTCTTATTTCTATATAATTTTTTTTTATTAAGGTTTAGTTATTTTAGGATCTTTATCTTTGTCCCAATCTATGGCAAATAGGAAATCTCTACTTGCTTTATTTTTATAAATTAGGGGAAATCCACTCACTTTCTCAAATTTTAAAGCTAAATCTTCTAAATAATCATATTCAGGAAAAAATTCTTGAACTTCCTTTTCTGCTTTTAACCTATCTTTAATTAATAAGGCTTTAGCCTGTAAAGTAAAGCCTTTAATTTCAAAAAAATTAGGACTTGTTTTCTCAATTATTTTAGCATATTCATTAATAAAGTTTTCACTAAGATTAAGGTCTTTTATTGCTGTTAATCTTACAACTGTTCTACTGGATAATGATTTAGTTAAATCTAAACTATCCATTATATTACTCCAGCCATTTCTGATCATTGGACGGCACAATTTTTTATAGACTTTTTCGTTAGGCGCTGGTAAAGTAACATATAGTTGAGTAGGTAAGGGATCTAATTTTTCAATTCTTTCTGGCAATGTTCCATTAGTAACTATGAAAGTCGTCATATTACGATTCTTAAATTCTTGAACGAACTCAGAGATTCTTGGATATAAAAGAGGTTCTCCATCTAAAGAAATAGCAGCATGATTTGGCATCATCGCCTCAGTATGAGCTTGCATAATATCATCTGGAGATGTTAATTCTCTATTAATTAATATTTCTAATTCATCTCTCGAACTAATACAGCAATTTACATCATCATCTAATCTAAAGTTATTTGACGAAGAATTAATGGGTCTAATGAATTCTTGATTCTTCAGAAGGGTAACTGCTCGTTCAACTTTATTTTTTGAAACGTGAATATTATTACTGAGGGAATTAATACTATGGGTTTGCTCATTATTTAAAAGAATATAATAGAGAATATCAATCATTATTTCATAATTCTCAAGGTATCGTCTTAATGGTAAGTGATTTTCAATGATATCTTTATGATGTCGCAGCATCTCGTCAATAAGAATTTTAGGGTCATCGGCTTCAACAATAAATTCACTTCCTAGTGATCCAGATTCGATATCTCTCCAACAAAAGACACATTGATGATTACAAAAAGGTAATGATGGCGTATTTTGCAAGCATCGATGACTTTGTACTCCAAACACGCCTTTATAACAATTACGATTATCTCTACCAGTTGCTAACCTCTGCTCAAGCCAATGACAAGGTTTTATAGATGAATGCCTGTTATCTCCAATTATTCTGTAAGTTGTTTTAGTATAAGATTCAACAAATTCATTTGTAATTTTATTGTCAACTATGAATCTATCATTCATTAAGGAACCACGTTAAATCCAAAATTCTCACTAATTTATATAAATAAATTTATTTTATTAAGATATTAAATTATATTCTTTAAAATTATAAGTACGTAAATAATTAGTATAATACTTATAGATTATAATCAAAATTTCATAATTGGTTTACTAAGATAAATAAAATGCTGATTGAAAATGTTAAATAGAATTAAAAGCGAACTGTTAAATGTAGGTTTAAAATTTATAAGTGTAGATGAAAAAATTGTCCGCATGATTCTTGAAACAAGTCCTTCAAACGTAAATGAAATTGTTATCCTTCCAGCAATTAAAATATTGATGAAGAAATTAACACAAAAATTACAAAACAAGCGTAATTATGGAAGAGTCTATAGTGGAGAGTTGAATAATGTTAAAGTTAGCATTATCAGTTCATTAATAGGAGCCCCAAATTGTGCAATGGTCGTAGAGGCTTTAAAACGTTGTAAAACGAAAATTATTATTAGAATTGATGTTTGTGGTGGTATAGAGAATGAAATTAAACCAATTAATATTGGAGATATATTAGTACCTAAGTTAGCTTTTTGCGATGATGGGACCTGCCCTCAATATTTTAGAGAGAATCCAGCCTTAATAAATGAATTAGAGTCAATTCCCAATCCAATTGGAAAATTTCAAAATATTTTCACAGGAAATCAAACTGTTTATATATCTAAACCAAATGAAACATTAAATCAAATATTGTTTAATAATGGTTCAGCATTTTTAGGCAATAAAGTAAAATTAGTTGATTTATGGACAACAGATGCTCTATTCTGCGAAAGCTTAGATTTCGTAAAAGCTCTGAGTTCAATAAATATACAATGCATTGATATGGAGTCTTCCATATTATTCTTATTAGGAAAAATTTATAATTTAAAAACAAGTTCCATTCTTTCAGTTTCAGATCTCCCAGGGCATCCAAAATATGATTTACTTAATTCCAATGAAATACATCCCGAAATGGAGAATGGAATTGATAATACAATAAAAATTCTTATCAAATCATTACCCCAAATAAAGAATCAATTGCTATAATAAATCAATCTTCATTTTAGATTAAAGTCCTTGAAGCAATTGACTAAAATCAGGTTCGTCAAAAAATGTGTTGTATTTTTTGAGAAGTTCAAAATTTACAAGGAAAATTTTTTTCTCCGCTTTGTTTTTTGTCGTCCTTACAAGATTAAACTGTTTTAATTTTTTAATATGATAGAGAATAGTACCACTATAAGTATCAAGATTTTCTCCAATCTGAGAAACGGTTATCTCCTGATCCTTGAAAATTTCTTCTAATATTTTAGGGATTAGTGGATTTAAAAAAATTACTTTAAATTCTTCATAATCTTCAGGGACATCACTTAAAAAGTAATGAAGAGTTTTACCAATTTTAGTGGATCTTATTAATTCAAATCTCTCAAGGGTCATTACATGTTTTAAAAAAGGGGTTCTGGTTATACCTAATTCTTCCTCAACTTTCTCATCCCGCGCATGAATTCCCGGGTAATTTTTAATAAAATCTAATACTTTTACAAGTTTATCGTTGCTAAGTATTTCTAATTTAGTCCGTCTTTCATTTGTTACAATCCAATTCTTCTCTTCTAAACTTCGAATCGCTAGGAAAATTTCTTCTTTACTATATCCTTTTTTATAAGAATACTTCGCAATACATTTAGCATATAATTTTTCGATTATTGGATATTTTTGGATTTGAGCTTCTGAAACAATTTCAAATTCAGTATCGTATCGTTTTAATTTTAATATATCTTCAGCAATTTCTAAAACATCTTTTTCTATTTCACTTAGCTCTTCAACAATTTCTTCTTTGATTTCTGCTGTGTCTAATTTAATTTCTCTCTTCTCTCCTAAAGGGCTAAAATCAAGACGCCTAAATGAACTATCCTGTAACTTTTCCTTTTCTTTATTTCCTCTGGGCTCTCTTCTTTTTTCAAGGGACATCTTTAGGCGTTTTCCTCTAAGAATTGAACAAATTTAATTTGTTCATCATAATCCATATATTTTAATTCCTCAACAATTTTATCATAATGTTTAGGTTTAACATTTGGAAGTTTACGAATTCGATTAATTAGCTTTTTTGGTATTTCTTTATATAAGTTAACTATGGCTTCGATATACTTTACTTGTTCCTCGTATGTTAAAAATGCAAGCTCTTCCAATAATTCTTTCCTTTCCTTTTTAGGAATTTTTAGATCTAATATTTGCTTTCTTAAATCTTTCGATAAAACAGCAAATATCTTTGAGAAATATTCTTTAACTAACTTCTTATCTTTTTCGTCTTTTACAGGTAGAAGAGAATCATGCAATCTTAATCTAAATTCTTCTTCTCTTCTCTCTTTTTCTTCTTCATCTATTTTGACGACTAGTTCTTCAGTTTCTTTTATTGGCACTACTTCAATTTCTTCTTTTTCAATTTTAACTTCTTCCTTCTCTGGAGTCTCACTTACTTGGGTTTCAAAAGTTTTTTCTGTAAATTTTGATTCCGTTTCTTTTTCCTCCAGAGTTACATCTAAGGGACGCTCCAATTTTCTATATGGCATAGGGGGTATTGGGGGGCTTGGTGGGAGTGGTGGTGATGGAGCATATATTACTGGTTTTTCAATTTTGGATATCTCTTGAATTTTTTTAGAGGGTTTACCATAACATAAGATAATTATTAATATACCTTTTAGCAGGATAAAAATGCCTGCCGCAAAAAACATCGTTCCGAAAATCCCCAGAATGATAAACTTAATGCCATCTTTTGAAACAAATTTTTGTTTTTCTTTGATTCTTTTTTTCATTCCACCGTCTATAAGTAAAACCACTATTGCAATTAATAGAAAAATAAAATAGATTAGTATTCCTAAGGGGATTTTGATACCAAAGGGTAAACTTATTAGGGTACTGCCACCATTTGGGAGATATATCCCTTCTGAAAATGCTCTATAAATGCCGTATAGTATGATTATAAATCCTGCTTTATTAGAAAAGTAATTCAATGAATTTTTTGCTAGTAAACCATAGTCGTAGATTTTAAACTCTTTATTTTGGGAGTTTGTTAACACAAATATTATGATAAAAATACCTTTGATTAGAATAATCACACCTAAACCATACATAATACAGCCTAATATTCCCCAAGAGAATGAATCTAGAAATATTTCATTGTATCTTTTATCCTTTACTTTTTGACTAATATGAATCCTATCATAGGTTATCAGAAATAAGCAAATTAGGATTTTTAAAATATTGTCTATAAGGCTTCCAAGGATACAATACGGAAATAAATTAAAAAATATTGATACTACTAAATAAAAGAAAAAAATGAATAAAGGTATAGCAGATATTTTATTTAAAATTTGAATAAACTTATCTAAACTAGATGACTTTTTTTCAGGTAAGGTATGATACTGTTTTTTCTCCCTTCTATAAGGAGTTGGAGCAGGCTTGAACTCCACTCCTTCCAAAATAAACGGAGAACCACATCTTTCACAATAAACTTGAATATTACTTTCGATTAAATGAGAAAGATCTTGAGGGAATACATATCCGCATTCTCTACAGACAAAAATTTTACTCATCCTTTACAATCACACCTTTGTTATAATCATTTATATTTACTTTAATTATTTTCGAATAATATGGATAAAATGAGATTAATGAGAGACAGTGACTGGTTGAATTGCTTGCTGTCTTCTTAATTTTGTACCACAATTGACACAAAATACAATTTGACTTGCTTCTAAGTGATATTTCATTTTTTTAGTAATTTTCCTTCCACATTCACTGCAATATTCTAATAAAACCTGAGATCCCTTAGTATAATTATTCTGATCATTAACTTTATGATTACTAATTGACTTAGATTTTGATTTACCTGAAATTAAAAGATAAAAACCTTCAAATAATCTAAAAATTCCATAACCAATATATTTAAGAAGGTAATAAATGCCTTTTATGGTATAGTAAATTAAATATGCGATTCCTTTAATGATGAAATACAGTAAAGTTACCGCTAAAGCCAATAGCGCTATAATACCAATAATTGCTAACACTTGCCCATAAAGAGGTTGTTCTAAATACCATTCTATAAAAACTTTATACCAAATTCCAATGTTTTCAAGAAAAGTTTCCCAATCCATAATTATTTTTCTTATTTTTATTTACTTTTTCTTAATGAAGAAGTATTAAGAATTGATTTTAAAATTCTTGGAGTCCAATTTTTGAAATGTCAAAGGATGAATTTAATTATATTTTTATTAGATTATTCCAATCTAGAGTTAAAACTGTATTATGAAGGGAATGATCGTCATCAACTATGTTATATTTTAGATTAGTAAAAATGCTTTCAGCATAGATTCGAGAGTAGTTTAATGGAACTATTTTATCACGTTTACCATGATATATTATAACAGGAATATCAACTTTAGAATAAACCTTAGGATTTAAATTATGATTAGATAAATATGGAGCAAGTAAAACCAATTTTGATATCTTTTCACGGTTTTGGTATGTATAAATAGTCGCCATAAGGCCTCCAAAACTAGACCCTATAATAATCCAGGGCGTTTTTTTATTTAATATTGAATATAACTTTTCCATTCGGATTTCTAGTAATTTTTTAAGTGAAATTTTTGAATTAAATTTTTCAAAATCGGGAGTTAGACATGATGGCAACCATTTTTGAAGGAGTCGCCCTTTAAAACCATTTCCTGAACTTTCAAGCCCATGAATAAAAATAATATTTTGCATTATTATAATAAGTTTTAAGATTCTCTCTCAATAGAAAGATTCTCCATTTCTTCTTTCAATAGTTTCATTTCTTTTTTATGACCAAAATAAACTAACAAACCAAATATCGAAAAATAAACCGTAAGAATAGTCAATGTATAAAAATAATATATGTAGGTATAACTCATAAAATGTAAAGCTAAACCTATAATAAATCCGGTTAATAATCTAGATTCAGTAGAGCTTTTTCTTAATAGAAGTCTTTGAGTTCCCCAATCAATTAACCCTGGTATAGGAAGAATAATACATAGAATTAAAGCAATTTCAGCACTAAACTCAATTTGGTAAATTTTAAATACTAAATATGTAGTAAAAAGAGCTATCAACCCGCCAAGTATTACACCTGAGCATCTTGAACAAAAATAAATTTTAGTCCTACCAAACTTAAGATAAAATGTATGATCACTTGCTGAGATAGGATGATGAGTTAAAAACATATAATACAATTGTTTTTCTTCATTAGCAAGCGCTTTATCATAAAGAAATAATAAAACTGGAACTATAAGTAAAACTGATACAAGCATCGTGAATAGGAACTTGACGCCAAAATTAACAAAAATTATATCAAGCGTAAATTGACCAGGATAAAAGATAATTTGAAAAACGATTATGAGAGAGGAAACTATAAAAGATGTGATAATTAATGCTAAGAGTGTATAAAAAACATTTATATTTTTGTAATATTTTGAAGGCTGGTATTTATAAATTCCTACCAGAAAACCATAAATTGCGATAATAACACACCATTCAAGGTAAATACTGTCATAAAATGCTAATTGAAAAATAAATTCTCCTAAAAAACCAGAAATTAAACCATTAATAGGACCTGCTAAAACAGTTAGAAATGTAAAAAGTAAGAGTGTTATTCCAAAATGAATAGAAAACTCTTGATTATTTATAAATACAGTGGAAATTGAGCCAAAAGGTTCAGAAATATATACATATGAGATTGTAATAAAAGCAATAATTAATAAATTTAAAAAAATACGTCTTAAAATACCATATTGCCCTTCATTATGAGCAGAGTCAGTCAAGATATCTTCTTAATTATTTTTATTTATTATAATTTGTTAGATTTAGTTTTAGTTAAAAATTGTATCCAGTTCTTCAATTAATTTCTCTTTCGTCATTTCAAAACCCATGCGTAATACTTTTAGAATTATGTTTCTTCCGAGAGGAACTTTTAAAATTGAATCATCTTGTTCTACAATAGAGATTCCTTCATCATTATAATCTAACTGACGCTTTAATGCTTGATATGCTTTTTCTTTTGATTTAAATGCTACCCTTGATAGTTCATTATAATCCTTAACATCATCTTTTACGTTAAAAATAATGATAGTTTCTTCTACTTGGGTGATAAAACATTTCTTAGTAACTTCTTCCAACTTTTTATAATTGCGATGCGTGTCTTTACACTGGATATATGTCTGGTCATTTTTTAGGTAGATAGGAAAGTTTTTATTAATAATTCTATTCAACTGTTCTTTAGAGCCATTTCCATTTTGGATAAATTCCTTCGCAGAATCAAGAGTAACTTTTATTTGTTCTAATGTTCCCACTTTTGCATCTTTATCAGACCAATATTTATAAAAAGATTTAACAATTGGTTTAACAACCCAATTGAGAGAACCCACATCTAATTCAGAGTCTAGAATATCTCGGCCGTAATTAAGGCTGGTTTCCATTTGTTCAATCATTCTTTTTTCTAAGATCTTGTAATTTCTGTCTAAGTATTCCATTATTAATCTCCAATCTCTTTAATACTAGTAATTCTTGTTAGTTTAATCATTTGTTTATTGTTATTATTTGAACTTATTTGTTAAAATCTATTATGAAATTAATACTTTGGCTAAATAGAATCATATGTATCGTTGAGTGATGTAATAAAATCTTTTTTAGTTAAATTAAAGCCTTGTCTAAGAGCCTTAATTATTATTTTTCTACCTATCGGGATTTTCAAAATTGATAAATCTTCTTCTACTATTTTAATCCCTCTATCTGTAAAATTTAATTGATTCATTAAATTTTGTTCGGCTACCTCTTTTGAAGGAAAAGCAACGCGACATAAATCACCATAATTGTCAATTTCCTCTTTTATTTCTAATAGTAAAACAACTTCTTTTAAATAATTTATAAACGTTTCTTTTGCTACTTGTTTTAATCTTTCATAATTCTTATGTGAATGCGAACATTGGCCATGTGTTTGATCTGCTTCAAGATACTTTGGGAAATTTTCTTCTAAAACTTTGTTAAAATTCTCTTCAGTTTTGCCATTGAGTAATATTTGCTTACCAGCCTCTAATGTAATTTTTATTTGTCTTAATGTTCCGGACCTAGCTTCATTTTTTGCCCAATAATCATAGAAAGTTTTCACTAATGGTTTAACAATGAAGTTTAAGATACCTGTGTCCAATTCTGTGTCTATAAGTTTTCTTCCTAAGGCAATACTACTTTCCATTTGCTCAATCATTCGTTCTTTTATAATAAGGTAATTTCTCTCTAGGTAATCCAACGTTTAATCTCCATATATTATACAAAACAAAAAATTAATTTCTCAAACTGAATTAATTATTAATAAAAGAATTCGGTTCTTTTAAAATGATTTCATAATCATTATAATATTAATTTTATGTGTTGAAAAATCTTTATAATCGAGATAAAATTAAACAATCAAGAGAAATTTAAAAATACTTTAATATGTCAATATATTACTTTCGCACTTTATTACTTGGTTCAGACCCAGATGCGATTCACTTTTACATATCAAGAGCTTTTGGTGAACCTGGTGAAGATAAGGAGTTTTACCTTTCATGGTATAAAGAATTAAATGTTCTAGATAATAAGTGTGATTTAGAAATTGATGCTCTTACAAATATTTCAGCGAATTTAGATGAAATAATTCCAACGGTTGATGGAATTATATATTTTTTAAATCCTACAGTTCAGGAAGAATCCGAACTTTTTGAAATGATACTTCCGGATATTTTTTCTGTAAAGAGAGACATCCCAACGATTATAATGTTTTATGATCAAGGTGGAATACTGCCTATCTCTGTTAATGACTTATTAACACATGTATGGGTTAATTTTCCTAGCCTTGAAGCGTTTGTGAATCTCCCTCCCAATGATTTTCATCAACCACTCCAATCTTTATGTTTAGCTATGATTAATGGAGATACTCCATTAAATATTGAAAATGCATGGATGAGATTTCCAATATTTATTCAAATGGCAAATATCTATTTTAATAATAAAAATTATTTTTATGCCGCTCAAGCGATTAGAAAGGCAGCTCAAATTGCAGATATCTATAATAAAGAAGAATTTTTTATCATTAGTGAACAAGCAGCATACATATATTCTAAAATGAATTTATTTTTAGAAGCCAGTAGAATTTTAGAGAAAGTAGATAAACGGAAATCAATAAATTTTAAACAATTGTATGCTGAAGAAATAATAAGAGAAGGTACTGTATCTTTTAAGGGAAACGAATATGAAAAGGCAGCTAAACTCTATGAAAGAGCAGCTCAATGGGCAAGTATAGAATTTTTAGATAAAGAATTTATTAATGAGGCATTTCGATTAGCAATAAATTCATGGATTTCTGCTTGTAGTGTTGGCGATGCTTTTAGAATTTTATATAGTCTGCCTCATGAGGGAATAATTATCATTTTAAAAGAAATTTCTGATAAAATTTGCGCTGGTGCTGATTATTTAGTAAGTATTAAAAATTTTGAATTAGCAAAAGACCAACTATATAGAGCAGTTAATAGATACCAATTGGAAGATCTTTTTGATGAATTAAAAGACTTGACAAACAAACTTAGTGAAGTTTTAATTACGCTTTTTAAATACCAAGTAAATCAACGAAAAAAACATGCTGCTAGAAACACATATGAAGAGATCGAAAATATGTGGAGTTCCTATAAGGTAAAAAGAATAGATTTAGATTCAATATTAGAAGATTTAATTCTTCAATTTTTTGAAGTTAATAATTTTGAAATAGCCACCATTTTAATAGATAAATTAAGTTCAAGAAAATCCAAACAACATTTAGCAAAAGTAAGAGATGAACTTGAAGATAAATATAGAGCTTTGAAAAAGAAAGAAGTGGAAGATTATATTAATAAGGGGGTTCAAGAGATAAGAAATTTTGCCGAAAGAGAAAATGAAATACTTATCGAAATGAACTCCAAAAAAATGGCTGGAGCAAATAAATTAATTAATCAAAATAATTATATAGCGGCATCAAATCTATTGGAAAAGCAAGCGGATTATCTTAAAAGTATTGGAAAAGATGAAGTAAGGGATCAAATTTTAACAAAATCTTTGGATATTTTATTAGATGGTTTAGAATTTGAAAATTTCTTCATAATTTATAATAAACTGTCAGTTGAAGTTAAAACACAATACTTAACAAGGATTTTTCCAAAATACCTTCAAAAATTAAAAGAACTTAGAGATACTTTGGATTATCATAAAATTGAGAAGATTTTTGAAAGCTCAATCAGAAAGTACCGAGATCAAGATCTTTATGATCAATCCAAGGAAATAAGCTTACTATTTAAAAAATTTATCAAAGCTGAAGCTCTAAGAATTTTGGAAACTGAGGATAGTTTAATCACAATTAATAAAGCTGAAGTATTAATCAAAAAAGTTTTAAACATAGCTTCGGCGTATCTAGACAAAGAGGAAAATATACAAATTACTTTTAATAAAATCTATAAGAAAATTACTGAAATTTATATTGAATTAGACAATTTGCATTTAGCCCATGTTTATAATGATAAAATTGAAAAACAAGATTATAAAACAGAACTTCATAAGAAAATAGAGAAGCTTGAAGCTAAAAAAAGTGAAATTAGAACTGAAAAAGCTAAGGAAATACGTAAAGGAGAAGAATTAAAGGAGAAAGATTCAATTATTGAAAAAAGATCGCAAGAAGCGAGATTAGACAAAGAAAATGATATGAAAGAAAGAAAAGGATTAAAAAGGGGATATTTTAAAGAAGCTTTGAATTATTTGAAAAACCAAGAGTATGATCCAGCGCTTGAAGTCTATAAAAATTCAATGAATCGATTAAATTTAACTAATAAATATAAATTGGGAGGAGTTTCTTTAGCTATAGCGAGTTTAATACTTATGAAACAAAATAGATTTAATGAGGCGAAAAATTTACTAACTGAAACGCAAAAGAAATTAACTGGCTTAGGTAAGTTATTTTCTGAAACATTTGCGGTAACATTAATAGAATATGTTATAGATTTGAAAATATTTGAAGATGAGGAAAAATTCAAAAAATCTCTGACATATTTTGAAAATCTACCTTTATTTGAAGAAGAATTGGCTTTAGTAAACGACTTATTTGGAAAAGAACATGAAAAAGACCACATGGAGATTAAACTAAGTGAAGAATTAATTTTAGAAGACCTTGAAAATAAAGAATTGCTTTCACGAGAAGAGTTTGGAGAACAATCTAAATTACAAGTAGATTTGAGTCAAAGATATGATAAACTTCAGATGAAAGCAGCAGATTTTAAAAGAGATCAGGAACACATGTTGAAAAAGAGAAGCGCAATGATAAAAAGGTATTATTCGCCTGTATTAGAACAGCTAAAATCACAAAATTATGATGAAATAGCAAAAGAATATTTAAAATTAGCAAATAAATTTTTCACTAAGATAAAAGATTTTGAAACTAGTTCGTTAATGATGATTTTACATGGATTAGCTCTATTAAAAGCGGGAGAACCTTTAAAATTAATTAAAAACAATATAAATGCCTATTTAAATAGTCTAGGCGTAAATAAAAAATTAGTGGAAGAAACTTTTTATATAATGCTCATTTTCTTACTGATTGATGTAAGATTATATAATTTTGGAAAATATATGACTAAAATAAAAGAAATGTTGAAAATTTTGCCTCTTTTTGAAGAAGAGAAAACTCTAATCTAAAATTAATTTTCAAAAAGACTTTTTAATCCACCATATTCGCATAATTTTGTAAATCTTTAACTCTCATTCTGAGGGTTACTTCAGTAACGCGCGCTAATTTACTAATCTCCTTCTGTGTTCGATTTTCATTACAAATTTTAGACCCTATATAAATTGCTGCTGCCGCAATCCCTTTTGGATCTTTTCCAGCTGAATTAAATCCACTTTCCCTAGCTTTTTCAATAATTTTAACGGCTATGTTTCGACACTTCATGGATAATTTTAATTCTTCATTAAATTTATCTACATATCGCTCACTAGAAAAGTGAGTTACTTTCAACCCTAATTTAGGTAGTACTTCCATTAAAATTAAACGATAACTTTTAATCACTTTCTTTTTAGGGATTTGTGCAACTTTGGTAATTTCTTCAGCTGTTCTGGGTATTCCATGAACTCTTAATGCAGCAAATATCGAAGCAGATAGTAAGGTATCAATACTACGCCCCATTGTTAACTTTTTCTTTACTGTTTGGGTATAAATCCGAAGTGCGTCTTCTGCTACAGCGTCAGGAATACCAAGTCGTTTTTGTAAACGTTGAAGATTTGGTAAAGCAATCCATAAGTTCCTTTCGTAACTAGTTGTTAGTGATCTATGAATTTTCGCTAGCCGATTGAATTTTGATTTATATTTAGGACTTAATAAAGTACCTCTTGCATCTCTTGAACCTCTAATAATTGTTCTGGGGCCAATAGGACTATACACTCTTTCATTACTCTTTCTTTTTTGAATCTCTTCTTGGGTAAAAGCCCTCCGAGGGCTATCATCAAGAATACGAGAATATACAAATCCACAATTTAAACAAACATAGAATCCATCCTCTTCACTAATTTTTGGTGAATCACAGCAAGGGGGACCCGCCTCTGCTCCATCTTCGAAAAAATCATCATCTTCAAAATGTGCTGGCATAGTTTATGGGATGCTAAAGGATGGTAATTGAATTTTTAATTTTCAATTTCTTAGAAATACATAAATTCTAAAATATATAAGTGTGATCTATTTCAAATTAACTTGTGAAAATTTAAATCTTTATGTTTTTAACTAGTATAGTAATAATTAAGAATAAAAATTAAATCAGACTATTAATAATAAAGAAAAATCGTTAATTGTAATGTCTACCGAAGTCTCTAGATTAATAAACGTCATCTCGAAGTTTTTAGACCCTAAATCTGTCAAAATTGATAAATTAAATGAAATTAATGACATTTTAAAGTTACAACTTGACTCTTATAAGTTTATTGATAAAGAATATTCAGAAATCTTTAAACAATTATTTGACATTAAAACTATTGGAGATGCCTCAAAGTTAGATAAAGACAACCCATTCAGTAGTCTTATTGAACTTGAAGAAACGGATGATTCTATAGAACTAGCGATAGATTTGCATAAAAAAATTGAAGAATTAAAAGACAAATATCCCTCTCTTGAAACCAAATTAAAGAAAACAGGTACAATTAGTTCACTTATTGCGAGCATTAAAGAAGAAACAGAAGGGATAGATCTTAAAGGTCAAAAGGTTCTTGTTTGCGGTTTAGATGCAGCTGGTAAAACTTCATTATTATCTAAATTTGGAGGGCGTTTAGGAATTAGTGATATGATTGCAACACACCCAACAAAAGGAGTGGTGCGAATGAAGTTTGGTACTAGCAATTTAAATCTATTTATATGGGATTTAGGTGGTCAAGAAGAATATAGAGAAAGGTATTTAAGTAATCCAGAGCAATATTTTGTTGAATTGGATTTATTAATGTTTGTAATTGATATACAAGATCCGGATAGATTTGAAGAATCCCTTCAATATTTTGATAGAATATTAGATTCGATAATTTTATTAGAGGAAACACCATATATATTGGTATTCCTTCATAAGTATGATCCTGATCTAAAAAACGATCCAAAAATACTCTTAAATATTGAACTTCTAAAGCATAACTTAAATGATCTTCTAAAAAGCAAAAAGGTAGAATTTGATCTTGAAATTTATTTAACATCAATCTATTCATTAATTTCCCGTGAGCCTCAATTTGCAAAATATGTTAAGAATTTGATGAGTGCAGGTCATTCTCTCACTGATCCAACAGTAAGAAAAGTTGAGGGCCTTGGAAAGACTTTAGAAGAAACTTTAAATGCAGTAATACGTTTATCAGAAAGTATTTCTATGCAACTTAATGATATTGATAATCGACTTCGTGCTATAGAGTCAGGTGCGTTTCAAGTTGCTCAAAGTGGCATTCCAATTGAAATTGCTAATCCAAGTCAACAATCTGCTAGACGCCAAGAAAACACACGTTTAAATGTACTTAATGAGTTAAAGGATCTATTTAGCAAGAGAAAAAGTTTGGATCTTTAAATTATTAGACGACTAATCTTTTTTAATAAACGCTCTTATTTTTTTATAGATTGCTAACAAGAAGATGGCAAAAAATATACTAATCGAGAGTAATAAATACCCGATATTATTAATAAACATGGTATTTATTGCTCGATATTGAATTTCATATGGTATAAAGTGTTCTAAGTAGGTTATTATTTTAAATATTAGAGGACCCGTAAAATAGATTGAAATTAAAAACCCTATCACTCCGAAAATACAGCCAAATATGACATCTATTGGATAATGTACTCCAAGTTGAATTCTTGAAAATGAAACTAGAATAACTAAGGAAAATAGTAAAAAACAAATGATTGGTGATTTCATAAAAAATAAACCTAGTAATAAAGCTTGCGACATAACGTTATATGAATGCCATGAAGGAAAACTTCTCGAACTTGGTTTTCTCTCCAGAACTTTTATCTTTCCTTCTTCAAATCTTTCAAATGGTCTTTCTCTTTGTACTACTTGCTTTATTAGTAGTATTAGAATCAATCCAGTAAGAAATGTAGCAGATATATAAGATAATAAAAATGGATCATACCAAACCAATAAATAAAAAGTAATCAAAAAAAGCCATAATGTTTCTCTTCCGAAAAAAGAAATAATTTTTAATATGATTGTTAATGGTTTACCACCTAAACCATTATACTTTAAAATTATCTTCTGGTCCCATTGTTTAACCCTATTTGAGAGAACTTTTAACTCCATAACAGTTTGAACATTTTGGTCTTTTAATGTAGATTTAATATCTTATAAGTTTCTATTACTTTAGGGATTTGCTCTTCAAAATACTCTAAAGAATGCGAATCAGATCCAACGAAATAATCAACTCCTTCTTCCTTTAACTGCTTCATAATATTCATCGATGGAAACGATCTTTTTACAGGAAATCGCAATCCAGATAAATTTAATTCTACTTTTATCTTGTTTTTTATACATAATCGACCTAATTCTAATATTCGTCTATCAGATACATTGCAATCATCTTTAGGTGTGAAATCATTACTATTTATATAACGATAGATAGTATCAATATGACAGATATTTTTGAAAATATATGAATTAATCATTTTTGCACTTACTTCAAAATAGTCATCTATAACTTTTTTCATTGGAATTTTTTCTAACAATTTTATTAATCCATTTCTTGTAGTAATAGGATATCCAATTATCCATTCATGAATAGATCCTCCAATAAAGTCAAATTCTTGATTGTAATCATCCATAAATTCAATCAATTCAATCTCTTTATTCTCATAATATTCAATTTCTAAGCCACTAAGTATGAAATCATATGTTTCTTTATATTCATCAATCTCTTCAAGGTAATCATTAATTCTTCCATTATAAAATGGATTAGTCCTATCATTTTCAACATAAAAGAGTTCATAATGATCAAGAAAACATATGTTAATTTGATGTTTTTCTGCAACTTTTATATAATCTTCAAATGTAGGGCCGTCTTGTGCTACATCTACGCTCCAAGGTCTAGTATGAACATGAAAATCTGTAAACTGAAACCTCATAAATCAACAAATTTGATAATTAAAGAAGAAAGATAAAAATTTGGTTTAATCATCTAAATGAGTCTTCTTTATCAAAATAAACTCTATAAAATAGTTCTTTTTCGCCTACCTCAGGAGGAGTTATTTTAGTATAACCCCCTTTATGGATCACACGAATTGTTTCTTTATTTTGAATATGTATATTACCATAGAATCCCTTTATCCCTTTCTCCTTAGCGATAATGATTATATGCTGGTAAAGAAAAGTCCCAACTCCTTTTCCTCTATAATCTTCTCTAACCAAAAAACTGTATTCTGCCATATTCATTTGAGGATTGAAATAATAAGTTGCACTCCCAATCATTTCTTCTTTTCCAATTTCTCCAATAAATGCTCCTAGTGAAAAAACGTTATGGTAATCAATATTCACCTCACTCTGGGTTTTTGAATGTGTGAATTCTTTTCTTAATTCAAAAAATCGTAAATATCTGTCTCTTTCATTTAATGAGTAATATAATTCTTTAAGTGCTTGTTCATCTGTAGTTTTAACAGGTCGAATTTTAATTTTTTCTTTGTCTCTTGTTGTATAAACTGTTTCATATTCTGAAGGATATAAACAAATACGACCATCTTCATCGCAAGGAAGCATTTGGTCAGAAAAAACATAATTCAATCTTTTAGCTTCGTCTAATAATGATTGACGGAATTTTGGATGAGCTATGCAGATTAATTCAAGTACTCTTTCACGAATAGTTTTCCCATGAAGATATGCTACACCCCATTCAGTCACAACATAATGAACGTCTCCACGAGATAATAGGATTCCTGCTCCTTCATCTAAATGAGGAACAATCCGAGATTTTTGACCATCCCTTGACGTTGAAGGTATTATTATTATAGGTTTTCCTCCCTTAGAAAAAGCGGCACCTCTCATAAAATCAATAGTTTCTCCTAATCCTGAATAAAAGCTATAACCTTCTGTTGCTGCATTAACTTGTCCTGTTAAATCAATTTGTCTAGCGGAATTGATGGAAACCATCTTTTTATTCCTTCCAATATATACGGGATTACATATATAATCAGAGGGATAAAATTCTATATAGGGATTGTTGTCAACAAAATCATATAATTTTTTAGTTCCTAAAGCAAAACTAGTAAGAATTTTTTCAGGATGAAAATTCTTTTTTCTACAAGTTAGAACTCCTCCTTCAATAAGTTGTATTATGTTATCTGTAATATAATGAGAGTGCATACCTAAATCTTTTTTCTCTTCCAAATATTTTAAAACTGCATTTGGTAAATCCCCAAAACCTACATGAATCGTAGATTTATTTTCAATTAAGTTCGCTAAATTTTGTCCAATTCTTTCTGCGATTTCATCAGGTTTATCAAAATTGAATTCCAATAAGGGAGTGTCATTATATACGAAATGATTAATTTCTTTCATGTGTATAAAAGAGTTCCCTAAAGTCCTTGGCATTCTTGGATTAATTTCAACAATTGTCAAATAAGCGGATTGAGCTATTGGCTTTGCTATATCAACATTAATTCCTAAGGAGCAAAAACCGTAAGAATCAGGAGGAGTAACTTGAATAAGAGCAACATCGATGTGTTTCCTACCTGTTAAAAATAAAGAGGGGATTTCACTAGTGAAAATAGGAGTATAATCTGCTTGACCCTTGTTAATTTCCTCCCTTAGAGTTTTACCAATGAATAAAGCATTATGTCTAAAGAGGTCTTCTGCTTTATCTTTAAAATATTTTTCTGGTCCTATAGTCAAAAAATGGAGAATTTCAGTATCAATTAAATTTTCTGAGTTCTTTATCAATTCTGATGTAAGTAATTGTGGCTCTGAGCATCCAGAATCAATGAAAACTCTATTCCCGGGAATTATTTTTTTAATTGCTTCCTCGCTAGTTATTTCTTTATCTTTCCATTTTTCTCTCCAGTCTTCTATCATAATATTAAACTTTTCCTTTTTGCTGATTTAATTTTATTCTTTCAAATATAAATATAATTTCCAATGTCTTTTTTAATTGTCTTAACATCAATATAATGTTTTTGGAATTATAAATAAAATGTTTAAATTTCATATATCTCTTATTTGAATTAATATTATTCACTATATACTAATAATTTTTAATGTTAATAATTAAAAAAACTCAAAAACATAGATTTGTGAAATTAGAAATTTAAGCAATTCAAAAATGTGAAGAAAAATGTCAAAAGAAGAAAGAATGGAAAGTATTCTCACTGAAACCCGTAAATTTAATCCTGTTGATCTTAATCGTGAATATTCGAAAACTGGAATGTCGATGGAAGAATATCAAAAACTCTATAAACAGTCTATTGAAAATATGGAAGGTTTTTGGGATGAGCAAGCTAAATCACTTGATTGGATCAAACCATATGATAAGGTTTGGGAAAAAACTGACTTATTTCCTGGTAAATGGTTTGTTAGTGGAAAACTTAATGTAAGCTATAATGCAATAGATAGACATGTCAACGCAGGAAAGGGAGATAAAATAGCTTTGATCTGGGAAGCAGACGAACCAGGGCATGTACGAACATTTACTTACAATGAACTATTGAGGGAAGTGAGCAAAGTTGCTAATGGAATGAAAAATTTAGGATTAAAGAAAGGAGATAGGGTCACAATATGGTTACCTATGATTCCTGAACTTGCGATCATTATGCTGGCCTGTGCTCGGATAGGTGTAATTCATTCAATTGTTTTCGGTGGATTTTCAAAAGAAGCTGTTAAAGATAGAATTGAAGATTCTGATTCAAGACTTCTATTCACAAGTGATGAAACCCTGAGAGCCGGTAAATATTACCCGAAAATGGCTGACGTTGTTCAAATTATTGATGATGTCCCCACGATAGAACATGTTATTGTTGTAAAACGTTCTGGAAGAGATGTACCTCATACTAATAAAGACATTTGGTATAATGACTTCATTGACGGTATAAGTGAAGAATGTGAACCGGAAGTAATGGATTCTGAAGATACATTATTTATTTTATACACAAGTGGAACAACTGGAAAACCAAAAGGAGTGAAACATACTACAGCAGGATATATTCTTTATACTGCATTTACTCATAAAATAGTATTCAACTATCATGAAGGAGATATATGGTATTGCACTGCTGATATTGGTTGGATAACAGGACATTCATACATTGTATATGGACCTTTAGCAAATGGCGCTACTTCATTAATGTTTGAAGGAGTTCCAACCTATCCTGATGTTGATCGTTTTTGGGATATTGTTGAACGCCATAAAGTGACTCATTTTTATACAGCTCCTACTGCAATACGAGCTTTAATGAGATATGGCGACGATCCAGTTAAAAAACATGATTTAAGTTCATTAAGAGTTCTTGGAACTGTTGGTGAACCAATAAATCCAGAAGCTTGGACTTGGTATCATCGTGTAATAGGTAAAGAACGATGCCCCATTGTTGACACATATTGGCAAACAGAAACCGGAGGTTTTATTATGACTCCAATTGCTACCGCGACTCCTACGAAACCAGGTTCATGTTGTATGCCATTTTTAGGTATAAAACCCACCATTTTTGATTTAGAGGGGGAAGAAATAACAGAACCTAATGAAGGTGGATATTTTGCTATGGCTCAACCTTGGCCAGGTATGTTAAGAGATGTTTGGGGTGATACTGAGAGATTCAAATCAACTTATCTTGAGAGATATCCCGGATATTATTATACCGGAGATGGGGCAAGACGTGATGAAGATGGCTATTATTGGATTCTTGGGCGATTAGATGACGTTATTAAAGTGTCTGGGCATAGAATAGGAACAATGGAAGTAGAATCTGCTCTTGTAAGTCATCCAAGTGTTGCAGAAGCAGCCGTTGCTCCCTTTCCTCATAAAATTAAAGGTCAAGCAATATGGGCTTTTGTTACATTAATTCAAGGTGTTGAAAAATCAGCTAAATTATCTAAGGAGATACGAAATCATGTGAGAGAAGAAATTGGTCCAGTCTTCCAACCAGATGTGATTCAGTTTGCTGACGATTTACCTAAGACGCGAAGTGGTAAAATAATGCGAAGGATTTTAAAAGCAATTGCTGCAGGAACTGATATTGGAAATGTAACCACACTAGCAGATCCTTCTGTCGTAGATGCCCTCTTAGAAGAACGTAAGAAAATGGATATTGAAATAGGTTAAATTCCTTTTTATTTTATATTTTTTTTATTTTTGAAAGAATATTATTGATTTCAATTTTCCATGTTTTAGTTTCCTTATTATAAAGTCCATAAGACTCAGGATTTCTAGCAGTTGGACTCTCAAATATATACTGTATAAAATATGATTCGATATATTTTTTTAATATTTCAAAGCAATACATAAACGTTATCATATCTTTTCTTGAAATATTTAATCTTATACAATATCTATCATTTGTTTCGAAAATAAACATGAATGAAAAGGGAATTTGACATATGTTTTCAATGAATTCTTTTTTTAGGTTTCCTACTTCAATAAAACAATAGATATATAGCATTTCGTCTTTTGGGATTGGAGAGAAGATTGGTTTAAAGACTTTTATTATATTTTTTCTTTTAAGATCAACAATTCTTTTTCTTACTTGGGTTTTGGATAAGTTTAAAATGTTTCCTAATTGTTGGAGTGAAATAGATCCATCAATAGAAAGCTGTTGTAATATTAAAATATCCTTATGATCAAAATCCACTAAATTAGAACTATCATTTAGGTTTATACTTAAAATGTCAGAAATTGCATCTAGATTACTAATACGTTTAAACCACTCTTCCCAATTCATAGTCCACCCTGATCTAGGCAAATATTCAGTATAATTCATGCTTTTGTGATAATAATCAATCATTTGGAAAATCTGATAATCCTTTATCCAATTCTTTTTTATCATTTCAGAGATAATTTTAGAGTTGGTTTCAGGTTTTAATAAATCAAATATGGAATGTACAATAAATCCATTAAACTTTCCATATGTATGTGCATACCAATAAAAAGTTGGAAATGAGTTCAATATTTCTAAAATCTTTGATTTAAACTTTTGATTTTCTTCCAGAATTAATATTTCCTCGCCCAATCCTAATTTGCGCTCATGCATGAAAACAAATGATGGAATCAACAACTTATTTTCCTTTAATTTAGTTATTCTATAACGAATTGTTCTAGCAGGAATGTTTAGATTACGACTAATTTCTGTAGCTGATATTTGAGGACCATTTTTATCTAATTCATTAATAATATCAAGATCTTTTAATTTAAAATCTAGCATATTTCGAATATATTAGTTTTTTATATATAATATGGTAAAATTTATAAATAATTCTTGCCATTTGTTAACTGTACAAACGGTAATAATTATCAGAGAATCTTGCCGTTTATAAAGTTATTTTAAAATCTAAAATAATAAAATGAAGAAATATGTCAAAACAAATGAATGATAAATTAAGGGTATTAATTGTGAGTGGTGGTGCTTCCTTTGAGAACACGATATTTAGAGTTTTTAGTGTTATAAAGGAGATAGAATGGACTCATATTGATTCAGATAGAGAAGCATTTAAAGAGGATTTATCAGAAAAGTATGATGTTCTCATAATGTATAATTTAAATCAAAATCCAGATGATATTATAAAAAGAAATTTAAAACAATTTACTGAAGCGAGAAAAGGAATAATAGTATTACATCATGCAATAGCAACTTATAATTCATGGAAATGGTGGTATGAAGATGTAGTAGGAGGAAGGTATTTAATGCAACCTGAAGGTGATCTCCCCTCTTCAAATTACATGAGTCATCAAGAAATCATAGGAATCCCTTTAGGAGAACATCCTATTATATCAAGTTTAAATGGATTGCCTGTCCATATTTATGATGAAACTTATAAAAATATGTGGTTATCGCCCAAAATAGAAGTTATCTTACAAACGAATCTCTATTCAAGCGATAAACCATTAATCTGGATTAGTCCATATGAAAAATCAAGAATTGTAGTTATAATCCCTGGACATGGATGGGGTGCTCACTATAATTTAGGTTTTAGAAATCTACTTAAAGATGCCATATTATGGGCAGGTTATAAAACCTAGATTTATTGAAAGTATGTTATATTAGTTTATATAAGGTTTAAACTTCATTTTTTTTAATATTAAAAAAGTAATTATTGAGAAGATTTCAATGAAATTTGGATTTGTTTTTCACGTGCCGATATATTTAAAGCTATCGAATTTGCTAAAGCAGCTGAAAAGGACCACCATCTCTAAATTTATAAGATTAGAAATTAAAAAAAATTATTTTTTCAAAATTTTAAGAGACTCATCAACAATCTTTTTAGTATTCGGTAATACTTGATCTTCTAATTCTCTTGAATAAGGTATAGTGGTTTCTGTACAAACTCGACCGAATTTAAATTTTATTTCATTTTCTAAGAGAACAGCACATAATTCACCAGAAAGCCCATAATTCTTATAATCTTCATCAATGACTAAGAGGGCTCCTGTTTTCCCAACAGAACTTTTTAATCCTTCAATATCTAAGGGAGCGAGACACCTCAGATCCAACACTTCAGCAGAAATTCCTTTTCCTTCTAAAATGTTAGCAGCTTCAATACAACGATGAACGCCGACGCCAACACTCACTAATGTAATATCATTTCCTTCTCTCATTTGATTTAGTTTACCTAATGGAATAGGTTCCCATTTATCTGGTACTTCTCCTTCTAATCCTTGTTCTGGAACATTAAAAGAAAGAGATGATCGCCCTCCACTCCCCATAAAATCTAACCAGTAATCTGACAGTAATTTATGTTCAAAATATATTATTGGATTATTTTCATATATAGATGAGAGCATCAACCCTCCAGCATCAGCAGGATTGGAAGGAACGACAATACTTAGTCCAGGTATATGAGCCAACCATCCCCATAAACTTTGCTCATGTTGCCCAGCATCCCCATAACCTCCACCACATGCAGTTCTTATAACAAGAGGAACGTTCCATTTATTTCCAGAAAAATAATGGATTTTCGCTGCATGATTCAAGATGGCATCCATTGTGACACCAATAAAATCCACAATCATAATTTCTACAATAGGACGTAGTCCTGCCATTGCTGCTGTGACTGCAGCACCGACAAACGCGCCTTCACTTATAGGTGTTGGCATTATTCTCTTTTTACCAAAACGAGCGAAAAGATTTGGTCGCAATCCATGTACATCTTCTCCTAAAATAATAATATTTTCATCTTCTTCCATTACTTTAGCAATAGCACTTTCAATTGCTTGGGCAAATCCTAATTTAGGCATTTTTACTCCCTCCCTCAAAAATTTCTAATGATTTTTTAATAATTTCCTCTATTTCCCTTGAAACCTCTTCTTCTATCTTTTTAAGACGATCTGGGTCATTTTTTAATCTTTTTTGAATAATAACTAGTGGATCTACTTTTTTCTTTGTCTGACCACCAATTTTCCGAAAAAGCAGAAGAATCTCATCTAAACTTTCGCCTGGGTATTCTTTGAGAGATTCGGCAACTTCAGCTAATAGGGTTGGATTTCGCTGATATCTAAGTAGTGGATCTCCAAGAAAATGTCCTTCTGTGTGCACACAATGAGCATGAATAAATTGAGGTTTATTATCACTACGGATTTTTGAGATAGCTTCATTTGCTGCTTTCCAAACAGCTTCTACATCCTTTCCATCAACTTCATATCCTTCAATACCAAAACCCTTTGCTCTATCTATCAAACTCCCTCCTATAGTGTCATTTGTATCTGTACTAATAGCCCAATCATTATCTTTACACACAAAAAGGACAGGTAAATTCCAAACAGACGCTAAATTCATTGATTCAAGCATCATGCCTTGATTTATAGCTCCCTCTCCAAAGAATGCAACCGCAATATTTCTTGTCTTTTTATAATTTAAAGCTAGAGCAAATCCAGTAGCTGCTGGTCCTGATGACCCTACAATACCTGATGAGGCAATTAAATGTTCTTTCGAAAAAAGATGCATATGACCTCCCTGTCCTGCACAGAGACCTTTAGAATGCCCTAGAAATTCTAATAATAATAAAATTGGATCTATTCCCCTCATTATAAATGGGGGTGTTCCACGATGATCAACTGCTATAGCGTCCCCCTTCTCTAATTGTGAAACCACACCTGCTATAATTGCTTCTTCTCCAGTCCCAAGGTGCATTTCACCCGAAATCAAACCTTTTTCCCATAAATCCTTTACGGCATTTTCAAAAAGGCGGCTATGCAACATAACCTTATAAAGTTGCCATATATTGACTTCAGTCATAATTTTCATATTATTTATTTCCTTTCAATTTTTCAAATTGCTATTTTTAAATTTCAACTTTTCTAACTTTTTTATTTTATGCTTTATATTAATAAGATTCTACGCTTAAATCGCTATTGAAACTGTTGTTACATTAGCTTATCCATTCATCTTAGATACTTTATTAAAAGAAAAATAAAATAAAGTAGAAATAGGTTAAAATATAAATTTGTATGTATTTCTGATTTTTGAAAAAGAATTTATCCTTTAGCATAAGTACCAATCGCGTATATTAAGCTCAAATTTTCAGAGAGTTCTTTTCCACGAACCATCTTTATACTGGCGTTATTTTCCTCTTCTACTAAATTCATTGATTTAATTATTGTTTTAGGTAAATAGGTATGGTTTGCGATGATTACATGATTGGACCCTATCATCACACTTTTCTTAATTATCTGTTGAGCGACAACCTGATTTGTTGCTATCAATGGTCCTAATCGATTTTTTGCTAATAAGCCATAGCCTTCATTCTCTACAGCCAGAATTTTAGCACCAAATTCAATTCTTAATTCTAAGTACCTTTTACGATCATAACCTATTGCTTTCTTATCAAGAGCCAATAACCATTTCGGAAGATATTCCAAAACCTTAACCGAATTGCTATCAACTTGTAATTCACGTAATTGATTTGTTAATTGGTACATTATTCCATAAAATCTTTCTTGAAAATCAAATTTCTTATAAACTGGTCTTCCTAATTTGGAAGCATAAAGAAACATTGATTCACAATTCTTTTTATTAGCAATCTCCAATAAGTTTTTAAAAATAGCAGTTCCTATTCCCTTTCCTCTGTATTCTGGTAGTACAGCCATATAGCCAAAGCTTCCGACTTTCCCAAAAATAAAAACTCCACCAATACCAAAAATCTTCTCATTTACTACACTTATAAGGAATTTTCCAATATTATGTTTTATTAAAGCTTTCCATATTCGGGCATGCTCATTAACATCATTTGGAACTACTCTCCCAAATGCAGAATAAAGAACATTTATACATCTAGAAATTTCATTATCATTGGGTTCTCTAATATTATATTTTAACATATTTCTTTATTAAAACCATTTTCTTAAAAGAATAAAAATAAATAATTCGAGCTTTTATTAATATTTCAAAGATTTATTTATTTTCTATATTTCGCATTTTCTTTTATTCTTTTGAGGTTTTTAAATTGAGTTTTGGCACTGATAAACTCGCGGAAAAGATAAAGACATTGGAGGAAGATGAAGCTGTTGAAATCCTTCTTTCAATATTAACATCTTCTAACAACATAGAAGCTAAACTTAAAGCGATAGAATTATTAGATTTTTATAGGGATGATAAGAAAAAACGTTTTCAAGATATAAAAAATATTTTTTTAGACGATCAACATCCTCAACTAAGGCTTAAATTAATAGATGTGATAACAAGTTGGTATAATGTAGATGGAATTGACTTTTTAAAAGAACAATATAAAAATTGTAAAGATGGATCGGTGAGAACAAAACTTATTGAGATTGTTGGCGAGTTAAAACTAAATAAATCAATCCCTTTTCTAATTGATGCATTAAATGATTCGAATATTGAAACAAAAAAAAAGGCAATAGTCTTATTGGGAAAAACTGAATCTAATGAAGCCCTAAGGCCATTACTTAATATTTTTCATTTTAGAAATGCTGAAATTTATAATTCTTTAATAGATACCATAGTAAAAATTGGTAACAAAGGAAATCTTCAAATTATTAATGATTTTATTAACACTGAAGATCTTTATATCAAAAGAGAAATTCCAATAATCCTTGGGAAAATAAAAAAGAAAGAGAGTGAAAATGTTTTACTCAATTTGTTAAAAGATAAAGATTCAATAATAAGAAAAAATTCAGTGAAAGCACTTGATGGAATAATTGAATTAAGGAATGTTAAGTATATAATAGATCTACTATATGATCCAGATATAGAGGTAAGAAGAGAAGTTATTCGAGTATTGGGTAATGTTGGAAGTAAGAAAGCAATCAAACCATTAATAGAATTACTAAAAGAAAATGATGGTAAAATTAGAAATCTTGCTAAAAACGCTCTTTATAAAATTCTTGAACCAACTAAATCATACGAGCTTATTTATGAGGTTGTAAAAGGGAGAAATGTTAATGCTAGAAGAGAAGCAATAAAGCTACTAGGATTATTAAAAGATGCTAATTCTATAAATTTATTAATATCCAATTTTAATAGCAAAATAGCAAGTTTACGAGGTTCAGCTTATCGTTCTCTATTAAAAATTTTAGATGACAAAATTGATAGTAGAATTATCAACGCTTTATCTGATAAGTCTTGGCAAATTAGAATGTTTTGTGCAAAAATTGTAGGTGAAATTACTGACCCGAATACTCTCAATAATTTATTTGCTTTAATCGAAGATGAAAATGGAAGCGTAAGGAATGCGACTGTAGACGCCCTAATTAAATTTGATAATAAAGAAGTAATTGATTTTGCGAATGGTTTGCTAAACAGTTCAAATTGGAAGATCCGTAGAGCTGCAGTAAACTTATTATTAAGAACTGAGAGTAAAGAATCATATAATTCTCTAATTTCTTGTTTAAATGATGAAGATGTGTATGTAAAAAGTTGGGCTGCTATGGCATTAGGTAAGCTTAAAGACGTTGATTCTATTGAACCATTTATTCAATTATTAAAAGAAAAAGATGACAAAATACGAATTTCTGCAATTAAAGCACTGGGGGAAATTGGAAATAAAGATGCAATTGAACCTTTAATTGAAATATTAGGAGATGATAATTGGGATATACGGAAAGAAATAGAGAACTCTCTTAATCAGATTGATCCAAATTGGATGAGTTATTTATAAAAAGAGAAAATTATAATCACATTAAAAGTTCAAAATAAACTATACGTAAATTAATACATTTTAATAATTTTTTGAATTACTCCGTCTAATTTGCTTAAAATGTAAGAGATATCGGAATCTCTATTAATTATTAATGTTAAAAATGTATTTTTATCACATTCAAAGATTATTATGGTTTTTTCTTCCAATTCCCCAATAATTTTATTAATTTCTTGATTACCTATAGCTTCTCCGATCCCTACTGCGCTTTCCAAAACAGAAGCACACATCGAAACAAAATTTGTAGTATCTAGATCATTTGCTAAATTATCTATTATATGATTTCCATCTCTATATGCAAAAATCACTCCTTCTAGATTTCCCTTATTTCTTAGTTCGCTAATAATTTGAGATAATTCACCAAGATCATGCATAGTAAAATGATTTTTATAATTCATTAAATAATATATAATTCAGTTTCTAAAACTATATATAATCCATATATAATAAAATTATATATGGAAATCGCAAAATCCAAAACTAATATAATAGAATTAATTCAAAATTCAAATAGCCAATTTATAGAGAATGAACTTCGTCCATTTTTAAAAATTCCAAGTAATACCCTAAATCTTGAAGGAATAGAAAAAGCAAAAAAATTTATAATCTCTTATATCTCTGAAATTTCTGAAGAAATAAAAGAATATAGGGGAATAATAAATCCATTGATCATTGCCAAAATAGACGGAGAAATAAAGCAATCGCTCCTGATATATATGATGTATGACACTCAACCAGTTAATAAAGAAAACGAATGGATAAGTGACCCATATGGAGCAGAAATTGAGAAATTACCTCCACCTCTTAATAAACTAGGTAATTGCATTATAGCAAGAGGCGCCTATAATTCAAAAACACCCCTACTATGCTTTTTAAATCTTGTAAAAATCTTGAAAAGGAATAATAGCCTCCCTATTTCCCTAATACTTCTATTTGATGGTGAGGAGGAAAAAGGTTCACCTTCTCTTCTAAAATTTATTGAAGAAAGCACCCATAAAAATATGTTTCAGAATTGTACAGATGCTTATTATCCATCTACAAAACAAGATCTTAACGGAAAATTAGTTTTAAAATTAGGTTATAAAGGTATTTTATCATTGACAATTAGAATTTCATCAAAAAATAAAGAACCACATTCAGCTTTTAGTGGTATGATACCTAATCCCGCAACTGACCTAGTTTTTTTACTTAATACAATTTATTCCAATAACCAATTTCAAATAGAGAGCTTGAAAAATCCATATGAACTGACTGATGATGAGATGTCTCTTAAAGATAACCTTATAATAAAACTTGATGTTGAAAAATTTAAGAGTAAAGCAGGAATAAAACAAACTACCCAAGATGATCCCCAAAAAGCATTCTTTAATTATCTATTTAATCCTACTTTCAATATTTCGACATTAAAGTCAGGATTTTTGGGAGAAGGAACAAAAAATTATGTAGCTAATGAAGCTGTGTGCAATTTAGATATTAGATTCGCTCATAATGTAACAGCTAACAAGATTTTTAATGAAATTAAAGAAAAAGTAGATGCATTTTCCAAGACCACAAAATCTCAAATTAAAATAACTAAAAATATAGGATATGAATCTTCTCGTGTGCGAAAAGATACTTTTTTAGTTAATAGTCTAAGAGAAAGTGCTAATGTTTTAGGAGTTTCAACAGAATTATGGCCATTAAGTGCTGCTGCTGCTCCTTTAAGTAAAATTCAGAAAGAATTAGGGCTAAATTTCATTACTGGAGGCTTAGGTATTGGAGGATTCGCACATTCTGCCAATGAATTTATTCAATATGATTCAATAATAAATGCAAGATTAGCTAATTATCATTTCCTAAAATTTTATTCAGAAAGGATAAAAAACATTATAAATTAATCAAAAAGCCCTCCTAAACCCCTACTTTTTGCTTTAATAGCACTTTCGGGACATAATTCAGAACAACATAAGCATGAAATGCACTTTTTCCTTAAGAATATTGGATAATTGCCTTCTATAAATTTAATAGCTTTTGCAGGACAAATTTGAGCACATTGTCCACACTGAACACATTTTTCTTTAACTAGATTAGGAATCTTTTTAATTATTTTGTAAGCAAGATGTCCAGACATATAACTGATGAAACTCGTCATAGTGCTTCCTGGAACATTGAATTTAGGAGTTTGCTTTTTCGCTTCGTCAAGTGGCATTCCTATAATCTCGATATTTTCTAGATTTCCTACCCCCAAGTTTCGCTCTATTGCATTTTTAACATGCGGTACATTTTTTGTCTTAACCTTTCCTATTTCAAGTGCTACAACATCTAAAGCTATTTCATCGGTTCCAACAAGAATTAAATCCCATTTATTCATTGATCCTCCTCCGGGACCAGCCATTCCTTCCATTATCTCCTGTAAATCATATACAATTAGCCTATTTGGTTTATTATTTACAATCCATGAAAGATTATCGGCAAGTACTTCTCCAAATTGCTCAGCAGTTTTTCCTAGTAAATGATATTTTGCTTTTAGACCTCCCTGTATGATTCCCCAGTAGTTTTTGCATGCACCTGTCATTGTCGCCTCTATATGAGATTTTAAGCGAGGTAAATTGATCAATATATCACACTCTTTAACTGCTTTAGCAACACGAATTTCTTTTAACCGTAAAGCACCTTCGATCTTTTCAATTATTGGAACATCGCTTTCAAAATCAATAATTCTTATTCCATTTTTCTCACAAATTTCAAGTAATCCAATTTTTTCAGCCACATCAGTCGCAGTTTTTCCTTGCTGTCCAGGAGAATCTCCAATAAATACATTTTGCATAGTAACTCCCTTTTCTCTTAGATAAGATAGTACACCTTCTATAAAGCTAGGTTGAGTACATGCTTCTCTTTTAGAAGTAAGTAGATTTGGTTTCAAAAGAATGTTTTTAGCATTAGAAAACTCAAATGACAAATCATCTTCAATTAATTTAATCGCCTCTACTACAGCTTTTGGGATGGATTCATAATCCTTTACATTTACAATACCGACTTTTGTAGACATATTTTTGACGAATGAATTTTGTGTTGAATAAAATATTGCTTTTAATAAATAGTAATAAATATTTTAAATTTGAGATTCTTAGGTATCTAAAAACATTTAATTTTAAAAATCTAATTTATTATATTTATTAAAAAAATTATATCAAATATTTTATATAAAAAATAATCTATTTAGTACTTGGATAACTTTTTTATGTATTTAAAAAGCTTAAACCAAAAATTATAAAGACGGATTGGGGAAAATGTCTGACGCAATGTATAAGATCGTATTTTTCGGAGACGGAGGAGTTGGAAAAACAACTCTAATTAACCGGTATTTAACGGGTGTTTTTAAAAGTGATTCGCTAATTACGATAGGAGTCGATTTCCACGTAAAGAAGGTTGATATTGATGGAAAACGAGTGAGTTTACAAATATGGGATTTCGCAGGTGAAGATAGGTTTAGATTCCTTATGCCTAGTTACGTTGTTGGTGCGTCGGGAGGAATCTTCATGTTTGATATAACGAGATATACCAGCCTAAAAAATTTTAATGATTGGATTGAGATTTTTAAACGGGGTTATAAGGGGGATATTCATCAAATACCTGTTTTAATGGTGGGTAGCAAACTTGATCTTGACTATAAAAGAGCAGTTTCTAGAGAAGAAGCATTAGAAATGGCTAAAAAAAATAATCTTTATGGATACCTTGAGTGCTCTGCAAAGAGTGGTGAAAATGTGGCAGATATATTCGAAGAAATAAGTCGATTGATGATGCTTAAATCGGGGCTCTTATAATATTTTTTAAAAAGTCTTCTTAATAAAAATCTCATTTAAGCTCTTAATTATTATATCTGGAATTAAATTCTTATCAGATTTTATTTGTCTTGTATTTAAATCTTCAATCATATCAAAAGTAGTAACTCCAGTTAAAACAGCAATTGTTTTTATTCCTGCTCTATTACCCGCTAAAATATCAGTATTTAACCGATCTCCGAAAATACATGCATTTTTAGCTGAGATTTTTGTATCATTCAATATCAAATGAATACCAAATGATTCAGGTTTTCCAAAAATTCTTACAGGCTCTGTATTTGTGCATATTTTTAAAGCATTTACCATTACACCTGCTCCAGGTTTAAGACCGTTAGCAACTGGTAGAGTTGAATCCGAATTTGTTGCATAAAATTGAGCCCCACCTTCTAATATACATTTTTGGGCCATCGCTAATTTTTGATAATTAAAATCTCTATCAAGTCCTACAATTACAAAATCGATTTCACTATAGTTAGAAACTTCTTCTATTACAATATGCCCTTGAGCTCTTAGTTCTGATTTTAATCCAATTTCCCCAATCACAAATATCTTAGCAATTTTCTTTATTTTTGATATTTCTGCAGAAGTAATTGAAGCACTTGTATAAAAATCAGATATTTCACACTCTATTTTAAATTTCTTTAATTTATCAACATATGCCTGTCGAGTTGCTGTGGAATTATTAGAATTATATATGATTTTGATCGAATGTTTCTTAAGCTCTTCAATTATATTATCAACATCTGGGATTAGTTCTTCACCACGATATATTACTCCATCTAAATCAAAAATGGCCAACTTTAAGTCTTTCAGTTCATCAATTAGTGCTCGCATTTTTAAAATTAAAACCATCCTACTGGTAATCCTAATAAAAATATAAAAAGCTGTATGCCTATAGGAATGAAAATTGGATTTAAAATGTTGTCAGCCGTATATATTGGTAAATAATCAGTTAAAAAGAAAATTATTGCTCCAATAATCGCATAAATTGGTCCTACAATTATTAATCCTACAAGATATGCAACAGTTGTTCCTGCAAGAAAGCCTTCTAATGACTTATATTCCCTACTTCTAACTCTAATCTTATGTTTTCCAAATCTTCGTCCAATAAGTGCCGCTGCAGCATCCGCTAGGCATGCTATAAGTACTCCTGAAAAAAAAGATAAAATATAGATTATTCCTGCCATATACAGCATATAAGAAAACACAAAACCAGTAATGATATAAATCTGTGGGCCTGTAGCATTTATTTCTTTATTTCTTAACATTGATCTCGTCAAAAAATTAAAAATGGAATATTGTGGACCCCAAATAATTCTAATTAAATCTGAAATTATAGCAAACATTAAAGCCCCAATTAAAGCCATCATTGTAAGATAAATTACAGCTTGAAAATCACCAATAACGAAGGGAAATAATTCGATTGGTCCCCAGATTAGTTCATACGCTGGTTGAATATTATGAATTAACTCTATAACACCATCACTAATTATAAGGGTAACTGGATAAAGAAGAGAAAAAAACCCAAAATATGCTAAAACAAGAAGTAAACCCATTAAATGAAAACTTTTTCTTATTACTTCCATTTTAAAAGTAATATTATCACTATATGGGTTTTCCTGAGTCATTCGCTCAACATATCTTCTCAAAACTGGTTTTTTTCCACTCTCCAATTTTGGATCTGCACTTTCTAAAGCAATTTTATTAGTAACTCTCTTTATCATTTTGGAAAAAATTAGTGCAATAAGTAAATTCATTCCGATCCACCATACCATAAACCCATTATATGGATAAACAAAAAATCTGAAGAATAAATTATACACTCCAAATATCAAGAAACAAAAGCCACATAAAATTGTTGAAATTCCTCCATACTTATTATCTGCTTTAATTCCCTTTCTACCAATGCGGATCATAAAAACCATAAGAATAAAAAAGGAAATTGATAAAGTTATATTGTAAGCAATATCAACAACTGTCCAATAGAACATGGTCAATCTTGTAAAGAATTCTATTAATTATTGAAATAATTTATAATTAAATAATTAGTTTAGCTTTAATTATGGATAATCCTAAAAGTATCTTTCTTAAAGCATTAAATAAAGAAAATATAGCTCAAATTCCATTATATTGCACAGGATACCCCGAATTAGAGTTTCTTGATAAATATATTGATCAATACGATATTAAAACTAATAATACAAACTTAATGTTAAAGAATAAGAATTTTGAGATAATTCAGTTAATGGGATTTGATGCTATCTCTTTAT
The DNA here is from genome assembly GCA_048941285.1 of Promethearchaeota archaeon. Taxonomy (GTDB): domain Archaea; phylum Asgardarchaeota; class Lokiarchaeia; order Sigyniarchaeales; family SOKP01; genus Loki-b32. The sequence goes on from JBHLNS010000001.1 coordinate 182,283, forward strand.
GGGATTTCCGACGGGGAGAGGGAGGTTATTTATTAGATGATAAGAGAACCGTGGATGGGTGGGGACGCATTTATCAAGGAGAATGGTATATGTGGGATGGTGTTTTTAAAAGTGAGAAAACTGTTCAGAATTGGGAGCATTTAAATCTTCCTTCGAAAAAAAACTTAAAATTGTTAAAAGATTTTTTACTTAAATCAAAGAAAAATTTAGATTATGTAATTTCTTTACCTGGTTTATTCGAAAAAACTTGGCAATCAATGGGGCTTCAATATTTTGCTAAATGCTTGAAAAAAAAAAATTTTAGTCTGATTGAAAGAGTAATATCATTTTTCTCAAATTATGTAAAATCACTAATTAAAGTACTCCAAACTACAGGATCAGAAATATATCTAATAGCAGATGATTTAGGGTATAAGAATAGAACATTTATACCAAGAGAAATGTGGCGAAAACTATACTACAGCAAATATGAGGAAGTAATTGATCTAATTCATCAAAGAAAGCAACAAGTTATAGTCCATTCTGATGGATATATTTCTGAAATGATTGGAACTTTCATCGATTTAGGATTTGATGCGGTTCAAAGTTTGGAACCTAGTGCTGGAGTGGATATCTTTAGTCTTTTCAAGAAATATAAAAATCAGATCTGTTTCATTGGAAATCTAGATATGAGTCTCCTATCTTTTGGTACTCCACAAGAAATTAGAGAATATACAACAAAATTAATTATAAAAGCTAAAGAGCATAACTGCTCATTAGTAGTATCACCCTCACAACAAATCAATATAAAATGCAAACCCATAAATATTAATGTAATGATAGAAACGACTAAAATATTTAAATAATAATTTTGATAATTAGTACAAATATAAGTAAAATAAAAAAAATAACAGAGTTAAAGGCAAGTCTCTACAAAAATTTCCAAATTTAATTAATAAAGAAATAATAATATAATTTATTAGAGAATAAGAAATAAAAAAAAATAAATAAAATTAAAATAAGTAAATTATATCTAATATAATAAGGTTATAAATGAAATTATATTCTCAAAATAAATCCTAATTTAAAATTAAAAAAAAAATGATTCCTTTGGAACCAACTACAGAGAATCTTGATGATATCTTGAAGAAATTGCTTGCAGCAATTCCAGAAGTAAAAGCTGCCGCAATAGTATCTGCTGAAGGTCTACCAATTGCTTCTGCTCTTCCTCAAGGAGTAGATGAGACACGGATTGCTGCAATGACTGCGGCGCTGCTTTCCTTAGCTGAACGCTCAGTTATCGAGATGGAAAAGGGGGAGTTTGACCAACTATATGTCAAAGGGAGCGATGGTTACTTATTAGTCTTACAAGCTGGCCCCAATGCCGTATTAACAGTTTCCACAACGAAGGATGTAAGATTAGGGTTAATATTTTTAGACTGTAAGCGAACCTGCGAAAAAATCGCGAAATTAATCTAAACTTCTTCTATTATTGTATCATTTATCACATCATAATAAAGATATATATATGAATGTTTTAAGACTTCACATTTCTTAAGAGTTAAAGCTTTTATGTTAAACAAATCATCCTCAACTCGAGGACCTGTTCCATCTATTAAAGTGGGAGTAGATTTTCCACCAATTAGACAGGGAGCTATTATAAGTGAGATATGATCTATAAGTTTAAGTGTAAGAAATAAAGAGTTCAAAGTCCCTCCTGATTGAATTGAAATTTCATGAATTTGATAATCTTGTTTTAGTTTGATGAATAAATCCTCAATATTAATCTCATTTGGATAAAAGATAACATTCAATTCTTTTTCTTTTGTAAATTTAAACGCTGGATGGTTTTTGTTGTTTGTTACTATATAAATAGATTTAAATGATTTTAATAGATAATCAATCCCCTTATTTATAAGGTGTGGTTCGCGATCAATAATAATTAAATTGACGTCCTTATGATCATCAATTTTTTCCCTTGAGTTTACACCAATTTTAGCTAATACCTTTCCACTGATTAAGGCATACCTTTCGGTTTTAAATAAATGATTATAATATTGATAATTTCCTTCTTTAATTCCTTTAATTTTAGGAAAATCAATTTCCTGATCTCGATCATCAATATCCCCTGTAGAAATTTTTCCATCCACAGATTGCATTAGAAAAAGAGTTGTTTCAGGTCGATTCTTTTCCATTTTTGGCTCACTTTTTGTATATCTTTAATAAAATAAACAATTAATTAAAGTAATATTAAAATTAATAAAACCATAGGCAATTGATTTATTAATAGGATATAATTAAATTAATTTCGAGTTGGTTAAAATCCAAGATAAAAGAATTCCATTTTTTATTAATATTGAAGAAGCTCCTAAATTTATACAAATGAAGGGATTAGAGACAACAATTCTTTCTGGATTACATGGTGAAAAAATGATGATGGCGCTAAACGCAACCTTGCCGGGTCATTCAGTACCAATACATTCCCATAAGCATGAACAAATTGGCATGGTTTATTGTGGGTCGGCAAAACTTCGAATTGGAGATGAAGAACGAATTGTTAGTAAAGGAGATTTTTTTTGTATTCCCTCCAATACACCGCATTCGGATACTTGTTTAAGCAAAGAACCATTTATTATGTTAGATATTTTTTATCCTATTAGAGAAGATTTCCTGGAAAAGCTAAAGAGCGATGAGACGAAGCTAGAATGAATTCTTATTTTATTTTATTAAGAATTTAATTCTGATTATTTAATGCTGCTTCAATAACTTCTCTAAGTTTACTTTTTTCTACTTCTGGGCCTACTTCAATAATTTCACCATTAATATAGATTCTTCGCTCAATGCCATATTGTTGTAAGATAATTTGATCAACTGACGAAAATTCATTGAGAATAACGTCATCTCCATATTCAGAGACCACTTCTTGAACTCTTTCTGCTTCAACATCACTAGTCAAACAAAATCTGTTCCAAAATAAATCTATTACAATTTTTCCTTTTACAGGTTTAAAATTATAATTTTCTTTTCGAAAATAAGGCGCTTCAGCATCTTTTTCAAATTTCTTCCAAAGAATTGCTTCTTTATCTCGTTTTTCTGCTACTTTATAACCTAATTTTACAAAATATTTTGCTGGCATAAACCAAAAGTCCCAAAAAAAACCCAAGGTTGCAATTCCTTTACGTTTTTGAAGTTTAGTTTCTTCTTCTGCGGCCTTAATTAACTCAGTTCCTATACCCTTTTTAGAGAATTTAGAGTGCGAAACTAAGCATGGAAACACCATCAAATCTTTTCCTTGTATTGGCCAAGGATTTATTTCAATTGGTATTAAATATAAAAATCCAGCATGAATACCATCTAAAAGAGCAACCTTGACTCTCAATCCATCTTTTTCCATACTTTTAAGCCAAAAAATACGGCGGGGATAGGACAATTCATACTCATTGTTATTCTCATTTACATGAGTGCAGGTACCAACATAATATTCATCATCTTTGGTCATATCTCTGATTATAATTGTCATTTTTACACATCTAATTAATTTTCAAACAATGGCTAACAAACAATAATTATATTGCTTGAAAAAGGAAAATTCCAAATTTTTTTTTATGTTATATACAGTTATCTATCTAACTTCAGAAAATTTAAATAAAATCAATTTAAAAGGTATAAAAATTAGAATTATTAATAATCATGACAAAAAAACAGCATTTTTATGCAATCATTAAACCTTATCGCCAAGATTTCATAACTAATCCAAAAGAGGAGGAAGATATAATTATGTCTGAACATTTTCTCTATTTACAGTCATTATTAAAACAAAAAAAATTATTTCTCGCAGGACCGACATTGATTCCAGATGATCCCTTTGGGTTAATAATCTTGGAAGCTAATACAGAGGGAGAAGCTAAAATCTTGCTTGAGAATGATCCTTCAGTAAAAGCTAAAATTCAAGAAATTATTGATTTTAGACCCATTAGGTTATCTCTCACCAAAAAATAAGTAGACTACGTACTAACTCTAAAGCCTCCTATTGAAGAGGATGTCACAGAACTGTTAATCCTCCTATTTTAGGAGGATTAATTAGGACAGGTTCAATTACTCTGCCCGTTTATGGTATTGATCCTGTCTATATAAAATTTGTTGTCATAATCTGGTACTTTAACCTATTTTTCAACAGCACATGTGGCTTTGAGTGGATACCCGCTGACATATTTTATCACTTTTTTAATATGATTGCTCTAACTTTTATAGTAATAGGAACTTCTCTTTTACTAATCACAGGTATTATTGATAGATTAAAGGATAAAAAGATATATCTCTTAAATCTATTAGGAGGTGTATTGCTAATTATTGGGTCTATTATTCTGTTAGCAGGTTTTGAGATTGCTCTTCCAGGCTTTTGGTCTTTATGCGAAGCAAAACCGGGATTATATTTACATTTCATAGGCGGCGGATTAGGAATCTTAACTAGAGTAATGGGTATTATGGAAAAGCGATCTATGTAAATATTAACTGCTTCGAATTTCTTTTTTTTTAATTTCTAAGAGTACAAAACCACAAACTATTAATTTTTTTGTGCATATTATCAATTACTTAGCTTCACTAAATTTCATAATTCTTACGTGTAAGTTCTCATGTTCAAATTATACACTATTGAAGGAAAAATTGAGATACCTCCATTTCTTTTTGGACAAGAAAAAGATGTGAGTGCGAGAATAATCCTTTCAGAAGATTATGAAGGAATCATAACTCGGGATTATGGCTTTATAATTGCAGTTGTTGACGTTCTTAATGTCGGAAAAGGAATAATCATACCAGGTAATGCAAATACTTTTCATGAAGTGGAGTTCACTATTTTAACATTTAAGCCAACGGTTTCAGAAGTGGTTGAAGGTACTGTGGTAGAAATCGTTGACTTTGGCTCATTTGTCCGTTTAGGTCCATTAGATGGATTAGTTCATGTGTCTCAAATTTGTGATGATTATATATCTTATGAACAAGTTGGCAACCGATTTATTGGGAAGGAAACTGGAAAAATCTTAGAAGTAAATGATCAAGTAAGAGCTAAAATTATAGCTGTTTCGTTAGGTACTGGAAGAAGTGGAAAACTTGGTTTAACAATGAGACAAAAATTTTTAGGGAAAGAAGATTGGATTGAAGAAGATGTTACAGAAGTATTCGCCGAAAAGGAAGGTAAGAAGACCTCAGTAAGTGAAGGACAAGAAAATAAAGAATAAGAAATAAAAAAAGGGAATAAAGTTGAAAGAGAAAGCTTGTAAAAATTGCCATTTAATAACTAAAAATGAAACTATTTGTCCAAAATGTAAAACACATACTCTAAGCGAAGATTTTACAGGAGAGGTTATTATTATTAATCCTCAAGAGTCCAAGTTCGCTGAATACCTTAAAATTCATTTCCCAGGAAAGTATGCATTAAGAGTTCGCTGAAAACATATTCAATTAGACAGTACTTTTAAAGTTTATTTGATTTTATATCTTGATTTTAATGGATTTTAATTTAAGAATTCCTAAAGATAAAAGACATTTATTTACAGAACCTCTTGATATATTAATAGCAGGATCCAGAGAAGAAACAATCATCCAAGTAGAAAACATTTTTAAAGATTATTTAAAATCTAAGAAGTCCTTAAACTTTTACATAGTTGGTGATATTGTCGCCCATGACTTTTTATCTAACCAATTTCTAAAAAAGTTTATTAAAATTTGCATAGTAGACGAAAAAACCCAAAGAAGTCATACTAATTTAGATTTTGAGGAATTTTTTGAACAAATTATTGAATTTCAAAATCCTGAAGGAACAATTAATAAGGAATGCTGGAAATTGTTTAGGGAGGTTATTAATTCAGAAAAAAGAACCTTAATTAAAATAACAGAAGGGGAGGAGGATCTATTAATACTTCCACTCGTACTTGAAATTCATCCTGCAAATGGAGTAAAAAATTTCTGTTTTTATGGCCAACCCCCTATTACAGATTCAAATTTCATTATTCCCGAAGGAATTATCATTGTCAATGTTGATAGAAACATTCAAGAAAAAGTCAAAACAGTTATATCCATAATGGAAAGATTCTAAACAATATTATCTAATTACTCAAGAATAATTTAACTTCTCCTTATAGTAAAAAGCAAAATTTTATTTTTTATCTATTCTTTTGAATCTCATAAAATAGTAAAAATCATTAATTAATAGATGTTATACAAAATTTTTGGTTGAAAATGTCGTTAAATATAGAAATATTGGAAGATAAGAGAAACCCATTAATTGAAAGAACCGAAATAAAATTTAGAATTGACAATTTCGGAGTAGGTACTCCAAATAGATTAGAAGTTAAGAAAAAAATTGCTGCTATGCAAGGAAGTGATGAAAAATTGACTATCATTAAAAATTTAAGTACTCATTTTGGTGCATCTTACACTAACGGAATAGCCTATATTTATGACAAATCAAAAGAACTACAGTTTTATGAGCCCTTTCATATACAAATACGAAATCTTGAAAAAGATAAAAGAACGGAAATTATTCAATTAAAAAAAAGAAAAGAACACTATAAACATCTATTTGATTATTAATAAAAATATTGGAATTTTAAGATTAAAATGACTTCCTCGGATTATTATAAAATTGAAGGAAATAAGCTAGTAAGAACTCATCGATCGTGCCCTAAATGTGGTCCAAGTTTCTTCCTAGCTAACCATTACGACAGATGGTCATGTGGTAATTGTGGTTATACTGTATTTAAAAGGAAAGGTGCTCCAAAAGCTAAAACTACTAGACGAACTCCACGAAAACGGCAAAAAGCATAGCTTCCTTCATCTTTAGACACTGTATTTGATTGAAAGAATAGATTTTAACCAATTAATTACAAATAATTCATTTGTTATTTCTAAAAAATTAATAATTTAAATTTAAAAACTGGCGAAATCAATGAAAAAGTTATGTTTAGGTATTGAATCTACAGCACACACGTTTTCAGTAGGGATTGTTGATTTTAATGGAGAAATATATAGTTTAATAAACGATATTTTTATACCTGATAAAGGAGGGCTCCACCCTGCATTAGTTAGAGAACAACACTTAAACAACTTTATGAATATTATAGATAAAGCTTTATTAGAAGCAAATGTCTCAATAAAAAATATTAATTTAATAGCTTTTAGTCAAAGTCCTGGTTTAGGGCCAGTTTTGAAAATAGGCGCATTAGTAGCCCGGATGCTAAGCCAACTATTAAACATCCCAATTGTAGGAGTTAATCACTGTATCGCACACATAGAAATTGGTAGATTAATGTGTAAAATAAAAGATCCATTGGCTTTATATGTTTCAGGAGGGAACACTATCGTAAGTGCTTATGAATCTGGCAGATACCAGATATTTGGAGAAACACTAGATTTACCAATTGGCAATATGATAGACTCATTTGCAAGAGATGCTGGTTTAAAACATCCGGGTGGTCCAAAAATAGAAAATTTAGCTTTAAAATCTAATAGAGAATATCTTCCATTGCCTTATGTGGTAAAAGGTATGGATTTATCATTTTCTGGACTTTACACAGCCGCAAAGTATTTGCTTCAATCTGAAGATTATGACAAAAAATACAATTTAGGTGATATTGCTTATTCTTTACAGGAAACAGCTTTTGGGATGTTAACGGAAGTTACTGAAAGAGCATTAGCTCATACTGAAAAGAAAGAGGTTTTACTTACTGGTGGTGTAGCCGCAAATAAAAGACTACAGTCAATGATAAAATATATTAGCCTGGAGCATGATGCAAGATTTGAAGTTGTACCGTTAAGATATGCGGGTGACAATGGAGCAATGATAGCTTGGGCAGGAATTCTAAGATATCAAACAGAAGGAGGGCATGAGATTTCTAAAACAATGATTAAACCCAAAGAAAGAATGGATCAAATATCTATACCTTGGAGGTCATAAAATAAATTGAGTTCGAATGTGCAGAAGGAAAAAATCATACGAAAAGGTGCAGAAGCAAATCTATATCATGGGCACTGGTTCGGAAAAGAGGTAATATTTAAATATAGAATTCCAAAGAAATATCGAATAGAAGAATTGGATAAACGAATAAGAACAGAAAGAACATTAAACGAAGCTCGAGCTTTAATAAAAGTAAAAAATTATGGAATAAATGTACCACAAGTATTTGAAATTGACACGTATAATTCCACAATAGTTATGAAATATATAAAAGGTGCTAAATTAAAAGATATTTTACCTAATTTAGATGACAATAAAAAAAAACGTTATTTCAATGAAATAGGAAAAATTATAGCAATTTTACATAAGCATGGACATATCCATGGTGATATTACAACAAGTAATATCATAATAACTCCAGAAGAAAATATATTTCTCATAGATTTTGGATTGCATGCATATTCTGATACGATTGAAGATAAGAGCGTTGATCTTCATCTATTTAAGAGAGTTTTAATCTCATCTCATGGAAAAGATTTCAAATATAGTTTTAATGCATTTCTCGAAGGATATATATCAGAATATAAAGAAATGGATTCAGATGAGTTTAACCAAATCATTAAAAACATAGATGTTGTTGAGAGCCGTGGAAGGTATATAAAATCTAATGAAAGATTGTAAATTTTCCTTATTTGCTAGTGCGATTTGTTTATTAAAGAATTTAAATAAACAATAAAATATTTTCAACTAGACTATAAATCTATAATACAAAATGTTCATCAAAATAATTAAACAATCAAAATAATTTATATCTATAGCAGACCGCTTTAAATAGCTTTAAATACTCCAGCAATCTTTATATAGATACTTAACTTATAATATTATATCGGAAAAGAGTGAATAATTACGGGCAAAGAATATATCTTCTTTCTAATTCACTTTTATCATGAGAAATAAGAGAATTTTAGAATTAGAAATTCTTGGAGGTAGGTAAATGGCAGATAACGAGAAAAAGAAAAAGAAGAAGAAAATGGTGAATATAACCATAAATTTGCCCGATATTTATGATGAAAATATTAAAAAACTTATTGGCATGAAGGTTGTTGCCTCAAGGTCAGAGGCAATTCGCACTGCATTGCGTGACTTTCTCCATAATGAGTATAATAATCTTAAATTACTCGGTTATTTTGAGGAAAATCCCTAAGAAATCTTTTTTTATCTAATTACACCCAATAAAAATTTATATCATTATTTTACTTCTTTTTACTATATTATACATAATCACATAGAGAATTATAATGCTCTTATATAGTATTACTGAGAATGGTTCTTTAAGAAAGGTTACTAAAGTGGATTTTAATGAAAATAAAGTGTTTCTAATTGATGATTTTAAGATATTATATTTATGGATAGGTTCAAAAACCTCTAAGAAAAAGAGAGATTTAAGTATAACTCGAATTGAAAAACTTAAAGCACAGAAAGAAAATCCCGTAAAGATTCAAATTATTAAGCAAAACCAAGAATTTGGGTCATTTTTAGCAATTAAGGATTTGTTACAGAAAGGCCTGGAATTTGGTTCTGTATTTGAAAAAAGACCAGAATTAAAAATTCGATTTAATCAAACTCAAGAGCTTATTGAAGCAGGTATAGATCCGGATTTTGAAGGAGAAATTACTCTCGCAGCACATAACCTTGCTCAAGAGAACCACCCTTATGAGGATTTGTGTAGAAAGCTTGCAGAAATACAAATGAAATTCATTAAAGGAAATGCTTCCGAAAAAGAATTAAAGAAAAAGACCGAGGAAATATTCAAATCTTCATCAACATACGAAGAAATTTGCTGGTTGATAGCTGAATTGAGTGCATTGTTGGAAAAAAAACTATAAAATCAATCAGTAACTCGGCATTTAATTGTTAGGGGAATATAACAATTGTTAAAACTGACATATTTTTCCATTAACTCGTTTACAGCCTTAATATAGCAACCATGGTCTCCCACTGCAATATGATAAATGTTTAATTCCCTCAAAAAGCTAATGTTTATTTCATATTTTCCTTTTACTTTATTGATTTCAATTTCAATATCCTCTATACACAAATCCGGAAATAGATTAAAAATTAAATTTATTAAGATGTTATCAAATCTGATGACCATAACTTTTTTATTAGGGATGTTATTTCTTATTGAGTTTAAAAAAGTTTTCGCTTGAAAATATTTGTTTTGCCTTACAAAAAAGAATATAAAATCAATTTGGTCAATATTGATGAGAATTATGTATGAAGGATTAATTTGTGTCTTCTTATAGAAATAATTATGGAGAATAAGCTCATAATTTGTGTATTTTAAGGGCTTAATACTTAACTGCTGATAAAGTATCAAATCTTCCGCGATTGTGTAAAACATATACAAATTATCTCAGAACAGATTTATAAAGTCCTATGAAAATGATTTTATTATATAACCATACTCACACCAATTGCATTTGAAAGTACGGAAGCAAAGAATATCTGAATTATACTAAATGAAATTAATACGATTGGATAGAATGATTTTACATTTTCAAAGATTTTTGTATTTAAAAGAATAACTAAAAAGAATATTAGAAACATAAATAAGACCGAAGGAAACAAGGAGAGCTTTTGGGTCATAAGCATCAAGCTGATCATTATCATAACTGCTATAATTAATAAAACACTATTTTTATGCTTAATATAACTTAACTTTGGATAAATAATTTTTCTGAGTAGAATTTCAATTGCAAAGAATACAGGAAATACAAGATAACCTAAAACAAAATGGAAAACAAAATCAGAGGGCCAAATAAAACCAAATGGATAATAAAACGAAAACATCATATAATTAGCTATGAAATAAAAGACAGAACTTATTGTAAATATTAAATATTTCGAATTGAATTGTATTCTTATAAGACTCTTTAAATTATATTTATCTCTCATTAATTTTGATTTTTTAAAGTATTTATGAAATCCCTTAAAAATAAAAATAACAATCATACTTATTGAACTATAAATAATTCCAATTATGCCAAAAATCTTTTCAAATATTAGCCAATTTAATAGAAAACCTGTTGTATAGAGAATAACTTTAACAGATTCTTTTCTTTTATTTGATGTATTATTTAATAAATTATCCTGGAATATATCAAAATTCTCAGGTTCTTTTCTCTTTCTAAAAAAAATTCTACTTGAAACAGAAATCAATGAGATAAGCAGAGTAAATATTAATATAATATTCATAAAAATTAATATATAATTAAGATAAAATGTGATAATTATTGGTCCATTCCTCATTGTAGATCCAAAAAAATGAAGCTCAAGCCAGTTAATTGATTTAATAAGAACTTCATTAGTGAATAATTGGTGTGCTCCCCCAAGTAAGAATCCATAAACTGTAATTACGCTACAATTCGTTAAATCTTTTGCTTTCAAAGCGTTTTCAGAGTAGTCTAATATCTCATCATTGATATGGTGAATAATTAATAGATTTTGAGTATTTTCATTATTCAATAAATTGACGGGAATATAATTGGTGTTAAAATCTTCGTTAAAACCGAATTTAGGAGGAATAAAATTAACTAATGGAGCTAAGGCAACACTAACCTTAAAACGAGGATCTAAAGCCTGATTCATAAGAACAACCATACCTCCAAGAGAATGCCCTATCAACCCAACTTGAGAAATATTTACATTTGAATAAAACGGTAAAGTTTCTAATTTATCCAATAATTTAGAACAGTCTTGAGCTAAAGCAGGAATACCTGTGTAAGGATTTATATTGTTTATATTGCCTCCGCTCTCACCATGACCTTGATAATCAAGTGCAGCGACATAATATCCTCTCTTAGTTACTTCAATCGGGATTCTAAGGTCGAAATCTCGTTTTGAGCCAATACCATGGCAATAAATTACTAATGGCCTTTTTTCTTGAAAATCTAACGTTTTAGAAGGATAATATAAATTTGCATAAAGCATTGCTCCTGATGACTCAAATTGAATTCGGTCATATTTCTCATAACTCATGATTTTATTAAAATGTAAAAAGGAGAGACTAAAAACTAAAACCAGTATGAAGATTAAAATTTTTTTAAGATCAGAATGATCTTTATTAGTCATCTCATCAACAATAATAAACTCAGTTTCTTCCAAAACTGTTGATTGTTTTTTGGAAATAATTACGATCACCTTTCACAAGAATTGAAATTTGCGAATCACAAGTGAAATGTGATCATCATCCTATTTAAATGTTTTCATACTTTTTGAAATTTAGGAAAATATTAAAACATTTTTAAAAAAATAGAAATTTTGATTACTAATGGATAATGGATGAGAATATTTAACGACGGCCTCGAATTTTACGCGCTTCTCGTTCTACTTCTCTTAGTATTACAATATCATCCATTTTAATAGGTCCTTTTACATTTCGGGTTAGAATTCGATTTTTATCTGGCCCTTCAAGAATTCGTACTTTGATCTGAGTAATTTCTCCAGTAAGCCCTGTACGTCCAATAACTTGAATAACTTGTGCTGGGATGGATGAATCATCAACTGAAACTCCTTTTGACTTATCTAATTTAACCACACTTAATCACCGATTATTTTACTTTTTAATTTCTTCTAATTTCTTAATCAGGTCATTTAAAACACTATCATTTCCGGTTCCAGCATTTTCGATGGCAATAACACTAGAAGAGACATTAATTCTAACTGTGTTTCCAAGTTCTTTTTTAGTGGATAGATATCCATAAGGGATTCCTTTTTCTTCACACAGTAGTGGGATATGAAAAAGGATTTCCGGAGGATTTACATCTTCAGCCATTACCACCAATTTTGCCTGAACTCGTTCAATTGATTTTGTAACTTCATTCATCCCTTTTCTTATCTTTGAATCTCTTGTTTCTGCTATTTGACCTAAAGCATTCTTAATTTGAGTTTTTAATTTATCAGGAATCTTAATTTTAACGTAAGAAATTTTTAATCATCTCCTTCAAATATATTTAATTTTAGATATATTTTCATAAATCATCGATATGGTATGAAGACAGTAATAAAGGATATTAAATAAAATTTTTGATTTAATTTTGTTTTCATACATGAAAATCTGAAGGAAAATGCTATATTTGTCAATAAATAATTTAGCAAATTACTAAGGATTTCAAATACGAAGTCAGTAGTATATCTTTTTTCAAATCTAAAAATAAACATTGCCTTAATAGTTCATTGAAATTCTAAAAAGATTAAAATTGAACAATAAAATTTATATTACTAGTTTGCAAATCTTCCAATAAAAATAAAGATCCGAAATTCAATTATCGTTAAGAAAATAGCTTTTCAAAAAGAGGATTATTAGTAGGGATAAAAACATGAGTAGAAAAACTAAATATTTTTTACCGATTTTAATTTTTTCATATCTTTCAGTAAGCATAATACATCGTTTTGATTTGTATTTCGTATGGATCTTTGGATGGCCATTAGTATATACGGCTTCTGCAGTTTATTTTAATGTTTTACATTCGTATTTTATTGGATGTTTTGCTTGGTCAATTATAGCATATTATTTGGGTACGATTAATATAAAAAGATACAGAAAGGGAGTTAAGTCAATAATATTGTTTTATCCATTTTGGTTAGGTGTAAGTATTTTTTTGAGCTCTACAGGATTATCTTCATATTCTAATGCTTGGATAGTAATTCATGTTCTATTGCGTTTTTGGGTTGGTATAGGGCTTTTCATAGCCACTATTATGGTAGTAAACTTCCTAGCATCTCGAATCTATAAACCTATTATTAAGAATAGATTATATAGAGCACCAATGGAATTAGATAAAATACCCTCAGAACCTAAATCATATTGGATAAGATTTGTTAATTTATCAGAAAAATATCAACTTAAGCTTTTTATATTCATCATATTAGTGATGGGAATATTTTTTATAGCATCCTCTATAATAGGTTCTGAAGGAATTACGTACCTCAGTTCTATATTTTTATTTTTTACACTTATAATTATCAATACTCTTTACGATATTAATTACTTATTTTCAAAAAGGGAAGATTCCATAGGTCACATTAAAATTAGGAAATCATGGCCTCCCTCAAATGAATTTGATAATCTTTTAAACAAATTTAGAGAATTAATCGATGAAGGAAATGATTCATATTCAAAAGAATCATATGAAGCAGCAATACAAAACTGGAGTAAAGCAGTTGAAATTTATTTACGTCTCTCCAATTTTGTGATACAACAGAAAATGTTAGAAGTAAATCTCAATACTTTGAAAGAAAATTTAAATGATGCTTATAATGGGGCTGTTATAGTCCATCTTAAAAATGCTCAAGAGGCATACAAAAATTTTGAATTAGAAACAGCTAGAAAAGAATGGAAATCTGCTATTAAAGATCTTTATTCTATACTTAGATTAAGAAAATTTGGAAAATCTAATATAACTCGTAAAGAAATTATATCAAAAATAAAAGATATAAGCCCAAACCTTAAACGTTTGGAAATTGAAGTTATAATTGCAAAAGCAGATGAGGATCTAAAATCTGCTCACGTATTACAAGACAAAGAATTAGCTAAAACAATTAATTTAACTGATAATATCATTCAAATTTATTCAAATGCTAAAAAAAAAGCCCAGAAT
>JBHLNS010000061.1:0-16938 GCA_048941285.1 Promethearchaeota archaeon
TTTTGAAGATTTTTTCATTCTAATACCTCATTCTTTTTTTATCAATTTTTCTAAAATGATCACTTTTTTCCATCAATGACGGAAGATTGTTAAGTTTATATAATAGATCGTGAATTTCGATCGCCCTTCGATTATATCATTGATGTAAAATGATCAAACTAAAAATGAGACAACATTATATTTAACTTTTATGTCAATTTGTTCAAAAAAAGTTATTCATATAGGGGTTCAAACTATAGACTAAGAAAAGATATAACCAGAAATATTACTTTTTCAAAATAAAATACATTCTTCTATTATCTTTTCCTTTATTGACTGTTTTCGTCACTTCTATCTTACCGATTTCTTTTAAATGTTTAATATGAGTTCCACCATCGACTTGTTCATCGATATCACCTATTTTAACGATACGGAATTCTTCAATTTTCTCGGGTAAACCGATAGCTAAACGTGCCAAACCTGGTTTTCCTAAAACTTCATCTCTTGACATGTAATCGATTGTTATTGGTAAATCTTGATCGATTATCTTATTTGCCTCATCTACATAAACTCGCAATTTTTCAGGAGAGTAATTTTTCATTGAAAAATCCATCCTCGTTTTATCTAATTCAATTTGATTACCTGTTATTTTTGCATCAGCCCTATTATAAAGGATATTACTGATTAAATGAGAAGCTGTATGATATCTCATAAATGTGTATCTACGTTCCCAATCAATTTCACAACTTACAACATCACCCTCCTTTAGTCCAGGTTTGTCTATTTCATGGCTAATTTTGCCAGAGAATTTACCAACGTACACTACCTTAAATTTTTCATCGTTTTTGGTGATGAAACCTTCATCCCAAGGTTGACCTCCCCCTTTAGGATAAAAAGCGGTTTTATCAAGAACGATATATTTATAGTCTTTTACATTAACGACTTTTGCGTTCCAACTTTTAAGATAAGAATCATCCATATACAATGCTCTTGCCATAAAATTTAAAAAAATACTATACCTTATAATTTTAATCATTTTGGTGGATTCCAGAAGGTTTTACACCATCTAATATTTCTCATCTTATAAATTACATCATAATAAGTGTTAGGAAAAAAAATGAATAAATAATAAGATTTACATAATTATGTATACCTATTTAATAAAAGTTACAATCTCTTAGAAAGAATTACGGTGTAAAGGTTATGAAGTCTGTTGAAATTGCAGGCAATAAATTCGAAGTTCAAGGCGAGTTTCTTGATCTAGGGCTTCTAGAGATAAAAGACATGGATGAAATATTAGGCTTATCAAAGTTAAAAGATTTAAAGAATTTAGAGTTAAGCTCAAATCAAATAGTACATATAAAAGGTCTTGAAACTTTAAATGAGTTAGAAATATTGAATTTAGGAAGCAATCAAATAGTTACAATTAAAGGTTTAGATAACCTAGAAAACCTCAAGATTTTACATTTGGTAAGCAATCAAATAACAGAAATTAAAGGTTTGGAAAAACTAGAAAACTTAGAGGAACTTTATTTAAGAGGGAATCAAATAACTGATATTGCGGGGTTAAACAACCTAAAATCGTTAAAAAGGTTGGATCTTTCTTGGAATAATATCAATGAGATTAAAGGTCTCGAAGGGTTAACAAATTTAGAAGTCCTATGGATTATGGGAAATCAATTAAAGCAAATTAAAAATCTTGAAAGCTTGGAAAGCTTAGAAGTATTAAATCTCGGAGGAAATCAAATTGAAAGCATAGCTGGTCTAAAAAATTTAAAAAATTTAAGAAGTTTTTATGTAAATAATAATCAAATTCAAAAAATCCAAGGATTAGACGATTTAGAAAATTTAGAAACTCTATGGCTCAATACAAATAAAATTTCAGAAATAAAAGGGTTAGGCAATTGTAAAAATTTAAGAATTTTAAATTTAAAGCAAAATGAAATAAATCAGATAAAAGGGTTATATAATTTAACAAATTTAGAAAATCTATTCCTTTCCGAGAACCAAATAGGAGAAATTAAAGGTCTCGAGCCTCTCACGAAATTAGAAACGCTTGACCTAAGTCAAAATCGTATTATTCAGATAAAAGGATTAGAATCCTTGATGAATTTAAAAGATTTATGGCTTGCAGATAACCTTATCCCCCAAAAAATAATTGATAAATTGGGAGGCTTAGATTCTGGTGGTTGTGCAAATGATCCAATGAAATTTGTCCAGTATTCTCTTATTAATTTGTAATTTACTTTACAGTTTTTTAAAGTTTAAAAAATAATCTATAAAAATAATATTTTCTTCAAATAACATTAATTAAACTAATTTTAAAAAAAGGATAATTTTGTAGGTGAATATTTTGGAGTTAAATCCATTTGAAGTTGCTAAAAAGCAAATTGATATCGTTGCCAAAGAGATGGGGTTAGATCCAAATGTGAGAGAATATCTTAAAAGAGTTGAAAGAGCGTTAATTGTAACAATCCCTATACAGATGGATGACGGTTCACTTCAAATTTTTGAAGGATATCGAGTTCAACATAGTACTGTAAGAGGACCTGGAAAAGGAGGAATAAGATATTCTCCAGAAGTCACATTAGATGAAGTTAAAGCATTAGCTACTTGGATGACTTGGAAATGCAGTCTTTTAAACTTACCTTTAGGAGGAGCTAAAGGAGGAGTATGTGTAGATCCGAGAAAGTTATCTAAAAGAGAATTAGAACGCTTAACAAGAAGATATGCATCTGAAATAATAAATATGATCGGGCCTGATATTGATATTCCTGCTCCTGACGTTAATACAAATGCCCAGATAATGGCATGGATAATGGATACTTATAGCATGAATAAAGGTAGATCTGTGCCTGGGGTTGTAACCGGAAAACCTATTGAGATAGGAGGGTCAGTTGGTAGAGAGTCGGCAACAGGCATGGGCTTATTCTATATACTTGAAGCTATGTGTGAAAAATTAAATTTAGAATTGAAAACGTTAAATATTGTAGTTCAAGGCTTTGGAAATGTTGGTGGGACGATTGCTGATTTATTATACAAAGAAGGATGTAAAGTTATGGCAGTTTCAGACATTTCAGGAGGAATTTATTATTCTGAAGGATTGGAAATTGATAAATTATTAGAATGGACGCAAAAGGGTAATTATTTAAAAGATTATCAAGACAAAAATTACCAAGTGATTACAAATGAAGAACTATTAACTCTTGAATGTGATGTTTTAATTCCGGCAGCTTTAGAAAACCAAATAACGCAAACTAATGCTGATAAGATTAAATGTAAAATTATTTTAGAAGGTGCTAATGGCCCAGTTATACCTGAGGCAGATAAAATTTTATTTAAAAAAGGTATTTTTGTGATACCCGATATCCTAGCAAATGGTGGAGGTGTTTGTGTTTCTTATTTTGAGTATGTTCAAGATATTCGTGCTTATTTCTGGGAATTAGATAGAATAAATAAAGAACTAAAAAAGATTATGTTAAAGGCATTTGAAGACGTATATATCCTTTCAAAAGAAAGAAACATAAATCTTCGTACAGCAGCGTATATCATTGCTGTATCAAGAATTGCCAAAGCAATCGAATTACGGGGAATTTTTCCATAATATAATCATAAACTATTTAGTTTTATTCCATTTTTCTTTTTTATAACTGAAGCGAATTATTACGAGATCGTCCGACAGAAATTAACATTAGGCACTCTGTATGCCCCGAAACATAAGAAGATAATTGAATTACTAGAAATATTTTGGAATGAAGAAGAAATAAAAATACTCTCTCATTTTGAAGGGACTGAAAGAGACATAACAATAAAACAATTAGAATAAAAAACTGGTATTCCAAAAGAAAAATATAGAATCGGTAAGAGAACTTTTTTTGAACTAATATTATAAACTCTATTTTTTTCATAAATATTTAGATTAGAAAAATTAGTAAAAAAAATTAGAATTTGATGTGAAAGAATTATTTTTTAGATTTTAAAATTATTCTCCTCTTAGGTCTCTTAATGCTTCTCCTACCATTCCATTGATCTCTCCATATGCTATTGCATCTTGAAGATTGCCGTCAATTTGAAGGTCTCCACTCATATAAGCACTAGTAGCATCAATCTCACCAGCTCCTAAACCTGCCCATGTAGCACCTGTTGCTTTCATGGTGACACTTGGATCATCTGCTTCACCTTCACCATAATCTACAGAGCCCTCTCCAACTTTCACCCAATATTTATAGTCCGCATCAGTATATTCGAATTGGACAAGTATCTCGTCCATATCTTCTACTTCTTCTTTAATATCTTCATTTTCTTGAGCAAATTGTTTCATAGCTTCTGCCAATAGAAGTGCATCAGAGGGTTTTCGTTCACCTTCTCCTTCTACCAAATTTTTTAATTTTTTAAGTAAATCTTCACTAACCATTTATATTCAACTTTTGCCTATAATGTAAATTTTCTTAATACAAAGTTAATGTTATAAATTTCGAATATATTAAAAGGTTTTATTTATGGTGAGAAGGATTTATTTCCACTAAAACCTTCTTTTTTCGCATTAACGAAAAATTTTTATTTATTTTTAAAGAAAGGTATTATTTAATTGATTAAAATAAAAAAAAGTAAAAAAATTTATTGAATTTAATAATTACAGGCTTTCTGCTTGCACATTTGTGCTACCTGTAGATGTCATTCCAGTAAAAGTATACGTATTAGTTGCTGTGTTATAATCATTCGATGTAATTATTTTTGGATTAGCTCCACTCTCACTAAATCCTCCAGACCCAATCGGAGTATAGCTATTTGAACCTGTGGAAGTAGAACAAGTAAATTTTGCCCCTATATTTGCTAAGTTATCTCTATAATACACATTAATACTACCTGTTGAGGTCACTAATGAACCATTAATATTAGCACCCATTTCAGTATATTGCAGAATATTTATCCCGATACTTCCTGTTGAACTTTCCAATCTCCAAGTATACCCTTCAGCGTATTTCATATTATAACTGTTAAAGCCGATAGAACCAGTAGAAACCGTTCCTGTAAAATGTCCCCCAATAGAACATTTTGAAAAATTAAAAGTCATACTTCCAGTTGATGTAAATGCCCTTAAATTATGAATAAAATTAACATCCTTTGCAGTTAATGCGACTGATCCTGTGCTAGTGCTTAGTTCTACATCCCCTTGGAACAAGTTATTTTTGCCAGCATTCAAAAATATAGATCCAGTAGAAGTTCTCAATGTAGTATTATTAACAATTACATTATCAGGAACATTCATATTTATCCCACCAGTGCTGCTTAGAATATTAAGGTCATATACTACATCAGTTCTTAGGGTTAGATTAATTTGTACTTGCCGAAAAACACCAAAAATAAACCAAGTTGTTGCTTTTGCGTCAACTGTGAGCGTTGTTATAGGTGTGCTTTCATTAGCCCATGATATCGGGTGAAAGAAATCTGAAAATGATGATCCTTCTACTAAAATACCTTCAATATGTATTTTCAAATCAACTTTAGCGTAATAATCAGTTGGTGTTTGATTATAATTAATCAAAATTGATCCAATATCAGAATTAATATTAATTCGCTCTATAGAAGATGGAGATGTTGGTTCATAATAATAAGTATTCTCATAATCAATTGCACCCCAAGTCGTAAAGATTAAAATCCCAAATGTAGTCCCTATAGTTACAACACAAATCGCTACAATAATCAATACCGCAATATGAATTCTCTTCAATTAAACCATCTTTTTTAAAGATTTTTTTATGATTTAGACCTAACTTTTAAAGTATTTAAATAATTTTTAGACTAATATTTGTCTTTTTAAGATTTTTCTTTTAAAAAAAAGAGATTTTTTTATAAAATTTAACAATTAAATCATTTTAATAATAGACTGAGCAAATTTCTTCGCTTTTTCAAGATCCTCTGTATTTGGCCGTCCTTTGAGCCTTTTTTGATGTTCTTCAGCTTCCTTTCTTTTTTCTAGAGGTAATTTATCCATCATTGATTTAATAGTCTGTTTTGGGATACCAATATTTTCACCCATGCAGTCAAATTCTGATAAAATATTTGAATTACTTTTCTTGATTGCTCTTTTAACTAATTTAAATCCATCTTGATAAGAATCAGCGCTAGCATGAGTACAAAAGAACACGAAATTTTGAGGTAATGATTGAGCAGCATTTATTAAATCTGAAAGTGATTTATTAACACGACTTGCATAAATCCCTGATCCTAAAAATATTAAATCATAATCCTTTAAACTCAGAGGATTAACATCTTTAACTGGTTTTAAATCAAGATCATGTCCTTTTAACCCTTCCTTAATACTCTGAGCAACTTTTTCGGTATTTCCCGTATTTGAAAAGTAAGCAACAAGAATTTTCATTTTTTTATCTCTTTAAAATTTCTAAAAATTAAATTGATAATTTATGAATTTAATGAAATCTAATAAAAAAATTTTAATTTTCAAGTTGTAAATTGAAAAAATTTATCGCATTCTCTATTGTTTTTTCACTTACTTTTCTTTGAGGAATATTATGAGAGAAAGCAATGGCTGCAATTGAATATCTAACATTTGAAGGAACATTTAAAGGTCCTCTTTTGTATGGATGTTGATAATAAGAATCAGTTTCAGTTACTAAAGACTCTAAAGGTGAAAGTCTAGTAACTCTTCGCCATCGATCAAAACCAAAAGCAGAACTAGGGACTGAAAGCATAAATCCTTGACTTGGTAGGGTTCTTCCATATTCTTCAGGCCCAGAAAAACAATGCCACAGTACTCTATGACAATCTATTTTATACTCCTTTAGAATATTAAGTATTTCTCTGTTTACCCCATCTTTTTTGTTAAATCTATGTTTCGGATTTTGTCTATCAACCTCATTCTCTGCAGCATTTCTTACATGCAGAATATAAGGTTTATCGAGATCTCTAGTTAATTCAAAAATTAGTTCAAGAACTTCAACTTGTTTATTTCTTTTATCTAAAGTTTTAGCGTGATGGAAATCTAGCCCTATTTCTCCAATCCCAAGGTATTTATCAGGATTATTTTGGATAAATTTAATCCATTCTTTCCATTCTTCATCAAATCTATCTTTTGGGGTATAGGTTACTGTTTGTGGTGCAAAACCACATGTAAATCCAAAATTTTTATTAATTTTTTTAATAAAATCCAACGTTAAACTTAGCGTTTGCATATCTATTGTGCTAGATATTAAAAATTGGCCTCCATTTTTGAAAAAATTTGAATATTGTTCTTTATCTGAAGGTAATTGATCGTTCTTGGGTCGGTGAAATGGCAAATGGCAATGAACATCAATAAATTTTAAATTTGGCTCAGGTTCTGGAATATCAATCCTTTTAGGCATATTATATATATGTTAAATGAAATTATTAATAACTTTGAATGATTATCTTTTAAAATAAATAGCTGTATTAAGATTTTATCAAATCTTTAAATAATGTCCTTTATTAAAAACTAGTATGGTTGAGAAGTTGAAGTCTAAACTTGAACAATTAGAAATAAGAAAAAAGGAACTACAACCTAAAATAGATGAGATTAACGCAAAAAGGGAAGAAGAACTCCTAAAAGTCAATAAAAAATATGACCATATGATATATGATGTTAACTACATAGCTGAACAATTAGAAAATGAATTCTGTAACGATTTAATTAAATCTTATATAGAAATTGTAACACGCGAATTTGATAGAAAACGAAGTTCTGACATTTATGAGGTCTCAAATGAATTTAAAAATTATAGAAAACTAATTGTTGAATTCGATATGTTCCCTGAAGAATTAATAGATAAAATACAAAAGGTAATAGAAGGTGCCCCAATAGAGAATATAATGTATGATCTTGACAAAGTTCAAAAAAAATATATGAAATATTAATTTTTACATTCTTTTGGTTAAAATTATCTAGACTGCTCCCCAAAAAAGAAGAATAAATCCCCAATTTTTGATATTATTTAGGTATTACATAGGTAAATATGTATATTTGATTCTCTTGGATTATAACAGAATTATAGTTATAATAATATAAAAATGGAGTTATTTGAAGAAGAAGTCGAAATTTATAACTCTAAAATGAAGAACCTAGCATGGCTTTACGATGAACTAAGACTCCAACCTGAAATATTAAAAGATATTATCAACGAGAGAGGGCAAAAATTACCATTAAATGTATAGATCCTTTTTCAAATTAATTTTTATTATTGAGCTTAATATTGTCTTAACTTTTTGAATATATTCAGGTAAATTTCCTTCTGAAGGTATATGAATAAATATAACGGGATATTCCTTTTTTGAAAGATAAAGCGCCCAATAATAAAGGTAATTACATATATAGAATCCAGGAAAAAAAGATATTGAGATTTTTTCCTTATCTTCGAGACTTGCGTAAATTCCATTAAGGTTTAAAATAGTTTTAATCCAAGGAGGAGAATTGAATTTTATTGGTCCAAATTTAAACTTATTATCTTCATCATCTCCTAACTTAAAGTTCCATGCATTATATTCAAGGTTGAAATTTCTTTTTGTATGTATTCCTAAAAGCACTACTAATTCAGGATTAGATTGTAACTTATATAAAATTCCTTTATAAATTCTAATACTCTCTTTCCAATTCACAGGTATTATTTTTTTTATAAAGTGAAATTCATCAAGTTCAAAGGGTAATTTCTTCACTATTTGACTACTTAAATTTACGGTATACCTGCCAAATGGACCAAAACCTGTTAAAATAATCAAATTGAAACAAAATTAGAGATAAATTTTCTATTAAAATTTAAAAAAATGTACAGAAAAAAATCTTTTTGATACTAATCTAAGGCAGCTTGTTTTGCTTTCTCTTTTTCCAAAGTAGCTAATTGTTTTTCTAAAGATTTTATTTCTGATTGAACTTCTTTTATCTGATTTTTCTTATCATTATCAATTTCTTTCAATTTGGCGTTTAAAGCCTTCGATTTTTCATTTTTCAGCTGATTTAGTGATTTACTAGCCAGTTGAGCAGAAGATTTCTTTTCTTTCTTTTTCTGGGTCCACTCTTCTACTTTTTGAATAGCTTCATCTCTCAAATTTTCTTCTTCATTTAATTTTAATTTAGCAGCGTCAATTTTAGGATCAAATTCCTCTTCGATTTCTGCTTCTGCTGAAGCTTCTTTTTTTGAAGCCTCTTCTTCAATTCTGGTTATTTCATCTTCTTTTGCGCTGATCTGACCTCTAATATACTCTTCAGACATATTACATCATTTTTTATTAATTCAAATTCTATTATTTTATATTATAATTTTGTTAAATAATCAAATCTTTTAAATTTTAGGCTTAGTATAGCTATTTAAAGATAAATCGCTTTTTAACCATTTTATTAGGTTATTTAAGGGTAATTTGTTAGCTTTTTATAATTATTATTCATCCTTTATAGTGAATTCCCATGCACACCAATAGTTTTCCGGATGTTTATCTGGAGGACATGCAATGCATTTTGTTTCAATACGAGGATCTATAGTTTTAGCAAATAAACTATATTCTGGTATGCCCACTTGCTTACAAGGAAAATCTGTAAGTCCTTTACGTTTTCTAGCAGATTGAACTCGACAATCATTCATTCGAAATACACATTTATAGTCTGAAATCTTAAAAGTTTCTTGTTTGTTAATATTAGCATAAACTCTATATTTTAAAGCTTCTATTAATGCTGGGATTCCTCCATTTTCGGAGATTTTAAATCGATCCTTAATCCTTTTTGCCTCAATCACGGTAAATTTCTTCCACTGCGCTATATCAAGATCTATAGCTTTATCAAGTCCAAATTCATTCTCTACTGCTTGAAACCAAGTACCATCAATAGCTAGCCAATTTTTAGAGAGATCTTCAATATAATTTAATAATTCTTCCTTCGAAAGACTTTCAATATCTTCTCTCAAATTTAAAACCCATTAAAATAGAAAAACTTTATTCATGAGAATTTTAGAAAGCTTATATACTTGAGTGTAGTTTCACCTCTGATAAAGTAAAATTTCTTAAAAATTAGGGGATAAAGGTGGGTTGACTCTAAAAGAAAAATTTAATAGTATTTTAAATTTAATTATTTTAGTATTTACTTTATCCAGTAATGCATAAAATTAATAAATTTGTTGAATAAAATGGGAAAAACTTTAACCGAAAAAATTATTGAAGCCCATCTAGTAGAGGGAACCTTAGAAAGAGGATCGGATATAAGCATTAAAATAGACCAAACCCTTACACAAGATGCCACTGGAACTATGGCATATCTACAGTTTGAAGCTATGGGTATTGAGCGTGTACAAACTGAGCTATCAGTTAGTTATATTGACCATAATACATTACAAGAGGATTATAAAAACCCCGATGATCATAGATATTTACAAAGTATAGCAGCCAAATATGGAATTTATTTATCTCGTCCAGGGAATGGTATATGCCACCAAGTTCATCTAGAAAGGTTTGCTCGTCCAGGTAAAACACTTCTGGGTTCAGATAGCCACACTCCTACTGGAGGTGGAGTAGGAATGATTGCAATAGGAGCAGGAGGGCTGGATGTTGCTGCAGCGATGGCAGGAGAACCCTTTAGTTTAAAAATGCCGAAAATTGTAAATGTACATTTAACTGGCAAGCTATCTAATTTCGTGTCTGCTAAAGATGTTATATTGGAAGTTTTACGAATACTTGGTGTAAAAGGAGGAGTGAATAAAGTATTAGAATATACAGGACAAGGAGTAAAAACCTTATCAGTTCCAGAACGGGGAACGATTACAAATATGGGAACTGAAACAGGTGCAACTACTTCAATATTTCCATCTGACGAGATTACAAGAGAATTTCTTAATTCTCAAGAAAGAGGAGATCAGTGGATTTCTTTAAAAGCTGATCCAGATGCTAGATATGATGAAAAAGTTGAAATTGATTTAAGTAAAATTGAACCACTTATAGCGGAACCTCATAGTCCAGGGAATATAAAGAGTGTTAAAGAAATCGAGGGTTTAAAAGTAGATCAGGTATGTATTGGGTCTTGTACAAATAGTTCATTACGAGATCTTAAAATTGCGGCAAATATGTTAAAAGGCAAGACTATAAATCAAAACGTAAGCCTTACAGTATCCCCAGGCTCAAGACAAGTTGTGGATCATATGATCCGTTCTGGAGAAATGGGTTATTTTGTTGAAGCCGGTGCTAGAATACTTGAAAATACTTGTGGGCCATGTATTGGGATGGGACTTGCTCCAAAAAGCGACGCAGTTTCATTAAGAACCTTTAACAGAAATTTTCTTGGCAGATCTGGAACAAAAAGTGCTAAGGTATACCTTGTAAGCCCAGAAGTAGCTGCTATGGCCGCAATAGAAGGAAAAGTAATAGATCCTAGAAAATTTGAAAAGAAGTTCAACATCGAAATGCCAGAGAAGTTTTTGGTAAATGATAATATGATTATTCCACCATTACCGTTGGAAAAGGCAAAAGAAGTGGAGATTATTAGAGGCCCAAATATAAAACCTTTACCTGAATTTAATCCTTTAACAAATAAGTTAGAAGGAGAAGTTCTTTTAAAAGTTGAAGACGATATAACAACAGATCATATAATGCCTGCTGGAGCACAAATATTGCCATTAAGGAGTAACATACCAGAAATAAGCAAACATGTTTTCAAAGTGATTGATGATTCTTTTCATGACCGGGCTATAGAAAAAGGAGGAGGGTTTATTATTGCTGGCGATAACTATGGACAAGGTTCAAGTCGTGAACATGCTGCAATTGCCCCTAAGTTTCTTGGAGTTAAAGCTGTTATCGTAAAAAGCTTTGCTCGTATACATTTAGCTAATCTTGTAAATTTTGGAATCGTTCCATTAACTTTTGTAAATAAAGAAGATTATAATAAAATTTCGCCTGGAGATCGAATCGATATTGATTTAACTACAATCAATACGGGTAAAGTTTTATTAAAAAACCTTTCAAAAAATCTTGATATTGAATTAACTCATTCATTAAGTGACCAAGATTTAAAAGAGTTAATGGCGGGAGGAAAACTTACCCTTATAAAGCAAAAACATACATAATAGTAAAATAAACAAAAATTTTTTTTATTCTTTTTAAACTTATCATTTTAATGTTTGATAAAAAATTCAAGCAAGATCCAAAAGAACGATTTTCTTCAAGAGTAGAACGATACATCAAATATAGACCAGGCTATCCTAAAGAAATAATTACATTCTTGAAAGAGAAAAGAATTTTACATTCTAATTCAACAATTGCTGATATTGGGTCTGGTACAGGCATATTAAGTCAATTATTTCTCAAAGAAGGAAATTATGTATATGGAATCGAGCCTAATGTTGATATGAGAACAGCAGCAGAAAAATTGTTAAGTAAATATCCAAAATTTATAAGTATTGACGGTTCTGCAGAAAATACTACATTAGATTCCAAGAGTATTGATATAATTACAGCAGGTCAAGCATTTCATTGGTTTGATTTAGAAAAAGCAAGACTAGAGTTTTTACGTATTCTTAAATCAGGAGGGTGGATTATTTTAATTTGGAATCGTCGGAAAAAGGATACAAACGAATTTTTAAAAGAATATGAAAAATTCCTCTTAAAATATGGTACAGATTATAAAACTATAGAGCAAAGCAAACTTAACTTTCGTAAATTTTTTAGTGGAGATAAATTAGACAAAAATTATGAGAGAGAAAAATTCGATAATCATCAGATATTTGATTATGATGGTTTAGAAGGGCGATTACTCTCAACTTCATATATCCCATTAGAAAAACATCCTAAATATGACGATATGCTACTTGACTTAAAGAAATTATTCGAAAAATATCAACAAGACAAGCTTATTAGGTTTGAATATGATACAGAGATAATTTATGGACAACTAATCTAAGCTCAATAAAAATTTAATGTTCTTTTAAATAATAATTGATAGTTCCCTTTATCATTTCATATTTTTTAAGTGAAGTGGAAATTTCCCCTCTTTTTAATAGCTCTAATCCATCATCATTCAATTTCTTAACTTTCTCCTTTAATTCTTCAAATTGAAAGTCTTTTTGGAGTATTATTAGAGTTTTTGAATATTCTTCAACAATTTCAGTTTTTCCTACTGATTGAGCAAGCTTAATAAATGAATCGCATTTTATAATTGCTTTTTCAAAATCTTTCTTTTCCTGCAGATTTTTTATTTCATTTTTAAACGTTTCAAGTGTTTTTATTACTTTTAGATACGATTTTTCCACATTTAAAACGTCAGCATTAATATATTCTAATTCTTTAAGATGTTCTTCAATTCTATTTTCTTTTAGTTGTTTTATAATGTCTGTTAGTTTTGGTTTAAGTTCATCAAAAAGGAATTTTTCCTTTAATTCAATACTTTGTGCAATTATTTTTTGGGCTTTATCTATTAATTCTTTCTTTTTTTTAGCTTCTAAATGGCTTTGCTCAAGATCATACCATTTTTTATTTAATTCATCTTCATTAATTTGAGAAAGTAAATTTTTAGCTTTTTCTAGTGTTTCTTTTGTTTTTATGAAATCTTTAACATCGAAACCAGCTTTAAAACTATATTCCAAATTATTTAAACCATTTTTTAACTCTTTTATTTTCTCAAGTCTTAGCCTCTCTTGTTCAGCACGTAATTTTTCACGATCTCTTTCCTCTTTTTCTTCGAATAGTTTTTTTATTCGAGCAATAAATTCTTCTTGTTCTTGAACAAAAGAGTTTAATCCTTCCGGCTTAGCTAATTCGATAATTTCATAAGCAAGTGATAAAGCTTCTTTTAATTGCCCTTTTATATATGACTGACCTTGAACAGCAAGCCTATTATCAATTTGTTCTACTATTCTAATCATCCTTTTTTCTTCCTTTTCTTCTAAAGTTTCTGTTTGATCTTCAGTCATATTCCTATATCCCTTTTATTTAACTTTGATAGTCCTGTAAATGTATTATTATCTGTTCAAATAATTCTAATGAATCTGAACAAAACCCATCATCTAAAGCATCAATAGCATTTTTACTTAAAAGCTCTATTTTTTCTAAAAATTGTTTAGCGGCATTAAATTTAGAAATATAGTCATCCCATTTCTTTTTTATGTCATTATTTACAATTTCTGAGAGAATTATTGATCCATTTTCAAGAATAGCTTTCATTTTATCAATTTCCATTGAATTTAAAGATAAATTGAAATTTTTTTCTAAGTTTAGAAGCTGTGATTCAAGTTCTTTTTGTTTTTCTTTGTACTCCTCTATTTCTTTAATCTTTATTTTTGTTAATTCTAAAACTTTAGTATAACTTTCTGCTATTTCAATTTTCCCTATTAATTGAGCAAAACCGATAAGTTGAGTACAATCTTTTACAATTTGATTTAACTGATTATTTTCACTCTCGTTTTTTATTCTCTTTTCTAATTCTGTAATATCTCTAATAATATTATTATATGATTGTTCAGAAGCTTCTGTTTCATCTTTCAATAGATTTAATTTACTTCGATATTCTGGAACATCATTAATATCTAATTGTCTACTGAATTCTTCAATTTTTATTTTCAATTCAGAATATTGATGATTTTCTTTTAATTCTGGGAACTTTTTAGAAAATTTATCAAATCTCTTAATAAATTCTAATTTTTCTTTAGTATCTTGTACTTTTTTATTTAGATTCTCCCATTTTGTCCTAATTTTTTCATCTAATAGATTTGAGAGAAGAGTTATTCCATTTTCAAAAATCTCAGTTGCTTTAGATAAATCAAGATTTTCTAAAGAGGAGTTTAATTCTTTTTCTAATAAAATGAGATTATTTTTTATCTTCTCTTGTCCCGAATTCCAATTTCTTTTTTCCTTTAAGATTAATTCTTTAGCACTTGGTATTAAAGATAAATCATATATACTTTCAAATTTTTCAATAAAATCTTTAACCAGGTTATGAGCTTCTAGTACTTTATTAGAAGATATTAATTCCTTATATTCCTTCTCAACTTTAATTGTCTCTTTTTCTAATTGAGAGACAATTTCTTTATTTTCATATTTTTCAGTTAACTCTGATATTAACCTTTTTTGTTCTGTTGCAAGAGCATCGTCTTGTATTTTTTTTGCTAATTCTATAATTTCTTTCAATAGATTAATTGCATTTTTATATTGTTCAGATTTTATTAATTCCTCTGATTTATCTTTTAAAGCATCTACTTTTTCTAAAATTGGCAAAACTGATTTTTCTTGATGATTTATAATTTTATATAATTCTTCTTTTCTGATATTTAAATTATAAAAGAATTCTAATGGTTCAGCCCTCATATCAAAAGTAATATTTCTAATAATTCGAAAATCAGGGAATTCATCTTTTAATAACACACGAATTTGAGAAATATGGTTTTTTAAAGCTTGAGTTGCATTTCTCCCAATCCATATATACATTGTTTTTATTTTTTGGATATAAATAGCTAAAATATTTACAATTGTAAACACTTCTTTAATGTTTGCATAAGCTATCTCATCAAAAGTTCCATCAAAATTAAGCTTGAAAGTTTTTATCATATGTTCAACCATAAAAGCTCATCTTTCAACCATGCAATAAACTAGTTAAAGAAGATACTTTTAAACGTTTGCGATTAGAAATTAGAAATTACGTCATTTTTTAAAAAAAGCCAAATTTACGTATCTTAATAATACAGAACACAAATAAGTCAATCAATTTAATCCAAATTATTTTATTGGTTTTAATTTCCAAATTTTATATGATTCTAATACAAAAATTACTGTTCCCAAAATTAAAAAAAATAATAAAAGTAAATTAATGGGATCATAAAAGAAATGTAACCCCTGAATCATAATAAGTATTAAAAATATAATAAATCCAAATGAATAGAATATCAAATAGAGTGAAATTTTGGGAATAGTTCGACTTCCAATGCGAAAAAATAATCTTAAAACACCAATTTTCACCTCTTCGTTTAAGGAATATTTACCTTCTTCATCATCTTTTGAGATAATTCCTGCTTTAAGTAATTTAGAAATTTGATAAGAAACTGTTCCAGAAGATGATAAATTTAATGCTTTTTGTATTTCCCTTACTCCTGCATGCCTATGAGTAAAAAAATACCAATAAATTTGCAAAGTTTTACCTTGCAAATAATCCTCAGGAATTTCAGCTTTGATTTTTGGTATTTCCTCTAAGATTTCTATAGGTTCAGGAGTAATTTTTTCAATACGAGGTTTTTCTAAGAAATGAATCCCTATAATAAAAAAACCGTAACAAATGAATACAATAATTGAAAAGTACAGAAAAAAATCTATGATTTGTTGATTGATAATACTTTGAGAATACATAATTAAGAAGTATATTGTCATTATACCTTGTAGGATTGTCAGGCAATGAATAATTCTTTTGAATGTATAATTTAATAATGGTTTATAATGATTTTTTCCGAGTTTAGATCCAAAATTACTTTCAGATTCTTTTTTATTACTATGGCTTTCTTGGGAACTCATGATTAAGGTTTCTTTTCTCTAAAATTATTGATTCTTTTTCAATTTTTATATTTTATTGAAAATATCAAAATAAATTTTATTGCTAGAATTCGTTGTTCAAAAGTTCGAACAAAATAATGTATTTAAAGTTAAAACGGGTATATTTTTGTGAAGACTAAGATAAATTTCTAGTCTAAAAATTACGATGTGTCAAAAAAATTAAATATGTCAAAAGAAATGATTAATAGAATTATTTTGAGTGAAAATTTAAAAAAAGAAAAATACTAAGATGATTTTAATGAGTATGCTTAAATATCTTATAAGGAGATTATTAGCAGCAATACCGGTTATATTTGGAGTTTTAACCTTAACCTTTATTCTCTCGAAATTAATGCCAGGAGATCCAGTGTACGCGTTGTTAGAAGCGCATGGAATTAGTGATCCTCTCCCCGAGGTGGTTAACGAATGGAGAAGACAATTAGG
>JBHLNS010000062.1:0-16923 GCA_048941285.1 Promethearchaeota archaeon
CGCTCTAGTTGGAATTGAAAAACAAAAACCAAATATAATTCCTTTCGGTAATTTTTACCTAATATATCTAGGTATCGCTATAATTGGACTTACAATTTATAAAAAATATAAATAAATTTTCTACATTCTATTTCTAATCTAATAGTATTAAATTTCATAAAAATATAATAAGAGAGTATTAAAAATGGTAAATATTAAAAAGTGGGAAGAAGGAGAACATTGGGTTGAAATTGATTTGGATAAATGCATTGGTGCAGAAGACTGTATTAATGCATGCCCTGTTGAGGTCTATGAATTAGTAGATGGTAAAGTCATAGCAGAAAATATTGGTGAGTGCACTGATTGCATGGCTTGTCAAGATGTATGCCCAACCAACGCAATTTTACGACATTCAGCTTGGGAGTAATGAAAACTCACCTCACACACTCGTTTAATTCAAGGATTTTCATAGGAATTAAACCTTTAATTTTCTTTGGGAATGTCAATAAGATTTAATTGAAATAAAAATTATTTAAAAAATTCAATCAGAGCCAAATTGTTTATCTAAGTCAATTACTAATGGAACTTCTTTCTCATCTTTCATGACTACTACTTTTAATACACCATTCTCAATTTTTGCACTCACAGGCTCAATCTTCGATGTCTTTCCCTTCGCTGTGGATTTTAAACAGGTCTGCATCTCGTTATAAAGATAACATTTAGTGCAACAAAATCCGACCGGCATATACCCGATTATTGAACATTGGTCATATCCATCGCAATTACAACTATTACACATTTTTTTTATCACTTCTTATAAATTATATATTAATTTTTTATAAAACTTCTGATATTATTAATTATAATTTATCATTAAAATATAATTATCACTTTTCATATTTAAATATTACCGCTTTTCGACATTTAATGTTTCGAAAACGATATTTAGTGAAAAAATCGATCATGTAATGTCGATTATCAAAGCTCTGTGCTAGATTTTGATCATCTATAGTGTAAAAAGGATTTTTTATTCGAAGTTGATAACAAAGATTATTGAAATGGATCAAAGTTATTTTTATAATCGATCGTGAAAACTTTGACTAAAAGAATTAAACAATCTCGAGGATTTTTGATCACTTTGAATCACCAACTATATTTTTTATTCAATATTTCAATAAAGAGCGGGCAAAAAAAGGCATATATTAAAAGAAATTTATGAGAATTGAAATTAAGTGGTTGAAATCTAACTTATTAATTATGATTTTGATAACCTAAAACTAATTTAAACGATTTGGTTATTGAAATTTTCTAAAAAATTTATTAAATCTCCATTATTTTCCTAACCAACTAGGTCGGATAATAAAAAACTTTTAGACATGTCTGTAATAAATTTTAAGTTTCGAAATGAGGTATTAAAACATAATGCTTCTTTAAGCTACTGCTATCAATGTAGTACTTGTAGTGGCGGATGCCCTGTTGCTCTAATAACTCAAGGAAGTTATAATCCCAGAAAAATAATTGAAGAAGCTATTTTAGGTTTAGAAGATAAGTTGGTAGAAAAGCAGGATCCTAATCCTTGGCTTTGTTCAACTTGTCAAACTTGTGTTGAGCTATGTCCTCAAAAAGTCGAGATTACCGAAATTTTTACGTTAATAAAAAATAAGTGTTTCGATACTGGCAAAGTCCCTGAAGCTTTTGTTTCACAAGGGAGAGCTGTTTTAGAAAATGGAGTTGCACTTCCATACTCCAAAGCTATTATAACTAGGCGGGAGAAATTAGGACTTCCTTCGATAAAGACTGCTTCTGTTGATGAAATAAAAAAGATATTAAAAGAAACTAATTTTGAAACCAAAATTCCAAAGGAGGGAGCGTAAATTATGTCATTTGATTTATTTTTAGGTTGTGTGATTCCTGCTAGACTTCCATTTTTAGAAGCATCTTCAAGAAAGGTATTTGAGAAGCTTGGTTTTAAACTTAATGATGTTTCAGGATTTTCTTGTTGTCCAGACCCAACAGGAATAGAACTTATAGATCATAAAACTTGGTTAGCTTTAGGAGCAAGAAATTTAAGTCTATCAAATAATAATGGTGGAATTATCTCGTTTTGTTCTGGTTGTGTTGAAACACTAAAAGGGGTAAATTACTTTATTAATAAAGATCATGAAGTAAAAGATGATGTAAATAGAATTCTAGAAAAAGTAGGAAAAAAATATGACGGAACTACGGATGTGAAGCATTTTGCTCAAGTTCTGTATGAAAATCTTGATAAAGTGAGAGAAAATGTAGTTCACCCTTTAAATGGGTTTAGAGTAGCAGTTCATTATGGATGCCACTATTTAAGACCTTCCGAAATTATTAATTGGGATGATCCTTTTAATCCTGTGACTATTGATGAAATAGTAAAAGCATTAGGGGCAGATACCATAGATTATGAGATGAAAATGGAATGTTGCGGAAATCCACTTGATAAATCAGATAAAGAAATTTCTCTTCAAATGATTGGCAATAAATTCGAATCAATTCAAGAATCTGGGGCGAACTGTGTTACTTTAGTATGCCCTGCTTGCTTTCAACAGTTTGATTTCAATCAGAAAGAATTAAGTAAAGAGAAAGAAGTTAATTATGATTTCCCTGTTTTTTACCTCTCCGAATTAGTAGCTCTTGCATTTGGATTTAAGCCTGAGGAATTAGGATTGAATTTTCATCGCGTTCGGGCTACAAAATTATTAGAAGGATTTTAAAATTACAATTGAAAGATTTATTAAATTTAAAAATTAAAAAAAGATTTGGAAAAAAATGGGATTAGCAGATAAAAAAACATTCGAAAATTTAAAGAGCGATGTAATCTCAGTTAATAGATGTTGTGCTTGCGGTGCTTGTATCGCATATTGTGAGAATCAAGCATTTAATGTTATTGAGATGGATAATTATACCCCAAAGTTCAAGACAGATAAAAGTGTAGAGAATTGTAAGGAATGTGGGTATTGTTATTATATTTGTCCTCAAACTGAACCTTTATTACAAAAATTAAAAGAAACTCACCTCGTTAAAGATGAACTTGGGAACATAATTGATATCTTTGCTGCGAAGACTACAAATAACAAATTACAAGAGGTTGGACAAGATGGTGGTATTGTTTCGACAATCTTAACATATTTGTTTGATACTAATAATATTGACGCAGCAATAGTATCTGAATATGATGAGAATTTTAAACCTATACCCAAAATAATATATAGTAAGAATGAATTAGCGAAATCTGCAGGTACAAGATATTCAATATCATCTAATATCTTGCCTTTAAAGGATTTAACCCAAGTTGCAGAAGAAATAATATCTCATAAGAAAAGAATTTATGATAGTGATCAATTACGTATTGCATTTGTAGGAACACCTTGCCAATGTAGGGCAATTAGTAAAATGAAACTTTTGCATATCAAACCTGCACATGTTATAAGTGTTGTAATTGGTTTGTTTTGTTTTGAAAATTTTGAATATAACAAATTGATTGAAATTTTGACCTCTAAAACACAGATTAACCCTTCAAATATCAAAAAAACAAATATAAAGAAGAATTTTTTTGTTACATCAAAAGATAATGCTGTTAAAGAAGTTAATATTAAAGATCTTGACGAAGCGGTTAGAAATCATTGCCATGAATGTGATGAATTTGTAGGCAGGTTTTCAGATCTTAGTATTGGAGCATCCGGAGCCCCTAATGGTTATTCGATGATCCTTACTCGAACTGAAAAGGGTCGGAGTTTAATAGATTCACTACTCGCGACAGGCTATATTGAAAGGTATATTATCCCTGCCGATCAGATTTCAGAATGGCGACCAAAAAAAATTAATTGGTTAAAAAAAATGACTTCACTAAAAGTAAAGAAATAAATAAAATGGTGATTTGAATGGTAGAAAACATTAAAAGTGCTCTTGTTATTGGAGCAGGTATAGCAGGAATTCAAGCAGCTTTGGATTTAGGTGATATGGGAATAAAAGTTCACTTAATAGAAAAAAATCCTGTAATTGGAGGAAAAATGGCACAATTAGATAAGACATTTCCCACTTTGGATTGTTCAATTTGTATTTTAGCACCAAAACTGTCTGAATGTTATAGACATCCAAATATAAGTCTTTATACTCTATCAGAAGTACAGAAGATAGAGGGTAAAAGTGGGGATTTTACAGTTGAAATCTTAAAACGAGCTCGTTATGTAAAGGAGGAGGTATGCACAAATTGTGGTGATTGTGCTAAAATTTGCCCAGTCCGAGGAGTTCCAAATTACTTTGATGCCAATTTGAAAAATATGGCAGCAGCGTATATTCCTTTTCCTTCAGCAGTCCCTCCTGTCCATATTATTGATAAAAATTCATGTGTTTATTTAAATTATGGTATTTGTGGCTTGTGTGCTACGAATTGTGGTGCAGAAGCAATAGATTTTACTCAAAAAGATGAGATCTTAGAAATAGATAACGTTGGCGTCATAATTGTTGCACCGGGTTATGGTTTGATGGAGGATGTTAATCCTCTTACAAAATATGGTTATAAGAAATATAGAAATGTAGTAACTTCCTTAGAATTTGAAAGATTAATTTGTGCTTCTGGACCGCTTGAGGGGCACTTAAAGAGGTTATCTGATGGTGTAGATCCCAAAAGGATTGCTTTTCTGCAATGTATTGGTTCTCGCTCCGACAGAGATCAAAAATATTGTTCTTCTATTTGCTGTATGTATTGTACAAAGGCAGCAATGATAGCGTATGAACATAACAATGATTTAGAATCATACGTATTTTACATTGATATGAGAGCGGGAGGGAAAGGATTTCAATCGTTTCTCCATAGAGGAGCTGATGAATATAATATTAAATATATTAAAAGCAAAGTTGCTCATATTGATATCGATGAGGATGAAAGTCCGATTATAACTTATGAAGATTATGATACATCTAAAATTAAACAGATGAAAGTAGATCTAGCTGTTTTAGCAACATGCATTATTCCTTCTCAAGGGATTGAAAAATTAGCAGAAGCGTTAGGAATCGAGTTAAATGAATATAATTTTATAAAAACTGATCCATTTTTTCCAGTAGAAACGAGTGTAGAAGGTATTTTCACATGTGGTTGTGCCCGTGAACCAATGGATATCCCTCGTTCTGTTGCTGAGGCGAGTGGGGCAGCGGCAAGAGCAGCGGAAGTAATTAAAGGAGGATAAAGAAAAAATGTCTAAAAAGTTAGAAGAGGAACCCCGAATAGGAGTCTTTGTTTGTAGTTGTGGAAGTAATATAGGTGGGTTAATAGATGTTAAAGAAGTTGCAGAATTTGCGAAAACTTTACCCTATGTTGTATTTACTGAGGATAATTTATATACATGCTCAGAAACAGGATTAGCCCAGATTAAAAATGGGATTAAAGAACACAATTTGAATCGCGTGGTAGTTGCTTCATGCACTCCAAGAACTCACGAACCTCTCTTTCGTGATTGTATTAAGGATGAGGGTTTAAACGAGTATCTCTTTCAATTTGTAAATATTCGTGATCAGTGTACATGGGTTCATATGAAATACCCTAGAGAAGCTCTTGAAAAAGCAAAAGAGGTAATTAGAATGGGAGTGGCAAAAGCCGCCAAACTTGAAGCACTTGAAAATATTGTTGTTGATGCAACTCGAACTGCAATGGTTATAGGTGGAGGAGTTGCTGGAATGACTGCTGCCCTTAGTTTAGCTAATCAAGGATTTGAGACTCATTTGGTAGAAAAAACGAATGAATTAGGTGGAAAGCTTAATATTATTAATAAGTTATTCCCTACAAGCCAAGATGCCTCAGAACTATTAGCTAGTTTGAAGAAAAGAGTGGATAGTAATCCTAACTTAACGGTATATACTTCAGCTAAAGTAAAGAACATTGGAGGATTTGTGGGTAATTATGAAGTTGAAGTAGATCAAAATGGAAAAAGTATTGATTTAACAATAGGAGTTATCATAGTTGCTGTTGGAGCGTCTCTGCTAACCCCAACAGGAAAATTTGGTTATGATGGTAATATTAGAATTACTCAATATGAATTAGAAAATAAATTAAGAAATAATAGAGTTAATGCTAAAGAAATCGTAATGATACAATGTGTTGGTGCTCGTAATGACGAGAGAGTATACTGCTCAAATGTATGTTGTATGACTGCATTAAAAAATGCCTTAATTATTCAAGAGAAAAATCCCGAAGCAAATATAACAATCTTATTTAGAGATTTATATACTCCTGGAACTTATTATGAAAATTATTATAGAAGAGCAAGAGAAGCAGGCATTGTATTTTTGAGTTATAAACTCGACAACGAGCCAATTGTAGGGGAGAATTCAATTAAAGTATTCAATGAATATATTGGAGAAGAGATAAGTATTCCTTACGATCTACTTGTGTTATCAACACCACTAATCGCTAACGATGATAATAAGGAACTAGCTCAAATGCTTAAAGTCCCTTTAGAAGAAAACAAATTCTTTTTAGAAGCTCATGTAAAATTGCGCCCAATGGATTTTGCTACTGATGGTGTATTTATATGTGGGGCAGCAAAATGGCCTGTAGATATTACAGAATCCATAACTCAAGGATATGCAGCCGCCTCAAGGGCAAGTAGAATTATCTCTCATGATACGATAGAAGTAGAAGGTGCTACATCATTTCTCCCCGAATATAATAAAAATCTATGTTCTGGATGTGAAGTTTGCGTAACCATATGTCCATATAAAGCTATAAGCAAGAATGAAGATGACGAAATTGAGATAACGCAAGTGCTTTGTAAGGGTTGTGGAGTATGTGGTGCTACTTGTACAAATCATGCAATAATTATCAGACATTTCACAGACGAGCAAATATTGTCTGAAATTTATGCTTTTGGAGGTAAATAATAATATGAGTTTTGAACCGAAAATTTTAGGATTCTTATGTAATTGGTGCTCCTATGCGGGAGCAGATTTAGCGGGAGTTAGTAGAATGCAGTACCCACCAAACATTAGGGTAATAAGAGTTATGTGTAGTGGGCGAGTAGACCCCAAATTTATTTTTGAAGCACTCCGAGTTGGAGCTGATGGAGTGATTGTTTTAGGATGCCACTTAGGAGATTGCCATTATCTTGAGGGTAATTATGAAGCTGAAAAGAAATTTGATATGGTTAAAAAATTCTTAAAACTCATTGATTTTGATAATAGAGTAAGACTTGATTGGGTGTCTGCTTCAGAAGGAGCTAGATATGCCTCAGTTATTACAGAATTTACAAATCATATAAAATCATTAGGTCCATCTCCTGCTGGAGGAGATAATCCTGATAAAAAAATACTTGAAAAATTAAGAGCCATTGAAGAAGCTGCTGGAAGTGATCGAATGAGAGCACTAGTAGGTAGGGAGAGAAAGATTATAGACCAAGAAAATGTTTATGGAGAAAAAGTACCCATTGAAAAGTTTAATGAGATTTTTGAATCAGCAATTATTGAAGAATATGAGAGACATAGAATCTTAGTTTCTTTAGAAGAAGATTCAAAGTCTATTAAGGATTTAGCTCATGAATTAAAAATAGATCCAAGTATTGTTCTGGGACATATGGTAACTTTAAAAAGTCGAGGCCAAGTTGACTTTGGAGAATTTATTGGAATTACACCAATGTTTTATAAAATGTAGAGGGAAAAAAAATGGAAAAAGTAGGATCTGTTATGGTTGTTGGCGCTGGTATTGGAGGTTCTCAAGCAGCGCTCGATTTAGGTGATTCAGGTTATAAAGTTTACTTGATTGAGTCTACAACGAGTATAGGTGGAGTTATGGCTCAATTGGATAAAACCTTTCCAACTAATGATTGCGCAATGTGTATTGTTAGCCCAAAGCTAGTAGAGACAGGAAGGCACCAGAATATTGATTTAAGTATTAACTGTGAGATATTAAATGTCTCGGGAGAAGCAGGAAACTATACAGTAAATGTAAAGAAAAATTCTTTATATATAAATCCAGATAAATGTACAGGCTGTGGAGTATGCGGTAGAAATTGTCCTGTTGAGGCTATTGATTTATTCAATGAAGGTTTAGCTAAATATCATGCTACTTCTGTAAAATATCCGCAAGCTGTTCCACTT
The DNA here is from genome assembly GCA_048941285.1 of Promethearchaeota archaeon. GTDB lineage: Archaea > Asgardarchaeota > Lokiarchaeia > Sigyniarchaeales > SOKP01 > Loki-b32. The sequence goes on from JBHLNS010000062.1 coordinate 8,095, forward strand.
GTGTACGCAATTAATAAAGATTATTGTATTGGTTGTGGAGTTTGTGCTGGTGTGTGTAAAGCAAAAGCAGTAGAATATGATAGAGAAAATCAAGTAGTAGACATTAATGTTGGAGCAATTATTCTGGCTCCTGGTTTCGATGAATTTATCCCTCAAGAAGCCAACAAATATGGATATGGAAAATTTAAAAACGTAGTCACTTCGATTGAATTTGAGCGTATATTAAGTGCAAGTGGTCCATATGCAGGTCGAGTTCTTCGCCCATCTGATGGGGATATTCCAGAAAAGGTTGCTTTCCTTCAATGTATAGGGTCTCGAGATTACACAGGAGAAGGACAACCTTATTGTTCTTCAGTATGTTGTATGTATACAGCAAAGGAGGCTGTAATTGCTCATGAACATCAGCATGAAGTAAAACCTACAATTTTTAGTATGGATATCAGAGCCTATGGGAAAGATTTTGATAAATACATTATTCGGGCTCAAGAAGAGTATGGTATTAGATATATAAGAAGTAGAATATCCTCAGTAATGGAAGTACCAGAAACAAAGGATTTAAGACTTCGCTATGAGACTGAGGATGGGAAAGTTATTGAAGAAGATTATAATATGGTAGTTTTAGGTGTCGGATTAAATCCTCCAGATGATGCAAAATATCTGGCTGAAAAATTTGGTATAGAATTGAATGAGTTTGGTTTTGCCAAAACTGATATTTTTAATCCAGTTCAGACATCTAAACCCGGTATATATGCATGTGGTGCTTTTTCACAACCTAAAGATATCCCTGAAACTGTTACTCAAGCAAGTGCTGCAGCTGGATGCGTTAATCAACTTTTATATCAAAAGAGAGGAACTTTAATCACAGAAAAAACATTGCCCCCCGAAATATTTGTCGCTGGACAACCACCACGTATCGGAGTTTTCATATGTCATTGTGGGATTAATATTGGTGGGTATGTAGATGTTCCAGAAGTAACTAAATATGCAAGCACTCTTCCAAATGTGGTTATGGCGGATCGTAATTTATATACTTGTTCTGCTGATACTCAAGGAATAATAAAAGAAAAAATTGAGGAGTATCACCTTAATCGAGTAATTGTGGCATCTTGTACTCCAAGAACACACGAACCATTATTCCAAGAAACGATTAGAGAAGCAGGATTGAATAGATATCTATTTCAAATGGCAAATATTAGAGATCAATGTTCTTGGGTTCATATGAACCAACCAGAAGAAGCTACTCAAAAAGCAAAAGATCTTGTAAGAATGGCTGTGAATAAAGCAAGACGAATAGCACCAATAGATAGAATTAAGTTAGGGGTAACAAAGAAAGCAATGGTAATCGGTGGAGGAATAAGCGGTATGACTGCTGCCCTGAATTTTGCGAGTCAAGAAATTGAGACCCATTTAATTGAAAAAGAAGCAGAATTAGGAGGTTTTGCTAAACATATTTATCATACCCTCGAAGGAGGAGATGTTCAAGCCTACTTAAAAAACTTAATTGAAGAGGTTAAGTCCAATAAATTTATTCATGTCTATACTGATGCCGAAATAGAAAGTCTAAATGGATACATTGGAAATTTCAAAACTACAGTGATTCATAGTTCTAAAAAAGAAAAAGTTGAATTCGATCATGGAGTGGTAATTTTAGCTACAGGAGCTAAAGAATATGAACCAAAAGAGTTTCTCTATGGCCAAAATAAAAATATCGTTCTACAATCAAAGTTTGAAGAAATGCTTAACACAGATAGCGTTTTAAAGAATAAGAAATCAGTAGTAATGATTCAGTGTGTCGGCTCTAGAAATGATGAGCATCCGTATTGTAGTAAAATGTGTTGTGCAGAAGCTATTAAAAATGCATTATTATTAAAAAAATTAAATCCATCTACAGAAGTCACTATTTTATTTCGAGATATTAGAACTTATGGATTTAAAGAAAAATATTACAGAAAAGCAAGAGAAGAGGGAGTCATTTTCCTTCGATATGATGAAAATAATCCTCCAGAAATTGTTGAAGAGGATTCATCATTAAATGTAAAAGTAAAAACTGCAAAAGCGGGAGACTTATCAATCCCCGCGGATTTATTAGTATTAAGTGCTGGAATTGTAGCATCTCACGAGGAAAATGAAGAACTTGCTAAAATGTTAAAAGTACCATTAAATGATGATAATTTTTATTTAGAAGCCCATGTCAAGCTCCGTCCTGTAGATTTCGCTACGGAAGGAATATTTGTTGCTGGACTAGCACACTGCCCAAAAACTATTGAGGATTCAATTTCACAAGCTAATGCTGCTGTTTCAAGAGCATGTACGATTCTTTCAAAGGATGAAATTGAAGCAGAAGGGAAGACCGCAGTAATTGATATAAGTCGTTGTATCGGGTGTGGAATGTGTGTAGAGAATTGTGCATATAATGCAATCGAATTAATTGAAGATAGGCGTTTTGGATTAGTAGCATCAATTAATCAAGCATTATGTAAAGGATGTGGAGCCTGTAGTGGGAATTGTCGATGTAGTGCCATTGATATTTTAGGCTTTACAAGTGAACAAATATATGAAATGATAACAGGTCGTATAGGTTAAATTATAAGAGGTTTAAAAATGACTGAAACAGTTTTAGAAGAAAAGAAAGTTGATGAGAAATGGGAACCAAAGATCATTGCATTCTTATGTAATTGGTGTTCTTACGCTGGTGCGGATTTGGCGGGAGTTAGTCGAATCCAATATCCTCCAAATATAAGAATAGTAAGAGTTCCTTGTTCTGGGCGGGTTAATCCCTATTTTATTATTAAAAGTTTAACAGATGGCTGGGATGGTGTTGTTGTTTCTGGATGTCATCCAGGAGATTGCCATTATATAAGCGGAAATCTCGTAGCAAGGAGACGATTTGCTATATTAAAGGAACTTCTTGAATTTTTTGGGATTGAACCTGGTAGGGTTAATTTTATGTGGGCCTCTGCCGCGGAAGGAGAGCGTTTTGCTACCCTAGTTAAGAAAGCTACGAATATTGTTAAAAAATTGGGCCCAAATACTAAATTTCAAAAGGAGTGGTGTTAAATATGGGGATTGAAACAGATAACAAGGTAATTACAGACTCAATAAGAGAAAACGCTAAGAAATTGCTTAGCGAAAATCAAGTTGATGTTATAATTGGCTATTCTCAGGGTACGGTACCCTTGAGCTCTACCCCAATTATTATAAGAAGAGAAGAGAATGTAGATAAATTAATCTGGAACAATCTATGTTATATTAATTTGGCAAGATATTTGGCTCCATTAATGCCCCAACTTTGCAATTCAGAAGCAAAACCTTTGAGAATTGGGATTGTCGCGAAAGGCTGTGTTGGGAGAGCTGTAAATCTTCTAGCTGCTGAAAAGCAAGTGAACATAGATAAAATTAAAATGATTGGATTTAATTGTAATGGCATTGTGAACCGGAGTAAGATAGATCTAGAAATTGGTGAAAAAGAAATTCTTGATGTTTCAATATCTGGAGATGATATTGTAGTTAAAGGGAGAGATTGGGAGAAAAAATTTCCATATAATCAATATATTAATGAGCTCTGTAAAGTTTGTCAGATAAAAACTCCTTCTGCGACTGAAACATCTTGCGTTGGTGCATGTCAAGAATTAAAATCGATTCATGATGAATTTTCAGATATTGCTGAATTTGAATCAAAATCTGCTGATGACAAATGGGCCTATATTAAAGATGCTTTGCAAGTCTGTACTCTATGTTACAGTTGCAGACAGGCTTGTCCGGTATGCTATTGCAATCTTTGTTTTGTAGATCAAAATAAACCCATATGGTTTGGTAAAACAACCCAATTTACAGATATATTAACTTTTCATTTAATTCGCGCTCAACATTTAGCAGGTCGATGCGTGGCATGTGGAGCTTGTTCATCAGTATGTCCAGTTGGAATTGATCTGAATATTATAACAAGAAAGTTAGAAAAAATAGTAAACAATCGGTTTAATTACACTTCAGGACTAAATCCAGAAACAGTTCCTCCAATGATGGACTTCAAGATGAGCGATGCAGAAGAATTTATGTTAGAAGAAGATTAAATAGGTGATTTAAAGAATGGAACAAAAAATATTAAAAAAAGATCAAATTGGAAAATTATATAATGAGCTTGTAGGAGAATATAACATTTTCGCTCCTATTAATAAAAAGGGGAATATTGTTTTTGAAAAGATTGAAAATCCAGATGATATTGTTTTGGATTACTTGAATTCAAAAATACCACCAAAATCAGTTTTATTTCCCCAAAATGAAGTCTTATTTGAATACAGTTTGGATGAGAAAGATGTCGAAATTACTGATAGACAAGATTTAGATCAAAAAATTTTGATTTTTGGTATTCGTCCGTGTGATGCATACAGCTTTGAATTATTTGCCAATTTCTTTTCTTTTCATGGAGATTGGAAGGATGAGATCTATTTAAAGAAAAAGGATAATACTACACTTATAGGAATTGGATGTAATAGTCCAAGATCTACGTGTTTTTGCACCTCCGTTGGTGGAAATCCTTTCAATCAGGAGAATATGGATGTTTTTCTTACCGATCTAGGAGAAACTTATTTAGTTGAGGGAATAAGTGATAAAGGGAAAGCATTAGTTCAAAAGTTATCATGGCTTACTGATGCATCCAAAAATGACTTGAAAAAAGCCGAAGAATTAGCTAAACAAGCAGAAGATTCAATATCTACAGAAATAGATGTTGATAAAGTTGTTGAGAATTTATCAACTTGTTTTGAAGATCCTGTATGGGATGAAATTAGTGAAGCATGTATTGGTTGTGGTTCTTGTGCTTACTTATGTCCAACATGCACTTGTTTTGATGTTATTGATGAAACTGATCAATATAATAATCGTGGAAGAAGAATTAGAATATGGGATACTTGCCAATCTTGTCTCTATACAATGGAAACAAGTGGACATAATCCTCGAGATACCAAAATTCAACGTTGTCGAAACCGAATCATGCATAAATTCAGCTATTACCCTACAAATTATAATTTGCTGGGTTGTGTTGGATGCGGTAGATGCGTTTATGTTTGCCCTGCTAATAATGATCTTAGAGTAATATTAAATAAGATAAAAAAAATAGAAAAAAAAGAGGGTGAGAAAGTAGTTGTCTAATCCTTACATACCTTATCTTACAAAAGTTAAATCAATAGTCTCTGAGAATAATGTAAATGATATTAAGACTATTGAATTAGAGTTTAAGAAAGAAGAAGATTATAAGAATTTTGATTACATTCCAGGACAATTTGCTGAAATTAGCTTAATTGGAAAAGGTGAATGCCCAATAGGGATTGCATCATCTCCCACTGAGAAAGGAACTATCAAATTTACTATTAAAAAAATGGGTACTGTAACTTCTGGATTCCATAATTGTGAAATAGGAGACATAGTAGGAGTAAGAGGCCCTTGTGGAAATGGTTGGCCAGTAGAAGAGATGAAAGGTAAAAATATTGTAGTAATCGGAGGAGGTTTTGCATTTTCGACACTCCGATCACTCATAATTTATTTACTAGATGAGAAGCATAGAAAAGATTATGGTAATATAACAGTAATTTATGGAAATCGTGACCCCGGAGAAGTATTATATCGCGATATTTTAGATGAATGGAAAAAACGAGATGATATTAAGGTAGTTTTAACCATTGATCGTGAAGCAGAAGGATGGACAGAAGAAGTTGGATTTGTTGCGCCAATTGTCAAAAAAGTCGCTCCAAGTTCTGATAATGCAATTGCTGTGATCTGTGGACCACCAATAATGATTAAAACTACAATTGCGGTCATGGAAGAATTAAATTGGAAAGATAAACAAATTCTAAATAGTTTAGAGATGCGAATGAAGTGCGGAATTGGGAAATGTGGAAGGTGCAATATCGGAAATAAATTTGTATGTGTTGATGGTCCCGTCTTTTCTCTTGCTGAACTCAAAAAAATGCCAAATGAGTATTAAATTAAAAAAATAATTAAATCTAAAAAATATTTGAAAAAGAGATGAAAAAAGTGGCAGGTACCGTAGTTTCAAAAACATTTGAAGATTTGATTTTGGAAGTTCATGAAAAAGGATTATGTGGAGAATGTGGTGGATGTGTAAGTTTTTGTTCAGCTGGAGAAATTAAAGCTATTGAAATGGGAGAGTCAGGCCCCCCTAAATACGTGAATAAAGATAAATGTCTTAAATGTGGTATTTGCTATTACGTATGCCCCCAAACACATGTGTTAAATGAGCAGTTAAATAGAAAATATAATTATGAACCTCCTATAGGAAATCAATTAAAAGTAGCTTCATGTTATGCCACATCTGAAGAAATTAGGAAAAAAGCTACTGATGGTGGTGCTGTTACAGCGATTTTAAGTTATTTAATGGATAACAAGCTAATTGATGGAGCCATAGTTTGTAAGAGAAAAGGACCATTTAATCGAGCTTCATTTTTAGCAACAACCAAAGAGGACTTAATCAAAGCTGCTGGATCTCATTTTGATTTTTCAAGCCAGGTGGTTGGATTGGAAAAATATAATACGTTTATACCCGCTAATATTGCTTTGAAAAAAGTCAGGAGTTCTGATCTATTAAATATTGCTGTTGTTGGTACCCCCTGTCAAATTAATTCAATTAGAAAAATGCAAACATTAAGTATATTACCCGCACATATTGTCAAGTATACTTTCGGTTTGTTTTGCTATCTGAATTTCTCATTTGGAGACGAAGAGAGGAAGAAACTTGAAGAAAGATTTGATTTTTCATTCGAGGATGTTGAAAGTATGAATGTTAGAGAAGATCTTATATTATACTTTAAAAATGGGAATTCTCAAAAAATCACATTTCCAGAATTACACGATATCGGCCGTCCCGCTTGTTATGCATGCCCCGATTTTTCCAATATTTATGCGGATATTTCTTTTGGTGGCCTTGGTTCGCCAGAAAAATTAACTACTGCAATAATTAGGACACAGATTGGTGAAAAGGTTTATAATGATGCCCTAAATAAGGGTTATATTAAAGAACCAATTGAATTAAATAGACCAAATAATAAAATGGAAATCTTAGCGAAAGTTAGAGAATGGTCAAACAAAAAAATTGAAAGAGCAGAAGATACACTAAAGAATGAATAGATATAACGCAACTTGATTTATTTAATCATATTTTCCTTATCTTAATTTTTATTTTTATGATATTTTAAATCGCATTAATTATAAGTATCTTTGATTTTGTTTAATTCTTTTTTGCTAATCAATTCTAAGTATCTCTTTTGAAAGGGTGCTTGTCTATATTTTCTAAAATATTCCCAAACTTCACGTTTCATTTCTAATTTTTCACTTTTCATATTGCAGGATTTGTTTTTTTTACTTATTGAATGATAAATAGAGAATAAATTATAAAATGTTTAATTAGTCCAATTTTTATAAGTACAATTTCAAACTATAGGTCAAAGATGTTTCCTGTATTGTAGATGGTAGTATCTAGATCAAGCAAAATTTGCCCACCTGAGGCTATTTCTACAGCATAATTTATAGCTTCTAATACTCTATTCATCATAAAATCGTAAGCAGTAAAACAATCTTTAAGTTGTTGCATCTGATCCCCCGCATAACATTGAGAGATTGCAGGAATTAGCTCTGGGATGAAATCTTGACTTATCATTAACTCTTCGGCATCAATATTAGTCTCTTTTGCCAAGGTAAAGGGATTATATACATCCATCTGGGCAAACATGACTCTACAGACAAATATAGACGCTTTTATCTCTTTCATGATAAATTTAATTCTATTTTTATCGTCAAGGAATTTTTTAAAGGTAATCGCATTGATGATATCCTCGTTGGTTATAGTATCTGATGTATCGATTAATTCACTTACTCTTTCTGACATCCTTTTCGAAGATAGCATGAGTTTAAGATTCATTTCATTTTTCTTATAATAATCCTCATAAAAAGCAGAGAGAAAAGTATGCGCTCCCAGATGCCCTTGATCTTTAGAATTGTCCAACCTATAATAATTATCTTTAAATTTATCCATAAAATTCTTAATAATTAAAAATTTTAGCTTGAGTCTATGTAACGCAAAAAACAAACACAATCTTGTTTTAGTATATGCTTCCACATTTCCCATTCTGAATCTGTCATGATGATCCCTTGCATACATTACGATAGGCTTTAATTTGCTTACTACAACATCAATAAAATATTCAATGATATGTTCCAGGGGGTGACACTCTATTACATGAAATTTCTCTATTAATTTTTGGCTGGTCGGTTGACTTTGGGGCAATTCCCTGATATCATCATAATTATAATATTCAAGAAACAAAGAAGTTAGTGCTTCCATTTCCAAAACTGTTCGACAGGGAATAAAAACCTTGTTCAAGTCATATAATATTGTTCCACTTTCTGGCATATCATTTAATAAACATTAGTAATTTTATTTACAATCTGAGAAAAAGCCTCTTTCTTATCAAGTTACTAATTAGGTTTTTATTTAAATAAGTTTTTTTATTAGAGTCTTTCCTTTTCATTACAATTTATTCTTCCTAAATAGCGTTTTAGGATTCAAAACTTTAAAGTAAATCTGGAGTATACATTTTTTTATAACAATTCCTTTCAATTTAGAAAAGTTTTTACACTATTTGTTATAAAATCATGAAATAATGGAAATATGATTAGATTGTAAAGTATTAATGTATCAAACGAATCCTTTAAGATTTTACATAACGTATTTATAAATCCTTTAAAAATAGGGTAGTTTTTGTTTCTGGTTTAAAAAAATTTATAAATACATAATTTATTAGATTATTAAATTTTGTA
>JBHLNS010000014.1:0-64334 GCA_048941285.1 Promethearchaeota archaeon
TAATTCGTTATTGTAAAGATTTGGGATCCTAATTTAAATTTAATGGCTTTTCCATCATAATATTTAACTCTTGCGCTACAAGCAAAAAGATTTTTATGTTTTTCAAATATATTATATATTTTTTGTATGAAATATTCATCTATTAAAGTATCTGCGTCTAAAAATATGAGTAACTCACCAGAAGATTTTGGTACAACATAATTCAATTGAGCAGATTTACCTTTTTCTGGAGAGATATATACTTTAGCAAATTTTTCAGAAATAGAAACAGTATTATCAGAGCTTTGTCCATCAACGACTACAATTTCATAGGGAATGTTACATTTTTGTCTTTTGATTGCTATTAATGTATTTTTTATGTTAATTTCCTCATTATAAGTCGGGATGATAATAGATATCTTTGGCTTGTGATTCATTTCTTTTCGAGGATAAATTGAAAACAGAAAATCTATATATTTTAGAAGATGATGTGTTATTATTCTATACAAGTATTAGATTTATTAAATAATTAATTGATTTAAAAATAAGACAATGCCTAACAAATCGGGTAAAATGAAATTCTGGACAAAGGGTTTCATAATATCATTTCTTTTCTTAATTTTAAGTGCAACTCTAATTATACTCGTAATAATAAATCATATTTTTCTGCCTATTCCTTTGATTGATTTATTATATGAATTTTTAAGACCGTGGCTGCTCTTAATCTTCTATGATTATAATCTATTTATTTATGCAGGAATTTTCATTTCCTATTCCTTTTTGCTTGTACTATATGTTTTAGGATATAATATTGCAAAAGTAAAACAGATGACTGGTTCAATAATATATGTTTTTAGTTTATTAGGATTTGTGTTAATAACTTTCATAGCTACTCAATATGCATATATTAGTGTTTTATTTAATCAAGATATAACTCTTATATCAAGATTAATGTTGCTTTTACTCTTTTTGCCCATGAATTTTGCACTCAGTTTATTTCTGTTTTTAGTAAATGCAGATTTCTTAATTTTTTTTAAAGATTTAACAAAAGCTCGAAAAATTTGGAAGCATAAAAAACCTGAGTTTGAAATTGAAGTTAATGGTAAAATAACTAACATTAATATAAAAACAGATGAACATATTTTCACTCCTGTACCAATGTTGATAATAGCACAATATCTTCAATCTAAAGGATTTTCGGTATCATGGTTTGTTAGAGGTGCTTTTAATCATTTAATCTCAATAATCATCACATATTTAACTGGGTGGCCACGAGCTAGAAATGTCTTATTTAGGTTTACAGGAATGAAGATTGGCCAGAATTGTCATATTTCTCAAAAAGCGATACCCGATCCTCTACTACCTGAATTAATTGAATTTGAGGAAGGTAGTGGATGTGGTATTGGTGTAAAATTGTTGACTCATAATGCGATGAATATACAACATGGGAGTTTTAGTTTTGGGCCAATTAAAGTATGCAAAAATGCTAGAATCGGAGCATATTCTGTTGTATTACCTGGAGTTACCATTGGAGAAGGCTCTATTATTGGAGCAAATTCATTAGTAAGTGAAGATATTCCACCATTTTCTATTGCCTTTGGGTCTCCCGCTAAAGTTATACGTGAATTAACTGAAGACGAAAAAGACAACGTAAGTAAAGAGTATTAACTTATTTTTTGATGAATTCTTCTATTGCTTTATTTACTAATACTTGGTTATCAAACATTACTCTGTGGGAACCATTTTCAATTATTAGTAATTCTGAATTAGGAATTAAATCGTTTAACTCATTAACCAATGGTTTTGAAATAATTTTATCTTCGGTTCCATATATTATAAGGGTTCGTTGAGGGAATTTTAAAAGTTCCTTTTTTAAAAAGAATTTGGAAGTCATATTCTTAAAAGTACTTAAGACGGTTTTTTTTGGAAGGTTTAAAGCATTTCTATATAATTTTTTAAATTCTCTACTTGCTTTTTTAGGTGAAATGATTTGTTTTATAATCTTTTTTAAAAAAGTTTTATAAAATAATTTGAATAATGTATTTACCCAAAATATCGTGAATTTATCTTTCGTTGAGGGAGAAATGGCCGCAGTAGAACTAATCAGGATTAATTTTTTCACTAATTTTGGTGTTTTGATAGTTATATTTTGTGCAATTAATCCACCTAAAGAATGTCCAATGAGAATTACATGATGATATCCAAGTAATTTAAGAAAATCTATTACTTGTTTAGTATAAAATTCAATAGAACAATTTATATTTGATTTATCTGATTCTCCAAAACCTGGTAAATCTAATATAATGATATGATGATTAAAATTAAAATGAAATAATTGATAAGACCATTCGAGAGAACTTCCCAACCACCCATGTATGAATAATAGTGGAGTTCCTTCTAATTTATTATCATAATAAAAAATTTTAAATTGATTTACATTAATAAATGGCATTTTTTAACAAAAAATTTCTATTCAAATCTATATTTGTAAATAAAATTTCTTAGAGGATGTTTAACAAAATTCGTAGGGTTCCAATAACAGGGTTTAAAACAATTACAATATTCAAATTTATATTTATTTATTTTTTTAACTCTCTCTTTATGTGGTAATCTGATAAAATCGTTAAATCTAATCGAAGTTTTAACATCTTCACAAAGCATCACTGTTCCATCATTATTAACAGCGTAATATAAATCACCTGCATCACATTTCCAGAAATATTTATTTTGATACCATTTATTCATAAAATAATAATAACTATTAGGCGACATTAGTTGAAATCCTTGTCTTTTCAAATTTTGGATTACTTCTCTTAATTTATTCATTGTTGATCTCTTCAACAATAATTCAGGACAGTAACTTCTATATTGATATTGTTCACTACGCCTTTTTGACGAATGCACTGGATCTATTGAAAATCGACAATCTAATTTGGTTCTAATCTTTTTAATCAGAGGAATAAGCTCTTTGATATTATTTTTTGTGTTTATTATATGAAAACTATAATCTATGCTTTCAGGGTATTTTTGTTTTATGTCTTGAAGTAGATTAATTAATTCTGGGTCATATTTCTTTGGAGTATATTCTGAATCTTTAAAACTATCTATACTTATACCCAAAAGAAAATATCCATATGATGCAAATTCTTCTAGTAAGTCCTTATTTAAAAGAGCTCCATTTGTTACTACATGAGTAAACATACTTAATTCTATACAATGCTTCAAAAGTTCCCCTAAATCAGGTCGAATTGTTGGTTCTCCACCATATATAGTAATAAATCGACAACCCTGATTATAAATTTGGGTTACTATATTTTTCCATTCCTTTACTGAAATATCAGATTCATATTGACCTTTTGAAGTAGCACAATAATAACAATCAAAATTACATTTTCTAGTAAAAAAAATACTAACAAATGTAGGGCCATTTATTACCTTAAATATCCTATTTATATAGCTTATTCCTAAATTTCTTAGTATTCTATTTTTTATATTACTCATATTAGTTTTAAGCAGAATTAACTGAACAAAACATTTTAAATCTTTATTTAATATTTAATTTTGGTATTAAAAACATTGACGATTTCTATTTTAAATCCAGTATCAATTATTGTTCCTATTAAGAATAGATGCAATCTTTTGCCTAATCTTATTAAGAATCTATCTAATTTAGATTACCCCAATTATGAAATAATAATTGTTGATGATTGTTCAACTGATAATACAAAGGATATGCTAAATAATTATCCAGTTAAATCCATAACCTTGGAACAATCAGTTGGTTCAGCTGAAGCTAGAAATATCGGAATTAAACAATCAAATTATGAAATTATTGCCTTAACTGATTCTGATTGTTTTGTTTCTAAAAATTGGTTAAAAAATTTGGTTCCATATTTAAACAGTTATGATGTAGTAGGAGGAAAAGTTGTATTTTGTGATGATACAGAAAAGAAATTAAATCCTTTCAATACAAACAACGAAACAATATTAACTAAGGATTCTTCAATTAATTTTCTTAATACAAGTAATATGATATTTACAAAAGAGACATGGAAGAATTCTGGTGGATTTTTAAATTATAGGATTGAAGATTTGGAATATTCATGGAGATTATTGAAAAAAGGATTCAAATTAATATATTCTCCCAAAGGATATGTCATTCATCATGGTAATAGGACACCACTCCAAAACATTGCAAAGTATCTCCAATATGGCAAATCATATTCCAAAATAGCATTTATACATAAAATGAGTTTCTCGTTTAAAACTGAACGAATTTTAGACAAAAGCACAATATATGATTCTCTAAAGCTGATTTCACTTCCTTTTATTCTCCTTCTAGCGTCAATTATATTTAGTTTTATGGTTATTAATGTAATTTTAAATATCTCATTGAATTTTCTTTCTATTTCTCTTTGCATTTATCTCATTTTTAGACTTCTAAGAAGAATTGATATTTTGTTCAAAATTTATAAATTGACTATTATTTTTGGTATTATAAATTATTCTTTGATTTATATTTTAAAAAAAAGCTATAGCAAGAACAAAAAAAATACAGAAATTATCACTTAATATCCAAATCTTGAGGCAGTCTCTTCAGTAATCTTATTAATATCATAAATTTCTTGTTTAGAAAAATCTGGAGTATAATACATAGGTTTATGCAAATGCTTAATATAATAATTTTTAGTATTCTTGAATTTTTCAACTGATAATTCAGTATGATCAAGTATCTCATCTATTTTTTTTGAGGGTATTTCACATAAATCATCATATTTCAAAATTAAAGTTGCTTTTTTTAGAGGCTTAATTGTTTCAATTTGATTAGCAATAAACTCATAGATCGCTGACCAATAATACGCCCAACCTTTCACATATGTGTGCTTATTTTTCCATAATTTATGAATTTTCTTAATAAGTTCAGTATTACCAATATTAATACACATTTGATTACGACCAAACTCATTATGACCAACAATTTTCAACCAATCTGGAAGTAAGGGGTTTTCCTCTTCTAGTTTTATAAATAATCTCGTTTGTTTAACTAATGAGGCGATATGTTCTATAGGGTTGCGAATAATTAATAAAAGTTTTGAATCTGGAAAAATTCGAAGCAAATAATCTAATCTCGAGACGAGATAATTATTTTTAGCTAAGTATCTTTCACTATTTTGACTGATTATGAGTTTTTTTATATGATTGCGATAAAATTTCTCAAATTTAGGGTTAGAGATATTTCTGCTAACTATGTTTGAAATCTTCTCATTATGAAGATTATTAAAAAATTTTTGCCAAAATATCTCTTCAACCGCTTCAGGACTCTCGCGAGTAACTAATATACCATCTCTATGGAGGCGTTCAAATGGCTTTGTATAAAAATTGAATTTATCTGCAATCTGACTAAACCAATCTGGTAGATATGGCATAAGCACATTTTTGTATTTATGTGAAGCTAAGTCCGGATGTTTATCTAACATTTCTAAAACGATCGTTGTCCCAGCACGAGCTAGTCCTGTAATATAGATTGGTCTGTCGATTTTTATATTATTTATCTCATTATGCATGAACAATGTCTCTATTTTATCAAAAATTAAGGAGAGAGTGTTAAATGATGTAAAAAATTTAGTTATACCATATCCAGCATATCCTACAAGTGGAAATTTATATTCATTTTTATTCTTTGACTTCATTTCCTTTCTTTCCTTGAATTTTAGCATAAATTTTACAATCTTAACCCATCAATTAGAAAAATTAATTAAATTAGTTCCATCTTAAATCAATTGTTTTTTGCTATTTTTTTTTCAAACAAAAAATTTCAACCAAAGTATCATATCTTTTCTTTAATATTTATTTAAATTGCTAAATAATATATAAACATCACAAAATTTAACGTGTTAATTCTAAAAAATTTTAAAAAAAGAACTATTATGTCTGTGAATAAAGAAAATCCATGGAAAAAATTGTTAGTTGTTCTAGCAATATTTATGATTATCATAATTCTGACAGCTGAGATAGATTGGGCTGCTATGAATCCAGGAGTGGGGATAACTTTTCGTCTTTTTTGGCTTATTACTTTATTATTTCTAGGTATATTATTGCCTATTGTATTTATGTATCTTGCGGGTAACAAAGAAAGCGAGAGAGGTGAATCAGATAAGAAATGGTTAATAATCGCCTTAATTCTATTCTTGGTTGCTAATGGAATCCCTATTGTGTTTTATGTAATTCTTGGAATTTCACCTGGTTTTTTCTTATATCTACAATTAGCTTTGTTTGGCTTAATTCCCGCTTTTTTCCTTCAGCCTAAAAAACTTAATCTCCGAATTCTAATACTAGTAATTCTATTTGCTGTAATTATTATTCCTATTGGCATTCTAGTAAATTTTACAATTGATGATTTATGGGCGGGTGCTCCTGATAATACAATATATTACTTGTCTTTTTGGGGTTTATTGATTACATTTTTTTATCTTATTCTAGCAATAGGATGGAAGTTGGGAGGAGGAACAAAGAGACAAAGTTGGAATCTTTTTATTGCTGGAACACTATTGCAGTTTAGCACTCTTGAAGATTTTTTATATCACTTCTTAAATGGAGAACCTCTGCCTGGAACATGGCCCTGGATGAGTAATTTTGTTATTAATTTAGAAGCACTATTTGGTCATATTCCTACTGATTTTGATCTCCTTGTTTTCTGTCTAATAATAAGTGCAATAGCGATTTTCATACTTTTTGATGTTCATGGCTTTATATGGACAAAAATCAAGGAAAAAAAATAGTTTTTTTTTATTTTGAAACTGAATGACCATTAATGTAATGGCATTTACATAAACACAATATCAGCTATTAGAAGTATTGAATTTATAATGAGTCCTATAATACCCAACGCAATTCCTGCTTTCAAAATAGAACTTTCAGGTTCTAAAGCTTTTGCTTTTCCACTACTTACTCGAGAAACAATACCAAATATTATTCCCACAACATGGACAATTGCTAAGCCGATAAATATTCTTGCAAAATAAAAAGGATATGGATATCCTATAAAAGTTGTTCCTACATTAAATGATATAACTCCAATAATAAGAGATACAATTCCAAATCCTAAAGCTCTTTTTGAATAAGGGCCTACTTTACCGGCTAGTGTAAATTTAGATGGATATTGTGGTACCGGTATTGGTTTAGTTGGTTTAACTTCTTGATCCATTCCAAAAGTTGTTGTTGGTGGTGTAGAAATATTTATTATTTCACTTCCACAATTCTGGCAAAACCTTTGATTCTCCATCTCCAATTTTTCCCCACAATTTTGACAAAACATCATTTTACCTCCAACTTTCTTGAAGTTCATAATATATATTATTATTTAATATAATTACAATCTTAAAAATAAATACTTGCTATATTTTGAGAATGTTTCAATATTTCTTTATTATGATACGCAAGATTTGACTTTTAAAAAAAACTTTTAATAAACCCAATTAATTATGGAAGAGCAACTCTTCCCTTGGGCATTTCTTAAACGGCCCAAGACTCTAAATGTAGCACCTTCGTATCCACACTCTGGACATTTGTTTTTTGAAATAAACTCAACAATATCATCAACTAGCACAGCTTGATTTATACTACCATTTACTCCGTATGGTGTAATTACTTCGAGTAACCCTTCCATACCCTCACCAACGGATTCTAAATTCTCTAAATCTCTTACAATAATTCGAGAAGTATCAGGGCAATGCAATAAGAAATCTTGGTATTTTTCAGACCAATGGCCACCAAAAAGAGTTGGTCCCTCTGTAAACGCATAAATATCCACAATATCTTTTCGTTTAATATTAAACACGTTTTCATAATATTCTATAAATCTAGCTTTATTTACCTTACCCATTTTTGCTTCACCTTTCACACCGTCCCATCCACCACCACCACACCCTACAAAAGAGATCTCTTCAAGATCATAAAATATATTTTCTTTTAACAATCTCTTTTCAAACATATTATTCATTAGGAGTGCACTTCCCCCAAATATTATTTTACTAATCTCAAGATCTTTCCAAAAACCTCTCTCTTTAACTCTTTTAATCATTTTCAACATTTTGGAGATATCTAAAACAAAACCTCCTTTTAATGAAAAAGTAGATAAAATTGCCCATATCGTCTTTAAAATTTTCATTTTTACTAAATATTCCTCACATCCATAATATTCCCAAGGTTTATTCATACATGCGGTAAAATACCGTGTTTTATCAACATATTCAAATCCTTTAGCGCTCCTTTTTGCCATTACTGACATGAACAGACGATCTGGTGAGAAATTAAAAACAAGACATCTTTTCGTTCCTATCTTTAACTTTTTCCATTGAAAAAATTCTGTAAATACTTTAATTGAATTATATTGTAATTGATCAAAATCTTCTAATGTTCGAGGTACAATTGAAGGGTCTCCTGTTGTAGAAGATGAGCATGAGAATAGAGCAATTTTATCATTTGGTACTTTTAATAATTTTAAAGTTCTGTTTCCTGACTTTTTATATATATCTGAGGGTACATATGGGATCTTGTCTAATTTATCAGTAGATAGATCATCAGGAATCATAAAATCGAACTTTTTACAAATTTTATTTTTATAATAATCACATTTATTATAGGATAAGTTAATTTCTCTTAACAAATCTTTACAAAATTTATCATCTGAGTAATTATAGGGCTCAAAGTCAAAGTATTTCGTTTTTAATTCTTCTGGTAAAAGTTCATGAAATTTAAGGAACAAAATAGAAACCTCAAAAAATTAGTATAATTTTCAATTCTAGTTCAAATAAAATAGATTGCTATATAAATATTGGATAAATAATTAATAAAAAAGTAATTATATATTTGATAAGGCTATTATTTCTGCTTCTTCGCGTTCTAAAAGCATTGGTGTTTTTTCCCAACTTATTTCTTTAGGAAGTTTAAATTGACGTAGAAACATATAAAGATGAATAAATCCACTTATTGGCCAATAAAATATAAGACTGTAATGTTTGTCGCAGTATTTTCTTATAGTGTTGATTAAGAACCCAAATTGGAAAAATATACAGGATAGAGTCCAAATTAGTAAATAATATTCTCCAATGAGAAACTGAAATATTGCAAATGCAATTTCAATGGGAATCCATGTGTCCATATTTGCTAAAACCATCATTGTCATGTTTCTAGCAATTATTAATTTTTTTCCATCTTTATATTCACTTTTCATTTTCATTAATTGGGGCATATCGCCTATAAATCCTGCTAGCCAACGTGTACGCTGTTTCACTAAAATCTCCCAACTGCTAGGTACGTATTCATATATTTTAGCTTTAGGGGAGAATCTAATGATAACACCATCTAAATTTAAAAGTGCTGAGAGATATAGATCTTCTGTCATCGAATCTTCATTAAAGCCTCCGTATTTTTGGAGATAACTTGTTCTAACAGCAAAATTTCTTCCAAATGAATAGGCAGAAGAACCTAATCTATTTTTAACTTCAAAGAGCAAACCTCCCCCCGAAACGATACCATAATCAAGAAAAATTCCCTTAGTGAGTTTATTATCTTTCCAGTTTTTAACTAGAACTGGACCTATAACTGCATCAATGTATTCACGTTGAAAAGGAGATATCAAATTTGTAAGACTATTAGACTTTAAAATGCACCCTGAATCATAAAGCACAACAATTTCGTTTTTTACGTGTTCTAAACCATAATTGAGCGCTGCTGGTTTTCCTTTTTTAGGCAAATCTTTTGATAAGATTTTTATATCGAGATCGGTATGTTCTCTTGCAAAATTATTTGAATATTCCGTTGTATCATCTGTAGATCCACTTGTTATTATAATTACTTGAATCTTTTCTTTAGGATAGTCTGATTTAACTATAGAATCTAAAGTTCTCTCTAATAATATTTTTTCATTTTTTGAAGCAATCAAGATGCTAATTTCTTCGTAGTATAGTGTTTTTGGTTTATAGCCACTCCCAAAAGACGCAAGAAAATGTATTCCATAATAAAGTACAAATCCTAATAGCATAATTAAACCAATTAGAGGAAATATAAACCACCAATATGTTAGAGGCGCAACCAAAAATGTATCAATGGCTTCTTTTACACCCGAAGACCATAAAGCTGGAAAATACATGTGTATCAAAACAAAAAAAACTAGCCATATAGCACCATATAATAAATATCTGTACAATTTCATTGTTTTTAATCACTTATATACTATTTTTTAATCCAAATCAACAACTTCAATTTTTTTTAGGTTTTTCCATATAAATTTGCCAAATAGAATTATCGAAAGGATCATAATAACTAATAAACTAATTTGATAAATTAGCATAGTCCATGTCACTATCCAAGTGTGTGAAGCATACCATATTGTAGCAGAAGGATTAATTAGGTTGGTTATTAAGGTTGCAAGACTCGAAACACCATACATTACAAAAAATGTAGTAATAACTAATACTCGTGTTATTCTCTCACCTATGAATGGTTTTGTTTCATGTAAACCCAAACCTTCATGTCTTGCTCTCATATACTCATAAATGAAAATAAGGTATATATTTGTCCAAACTATCCATCTAAAATCAACCCCTGGAAAAATCAATAAACTGGTAGGAACCAAACAAACTAACATTAGAATATCACTTACTCTATCAATTACATTATCCAGCCAAGCACCCGTTTTTGATTTAATATCTAAGAGCCTCGCGATTGCACCATCAATTCCGTCCACAATACCAGTAAATAAGACTAGTAATGCTAAAGCAAAGAACCATGATCCATATAAAGGTTGTTGACTAATTAAATCAAGTGAATGACCTGCACTAGCCATTATCACTCCCCAAAATATGAGAAATGATAAAATTAAATTTATAACTGATACCATATTTGGACTTAATCCCAATTTTATGAAAAGTTTTGCCCCACCATACGTTATTGGCATATAAAGTTTTCCCGCAGGATCTTTTTTCATTTGGTTGAATTGTTCTTCCAATTTATGAGCTTGTCCGTGATCTTTAAGCCAATCTTTTATGAATTCATCACAAGTCATAAATTCTTGTTTCGGTCTTCTCTTGGGTATTCCATAAAGGATAATAATAATTAGAAGTACAACGAGAATTAGAGGAAACACTAACGTAAATAATAAACTAAAAGTTGACATCTTGTTCGCCTGAAATATGTATTTATTTTTTTCTTTAAATATTTTTGAAAATGTAATTTTAATTAGAATTTAAAATATTTTAAATTTATTTAATTTTAGTCCATCCACTTATTTATTTAAAGAGACAAAAATAGGCGATAATTTTTTGTCTTAATATATATAATTTTGTTTTGAAAATTGGACTCCTAAAAATATATATAAATAGGTATGGTTATAATACTAAAAAATCAATCTAATTAAAAGTGAATTAATAAATGATAAATTCTAACCTAGAAATGAACTGGATTAAATTTGTTAAGAGCCTTCGAAGTGTAGGAGTCTTATTAATTTTTGTATTCATTCCCTATTTAGCATTCGTGATAATTCCTATTCAATTTATTTTAACAATGATCGCAATTAGAGATATTAAAAACATGAATTATGAGTTAAATAACTCATTTCTTAATAAGTTCTATTCAAAATACTTAACTGCGAGTATTGTTAAGTTTATTGGCTCAATAATAGTTCATATAGGTGCTGCAATGGTAGCTGCTGTTATAGCATTTGGTCCTATATTTTATCCTCTTTTCATATTCCCATTTCCGGGTTTGCCTCCTGCAATTACATTATTGGTAATTGGATTTATAATAATGATCATTGGTAGTAGTGTTGAAGTAGGAGCCTGGGATAATTTAAAGTATTTTATTCAAGATAATAAAGATTTATTTCCAGCCAGAATTCTCAATGATAGCGTGACTAGTGTAGAAAACCTACGAACTGGAGCTTTTTTATGGGCACTTGGTTT
The DNA here is from genome assembly GCA_048941285.1 of Promethearchaeota archaeon. Lineage (GTDB taxonomy): Archaea > Asgardarchaeota > Lokiarchaeia > Sigyniarchaeales > SOKP01 > Loki-b32. The sequence goes on from JBHLNS010000014.1 coordinate 11,940, forward strand.
TTTAATAATTCCTATTATAATAGGTTGGATATTTCAATTAGTAGGATATTTTGGATTGAGTAATGTTGCCAAATGGGGAATGAAAACTGAACCAATTACTCCAGTTACTCATAGTTATCAACCAATTTCTCCTCCAACTCAAGAATTTCAACCAGTTTCCACACCTACTCTAGAACCACAACCTGAAGATATTATTAAGTTTTGTCCTATGTGCGGAGCCAAAATAGCTGAAGGAGCAAAGTTTTGTGGAGAATGTGGTGTAAAATTAGTAGGTTGATAAGACTAACAAATACTTTTTAAAATTATTTTTTAATATTTTAAATTGCGTTATATGCTTCCTTAATCGCTGAGCAACCTCCGCATTTTACACAACCAGCTTTATTCTTTAAAGGATTAACACCATATTCCTTCATTAGTTTTGCACTACTCTTATAAATTTCTAATAAATCACTATGATTGGTTAGTGGTAGGTCTTTTTTACCTGGAATAGACCTCACTGGTGTTATATAAGGGATTACACCAACTGAAATAATCTTTTCTACATTTTTTATAAAATCAACCTTTGATTCCCCAAATCCAGTTAATATATAACTGCTTACTTGATTTTTTCCAAAAATTTCAAGTGCATGCATCCAATTCTTTTCAAAAAGTTCATAGGAAATATTGAATTTGCCCGGTGTAATCTCTTGTCTTAATGATTCACCCAAAACTTCAATGTGAATTCCAATAGAGTCAGCTCCTGCTTCTTTCAATTTGTTAATATAACTTAAATCTTCTAAAGCTTCAATTTGGACGTGTATTGGAATTTCAGGATGATCAACTTTAATTCCGTTTAACAACTCAATATACCGATTTGCGCCTTTATCGATGCTTTCATCTGTTCCACTAGTTAATGTCATATGGGAGCATCTCCCTTCTTTCTTTGCTGCTATGATTACTTCAGACATTTGCTTTGCTGTTTTTTCTTCAATAGTGGTATCATATTGAAGACTTAATTCAATACCGCAAAACTTACAAGGTTCACCACATGCCCAATAAACACATTTCTGATAAATTGTACTAGCTAGACAATCAATTCCATGTACTAAAGCTATTTTTTTCATTTCTATTCCTTCTTTTGTTTTCTGGGAGTAAAACTTAGGATTTTCAACAAGTTTTAAATTACTAAATCTTCGAGCAGTTCTATTATTGTATACTTCAAAAAAGTCTTTCTTTTTGGCTCCTAAAAGTAAGCTTGTTTTTTCTTTATTATCCCATAAGGCGACATTTACCAAAGTTTTATTATCATCTAATATAAAATATCTGCCACCAAGTGGTCCAGCCCCGCCTTTTCTTCCAAAATCAATTTCGATTCCTTGCTCTCTATATTTATTAATCAGTTCTTTATCAAGATACAACCCTTTACACAGTAATTCAGTCTTCTGAACTAATGCCTCTTCTGCATCGATCATAATTTTTAAAAAAACTTTAGTTATTTTTAATTTTGTTTTGAATTGACTTTTGTTGTTTTTTTTCTATAGAATTTAAATGTGGAGCTTATTTAATTTTGTTTCTTATTGAAAATAAAAAATTAAATAAAAATGTTTAATAACAACCTTATCCAAACTTATTTCACATTAAAAAAAAAAAGAAATTCAAATGGTGATAATTAAATGCCTAAATTAGAAAGAAAAGTTGATATTGCTGCGTCTCAAGAAACAATTTGGAAAATTATAGATGATGATGATAATTATCCTAAATGGAATATTGTTGTAAATGAAGTTAAAAAACTTGGCGAAGGTAATTATTTTTTCAAAACAAATGTTGGAGATATTACTTCCACACGTTTAGAAACTAATCCCCCTAATAGTTTATCTGCAACTCAAGAAGGAAGTCCGATGACGAGTTTAGGGTACAATTTAAAACCCAAAGGAGATGCTGTAGAAGCTACAATCTGGGCAGAGTTTGATGAAGCGGGGCAAGAACCTATTTTGGGAATTGCTGGAGAAATGCTTTTAAAAAGTTTACAAAAATATGCAGAATATCTCGAATCTGGTGGAGATCCGGATAAATTTAATAAAAAATAACTATTTTTTAAACAATTTTTTTTTTTAATTTTCTAAAAAATTATAAAAACTCCAATTGTTTCTATTTCACATTCTGCTTCAGTTATGATAAAACTTATTAGAAATAACAAATTTTAAACATTTACTAATTAATTAATTTTTTATATCGTTATATAGAAAACAGTGAAATAAGTGAATTAAAATGGCTCATAAGCGTCCCTGGCATTGTTATAGCAAATGGAGTAGAAGGCCTTTTCAATATAAGAGATCAGCAAACCGTAGGCGTGAATATGCTAGAGGTGGTGCTCAGTCAAAAATACAGAGATATTGGGGGGGGAATAAAGAAGCTCCTTGGGAAAATTTTGACCTTGTGGTTGGACTCAAGGTAAACAACCAAATTCAAATATCATCAAATGCTTTGGAAGCGATTAGAATCACTATTAATGGAGCACTTCAAAAGTATCTTGGAAGACAAAACTATCGTCTTCGTATACGGCCAAAACCTTTCCAGAAATACAGAGAGAATAGAATGTTAGCCTTTGCAGGGGCTGATCGAGTACAATCAGGGATGAGAAATTCTTTTGGAAGATCTACGGGTGTATGTGCTAGAGTTAAAGCCGGTCAAATCATTGCTGAAGTGGGGACTAATCTTCGAAATCTGTCGTTAGTAAGAGATAGGATGAGAGTTGCTTCTATGAAAATTTCAAGTGCTTGTCAAATTGTTGTCTTGAAATATAAAACTCCAGAACTACTGAAAAAATCAGGCTTACCCTTATATGATGATAAAAAAAGAAAAGAGATACCTCTTTACGAATTAGAGTTAGTTTCTGCTGAGATAGAATAACTTTTTGGATTTATACGGTATTACTTTTTTTCTCTATGTTTTGCTTTTTTTTGAATATATTCATTAAGAAGACTCCAATAATGATTATTATTATTGATAAGATTATTCCTAAAGAAACTCGAGCTCCTTTTACAATTATTAATTCAAAAAGAACAGGTGCAGAAATATACAAAGAATTGTACATAGGAACTAATCGTGAAGCATCAGCTCCCTTTGCAAATCCTATCTGAGTAATAATCAAAGCAAAAAAACCCGCGAGGAAACTAAATAGGAAAATAAAGCTATCAATGTCTAATCTAAAGAGCCCTGCTAAAGCATCAATAAAATTACTTTCCGATAATCCTATTCGTTTTAAAACATTATCTGTTCCACCTAATGTTCCTGCAACAGCGCCGAAAATAAAAGCTACTGCAATTTTCTTCTTCCAAGAAAAGCCTATAAGAGTAGAAAATAGTATTACCATTATTATTATCAGGATAAAGAAGTTTACATAATTTATTTCAGGTAAAGTTAATTCGGGTTCAATAATAAAAAAAATCCCAACCATAGTCGTTCCAATGATAATTAATATGGCTCCTATTAGTTCTATGTTCATTATTTCTTCATGTAATATATATCGAGAATATAACATCAATAATATTAATCCCAATCCAAATACGCTAGAAAAAACAGTAGCAGATGGGTATAAACTAATGCCTATTATCTGCCAGATTATAATGGTATTATTAAGAATAAAACCAATAATGTAAATTAGAGGCTTTTTACCTTTTTCCTTAAAAGATTTCTTTCTAGAAAAAATTTCAATACCATGTCTTTCCATTGCCTTCGCAAGATGCAAAACTAATGTACTAATTATTCCAAATAACAATCCTAAAACAACTGACATTATAGGAAACCAATAGTTTCTTTTATTTATAGATTATCTGAAATACTTAAATAAATCTAGTTAAATTATAAAATATTATATACTGTTAATAAAAATATTAAAATCATTTGAATCTAAATTTGAGAAATCTCGAACCATTCTTTAATCCTAAGAGTATCTTAATAGTTGGTGTTTCAAGGAAAGCCTATACTTTTAGTTATACAATACTTAAGAATCTATTAGAAATCTTTTATCGTGGAAATGTATATATTCTAAATCCAAATGCTGATGAGATTCTTGGTATCCAATCTTATCATTCTTTAGAGGAGTTGCCAGAGATACCTGAACTTGCCGTAATTGTATTAGGTAAGAAGATTGCTGAAATATTTGAAAAATTAGCGAAATTTGGGGTTAAAAACATCGCTATTGAATCAGAACTAAGAATAGAAATAGAAGATCCTATCCTGATAGCAAATTTGCAAGAAATTAGCGAACAATACGGAGTATCATTTATGGGACCTTCAATGTTAGGGATTATTAATTTTAATAATAATTTTACAACTTCAATAATTCCAGTAAGACAATACCTAATGCAAAAACATAAAAAAATAAAGGAAGGTATTAGTTTTATTGCTCAATCAGGAGGATTAGCTGGAGCAATGGGCTGGTGGGCGCCCTCTCAAGATTTACCAATCTCTAAAGTAATCCATTTAGGATATGGATTTGATATAAATGATGCAGATGTCTTAGAGTATTTTAGAGAAGATGAAACGACTATGGTTATCTCGCTTTTTTTAAGGGAAATCACTGATGACATAATTTCTGCTGTGGAAAAATTAGCACCGACTAAACCAGTTTTATTCTTTTATGTAGGAAAAGATGATGAGAGAGAAAGAAAATTAATTCAAGTCGGTGGAATTAGTGTTGTAAACTATATCGAGCTTTTTGATATTGCAAAAATATTTTTATGGTGCCCAGAGCCAAAAGGGCCTAATTTAGGGATAATAGGACCTAGTTCTGGAGCAATTTATTTAATTGTTAAGGAAATGAGAAAACACGAATTATCACTAGCAAAAGTGACTCAAGAACATAGGGAAATTATTCTTGATAAAGTTGGAGGATCAACCTGCAAATTAGGAAATCCAGTAGATTATTGGCCACCTGAAAGATTTGTCGGAACTAAAATTTGTGAAATTTATAATACTTCTTCTAAAACTCTATTAAAGGACAAAGCAGTGGATGGCTTAATATTAGCTTTAGAATTCTTTATTGAAATTGAATTTGATTTTATTATATTTGATAAAATTAAAAAAACATTTCCAAATAAACCAATTATTACAATATTAATTCAAGCTGAACATGAAGGAGCAAAAAGAGTTGTCAAAGCAGCATCAAATCTTAGGATCCCTGTTTTTGAAAATGAAATAGAGCGGGCTGTTAGAGGATATAAACTACTTTACGATTGGTATTCAAAAATAAAAAAAAAATAAGAAAAAAAAGTTAAATATTTTTAGAAATAGAAATAGTTATATTTAGTTTTTTTATTTTGATTCTTTTTGACAAATGACTTCTTTCCAAGTACAACTATTACACAAATTAATGATATGATTAAAAAAATCAAATAATAATTTCCAAATGGAATGATTTGGTCACTTCCTCGTATATTTTTGAACAAATAAAAACAATTATCTCCTGTGGCTGCTATATATTTACCATTATCAGATATTGCAATCGGGTCGTTATTATTAATCCCATCTCCATCTAATTTATACCTCCAATATGGATTAGAACTATACTTCCTATACAAATGAAGATATCCCGTTATTGATTCCATTGCAATAATACTACCATTATAACTAGTTACTACTGACAAAGGCTGATTTCCTACACTCATACCTTTTGTCCATAAAGGTGTAGATTTAAAAGAATTAAAGAAATATAGATAACTATGATCTCCTGCAATAATATATTTACCATCTTGAGAAAGATCCAACGAAATAATTTCATTTGATGTCGCATAACTCCATATTGGAACATTACTACTTCTATTAAAAAAATAAAGCTCATTACCATTTTCTTGTAATCCTACAGCAATAAAATTCCCATCTGAAGATATTGAGACTTTGGAAGGGTCTTCGTCTGATGGCTTTGTAAAGGCCCAAATTGGAGTAGAACTTGATCTATGGAATAAATAACAGTGTCCATCATTAGCTCCTGAAACTAAATAATTCCCGGCAGAATCCATGTCTACATCTAAATAAAGTTCGCCACCCCCAATATTAAAGCCCCATTGGGGTGTAGAGCTTCCATTATTTAATAATTCTGTTTCTCCACCCCCCGCAACCATATAAGTTCCATTGGAAGAAATGTCAACTGAATATACCCATGATCCAATATCATTACTCCAAATTGGAGTTGAACTGGACCGATCAAAATAAAAAACAGAACCATCATGTGCACTGACAATAAAGCTGGAACCATCAGAAGTCATTTCAACGTCAGCCAAGTAATCACTATGTGTGAAAGTCCATAAAGGTATTTTTGTGGAGGATGGGCTATTATCAAATAGATAAACCTTATTATCTCCCCCTAAAGCAACAATATAATTCCCATCAGCCGATATTGTGATTGCAGCTGTATGATCATTACCAATACAGTAAGACCATACCATCGTGGTTTTATAATTCGCTTGAGACATTTTCAAATTATCATATATTGGATTTTGAGTGTTTGTTAAGATCAATCCCAGAAATGCAGAGACTGTACTAGAAATTAAAAGAGAACATATTAGTAGAATTTTTAAACGGATTTTCATAATTTCTCATCATTTAGAATCTTTTCATTTCTCTATATCTCTTGTATATAAATTAGAACTTAACACAAAATAAAAAAATGCTCTTTTAAAAATTATATTTTCAATATTAATTTAGATATAGTTCAAAGGTGTAAAAAAGTTTGCTCGCATACAAATTACTCTAAGTTGGTGAGCCAAAAATAAAAAAGAAATAAAAAATTAACTTATAAAAATCTCTTTCAATTCATCTGGTATTTCTGCCGATTCATCCATTAATGAAAGAGCATAGACCTTATCTCCACAATTACACTTTTTCCCTTCAAATAAATAGAATTTGAGCTGATCTTTCCAATTACATATCTGAACGCTCTTAATTTCAGCAACATCACCACATACACAATAAATTGCCATTTCTTCTGAATAATTCGGCATTATGATAGAGAAATCATTTGGTGCTTTGCTAAATTCAGAGTTATTCAACATTTCATTAATTTGATCGGCAAATTTATCTTTAAGCACCGGTTCAAAATAATTTATAATTCCATCACGGCCTTTTATATTTGTAAGAACAATAAAGTTCTTCTCCATCTTCTCAGCAGTCATTTTTTCAGAAATTGTAGGTTCTTGGTATTGCTGAAGCTGCTCTGGTACGGGAATTGGTTCCACACCAGAAGGATATTCAAAAGTATAAATGTATTGCATCGTACCTCTTATGTTCCTTTGGGATATTAGGTTTAAATTCTGATAATCCTGACTATGGAGAACAAATTTTATTAATTGCAGAGGAACTCTTAATTCAATTAGTCTTGTTCGAATATTTTCTAATAATTCACCCGCAAAGTTCTTTAATATCATAATATCGCCTCTATAATCAGAATATATTTGATTTTTATATTCATCTTTGAAAGCAAACCATTTTTTCACAACACTACTTCTAATTAATTGAGGAGCCATGCAAAACACACATAATACAGGAAGTACAAAATAGGTTAATTCAGGCCAAATAAATGCTACTACTACAGGAATAAACATAGGTAACATGAGAAGTAATGACATTTTTCGCAGACGTTTTTCAACTGATGATTTAATACCTTTACTCATAGCAAGCTCTTCTGCTTTTATCTTTAATTTATTAATAATGTCAAGTATCTCTCTGGATTCAAAGGATTGCTTCAAAAGTAAATCTTCTTCACTTTCCAAGCTGTTTAAATGGGTTGTCGTTTCTTTTATATATTGATTTAAAGTGCTATCCTTGAAGATGAATTGTAATGTCTCTTCTGAATAAAAATCCAAAAAACGAACAATAAAAAGTTTTTTCTCAATATCCTTAATATCGGTTTCATTCAAACCAAGAGCTTCTTGAATCATTTGACCCTGTGTTTTTCTAGGTTGTCTTCCCAATTTCTTCCTTTTTTTCTCTATAGTTTGTGAACTTTCAGAGCTAACTCTTTCATCATTCTCAGTGTTAGTCATAATTTATAAAAAAATTAATGTTTTAATAGTTAAGCTAAGTAATTATTAGCGGTAAATTAACTTTTGGAAAAATGAAAAAGAAATTAAAAAGAAAAGTAGTATAATCAAAAAACTATGACTTAATATTTTAAATTAATATGGAACAGCAACAACTTCTTTAATTTCTGGAACAAATTGTTTTATTGCTCTTTCAATCCCGAATTTAATTGTTTGTTGTGCATGCATACACCCAGCGCAGTGCCCCATTAGTCGAACCTTTACAGTTCCATCATCCTCAACTGATATAAGCTCTACATCTCCACCATCCATTTGAAGCTGAGGTCTAATTTTTTCGATTACTTGTTTAACTTTATCTTTATCCATTTGTTTCACTTTAAAATATAATATTCTTTAATATAGAAAAGAACAATTACCTTTTAAAAGATTCTTTTTATTTTTTATTAATCTTTCGTCCTAATGATTATAATTTCGCAAGAGTTTATCACGCAAAATTAATATCCTAAAAAAAAATTTTTAACTAACTTTCTTAAATACCATAACTAGGATATCTGGATAAAATCCGCATCCAAATTGTTTAATCTTAATACCATATTTATTCCATACATCTTGAAATTTTCTCGCTTTAACATTATATAATTTAAATAATTTAGGAGCTTCTTCACAGGCAAATGAAATTTCTTCTCTTGTCTGTTCCATATTCATTTTCTTAAACGTTTTTAGTATAAATTTATGCTCTAATCGGAATCCAATTCTAGAAAGATACTTGATATAAAATTTAGGAGGATAAAAAATACTATTTAATCCAATGTACTCCCATATCCTCCAATTTAACATACTTGAAGGTTCATTTCCTTTTACCATTATAGCAATTTCTATAATTCCTTTATTTTTTATAATTCGTCCTAGTTCTAGAAGGGTTAAAATAACTCCATTTTTACCAAGAGTCATATTTATATCTTCCAATCCTAAAAAATTAACAATGCAATCAAAAGTTTGATCTCTAAAGGCAGTTATTGATGAATCCATTATAATATACTGGATATTTTGAGAAATTTCATTCTTTTTAGCACTGGTTCTTTTAAATGAATCAAAATCATTTACTAAACCAATATCTACTATTTTTCCATTAAAACCTTGATCAATTATAGCGAAAGAGAGAAAACCATGACCAGCGGCTAAATCCATAATGAATTTACTTTTTAATAAATCAAATTTGAGCAAATATGCTACAATTTTTTGCCGAAAAGAACAAAAATCTCTAAAAATCTCTTTATATTCCTCTTCAGTTAAGAATTTAATATCTTGTTCCATATTTTATCCTAGTCTTCATATCTTTATTTTATTAAATTTTAATTATACCTTATTAACAAAAATTATAAAATCTTGAAGAGAGCAGATACTAAAACAATTCATAGAAAAGATAAAATAGAAGAAATATAAGTTATTCATCTTATTTGATAAAAGGCAGTTTTAATACTGCTTAAATTAAAAATAGTTGTATCAAACATAAGATATGATGTAAATTGTTCATTTAAAAGAGGTTCTACCTTATCCAAAAATTTTAATTTTAGGTTTTTCACATGAGGGTCATAACCAGGGTCCATTTTATGAAAAATGAATATTAATTTAGCATCTGGACTATATTTTTTAATTTTATTAAAAACACCAGTAAAATACATTACAGAAGGGATAAGTCTATAATAGTCTTGAATATCTATCACATAATAAAAGAATTCGATAGCATGAAAAAATTTTTCTGGATTCGCCAAATATTCATTACGATAAGTTTCTTGGCCCCCAAAATCCCAAATTATAATTTTTTTATTAAATAAAGTTACAGGATTTCTTACGACACCTTTAGTTGGGGTCATGATAGGTGGTTTATTTGGAACTTCATCAGATTCTTGGGTAAGTATATTTAAAATAGTGGTTTTACCAGCATTTTCCATTCCCATAATTACAATTTTAATTTGTTTATCATCATTTTCTGTATATTCCATTCCTCTTATCATCTCTAATTTTTAATTTATACCTTATATAAATGAGGATGATTTAATTATACTTGCGATTTTGTTCCAAAATTCTTCTTTATCCCAGCTCTTTTGTTCTTTATATATAGCTGACAATTCAATAAAAATTTGCTTAACTTTTAAAGATTGAAAATATGTAATCTTTGGGGCAATAACAGCAATCATAAAGTCTTTATTACCACCTCTATACGATTTATCGGGATAGGAGTCAAAAAACACGTATGCCATGAAATTAAAATTATTTACATTTATTAAAAGGCCCTCAGCACGAGTTATATACTCTTGTCCATATATAGAAGATACTGCATCGTAAAGTTGACTACTAACTTTTTCAATTGGAATATTTAATTTAATATTTCTAGGAAAATAATCGTCCAATTTTGGTCCAACAACATCATCCCAACTCACTTCAATTAATACTATTAAATCTTTAAAACTTTCAGAAATTAATCCCGTTTCAATCTCATTTGATAAATAAATCTCACTAATTTTCTCATTAATGATATTAATAGTTTTACTACGTTTAAGTTTTCCAAATATCGTTGCGACTAAATCATCTTCATTTATTGGGATTGTGAGATAATCATCTACACCAAGCATTTTTCCAAATCGAATATCTTCTGGTGAGTCGAGATTAGAAATAAAAATAAAGGGTATATGACTGAAAGTTGGGCTATTAGAAATTGCATTAAAAAAGGTATAACCATTCATTTCTGGCATCATAATGTCGCTAATAATCAGATCAGGATATACTTTTTGCTCTGAAAGAATTTTTAGTGCTTCCTTTCCGTTTTTAGCAGTTATCACTTGACATTCGTTAAATTCTAATATTCTCTTTATATCTTTAGTAATACTTGGATCATCTTCGACTATAAGTATCAATGGTTTCAGTTTATATCCCTCCAATGGGAAAACAATATCTAACAAAAAGCAATTAATATTTATGATTTCCTAAATTTAAATTTAATATTTCAAAATTCAAAAGAGAATTAAAAGAAAAAAATGAATTAAAATGGATACACAGGAATTTATGAAACATCTAAATAAAATTCAAGAATTGATGGAACGAGAAGATTATAAAAAGGCAATAAATTTAATTGAAAAATTAAAAAAGGTTGAAAAAGAAGCTGAATTTGGCTATAACCTCACTCATAGGCTATATCAGTTAGATTCTAACTCCCATTCACTTTATAATCAACAAATAATTCTTGTATATGTCAAAGATTTATCTAAAAAGAAAAATACTATTAGTTTTCAAGAATTAAATCAAATTGTAGCAGCCAAAAAGGAAATTACCCTTTCTGAAGATATCCTTAGAAGAGAAATTGAGCTTTTAATATTAAGAAACCAATTACCTTGGAAAATTGAAAAAGACACAATTATTTTAAATTCCTGATAAATTTAAGAACTATTGATCTGAAAGTAATGACTCTCTTTTTTCGTTAATCTCCGCAAGAAAAAGGTCCGCAAGTTTTAACCATTTGTTTTTTGATTCTAAATCGCTTATAATTTTCCTTGTTAATTCCTTACCTCTCTGAAGATTTTGAATTGCTAATTCAATATTTTCAAGTGCTGTATAGCAAATTCCAATTTTAATATAAGTCTGGTGGATAAACCACTCATTAGGATCAATTTCTATTGCTTTTTGGAATTCATTTATTGCTTTTTCATACTCTTTAAAGGTTATTAAAAGTTCTCCGTATGTGTCATGATAAATTCCTTTTTCTGGTTCACTCTTTAAAAGTTCGCCAAGAATTTTCAAAGCTTCTTGTTTTTTACCTAAATAAGATAACCAATAAGCTTTATAATTATGAAGAGAATTGTCTTCAGGATATTTTTCAACTAATTTTTCTATGATTTTTAATCCTGCTTCGAGATTTTTATCTTTTTTAAGTGTATATGCCTTTTTAATCAAGATATCAATTTCTTTTTCAGGAAAGAGTGTTATCATATTTTCTAATACTTCTATTACATCTTTATATTGGTTGAAATAGAGTAGAATTCTAATTTTTGAATAATACAATTCATAATTATTTGGATTTAAGTTGATTTCGCGATTAATTTCTTTAATTTTTTCATTGTATTGAGATTCTAACATTTCAGCATCCTCTGATTGTATAATCTCTGCTATGTTCTGCCAAATTATTCCTTCTAGTTTATCATAAGCCTCTGTTAATTCCTTTTTTATCTCTATTTTATATGCTAAATATTTTATATATTGAGGTAAAAATTCTCTCAATGATTCTTTGAAATCACCATGGAATAACACTTTACAAAGTTCTTCAAGAATCCCATCTATAATAGAATTTAAGCTCCCTGACTTTCCAAATTTCTCCAAATATTTGTTTGATGCAATATGCTCTTCGGTAATTGCTCTAAGTATCCTCTCTAATTTTTCATCTGAATGAAAATAATAATATTTATTTGAAGAAATATCTAATTTAAAAAACTTTAAATCGTATAAGTCGCTTTCTACGATTTCATTTACCCAAAAATCAAGTATCCTCTTTTTAATATTAAAAAATCTCGAAAAATCTTCAAAAGACAGATAATCTGGATAAAAATTAGGATGATTCATTGATAAAAAAAGTAAAATTTTATGAAAATCCTCTTCATCTTTTAATATTGCGCTAACCTTTGAATAGTCTAATTTTAGCACATTATTCAAAAATCTAAATTTTACATGATCATCCGTTATGTTAAACTTATTAAAAAACTGTGAAGTTTTTGTGGTAATAGCATCAATTCTTTTTTTTTCCTCCTCCAATATTGTTTGTCTGTCCAAATTATATTGTTGTAGAATCCTTGAATATTCTGATTTTCCTGATTGAGTTATTATGTATCTTTTATTTTCTTTGGTGAGAAATCCTTTTTGAATTAACATATTTAGGCTTTTTGATAATGAGGATTGATTAATTGAGAAGGGTTCTTCAAGAAAATCAGATCTTTTGCAAAAACCATTATTATAAACCATCCATAGAATCCAATGAGAATAATTCCTGCCCCTTTTCAAAATGACTTGAGGGGGATAACTTAATTTTCGTTTCTTTTTGCTTTCTTTTGATAGTACATGAAATCTCTGTTTTCCTTTCGGGGTTATTCTGTATTGTCCCCTAGAAAATTTCTCAATATATCCTTTGAGGATTAATTTTGTAAAATGACGCGATAATGTGGCAATAGGAATTTCAATAGGCTTTTGCTCAAAATCAGACCATTCACAACTTTCATTATTAGCTAACATCCAGAGAATTATATGCTCGTAATTCCTTCTTTGTAGCTTCGAGGGGTTAAGAATCTCTTCTACCGGATAATTTAACTGTCCCATTCTATATGAAAACAAAAATTAAATTTCAATAGGTATAAATTGGGAACATTTCTATATATATCTATTTTTCAAAACTTTCACAAATCTTCGGAATTTCCAAGGAACTGCCGAAAGTGGAACTATAAATGGATGGAAATCTACATTTTTCATTGATCATCATCTTGATGATAAAAATACAAAAAAAAACGACTGAAATATCAAAACGAGTTGATAGAAATGAGTGATCTTAAATTAATAACCAAAATTACCCTATTCTGGTATGGGATTGCTGGAATCATATTTGCTGCCATGTACATTTTTCTAACAGATTTATACATCGCAATGGTAATGTGGCCATTCTACGATCCTTTTCTTATGTGGATAGCAGGAGCTAACATGTTGGCTTTAGGAATTGTCTCTCTTTTTGCGCTATTTTCAAAGAAAGACTGGCAAGACATAAAGATTTTAATTTTTCTTTTTGTAATTTATCTTGTTGTGATGCTCATCACGACTATTGCAGGCATAGTAGTGCTATTGCCGGTAGCCGGAGTTCCGTCCCAGACAATGAATGCAGTAATCCTGGTACTCAACTTAATCTTAGGATTAGCCAGTTGGTTCCTGCAAAAAAGATAATTCTAAATCTTCCTTTTTTTTTTCTTATATTCATAAGGTTAAATCCTAATTTATTAAAATTATGTCTCACACAAAGTGAAATTAACTATAAAAACAGGTTAAATTCAAAATTTCTTTTCTTCACATTAAATTTAAAATGATAATTAGCTTAGTATTTTCATAAGGTTATAACCCAAATCTAGTAAATTAATGTCTCACGCAGAGCTAAACCAATTAACGAAAGCGGAATACTTTTTTAATACTTGCAAGATTGATGAGGCTCTTGAACTATTAAACGATGATAGTTTGTATGAGGGACTTGATCTTGAGCAGAAAAGATACTTTCAATTCCTTAAGGGCTTAATTCTTTTATATCGACATGATATCGAAGAAGCTATTCAGGTAGGTGAACAAATGCTAAAAGAAGGCCAAAAATATAATGATAATGTCTACTCGTTTGATGGACTATTTCTTATTATTGATGGACTGGTTATAACTTATAAATTTGAGGAAGCAAAAATAAAAATTGAAGAAGCTGAAAATGTATTAGAACTTATTTCCACTAAATCTAGAAAAATTTTAATGCTAAGAGAGGTTCGTTTAGATTTATTAAGAGCTGCGATGAATATTGAGCTAAACAATTTTGATATAGCAGAAATGTACTTAAAAAAACTTTTTGAATCTCAAAAAGAACTTGGAAATAGATGTGAATTTGCTAGGGCAAATTTGATACTGGCAAGGATTATGATGTGGGGAAAAAGTAGATTCGATCTTGCTTTGGACTGTTCTAAAAAAATATTATCAATAGCAAAGGAAATCAAATTTAACCATTACTGGATCGCTGTAGGTAATGCTGTTGCGGCGGTATCATATCAAAGCATTGGGGAGTTAGAGGATAGCTTAGAACATTGTATGAAAGTTGATGAAATTATTAAAAAATTTAAAAGTAATTTATATATTGCGGGTACATTAAATAATATAGGAAATCTCCATGCTGAGCTTGGCGATTATGAAATGGCTTTGCAATATTTAGAGGAAAGTTTAAAATTTTGGGAGCTCGATCCTTTACGAATAGAAGGTTGTATTGACAGTATAATAGCTGTAGCTCTTAAAAAGGGAGATATTGTTCTTGCTCAAAAGTATTTCCAACGCTTAGAAAATATCTATAATCAAGCACCCAATAGTCAATACTGCGAATTTGTTTACAACTATAATAAAGCTTTAATTTTGAAAAATAGTTCTCGAATCAGAGATAAAGCTAAAGCTGAAAAATTATTTAAACGTATATTAAAGACAGAAACTACAATTGCTGACATAAAAATTAACTCATATATTCATCTTTGCGATTTATTTTTTGCTGAATACCGTGTGAATAAGAATGATGAAGTTCTTGAAGATATTAATCAAAATATTTCTCAATTATTAGCTATTGCTGAGAAATCAAAGTCATATATAGTTTTCTGCGAAACTTTCATATTACAAGCTAAATTGGCTTTATTAACTTTTAATGTAAAAGCTGCCCGACGCTTTTTGACCCAAGCACAGAAGATTGCAGAATCATACGGGTTAAAACGACTAGTAATGAAAATTTCAATAGAACATGATTACTTACTAAAAGAATTGCATAAATGGGAAATCTTTAGTGAATCCAATGCAAGTCTGACGGAGCGCATTGAATTAGCTCGAATAGATGATCAAATGACAGACATGCTAAAAAAGCGATCAATGAAACTACCAATGATTTCACAAGAAGATCCTGTTATGATTTTAATCTTAACAGAGGGAGGCAATCTTTTGTTCTCTAAAAAATTTAAAATGGATTTTTCTTTTGAAGATGATATTTTAGGAGGTTTCCTAACTACTGTAAATTACGTTATTAATGAGGTATTTTCTGAAAGTCTTGATAGGGCGGTTTTTGGTCAATACACGCTTCTTATGATGCCCCTTAAACCATTTTTAGTGTGTTATGTCTTTAAGGGGGCTTCATATTACGCTTACCATAAGATTAAAAATTTTCTTGATTCAATTCAGAAGGATAATCTTATTTGGCAATCTTTGCAGAATTTTTTCCAAGAGAGTAAATCAGTTGAATTACATAATATTCCAAAACTTGATTCGTTAATAAAAGAAATCTTTGTTGAGGAAAAAAATTAGAAGAATTATATCATTCATTTGCTCCTATTCACCAAAATTTTATATTAAACTAAACCTAGTCTAACATTAAAAAGAATTTTATTTTCATTAAGACATAGAAATCTAATGAAGAATTCTGAGACATTTCGGTTTAAGATAGTAGTTGTTGGAGATGGTGCAGTAGGAAAAACGTCCTTAATTAAGAAATTCACAAAAGGAACATTTGAAAAGGATTATGTAAAAACGATTGGTGCTCAATTTTCAAAATATAACAAGGAATTTAATGGAGATACGGTTAAATTAGTATTTTGGGATATAGCAGGACAAGATGATTTCAATTTTTTACATCACCTATTTTATAAAGAGAGCAAAGCAGCGATCATAGTATATAGCCTTGAACAAAATGAACTTGGTCAAAATAGCTTTGCTCATATAAAGAATTGGTTTGAAGTAATAGATAAAAATTGTGGAACTATTCCGATTGTTTTATTTGTCAATAAAGTTGATTTAGTGGATGAAAAATGTATAAATACATCAAAAATCCAAAGACTTGTTGATGATCATAATTTTTTAAAATTTTTTTTCACATCAGCTAAAACAGGACAAGGGGTAGTTGAGGCATTCAATGCAATTATAGAGCAGTTATATTTAAAGTTCAAAACTTTTTAACAACACTTTTAATCTCATTTCTTTTTTAATGAGAACTTAGGGATAACGCTGTTTATATGACTGATATAAAAAAATATTGGTTTTTTTAAATCTACTTTTAAACTATCACTTAAATAGATAATGCGTTGATTTTTTATTGATTATTGATCACTGTCAAAAAACAATTAGCCTAAAAATTGTATATTTTGGGCCTGCTCTTTCAGGTAAGACTACTTCAATTAAAGCTTTATTCTCTCAATTTGGAAAAGAAAAAGAAATATTGAGTATTAAGAGTACGGTAGATAGAACTTTATTTTTTGATTATGGGACGGTTACATTTCAAAACCAAGAATGGGGGTTAAAAATCCATATCTACACTACCACAGGACAAGATTTCTATTTTGTAACCCGTCCTATTACTTTAAGGGCTGTCGATGGTGTAATTTTTGTTATTGACTCTCAAGACGAAGTTTTCGACAGGAATCTAATCTCTTGGCAAGAATTAATCTCCTACTTTAATAATTCATTCGATGATCTTCCAATCCTTATAGCTTTTAATAAACGGGATCTAGAAGATTTATTTAACCCAATAGAATTCCTAAGTGCAATCAAATATCATAAATATAAGAATATAGGTACAAGATATACTAGTGCAAAAAGAGGTGAAGGAATCTTAAATTGTTTTGAAGATATTTTAAGATTAGTATTTAGTAAATATTATAATAATAAGTTGGTTTCAACTATAAATCAAAGAAGTATCAATCTAAGTAATTTTTAAAAGAAGCTTGCTTCAGCAACAGGGGATTGTATTCTAATTTTTTGCTGTGTATTATCTTCTAAAATACTTATTAAAGCTGTGATATTTTGCTTTGTCTTATAAATAATTTCTTTCTCTTCTCCTTTTCTCCAATTATTAAAGCCAGTTAAGTGTGATGCTGTTTCGAATAATCCTTCCTGTAATCCTGTAATTACAGCGGTCACACCATATAAATCTTTATTTGAAATATTTTTTATTTTTAAAATATATTTATCAATATCAGAATCTATTGATACAACTTTATAGATCTTTTGAAATTTCGAAATACCATCAAATAAAGATGAAGCTGCGGCGGTTCCTTCTGAAAATAAATCTACACCTAATTTTTCTTTAGATATTTGGCCCGTTGTTATAGTAATTGGAATTTCCAATTTGACTGGTTCTTGTCCAAATTCTGGTCTCTTTTTTCCTATAATTAAAAGAGACCATTTCGTATATGCCCCATAACGAAAACCAAACATCTCTTTCTCTGAAGGTGACCAAAAATAATTATGACTCGGTTCTGCAACTTCAGGAACTTTTAATAGAACAAAATCTTTTTCAAAATTTTGAGTCTTTACATCTCCAGCAATTGCAGGAGGAAGTTCTTCAACTTTTCGACAACTTTGCCCATAAGCTTCACAATAGCAGACTAAATTTGAATTTTGGAGTAATCTGATTTCAAGTTGCTTAAGTTCTTCCGAAGCGTACCCAATCTTTATTGTTTCTCCAGGTTTAAACACATCTTTAGTAAGAAGAACATTTAATCCTGAAATTGAAAATGAAATTGGTTTTGGTACTTTCGTGAACCCAGAATTTCTTGATTTTATCTTAATATCATGAGTTTTGTTAATAACTAAATCATCTTCAGGATTAATTGGATTGGGTTGTCTTAAAATTAGTTTTAAAGAATAATTTAGATTTCTATTGCTTATTGTCGGAACCACATTACTTTTAATTAAAAGAGAGCGTTCTCTGATATACTCTCCTGGCTCAAAATGTCCTTTTGAAAAAATTTCTTCTTTTGAAACTTGTAATTCTTTCAAACAAGGTGGATTGGTTATTAATCTCACACCACTCCACAAAATATCAGTCTCTTCTTCAAATTTGAACTTAACAAGAACATTTAATTTGTCCCCAATAAAGACAGAACCTTTATTTAAATCAGCTAACTCTAATTTTACCAATCCAAACAGATATAATGATGATTGTTATATTAATTGTATAAAAAGATAGAATTTTATAAAAACTTTTTATTATTAAATAAGAAGTATGTAAATAGTTAATCTCTTTTTTTGGTATTTGTTAATTTGTTCAAGATTATCGACTTTTTTGTTGAAATTATGAAGCTAAAAAGTATATATAATTATTCACTTTCAATAATAAAGAAAAGAAGAAAAGTTTTACTAACTTTAAGCAATGAAAAAAAAGTTTGACGGTAAAATTAAAGCAATCCTTTTTGACTTAGATAATACTTTGCTAGATATTGATTTAGATAAATTTATCCCAGAATATTTAAATCTATTAGCCCAAAGCGTAGCTCATTTAATCCCACCAAAGAGATTTATTTCTAAAATATTGAAAGCTTCCAAAGCTATAGAAGAAAATAATGGTGGAAAAATAAATGAAGAAGTATATGCCGATACATTTTTCCCATTAGAGGGATATACGAGGGAAGAAATTAAACCTTTTTTCGATAAATTCTATAATCAAGAGTTTTCAAAGCTAAAACAATATACCCGAAAAAAACCTGAGGCTAGAGCTGTTGTTCAAAAAGCTTTCGATAAAGGATATGATGTTATTATTGCTACAACACCCCTACTTCCGGCAACCGCTATTGAGCAACGATTGAAATGGGCGGGCGTGGATGATTTTCCATATCGTTTAATAACAACTATAGAAAACAGCCGTGCTACTAAATCATTAACTCATTTACTTTACTACGATCAAATTTTAGATAAAATTGGATATCCTGCTGATGCTTGCTTGATGGTAGGTGATGATGATAAGGATTTAGTTGCTAAGCGATGCGGAATAAAAACCTTTCTGATTGAACAAAAAAATAAAAAATTTGGTCCTGAAATACCCGAACCCACCTATAAGGGTTCTTTATCTGATTTAAAATCTTTACTTTAATAATTTCTTTTTGCATTATTCATTAGTCAAGTATATGCTAATTGGCTTATATTATAAATCGGTGGAGGGGAATCTTCTAACAAAATTTTTCCAAGGCAGCTTGCGTATAAATTTATTTCTTTATTTTTTTCTTTAAAGAAACACATATACAAATTTTCATGATTAAGACATCCCTCGCACCTCATAATTTATCTTAAAATCTCTCAGAAAAGAATAAAAATATTATTATTAAATACTCAATACCCTCTTATCCAAACCAAAATTTAATATTTAAAGTTCTAATAAAAGAGAAAAGATTATATACAAAATCTATTATAATTTTCATTAATAAAAATATAATTTTTATTCTTTTACATTTGCCATTTATAGTAATATTTATTTCTGAGGGATTAAAATAGCTAAAATCTTAATTGTGGATGACGATGTTGACATTGTTAACCTTTTTGACCAGTTCTTAAAATTCAAGGGGCATGAAATAGTAGCAAAAGCCTACAATGGTCAAGAAGCATTAGAATTTTGCAAAAACTCTCAAAATACTCCAGATATAATTATAATGGATGATAGAATGCCTAATAAAAATGGGATAGAAACCATAAAGGAGATTCTAATTATAAATCCTACCTGTAAAATAATTTTTGCTAGTGCTGATTATAGTGTTAGAGATCAAGCTTTAAAGGTTGGTGCAATTGATTTTTTGGAAAAACCAATAGACTTTAGCACTTTATTTAGAATGATTGAAAAATACAGTTCCCAATGAGTTAAGATCTATTAATAAATGATTATTTGCCACTTGCTTCATTAAGTTCCTTATACCTAAAACAATCTATTACATGATCGTTAACCATCCCTACAGCTTGCATAAATGCATAACATATAGTTGGTCCAACAAATTTAAATCCTCTTTTCTTTAAATCTTTACTCATCTGTTCTGATTGCTCAGTCTGAGAAGGAAGATCTGACAATTCCTTGAACTTATTATCAATTTGTTTATAATTCACAAATTTCCATAAATATTTATCAAATGAACTGAATTCTTTTTGAATATTCAATAAAGCTTTAGCATTTATAATCGTTGCTTCAATTTTACGCCTATTCCTTATAATACCCTCATTATCCATTAATTCTTTTATCTTTTGTTCAGAATATTGTGCAATTTTATTGTAATCAAAGTTATCAAAGGCAATCCTATAATTTTCGCGTTTTTTAAGAATTGTACTCCAACTTAAGCCTGCTTGAGATCCTTCTAATATTAAGAATTCGAAAAGAAGCTGATCATCGTGAATGGGAGTACCCCACTCAAAATCATGATAGGAAATCATTTCTCCTTCATTTCCTGCCCATTTGCATCTATTAACCATTTTATATTGCTCCAATTAATCTTTTAAAGAAAAAGATATTTTTTAATAAAAATAATTCAAACATTATTAATTAATAGACTAAGCTGTTTTTTATTAAAAAAGATAGAGATTTATTAACAGGAGAGTTTTAAAAAATCGTCTTTAATAACATGACAATTTATTCTGATTAATGAAAAAGTTAAAAGGAAAAAAATAACTATGCTAACTTATGATTAGATCAGCAATTGTTAGTCTAATTTTAATGAGTATTTTTATAGTAATAGGTATATTATTTTATTATATTGGCGTTGCGGTTATTGCGACTAATATGAGTATAATGTACTTTGTTTATGTTTCAATAATGTTTTGGGTATTAGCTATTCTTATGTTCGCTACTTTTATACATAACTTAGTTCATAAGGAATTTAAAGTAAAAAAAGCAAACGATCTAGATCGAATATTGGATGATACTTTTAGAAAATTTGCAGATAAGGATTAATCTGTTTATTCTACTTTTATTTGAGGATTTATTATTAATTTAAGAGCCCAAAAAATATCCTAATTTTTCTAAAAAATTCTGTAATTAAAAAAGAATTAGTTAAAAATCTAATTCTTTAATTAATATGTGATGATATTAATAGAATAGTACTTAGTTTCATCTATTTAATAAGCCCAGGAGGCATTTTCTACGAATGCTTTTAATACTTGTGGCCATACTTCAATTGGTAAACTGTGCCCCATTCCTTCAATTATGAGTAATTCTGACCCAGGTATCGCTTCTGCAGTATCTTTACCAGCTTCAACTGGAACAAGTGGATCATTTTTTCCATGAATTACTAATGTTGGTACTTTTATTGAACCTAAAGCTGGCTTACGATTTCCCGTAGCCATAATTGCAACCATTTGACGGGCAAAACCAGGGCGATAATTTGAGCGATCATATGATGCCTCAACCAATACACGCGCTTTATCCTCATCAAATGGGAATCCAGAACCATGAATAATTCTCATACGGCTAACACCATCTTCAATAATTGCATCCCGTCCTTCAGGCACAGGTTTTATAAGGACTTGCAAAGCTTGTGGCTTTGGTTGAGGTAAATCTGGATTCCCAGTACTGCTCATAATTGATGTAAGGGATATAACACGAGATGAGTGTCTATAAGCAATAACTTGAGCAATCATTCCTCCCATCGAAACGCCACATATATGAGCTTTTTCAATATTTAAGGCATCTAAAAGGCCCACAGCATCATCAGCCATATCATTTAATGTATACGGCGCATCTATTTTTCCTCCGCTTTGGACTGTCATCAACAATTTCATCAAATCTGGTTCACCAGCTTCATCAAATTTGGTTGACAACCCAACATCTCGATTATCAAATCTGATTACATAAAACCCATGTTCTACGAGTTTTTCACACATTTCTACATCCCATCTGATCATTTGCGCTCCAAGGCCCATAATTAAAAGTAATGGCTTTGAGGCAGGATCACCAAATGTATCATACTCAATTTCAATATTATTAGCTTTAGCTTTCGGCATAATATTATTCCTTTTATTTATCTTAATTATTTAAAATTTGAATGAAAAAAAGATATAAATAAAATAATGTTTATTATTTCGAGTTTTAATCCGTATGTGCAGATATTATTAAATCTGCAAATAATTTCATATCATTTAATAACATATTTAACTTGTCTTGAGATGCTCTGTCTAGTTCTCCAGATTTCATTACAAGTACAGAAATGATATATTTAAAGATATGGAGTTCAATTTCCTTACCATCTCCATCTCGGCCCCAGAATTTAGAAGAATCTGCCATAAAAATGTTCTCTCGAACTGTATTACATGCATTAATGAAGTCTCTTAAATCCCCTCTTAATGTTAAACCGCTACTAACTCCTTGAACATTATGTACTATAACATTTCCAGAAATGTCTGCGATTATAACTTTAGCTTTAATTTCATCCAATTGTTTTTCGGCTTTTTCTACGTGGGCTTTTAATTCAGCGTATTCTGATATCAATACATCTCTGAAAACTTTTGCTAATTTGTCTTCTTCATAAATACTTGTAAGCATATAATCAAAATCATAATCCTTAAATATATCTAGGAAGAGATCTTTTGCCTTTTTCACGTTAGTATCAAGGAGTTCTTTCTGATAATCCTCAGTATCATACTTATGAAGAAATAAAAAGATCTTAGGTTTTTCATTATTTTTACGATACAAATCTAATAGATTAATGAAATAATCTTTTGCCTCTTGAAATGTTTTTGGGTCATGTAAATCAACAATAGGAATAAGTATGTCAGTTCCGCGAAAGATTTCAGGTTTTTCCATATATTCTTTCCTAAATTGTTCCTGACCTCCAAAATCAAAGATACCAACTTGAAGTCCAAGGAAAGGATGCCTTCGAGTCTCATATAAAATTGTGGGTGCTAATCCCTTTGTTTCTTCTGGGCGTTTAGCGGCAAAAGCAACTGAATAGACGCTTGTTTTACCGCAACCTGATAAGCCTACGAGTGAAATTTTCAACTTTCTTCTACTCCTTTATTTTTTATTGTTTTTTATAATAATTTATTTCATTTAACTTTTTTAATAAAATTTGATTTAGATTTTTATTCTTTTGACGCTATTTTTAAAGATCTGGAAAAAATTTTTCCAAATGCTTCAGTTGAAGCCTCAACTAATACGTTTGCGTTAATAATTTCGCCATCTGGTATATCCATAGGATATCCAATTTCAATTGTTTCAAATGGGAATAATTCTCTTATAGTTGTAATCCACGGATTTTTCTCAAAAAGTTCTTCAACTCTAACAATTCTAATTTTCAAGTCCTCTAAAACATAACCTATTGTATTAGTTAAAGATATATGCAGAATTTTGTCATCTTCATTTAAATCTTTTGAAACACTAAGAAATTTTCTTGTTCCTAAGGGGGGAGTAACTTCTACTTGTTCTTCTTCAGGTTTTGTTTCAATTCGGGGAACTTCTTTTTCTTCAGAATCTCTTACTATAAAGACCTTCCTTTTTTGTACAGTGTATTGAGATACTTTCTTTAGTTTTGCTAAATATAATACAGCATTCAAGTTAATAGCATTAAATGGTTCTACTTTTATATAACCCTTTTTGGCAGCATCTTCCATGATCTCGGTGCCAATACCACTTCTAGCAAATACAGTATTCTTATTTGCTCCACTACCCACTGAACCAACAGAAATGTCAGCATTTTCAGCTGTTAAATCTGTACAAAAATTACAACTTGAGGATTTAAACTTGTCTAATTGCTTAATCGTGTATGATTTTACTGGTTCTCCCTGTAGTTCATAATACAAGTGAAATTTTCCCTTATTGATATCCATTTTTTGAACTTTTGACAGATCTATCCCTTCTTTCTCGAAGAATGGATAGATAGCCTCAGGTGCAAACGAATCCATGCAGAATAGACCAATTTTAAGTACATTACATCTCATAAAATACTTTAACATACCAGTGGGGCTATCAAACATCTTTGCAACAGCATCAATATTACACGGAGTACCAACGAACGCTATAGATCTAAAATCTTGTCTAACAGCATCCATAAGTGCTTCAACTGTTTGAGAGTGGCTATAAATAGAACCTGAAGACTTAATGGCATCGTCTTTGTTAGTAATAATTTGAGCTACCGGATGCCAAGGTTTATTTGGATCTTTCATTGTAACTACAGCAGCATCAATTAGATGTTCATCAAATAGATAGCATAATAAACTTGTAACGGTACCTCCATCCTGCCCTCCAATTACTTCTGGGATGTTAGTATTTGCCACGTAGCCTGTTTTAAATTCTCCCATTAATTGATATGGATCTGTGATTGTTCGTGGGCACTGATTATAGCAGATTCCACATCCAGTACATTTCCCTATTAATTTTGGTTGACCTGCTAGATCATCCCATTCTAGTACCGGACACACAGCTGCACACGTACCACACTGAGTACAGATACCAGTTCGAATGATTTCTTTTGTAAGCAATCCAAAACTGTCTTTAGCACCTTCTAACTTTTTTTGAATATATTCAAAAGAATATTCGTATGGAGTTTCGGTTTGATTAGGTTTATCTTCTGTCATGATATTTTATTAAAACACTGAATTGAATATTAAATAATTCAAAGTTCAATTAAGTAAATAGGCTTTGTAAAAAAAATATTATCAAATTGAAAACCAATCAACTAGTCCTTTTTGAAATTTAAGTCAAAAAAAGTTAGAATTATAAAACTTATTACCTACGTTTTGCGTTTTCTGGGAACTTGCAGAAAATAATTTGACTAGTTTAGTTTATGATTTCTGATTAATATTGTATTTTTTCACTCTCAGCAAGTTTAAGCGCTAACTTTCCTCTTAATTCTGCTACTTTATTAGCCCTCTTCCGAATCTCTTGTTCGACTTCTATTATTTCATTTCTAGCGTCATTTAATTCTTTTTGCTCATTTTTATATTGAGATTGAATATATTTAAATTTCTCTTCTTTCTTTCCAGCTTTTACGGCTTTAACAAATGCCAGTTGCTTTTTAGAAATACTTATTCTTTTTTTACCTAGATTTAATTTCTCTTTGGCTAGATCTATTCGGTCTTCAGCCATTTTTCTTTCTTGCTGTGCAATTTCTTTATGTATTTGAGCGAGTTCTTTCTGAATTTTTGCTAATTTTTCATGAAATATCGTAAATTCTTGATCATGCTTTAAAGCTTCTTCAGAAGCGCCTATTAGATGTTTTGATTTTGTCTTATGTTCAACTACTTTTCTATTTTGTTCCGCAATATCTTTTCTGATATTTGCGACCGATAGTTGACTTTGCATCAACATTTCTCTTTTCTCTGCTTTCTTTAATTCTTCTTTTGCTAATCTTTTTAATTCACTGGCAAAAGATATTTCCTTTTTGCCTATAATTGAATTTTCGTGGCCTCTTAATTCAATATCTGTTAATTTTTCCATATTATTAGTTAGGGATAGCTTTTTATTTTAAAATTTCTTACAGCATAAAAAATATTAAGACGTGTCTAATTCTACTCTCTCCTCAATTTTCTTAATTGCATTTGAAGCATAAATTCGTACAACTCTGTGGAAATCATTAACTCTTTTTATCAATGCATTTAGGGCTGGTTCTCTTCCAAAATTTTCTAAAAGTTTAATTAAACTTAGTTTAACTTTGTAATTTTCATTTTCTCTTGTTCCCAAAAAATCTGTGAGAAGAGCTATGTGTTTATTTAATTCTCTTGAAATATCTTGCTCAACATCATTTATTTTATACCAATTATTTTGAAAAACGTTATATATAGCATCAATAGCCACTTTTTTTATTAACCAATAAGCTTTATCATCCTCTATGATTTTTAACAATTCTCCTAAAGGTTCAATACTTCCAATTTTCCCTAACGCAATGATTGTATTTTTTCTTACATCTAAGTTCTTAATTCCCAGTAATTTACATAATGGCTTAACAAATTCTTCTTGACCAAGCTCACCTAAAATAAAAGCTACACTTTCTCTAATAGTGTTATTTTCTTTATCTAAATAGTTGAATAAATGGTCGTAAGATGCATTATTATTATATTGATAAATACTTTTTATTGCATCAATAATATAGAGCTTCATATCTAAATCTGTATATTCGAAGCTAACATCTTCAATATCTAAAACATTTAAAAGTTCTGGAATTGCTGATAAATCCCCAATTTCTCCTAATGCCTCAATTGCAGCGATGCTTACTTCATTATAAATATTATCTAAATTAGAAATTAATAACTCTACAGCGTTATTAAGTTTAAGTTTCCCACATAACAAGATAGCATTTTTTTTAACTATAAAATCGTCCAACAAGAGTAATTTAATAATATCCTTTTCGACTTCTTTTCCTAATATTGTTAAAATAGTAAAGGCAGACTCCATTAAGCTAGAATCATCTTCTTTTAAAATTTGCGTAATAACATCTAATATGTGATTTTTATTCTGAATTAATCCAGATAAAACTTCGGGATATTTTGTTTTAAGGTAACTTCTATCCTCAAAAGAAACATTTATGCTTGAGATTTCATATCCCATTAGCTTTATTAATTCAGCTTTATGTCTCTTTGAAAATTTTTTATTATTTAATGATTCTAATAACAAACCTATTAGTTTTCCTGGTTCTAGACTTAATAATTCAATTGAAGCATATTCTCTGATCGAAATAATGTTATTATTTAATTCATTTATAAACAACTTTATTTCAGGATTTTCAAATCTTGTTTTTCTTATTGCTTTTAGAGCAGATAATTTAACATCATTATTAACGGGTTCTTGTTGTAATACCCATTTTAATGGTTTCAATGCTTTTTCATCTTTTATTCTGCCTAAAGCTTTTGCTGCTTCACATTTAATATCAATGGTATCATCAGAAATTAAAAGATTCTCAAATGTCTGAAAACACTCATTCTTTAATTTTATTGAATTATTACTGACTAATCCTAAATATTTAATTGCCTCTCTTCGTTTGGAATTATCTTTTTCTTTCTCAATAATTTCAGTTAACATGTTAGCTGAATTTTCTAATCCAAACTCTTCGCTTCTCTGATAAATTTCACGAGGTTGCAATTTTACTTTTAGCATATATAGATAGTTTTAGCTTGATTTTTTTAATTCTAACTTATTACCTTGTTTAATTATCAATTATTGATCAGCAATTATAAATATATTACTCAAATCAAGCATAAAGTTAGAAATTGTCTATCAAAAACAATAAAAATATCCAATTATAGCAAAAAAGCAACTTAAAATTACCGATTTTAAGACTATTTTTAGTTTAATTTGAATTGCCCCGAAAGTTAAATTTATCTTCTGATTTCAGCCATTGAACTATTGTTTCTCAGCGTATATCTCACATTCTCTCCATAGCTTCCATTGCATTATCAAAAAGAGTTCAAATCTAGGAGGTGTATATTTAAATATGCAATTCTCTATAATTCTACATAACCTAAATATTTTCAAATAGGAAATCTCAATGAAGAAGATTATTATATGTCTATTTTTAACTGCCTTTATTTTTTTTAGCTTTAATTCAATCTCGATATTTGTAAGGGCTGATACTGATTATTGGTATAGAGTATGGGGTGGAAACGGTCATGATGAGTGTGTAGATATCGCATTAGATTCATCAAACAACATATACCTTGGAGGAATATTTGAAATGATTAGTGATTCTGGTAGTTATAGTACATTATGTCTTGTTAAATATGATAATACCGGTATTTATCAATGGAATAAGACCATTGGCAGCTCTTATAGAGGAGGTGTAATTACAATAGATTCATTTGATAATATTTTTTTAGCAGGTGAAATTTATAATCAAAACTCTAGCACTCATGATTTCATACTTGTAAAGTATGATCCTTCCGGAAATTACCAATGGAATAAAACCTGGGATAGTGGAAACAATGATGTTTGTTACACTATTGCATTAGATTCGCTTGAAAATATTTACCTAGCAGGATCATCTATGACTGGACCAAATAATGAAGATTTTTGTCTCATTAAATATGATAATTTAGGAAATTATCAGTGGAATAGAACTTGGGGTGGACCTTCTAATGAAATATGCTGGGCTATTGCAATAGATTCATCAGATAGTATTTATCTTGCAGGATATACTCAAAGTTACGGAGCAGGAAGTTCTGATATGTGTTTAGTGTCCTTTAATAGTACAGGAGATTTTCAATGGTATAAAACTTGGGGAAGCTATGAAGGGGATTCTTGTCAATCAATTGTAATTGATGCTTCAGAAAATATATACTTAGCAGGAAGTAGCTACAGCGAAGGATATTCAGATTTTTCTCTCGTCAAATATGATAAATTTGGGAATTATCAATGGAATAGAACTTGGGGTGGTAAAATATTAGATGAGGACTGCAACTCTATATTAATAGATCCATCAGAAAATCTTTACCTTGCCGGAACTAAAGGTGTCCAATATTGCGTTGTTGTATATGATACCAATGGTACTTTTCATTGGGCTAAATCATTAAAATTTTACCAGGGAGGTATTGCAACTGGAGTAGTTAGAGATCTAAATGGTAATATTTATGTAGGGGGGTTTATCTCTAAGAATTTAGCAAGTCGAGATGATTTC
Source organism: Promethearchaeota archaeon (assembly GCA_048941285.1). Classification (GTDB taxonomy): domain Archaea; phylum Asgardarchaeota; class Lokiarchaeia; order Sigyniarchaeales; family SOKP01; genus Loki-b32. The sequence continues at coordinate 41,104 of JBHLNS010000014.1, forward strand.
TTACTGATTAAAAATCTACAGTTATTTCCTACCCAACAAATTAGTGGATATGGCATATTTATTCTAACAATGATAATCGGGATACTCTCATTTGTAATTCTACTAAAAAGTAACCTTTTAAAAAATAAAAAAATAAAAAATAATTTAAACAATTAACATATCAGCTGAACTGTTTAATCCAAACTCTTCGCTTGTCTGATCAATTTCACAAGATTTGGCTTTTACTTTTAACATAACCTATTTCTTAAGTCTAACGTTATAAAATAAAACATCTATTGAATTCTCAATTCCTCTCTGGATTATACCACTTACTATAATGATAATGAGAAAAGCAGAATTAAGACCAATTTAAAAACTATTAACCTTTTTTTTTAATAATTTTTTGCTGAAAAAAGATAACTCAAATATAGTTATATTTATATTAGCTTGAATCAAATTTGATTTATCAAATTATTAAATGAAAAGTATTATGACAATTCGTAATTCAATAAATAAAGCAAGGGCAAAAATGTATGAATTTGCTACTAACTTTAATGTTGTGAAAATTTCTGCTATGGTTGTGATGTTCGGATATATCTTATTACTCATTATTGGCGTGATTGTAGCAGCATTCCTTGATCCTGATGGATATACAATCTGGGATAACTGGATATCTGATCTTGGCTCAAATAATGATACTCCAGCTCCATACTTGTATGATATAGCGTGTATTGTAGCAGGTTCTATGACTATCCCATTAACTTTCTATATGGAAAAATTACTTGCTCCATTACCCAAGAGAACTAAAATGAGAGGTGAACATTTTTCTCGATTGCGTTTTCGGTTAAGTAGTTATGCTTTCATTTTTAGCATTATTGGGAATTTTGGTTATATTGGGGTAGGAATCTTTAGTGCTGATCGTGATTATGATTTCTTATCAGTTTTAGGAATGGGACCTCACGGCCTCATGTCATATCTCGCATTTGGTGGGTTTACTTTCGGAGCTTTCTTTATGGGTTGGTTAATTGTTTTATATGATACTAAAATTCCCAAAATATTGGGAATCTATGGAATATTTGGGCCTTTATTTGTTGCTATCTTAAATTTAATAGATAGTACTCCTTTATTAGAATGGATGTTACTCTTTTCAATCCTAATATGGATAATTCCCCTTTCCCTCATTGTGTTAATGAAACCGGAGTTAATCCCCAAAAGAACGGAATAAAACAATAAAATTTTTCTATTTTTTTTTTACAATGAGATGTAAATTAATTTTAGTTGCTTTTTTCTTTATTGTAAAAGAAACTCTAAAAATTTATTACAGAATTTGATATATCTATAATTGATATTTATTTATTTTTTGAGTCAACTAGGTATTTTTAAGATGAGTAAGAAAAACAGTGAAAAAATTGACGTTATTGCGGATGCAATTGAACAATCTATGAAAAAAGGCCATATTAGCACCTTAATATTATTAGCCTTGGAAAAGGGGCCTTCTCATGGTTATAGTTTAATGCAAACCATAACTGAGGATACATACGGAGTTTGGAATCCCACCGCTTCATCCTTATATCCACATCTTTCTTCCTTAACAGAAAAAGGGCTAATTGAGTTTACAACAGAAATGGAAGGAAAAAGAGAGCGAAAAGTTTATGAAATTACTGAGAAAGGAAGAAAAACATTGAAGATGCTACTGGAAAGACAACAGAACATGCGGAAATCTCTACTTTCTATGATTATGTCAACTATCGGATTAACAAATTTAACCCTACCTAAGGATTTTGAAGATCTGTTTGGTCCAGATTTAATTGATGATGCAAGTTTAATTGGTAAGACTAAGGATGAAAAACTTAAGATTTTGTCGAAAAGAAAACTAGTTTTGGAAAAAATAGTCAATAAATTGGAAAATTTTGTAAATGATCTTAATCAAAGAATTGAAAATTTAAAGTCCAAATATTAAACTTAGTCCAATTCTTGACATTTCAATTAAAGAACTTCTTACATATTCATATTTATTTCTTTTTATTGGAAAAAATTTATATATCAGATTGTATATATATTTATTGTAGATATATAATCTAAGAATATATCAGTCACTTACATATTAAAAATTTGCTTTAGAATCATATTTTGTTAAAAATTAAGGTGATTAATCAATTGAAAGTTTTATTAACTGGAGCATTTGGCAATGTTGGTTTAAGTACTTTAAAAGAGTTGCTTAAGAGAAATCATGATATAAGAGTTTTTGACATTAGAACTAAAAAAAATAAAAGACTTGCTAACAAATATAAGAAAGAGATAGAAATTGTTTGGGGAGATCTGAGAGATTATAGCTGTGTAGAAAAAGCTGTTTCTGACAGAGATGTGGTTATACATGTTGCTGCGATTATTCCTCCTCTTGCCGATAAAAAACCAAAATTCGCAGAATCTATAAATGTGGGAGGTACCGCTAATATCATTGAAGCAATAGAAAAGCAACCTAAAAAACCAAAATTGATCTTTACATCTTCAATTGCAGTTTATGGAGATAGACTTGAAAATCCTCTGATAAGGCCGAAAGATTCACCAAATCCTAATTCAGATGACGAATATGCTAAACAAAAATTAAAATGTGAAGAACTAATAAAAAAATCTAATTTGGAATGGGCAATCTTTAGATTAACTTATATTGTATCATTAAATAAACTGCAGATGGATCCTTTAATGTTTGAAATGCCACTTAATACATCTATCGAAATTTGTGATACAAATGATGTTGGCTTAGCTCTTGCTAATGCTGTTAATTGTGAAGAAATCTGGGGAGAGATTTTGCATATTGCTGGTGGAGAAAGATGTCGCATTTCATATCGAGAATATCTTAATGAAATGCTCGATATTTTTGGTATTGGTTTTGAAGAATTACCTGAAGAAGCTTTCAGGCAAGATAGGGGTTTTCACTGCGGTTTCATGAATACAGATAAAAGTCAAGTACTTCTAAATTATCAAAGATATACGCTCGATGATTACTTCGCTGCAGTAAGGAAAAAAGTAGCATTTTCACGTTTTTTTACTACGATGTTTAAACCAATTGCTCAAAAGTTTCTATTAAACAAATCTCATTATTATAAAGAATCTCTAAACAGTCATCTTTCAGAATCAAAAAATTACTTGAGGAAGCTTTAAAAGCAGTTAATAAAGAAATGGTTTATTACTCAGATATCGAGGGCTATAAAGGATCTATTGAAGTTTGGAGTACCTGGCAAGAAGGATTTGAAGCTTTAGGTATACAAATTCCCGACTTATAATCCCAAAAAAATACAATAATAATTTAATATTTTTTTTTAATCTAATAACTTCATTTTTTAATATAAAAATCAAATTTCTAAACTAAAATGTTTAAGATCAATCACAAATGTATTGATCATTGACTTTTTCCAAAATTAAATAGTCAAGAATCTTCAATCTGGTTAAAAATTGTTTGATGTTGTGACCGCTTTACAAATATTTGATTATATCGATTAACAGAAAGTATTAAAAATATTGAAAATGAATAAATTTTAAAAAAAAATATTTAAAATTGATCTTAACAAATAGATCAATATTGGAAATTAAAAACCATTCAATAAAAATCTAAGAAATTTATTAATATACAATAATGTAAAAGCTAGAGGTGGATGTGTAAGAATAGATGAGTAATACTGAAAATCATCGGATTGGATACTATGCTTGTCAATGAGGTGTAAATATTAGAACGAAAGTTGATTGCGATGAATTAACTGAGTTCGTGAAAAATCTCGGTGATGAGATTATAATTTCAAAGAAAAATCCATTTCTTTGAACTGATAATGCTCAGAATGAAATTATAGAAGATATCAAGGAAAAGAACTTAAATAGAATTGTGGCATCAGCTTGAACCCCACGTACACATGAAGTAATTTATAGAGGTACTATTGCTAAAACAGATTTAAATCCATACTATTTTCAAATGGTAAATGTCCGTGAACACTGTTCATGGTGTACAGACAGCAAAGAAGAAGCCACAAAAAAAGCGAAAATTCTAGTGAAAAGCGGTATCGAAAGAGTGAAGCGATTAGAGACAGTTCCCATCAAAACGGTCCCGGTTACTAAAGCTACATTAATTGTAGGAGGTGGAATCGCAGGGATGAATGCAGCTTTAGATCTAGCAAATCAAGGTATTAAGGTTTATTTGGTTGAACAAAAAACCACTATAGGAGGAAGAATGTCTCAATTGGATAGAACTTTTCCAACAGATGACTGTGCAATATGAATTTGTGGTCCTAAAATGTTAGAGGTCAATAGAAATGAAAATATTGAATTATTAAGTTTTAGTGAAGTAAAGAAAATTGAAGGATATGTTGGAAATTATAACGTAACAATCGAGAAGAAACCACGATATACAACAGACGAATGTAATGGGTGTGGAGCTTGTGCTGAAGTATGCCCTGTCTATACAACAAATTATTTCGACGAAAATTTAGGTGCTCGAAGAGCAATTGATATCCCCTTTGGTCAAGCAGTACCATTTCTATACGATATAGATAGAAATGCATGTATAGAATGCTTCTCTTGTGTGGATGCTTGCGAATTAGATGCTATTGATTTTAGTCAAGAACCACAGGAACTAAATGCTGAGGTGGGAACAGTAATTATAGCAACAGGTTGGGATATATATGAACCTTTTGGTGAATACGGATATGGAGAATTCGAAAATGTTATCACTCAAGTCCAGTTAGAACGAATATTGGCTCCAAATGGACCTCTTGAAGGTCATGTGCACCGAATTTCAGATAATAAGAAACCTAAGGAAATTGTATTTATACAATGTGTCGGAAGTCGTGAAACAGAAAGAACTTATTGTAGTGGTGTGTGTTGCATGCTTGCATTAAAAAATGGTCGATTGTTGCTAGAAGAATTTCCTGATGCAAACATTACAATTTGTTATATTGATATAAGAACTCCTGAAAAAGGATTCGAGGAGTATTATGATAGAGCTAAGGAAGCAGGTATTACTATGATTCGTGGAAAGGTGGGTGAGATCTCTGAAGATCCTGAAACTAAAAATGTGAAAGTACGTGTATATTCCTCTTTAACAGATAAGATTGTAATAATTGACGCAGATTTAGTAGTATTGTCAACAGCAGCTCTTCCTTCTAAAGGTAGTCAGCAAATCATAGATATTTTAAATCTTGATACTAACGCATATGGATTTCTTACGGAATCACATTTCGGTTTATTACCACAAGAAACAAAATCAAAAGGAATTTTTATAGCAGGGTTTGCTCAAGGTCCTAAAAACATTTCCTATTCTGTTTCTCAAGCTAGAGCAGCAGCTAGCAAAGTTGCTGAACTCACGGCGCCCGGAGAAATTGATATTGAACTCATCACTGCTGAAGTTGATAGTGAATTTTGTATTTCATGTCGACGATGTGAAAAACAATGCCCCAAAAATGCCATTAGGATTGAAAAAGAAACCGGAGCTTTTATTGATGAGATAAATTGCGATGGCTGTGGTATATGTGCTACATGCTGCCCTACTCAAGCTATTGATATAAGATACTATAGAGATTATCAGTTATTTGCAGAAATTGATGGTCTTTTAGGAGGTGATTAAACACACATGGTGTACAATTACAATTTAATTGTTTTTGCCTGTTTAAAGTGAGGATATAGTGCAGCTGATTTAGCAGGAGTTTCTCGATTAAAATATACTCCGGCGGTTAAAATCATAAAAGTAAGATGCACTGGTCGAGTTGATGTTAAACATATTTTCTATAGTATTCGTGCGGGAGCTGATGGAGTTATGGTTGTTGGTTGACGCCCAAACGAGTGTCAATTTAAAAATGGTAATTTCACGGCTCAAAGACATATAGATTTAGCAAACAGAATCTTGGAATCTCGTGGTTTCGGAGATCAAAGAATAAACATGTATTGGTTAAGTGGAGCAGAGTCAGAGAAATTTGTGAAAAGTGTTGAAGATGCTTTAGGAAAGGTTGAGAAAGCTGGGCCAAATCCACTTAACTTAGAAGAAACGTCACCAAAAATAAAACAAAAACAAGTAATAACTACCCCTGCAGAATGATTCTTATAAACAAATTCTAGTTATAAGAAGACTAACCTTGCAAAGGAAGGGGTTTTTAAATAGTATTCAATTAAAAGTTAAAATGTAATAAAAATGTAATCCAAAAGGGTGGAAATATGGTTCAGATTTCAAAAAATCATAATTTTAATGGAATATCTCCAAAGATTTTGATGGATGCTACCTACAAAGCAGTTGAGAATTTTCAGATTAGAGCATTTTTTGAGGCAAAAGATGACATTTTGAATACTGGTAAATATTCTGAAGATGAATTTTATGAAATTCTGGATTCGATGATAGATGCTGAAACAGAACGTAAATTAGTGTTACAAACATTAACTGGTAAAGAACCGTTATTTTTAGATGAAATTGCTAGATTATTAAAAGATTTTCCTCAAGAAAACGCAATTCGAGATGTCATATATTTGAAAGAACAAGGATATATTGAAGAACTAATCGAAGTAAAAAGTAAAACTGTCATTAAAAAAATCAAGGGAGAAGAGAAAGAAGTAGAGGAAAAAGAATATTTGTATAGATATCAAGTTAAGGATAAAGCTTATGATTTTATTGAGCATTTTTTTGAACCTGTTTCTATTGTGTTTGATTCTGAAGTATGTTGTCAGTGTGGTTGGTGCTCATCAATTTGCCCAGTAAATGCAATTTCAGTGACAGCAGATACTTTAGAAATAGATGATGTAATTTGTATGAAATGTGGCTTATGTTATTCTGTTTGTCCGAGATCATTTTCAATTGAACAAGCGGGCAAAAATATAAATAAACTTGATAAATCTTTAAAATTTTCAGAAGAAATTAACGGTTATATTAGTACTTATTCGGCTACAACCATTAAGGATGAGATTAAAAAAGTAAGACAGGATGGAGGGATTGTAACGTCTCTCCTTGAATACCTCCTAAAAAATAAACTAGTTGATGCAATTGTAGCAGTACAACATTCAAAGGAATTATGGAAACCAGAGCCCATTATCATAGAAGATGTTAAAGATTTGTACAAAACTAGTGGAACAAAATATGCTAACGCCTCAACTTTAAGTATAATCGCTGATACTAAAAAGTACGAAAATATTGCGGTTGTAGGTGTTCCTTGCATGATGAACGCTCTCAAAAAGGGGATTTTATTCCCGAGCGGATTACCTTTTTTCAAGAACATTAGATATAGAATTGGGCTTTTTTGCATGGAATCCTTTCCCTATAACGGTGTTCTTAACTTAATTAAAGAACAATTTAAAAAAGATTTTAATAAAGTTACAAAAATGGATATAAGTGGAGGTAAATTTATCATTTACTTAGATTCTGGCGAGGACTTAAACGTACCTTTAAAAGAAGTTAAATCATATGCTCGGCATAATTGCCATTATTGTGAGGATTTAACTGCTGACTATGCCGATATTTCTGTGGGATCAATTGGGTCCCCTAGCGGTTGGTCTACAGTAATTACTCGGAATAAAGAAGGTGAAAAAATCTATAAAGAAGCAATTGAGGCAGGGCTAATAGAATCTAAGAATTTAAAAGACGTTAAACCTGGACAACCTTTATTAGAAAGGATTGCTGGAACCAAAAGAAAAGATTGTAAACCTATTATATTGGAAAAAAAACAAGAATGAAATAATCCTATTTGGATTTAACTAAGGGAGTGAGATCTATAACAGAAACAGAAAAACAAAAAAAATCGAAACAAATTACTGAGGATACAGATTTTCTTATAAGAAAAATATATAAATCAGATCTCAGAAATTTATTGAAAAAATGCTATCAATGTGCTCGTTGTTCTGGTGTATGTCAAATTAGTAAAGTTCAAAAATTTACTCCCAGTAGAATTATCCAGATGATCTTAGAAGGATTTGAAGATGATATAATTAAGAGCGGAGTGTTATGGGATTGTTTAATGTGCAATAGCTGCCTTCAAATGTGCCCCAAAGACATAAATTTTGCGGATATTGTACGAATTGCTAGATATAAAATGAGGATGCTAGATATTCAAAATCTTGATCGTTCTATTGCCCATAAAGGCATTTATACCATGATGTCAGAATTAATGAGTCAAAATAATATTAAAATCGAAAGGCCTTTAGATTGGGTACTAAAAGGGTGCAAAATTTCAGAAAGAGGTAATATTTTATATTATGTAGGGTGTTTACCCTTTTTTGGTTTTGAATTTGAAAATTCAACTTCTATAGCAGAAAGTACACTGAAACTTATTTATAAACTCGAGAAGGAGCCAATAGTAGTTCTTAAAGAAGAAACATGTTGTGGCCATGATTTGTATTGGGGTCAAGCAAAATTCGAAGCCTTTATTGACCTGGCTAAGAAAAATGTAAATAAGTTTGAAAAAGCAGGGGTTTCAACAATAATAACAGCATGCGCTGAATGTTATAGAACATTTAAAATTGATTATCCAAATTTATTTGAAGATTTTAATGATAAATTTGAAGTTAAACATATTATTGAATATATTTTTGATAATTGGAAACAAGGTAAAGTTCAGTTTAAGAAACCAAATGAATCCAATGAGGCTATTCATTTCACTTATCACGATCCTTGTAGATTAAGTAGGTATTTACCTAAAGAAAATAATATAATTGAAGAAGTTAGAGAACTATTTTATCATTTGGAAACAATAGGTTACGTTTTTAAGGAAATGGAGCATAATAAAAAAAATTCATATTGTTGTGGAGTTAATTCTTGGATGAATTGTAATGAAAGATCCAAAGCTTTGCGATATAAGCGTCTTTCAGAAGCTAAAGCTGTTGGAACTAAATTGATCACCTCATGTCCGAAATGTAGAATGCATTTAAATTGCTTAAAAAAGGATTATGATGAGTTTGCTTCAATGGAAATAATAGATTTTTCAGATTTTCTATGCGATATAACAGATATAATAAATTCCGATAATAAGATTGAGGTTAAAGGATAATGGAGGGTTCTGTATTAGTTATTGGTGGTGGAATAGCTGGTATACAAACTTCTTTAGATTTAACTGAACTTGGTTTTAAAGTGTATTTAGTAGAAAAAACACCGTCAATAGGCGGCAGGATGGCTCAGCTCGATAAAACCTTTCCTACTTTAGATTGTAGCCTATGTATTCTTGCTCCTAAAATGGTGGAAGTGTTCAGAAATCCAAATATTGAATTAATGACATATCATGAAATTAAGAAGGTTTCCGGAGATACAGGAAATTTTACTGTTTTAGTACTTAAAAAGCCTCGGTATATTGATGAAACAAAATGTAAAGGTTGTGGGCAATGCAGTGAGAAATGTCCCAAAATAGAAGTACCTAATTATTTTGATATGAATTTAGGCAAAAGAAAATCTGTATACATCCCATTTCCTCAAGCAGTACCTCCCGTATACTTAATCGATCCAGAATTATGCTTAAAGCTCACTAAAGGAGTTTGTGGTGTATGTGAGAAAGTTTGTAGCGCCGAAGCCATAGATTTCGAACAAAAGCCTCAAGAAATCGAATTAAATGTCGGAGCTATTGTAGTTGCTACTGGTTTTGATATGTTTGGAGAGGAACTAGCATCTCGATGGGGTTATAACTTCGAGAATGTGATAAATGGGTTAGAATATGAGAGAATTTTATGCGCATCTGGGCCATTTGATGGCCATGTTATACGCCCAAGTGATAAAAAGGAACCAGAAAACATTGCCTTTATTCAATGTGCCGGTTCAAGAGATTTACAGCAACGAGTTCCTTATTGTTCTAGTGTATGTTGCATGTATGCTGCTAAAGAAGCTATTATCACAAAAGAACACTCAGAGCATTCCAAATGTTTTGTTTTTAGACATGATATTAGAGCCTATGGGAAAAATTTCTATGAATTTACTCAAAAAGCTCAGGAAGAATATGGCGTAAAATACTTCCATACCAAAGTTAGTAAAATCATAGAAGATCCTGAAACAAATGATTTAATAATTCATTATGAAGATTTACAATCTGGATTACTTAATAGTTTCCGTGCAAATTTAGTTGTTTTAGCAACACCGCTAGTTCCTTCTAATGGAACTAAAGTGTTAGCAAATATCTTAGATATCAACTTAGACGAATATAATTTCTTTAAAGAAAAAAATCACTTTACAAAATCAATATCTTCAAAAAAAGGTATTTTCTTAGCTGGATTTTGTCAAGGTCCAATGGATATACCAGAAACTGTAGCAGATGCTAGTGGGGTAGCTTCCCAAGTAGCAGCTTTACTCAGCTCTGCAAAATACACCCAAATAAAAGAGAAAGTATTTGAAATACCAGAAAAAGAAGTTGATTTAACAGAAGAACCTAGAATTGGAGTACTGATCTGTCATTGTGGTATTAATATTGGTAAATATATTGATATTCCTCAAGTTGTAGAAACTGTAAAATCATTGCCAAATGTAATTTTTTGTGAAGATAATTTATATTCATGCTCTAGTGATTCTCAAACAAGAATTAAAGAAGTAATTAGTGAGTATAATTTAAATAGATTTATTGTGGCATCCTGTACACCAAGAACACATGAATCTTTATTTCAAGAAACTTGTCAAGAAGCTGGATTAAATAAATATCTTTTTGAAATGGCAAATATTCGCGATCAATGTTCCTGGGTTCACATGACAGAGAAGGATCTTGCTACTGAGAAAGCTATAGATTTAATTGAAATGACGGTTGCTAAATCAAGATTATTAAGATCGCAGCAAGAACCAAAATTATCAGTAATATCAGAGGCATTAATAATTGGTGGCGGTATCTCTGGAATGACTGCTGCACTGAATATTGCTAATCAAGGATATCCAGTTTATCTTGTAGAAAAAGAGAAGATTCTTGGAGGAATTTTAAATGATTTATATCTCTTATATCCAACTCAAGAAGATGCTTCAAACTTCTTAATAGAGACAATAGAAAATGTTGAGAAGAATAAAAAAATTCAAGTGTATTTAGAGTCTAGTGTAAAGGATGTAAAAGGATATCTTGGTAATTATCATGTCTCAATTATTAACTCCAAAAGCCAAGTAAATGAATTGAGTGTTGGAGTAATTATCGTTGCTACTGGGGCTCAAGAGTTAAAACCTCTAGGATTTAGTCAATACAATGATAATAACAACAATGTTATTACAGAAATGGAATTAGAAAAGCGATTGAATAATAAAGATCACTCTTGGCTTGATAAAATTAAAAGAGTCACAACTATTTTATGTGTAAATGCGAGAGAAAAACAAGGAATTACATACTGTTCTAATATCTGTTGTGCAACTGCCATTAAAAATATGAATATCTTAAAAGAGTTAAAATCAGATTTGGAAATGATTGTTCTTTATAGGGATTTTCAAATGGCTAAAAAAGAATTTGAAGAATATCTTTTTGATAGAAGAAGAGATGCCATACTTCTAAGATACGATTTGACTAGACCACCAGAAATAAAAAAGATCAATAATAAATCTGAGAAATATGAGATAAATGTATTTGATACGAATTTACAGGATATTATTACCTTTGAAACAGATCTAATTATTTTATCTCCACCCATGATTCCCTCAGACAATTCAGATTTATTAGCAAAAATGCTTAAAGTACCTTTAGATAGACATGGTTTTTTCTTGGAGGCACATGCTAAATTACGACCAGTAGATTTTGCTACAGACGGAATATTTTTATGTGGGTGTGCTCATTGGCCGAAGCATATTCAGGAATCAATCACGCAAGCAAATGGTGCTGCGGGGAGAGCGAGCAGATTTTTGAGCTCAAAGGATATTATTTCCTCTGGGTTAGTAGCAGAAATTAATAGTGAATTATGCGTTGGATGTAAAGTATGTATGAAACTTTGTCCTTATAATGCTATATCTAAGAACGAGGATAATATAGTAATTATAAATAAGTTGCTTTGTAAGGGATGTGGTGTGTGTGGTGCAAGTTGTCCGGAAAATGCTATAATTGTATATCATTTTACAAATGAGCAAATTCTATCAGAAATTATTGCTTATGGAGGAGAATAAACACTTGGTATTTAGACCGAAAATTTTAGGATTTTTATGTAATTGGTGTTCTTATGCTGGAGCTGATCTTGCTGGTGTTAGCAGAGTACAATATTCTCCTAATATTAGAATAATTAGGGTAATGTGCAGCGGTAGAGTTGATCCTATTTTTGTAGCTGAAGCTTTCTCAAAAGGAATTGATGGAGTACTTGTATTAGGTTGTCACCCTGGAGATTGCCACTATATTAGCGGCAATTATGAAGCAGAAATGAAAATGAATATGTTAAGTAAATTATTAGATTATATTGGATTTTCTGAACGCTTTCGGTTAGATTGGGTCTCAGCATCCGAGGGAAATAGATTTGCCCAACTTGTAAATGAATTTAATGAACTTATAATCAATTTAGGGCCTTCTCTAATTAATAATAAAAAATTAAAAAAACCGTTATCTGACGATTTTGATATAATTAAATCAGTATTAGCCGAGTCTAGAATTAGGACTTTAGTCAGTAGAGAAAGGATAATCACTACTGAGGGTAATGTATATAATGAAATAATATCAAAAGACGAATTTGAAGATATTATTGATGATAGTCTATATAAAGAATTCATTCGTCATAAAATAATACAAAAAATTAAAAAAAAGAGCAAATCAGTTCCAGAAATATCTAAAGAGATACAAGTTAAGCCAAATGAAGTATTAAATCATATTATAACTCTAAGACAAAGAGGTTTAGTTGATCTTGATGAAATACATGAAGAAATTCCAACATTCAAATCAATTAAGGAGGAAAAATAATGGAAAAGGTTGGTGCTGTCTTAGTTGTAGGGGGAGGAATTGCTGGGATTCAATGTTCTATAGATTTAGCAGATTCAGGTTATAAGGTTTATTTAGTCGAATCCACGACAAGTATAGGAGGTGTAATGTCTCAATTAGATAAGACATTTCCAACTAATGATTGCGCAATATGCATTCTTGCCCCAAAATTGGTACAAACAGGGCGCCATGAGAACATTGATATTTTGATAAATTCAACTATAAAAAAAATAGATGGAGAACCAGGCAATTTCATTATTGATTTAACTCAAAAAACACTATATTTGGATCAAGATAAATGTACTGGTTGTGGTCTTTGTGCTCAAAAATGTCCAATAGAAGCAATAGATACATTTAATAAAGGACTTTCAAACAAAACAGCTATTTCTGTTAAATTCCCTCAAGCTGTTCCTTTAGTTTTTTCTATCAATAGAAATAAATGTATAGGTTGTGGTGTTTGCGAAGGGATATGTAAAGCTGAAGCAATAAATTATGCACTTAAAGATAAAGATATACGGCTTAATGTAGGGGCAGTCGTACTTGCAACTGGGTTTGATGAATACAATCCAACTCCTCTAACTCAACTTGGTTATGGTAAACATTTAAATGTCATTACTAGTACTGAATTTGAACGGATATTGAGTGCAAGTGGACCACATGCAGGTTTAATACTCCGACCGTCTGATGGAATTATTCCAAGAAAAATAGCGTTCTTACAATGTATTGGTTCAAGAGATAAACAGTATGGTGTTGATTATTGTTCTTCTGTATGTTGCATGTATTCTACAAAAGAAGCAGTTATTGCTAAGGAACATATGAATATAGTAGAACCTACTATTTTTACTATGGATATTCGAGCATACGGAAAAGATTTTGATAAATATATTGAACGAGCAAGAGAAGAGTATGGTGTAAGATTTATAAGACGGAGAATATCTACAATTAAAGAGATTCCAGATTCTAAGGATCTAAGAGTATTTTACGAGACAGAAAATGGAAGAATTATTAATGAAACTTTTAACTTAGTAGTCTTATCAGTAGGAATGCGACCTAATAAAAAAGCAGAAGAAATAGCAAAAAAATTAAATATCGAATTAAATGAGTATGGTTTTTGTAAAACTAACCATTTTAATCCAGTAGAAACTTCGAGATCAGGAATTTATGTATGTGGAGCGTTTGCAGCACCAAAAGATATTCCAGAAACGGTTATCGAAGCTAGTGCAGCTGCAGGAAGTGTGAATGTTCTCCTTTCGGATGTGAGAAATCAATTAATAGCTAGAAAACAACTTCCAGAAGAAATCGATGTATCTGATCAGCCACCTCGAATAGGTGTATTTATTTGTCATTGTGGAATAAATATAGGTGGAGTTGTCAACGTTCCTGAAGTGGTTGAATATGTTAAAACTTTGCCTAATGTAGTTTATGCCGAGCATAATTTATATACTTGTTCTGCAGACACTCAAACTGGCATTAAAGAAAAGATAGAAATAAATAAATTGAATCGAGTTATAGTCGCTTCATGCACTCCAAGAACGCATGAACCTTTATTTCAAGAAACAATAAGAGAAGTTGGCTTAAACAAATATCTTTTTGAAATGGTTAACATTCGAGATCAATGTTCATGGGTTCACATGCATGAAGCTGAAAATGCGACTTTAAAAGCAAAAGATTTATTGAGAATGTCAGTAGCGAAGGCGAGACAACTAATTCCTTTACAAGAACAAGAAATTAATGTCATAAGTAAAGGTTTAGTTATAGGCGGAGGTGTATCTGGAATATCTGCTGCTTTAAATCTTGCTTCTCAAGGCTTTAAGGTCTTCTTAATTGAAAAGGAAGACTCTCTAGGAGGATTTGCTAAAAATATTTATCGAACGCTTGAAGGTGACGATGTCCAAAAATATCTTAAGAATTTAATTGAAAAAGTTGAGAATAATCAACAAATTAAAGTCTTCAAAAATACTCGAATTAATTCAATAACAGGATACATTGGAAATTTTACTACTAATATAAATTATGGAAAAAATAACGAAAATGTTGATCTTGAACATGGAATAATTATTGTAGCAACCGGAGCAGAAGAATATCACCCTAAAGAATATAATTATGGAAAGGATCATAGAATTATTCCCCAAACTGATTTTGAAAATCTTCTTTTCGCTACTCCAGATAAAATAAAAGAATTAAATTCAATAGTTATGATTCAATGTGTCGGCTCTAGAAATGAAGAACATCCCTATTGCAGTAGAATTTGTTGTTCCGAAGCTATTAAAAATGCTTTAAAAGCAAAAGGAATTAATCCTAATTTAGAAATAATTATATTATATCGTGATATTAGAACCTATGGATTTAAAGAGAAATATTATAATCAAGCAAGAGAAATTGGAGTATTATTCATTAGATTTGATGAAAAAAATCCTCCCGAATTAAATAGTAAAAATAAAAAGCTAAAGCTCTTAATAAATAATCCTGATTTAGGAGAAATTGAGATAAATCCCGATATACTTATACTAAGCACAGGATTAATAGCACCTAGAAAAGAGAATGAAGATTTAGCAAAGATGCTAAAGGTGCCTCTTAATGAAGATAAATTCTTTTTAGAAGCCCACGTTAAATTAAGACCAATTGATTTTGCTACTGATGGTATTTTTTTATGTGGATGTGCTCATTCACCTAAAAATATTAAAGAATCAATTACTCAGGCGAATGGAGCTGCAGCTCAGGCAGTCAAAATTCTTTGCTCTGAAAAGATTGTGACTTCTGGTCTTGTTGCTACTGTAATAGAAGAAAATTGCATCGGATGTGGAAGTTGTGTTGAGGTTTGCCAATTTAACGCTATAGAATTAATAGAGAAAGAAAGAACGTTTGAAGACTTTACTATTAAAATTAAGAAATCTCATGTTAATTCTGCTCTCTGTAAGGGATGTGGTACTTGTGGTGCTCAATGCCCTAATTCAACAATAGTTATAAAACATTTTGGTTTTGAACAAATTAATGCAATGATTTCTGCTCTATTAGTCCAAAATTAGATTAAAATTAATTAGAAAATTGAAAATCCATGAAAAGTCAACTGAAAAAGAAGGAAAAAGTTGTAAAGTTTAACCCAAACATTTTATGCTTTTGTTGTAATTGGTGTAGTTACGCTGGAGCAGATTTGGCGGGAGTATCACGGTTTCAATATCCTTCTACTATAAGAGTAGTAAGAGTAATGTGTTCTGGTAGAGTAGATCCAGCTTTCATTTTAGAGGCATTTAAAGATGGAATTGATGGCGTCATTGTAACAGGATGTCACATAGGTGACTGTCATTATTTAAAAGGAAATGAGTTTACAAAGGATAGGTTTGAACGCTTTCGTGAAATATTAAAGATTTTTAATCTTGATAAAAGATTTAGACTTGAATGGGTAAGTGCATCAGAAGGTAAACGATTTGCTGAGGTTATTACTGAATTTACAGATGAAATTAAAAAACTAGGGCCATTACAAACAATTTAACATAAAATATTTATTGATTTGAAAAATACCATATTTATTTCTTAGTAACTATATATTATATTAATTCTTCTCATTAGATATGTATGAAATGGTAAATTCAGAGTCTGATTTTAACAATAATTTAGAAAAAATCAGTATTAGATAATTTAAAATATCGTTCTTTGCAAATTAAATGATAGAAAGATAATATATTTATAAAAATAATCATAAAAATTAAGGTAGAAGAAATAATTTTGGGTGAAATAAGGAACACTGCATGTAAAGCATCCTAATAGGTTAACTCTTTTAGAATAATTCACATATTTTTTATCCAATTCAACAAATTTGAATAAAGATAGTTTTTATAAAAATTGTTTAATTTTTGATTAAAAAAGGTTAAAAATAATTTAGATTTTAGGTGTTAACTTTATAAATTTCAACGAGAAATTAATTTTTAAAAACTAATATATCAAATTTTTTATAGATGGTTTTAAATAGGCTGCAAAAAGTTTTATTTAAAATAAAATAAATAAGGTGCACATTTATTTCAGTTTTTAATATAAGTAGTATAGGGTTTACAGAACAATTACCAGATATTAACATCAAAATTATTCTGGCCGATTTAGGGAAAAATGAGTTTCTTCAAAAACAAATAAAAAGTAAATTTGGCCTCAATTATAAATTATCAGTCGGTATAGACATTTTAACAAAAGATATAACGTTTGACTCCGATTTAAGTGGAAATTTATCAATATGGGATATAAGTGGAGAGAATATATTCGAAATAGTTAAAGATTTATATCGTAAAGAGGAGGGTATGGCATTTATAGTTTTTGATCTAACAAAACTAAAAACTTATAACCAAATGAACAAATATCTTTCAAAAATACAAGAATTCAATTTGGAAAAATACCCATATATATTAATAGGAAATAAGCCTTGCTTTCTAAAGAAAGATGGTGTTTTTATATACTCAAATGATGCCAAACGGTTTGCAGAAGACAAAGGCTGCGTTTATCTAGAGGTTTCCTCTGAACTTAACTTTGATATTGATAAATTGTTTAATCGATTAGCAAAAAGAATCTTGAGTTCTAAGGTACAGGTATGATTATATGATAACCTAATAGCAATTTTTTACTATATATGCTACAGTAATACAGTTCTTTGAACAAAATTAACTGCCAAAAAATTTTGGTAAAATTTGAAGATTTAAATAAAGATTAGAGAGAATGTTTTGTATGGAAAATATATTATATTGGAAGGAACTTCGTGAATTTAGGAGACAATTAAAAAAAGTGATTATTCCTTTTGATAAATTTTTCAGATTAAATGAAAAAAATATCAAAAGTACAACAATTATAGACGATAGTTCCAAAATAGAAATATAGGATAATTTTTATATAAAAGGAGTTGGGGATTTGAGTAGAAGGAATCATAATTTATGTAATTTCATAAAAATTAATAGATTTCTGAGAGTTTCAATAGTTCTATTGATATTAATAGCGTCCTTTACTCCACTTTATTCAACTATTTTAAAATCGTATCAAGAAACTAATATAATTAGAGAAAATAGTGATTTAAGAACAGCTTCTTCTAATGGTGGAGGGTATATCATGAATTATAGCGCAGCTTATTCATGGATAGAAATCTCGATATCAGGTACTCGTATGAATATTTCAAATGAAAATGATGGTTATGAAGCAATTTCTTTTATTAGTGAAGGTTGGAATTTCACTTACTATGAGACCCAATATAATAATATTTATGTTAGCACAAATGGCTGGATGAGTTTTACTAATTTAGGAGACACACAATCTATTTGTGCACCAATACCAGATTTAAGTGATAAGAATATAGACTGTGTTGCTTTACTCTGTAGTGATTTAAGTCCTATTAACGGAGGAGAGATATATTATGAATTTCGAGGGTCAGCGCCTAACAATTATCTAGTAATAGAATATCACAATATTTACAGTGATGATAATAATTATATAGGGAGTTTTGAAGTCATATTTCATCAAGCTGGAATGGTTAAATTCCAATATCAAAATATTAACTATTTAAGTCAATACCATACGATTGTGGGATTGGATCATGGAGATCTAACAAATTACAATTATTATTCTGGTATTAATAAAAATAATTTACCATATATAAATAAAGCAATAGAATTCACATTTAATGAGATTTCTGAGATTAATTATTCACTTAATGTCGCAATTGATAATGAATATACTTGGATTGTGGCAGAAGTAGATGATTATATTATGGGTAAGATTTTTGGATCTAATTGGGAACGTATTTATGGCTTTTTACCTGATCCTGAGAAATTTTCCAAATTTAAAGTGAACATAACCACAATTGCAGAGAATTCAACTCATTGGGATATAAATTATTCCATATGGAATTGGACAAATAAAGATAACAATTTTAATATTACACCAGATGGAAATGATCTATTGGTATTTCGAAAGGAGCCATTAAATTATACATCTCCCCACAATTTAACACATATTTTTCCATTTTTCATACCAACTCCTATTTTTCATTATTTAAATAGATCAAATCTAACAGAATCTTATTCTAGAATAAGTAATTATGGAAGTGATGGAGATTATGTCGAATTAGGAGACAATATTATGTCTTCGACTATAATAAATGGGCACAATATCGAATTTGGAAGAAATGCTCATTACAATAAATATGGCCTCTTAGATTGGATGGATTTTTATTATTTAAATCAATCATGGGAAAATGCAGAAGAAAAATCAATTTTCACAATCTACAATTTTTATGATGCACCTAAACCATTATTTATAGGTGTTAATGAATCTGATATTTATAATTACGGGGTTTTTTATAGTGAAAGAAATGCTCCCCAAATACCATTAAGAAATTATAGTAAAATGCCTAACATCTTTAGTTTAAAAATTAATTTTATTGGTGGTTTTGACACCTACTTCAATCGTTCTTTAATTATTATTAATAATTCTCAGGCTATATCGATGATAAATCCTTTTTCTGCAGAAAAACACCCTGAAATATACTATTTACCTCAAAATTTAACTAGATTTACTTTATTAAATAGGATTATATTACCAATGGATGTAAATTGGGCTACTCTTGATTTTATTCGCTCAGATATCATTTCCATTTCAAATGGTTTTATCATGAGTTTAACTATATTGGACGATATCATCCAATTCGAGTATACATACACCTCAATTGGGTTATTAAATACTTATTCAGAATATAATAACGGAAAAGAATATTTTACAGTAAGATTCAATAATTTTACTTATCAAATTGATGATTCTGATCCGATAATCAACATTTTATCTCCACAAGATAATCAAACTTTTGGAAGAATCGCTCCTTCCTATAATATTTCTATTATTGAACCTAACTTGGAAAAAATATGGTATACTCTAGATGGTGGTTTAAATAATGTTACAATAACAAATTTGAGTGGAAAAATTAATCAAATCTTATGGAATGCTTTGCCTCAAGGTCCCTTAACTATTAGATTCTATGCGAATGATACTATGGGATATCTCAGTTATAAAGATGTTATAATAAATAAAAAATATGAACCTGATAAAGGTATTATAATAATTTTTATATTCATCTTATCAATTGCTTCCGTGGTTGCTGTATCAGGAACTTCATATTATTATTATCAGAAAATATATAAAACTAAAACTAGAGAAATCCCACCCTTTTTTGAAACAGATGAAAAAGTTTATCAATCTTGGCTTGGACCTTCTGCCAAAGAAATTTTGAATACTCGTTCTAACAAGAAATTATTATTTAGCATTGTTGACAAAGATACATTTACTGATAAAATATCCAAGGAAGAAAAAATACTGCTTACAACTATAAATAATGAATTTCTGAGAAAAATTGATGAATTAGGATTTGATGAAAATGAGAAACAAGAATTCGTAAAGGAAATGCTTGCTTTAAGTCCAAAAGAAAGGGATGAAATACTTGAAAATATTATGTCAAGACGATTTATAGGTACAGACCCATTTTCAAAAGAAATTCTCAGTAATTTGACTAATCGAGATTTATTACTTCAGATTTTTGATGAGAATATAACAATAAAGAAGAGAACTTATCTAGAAAAAATAGAATTAACAATTGTATCAGAAAAATTTTTAAATAAGGTTGATGCAATAGGTTTGAAGGGAGATATGAAAATCAAGTTCATTAAAGAAATGCTAGCATTAACTCCGAAAGAAAGGGATGAAATTATAAATAATATCTTGGATAAATTAGATAAAACCGAAATCTAAAATTAATAAAACAAAATAAGTAAGTTATCATAAAAGGGGAGAAATAATTACTAGCTATGAACAAAGCGTCTTAGAAGTAATTAATGAATATTTGGATAAGAATAGATTCTTCTGTGTAAATGACATTATCCCTTTTATAAGTTCAAGATTTGCTAAATCTGGCGTAAATATCAATATAAATGGTATCAGAACTATTTTAAAATCTCTTATAGAAAAAAATTTTGTAGTAGAAGGGTCAAAACTCACCAGAAATGAAATTTTTTCAAATATTAATAGAAAAAGAATTTATAAATATATTCAAAAAAATCCTGGAGTTTATTTTTATAATATTGTATCTAATTTAGATCTAAATATTCCCGTAGTAGAATGGCATCTGAATATTTTAATCAAGTTTATGTATATTTGCAAAGAAAAAATTGAGAACAAAGAAATTTATTTCGATATCAATGTAAAATCTGAGGACAGAATGATAATTTATTTAATATCAAGAGATAAGTGCAAAGAAATAATAAACTTTCTAAAACAACATGAGGAAGGTATAACGAGGACTCAAATTTCAGAGCAATTAAATATGCATTCAACTACAGTTGCTAAATATACTGACAAACTTCATGAAAATGGGATCTTATCTAAAAAGTCTCTAGCAAATAAGACTTTATATTTTCTAAATAATGAAAATTACAGCAAATTTAATCAAAATTCTAGTCTTTTTTAATCTGCATATAATCGAATAATTACACTATGAGAAATTTTCTTTTTTTTCATGTGAATAAATTGAATTTTTCTAAATTTTCCACCGACAAAAAAATATAATCCCCATAGCGAAACACTTGGATAAATATTAACCGGTTAACATTTAATTAAAAATCTCCCATCTTTTAAAAAACTGTTAAGTTTATTCCAAATCTTTCGATTTTCTTTTCTATCATGTGAAAAAGTGGAAATCGGACAATTTACTTAATATTTAAATATGTAATAATTATCTTTTAACTTGCCGGATAGTAAGTGACAAAAATATCTAAACTAAGGTATATATTCTATGAATAAAATTAATATCAAAATAATAATAACTTTGACCGCTACGTTTCTTTTCTTTATTTTTGCGGCAGCTATCATAACTCAAGATAATTTTTTTACCTCTAAAATCAATAAAGAACCAACCAATAATTTATCAATTCTTAGGTTGAATGATGAGCTTCAAGAATCTGAAAATCTTTCGGCTTATCAAAAATTCCAAAAATTTTGGACAGATGTGTATGCCCAAGATGCTCTTAATTGGAGTTATTTAGATTGGCGAAATTATATAATCTTACAGATATATGGCAATTCTGAAAATAATTTAAATAATACAATTACAAATGATCCTCTTTTTGAAAATAATATTGATATATTCACTATTTATGTTATGGGAAAGTATAATGATTCGTTAACAAGTGAAGACATTACTAACCTGAAAAGTCAGTTAATTCATAATACGGTTCATATTGGAGATATCATGTATTTGAAACATCACGATGAACAATTAAAGTTATATATTAATATTGAGGTAGAATCATCCCCCTCTATGTGGTATGTGGCTGAGAATTTAGAAATCTATTTAAAATCTAATAATTCTAGCGGAAAATGGTACAATAATTCAGTTAATCATTATGTCAAGGTATATGATATTTCCAATTTAGCATTATCTGATTTTATCCATATAGATGGGAAATCTGAAAATCATATTGTCGGCCCCATAATAATTAATACCAATACTATTGAAAAAAACATATCTTTAATAGCTAAAGTAGAATATTTTCTTAATTTTCTATGGGATGAATATGTTGAAAAATTAGAATCTTTTAATCTGGTTGATGACGATGAATTATCACCTGAAATCTCATACATATATATAGGTAATTACACTGATGGAAATCCTGGGGAACTTATTGTTAATGCCTCAGATAGCTCAGGACTTTCTTACGATCCTAGTGGAATATATTGTGTTCCAAATAATTTAGGTCCCCATAAATTTGTCTTTACAGCAAGTGATGCGGATATTGATAGACTTGGCGATAAATTAAATACCACTATTACTGTTTGGATTAACATTACGGATGATGATATTGTATCTCCACAGATTTCTTATATTTATACAGGCGATTATACTGATGGAAATCCTGGAGAACTTATTGTCAATGCTTCAGATAGTTCAGGTTTATCTTTAGATCCCAGTGGGATTTATCAAGTGCCTAGTGCTGTGGGAAGTCACAAATTTATCTTTACAGCAAGTGACGCGGATATTGATAGACTTGGCGATAAATTAAATACTACTATTACTGTTTGGATTAACATTACGGATGATGATATTGTATCTCCACAGATTTCTTATATTTATACAGGCGATTATACTGATGGAAATCCTGGAGAACTTATTGTCAATGCTTCAGATAGTTCAGGTTTATCTTTAGATCCCAGTGGGATTTATCAAGTGCCTAGTGCTGTGGGAAGTCACAAATTTATCTTTACAGCAAGTGACGCGGATATTGATAGACTTGGCGATAAATTAAATACTACTATTACTGTTTGGATTAACATTACGGATGATGATATTGTATCTCCACAGATTTCTTATATTTATACAGGCGATTA
>JBHLNS010000063.1:0-16533 GCA_048941285.1 Promethearchaeota archaeon
AAAATAATTAATATAATATCTAAATATTAAAATAATTAATATAATATCTAAGTGAAAGTAAAATCAACTTTCATTTGCATTATCAATAGTATGGTGATATAATAATAAAAATTCTAGTTTCTGGGCCACTCCAATCGGGAAAATCAAGTTATATAAAGTCTTTAGATGATAATGCGTTGAATGTAGAAGCAAAAGGCAAAGATGATAAGTTTTATACAGTTGCAATGGATTTAGGGAGTGTAAAACTAAATGGGTTTGAAGTATTTTTATTTGGAACCCCAGGGCTTTTAAGATTTTCAGTGATGAGAAGTATTTGTACTAGTGGCTCAGATGGAGTTATTTTTATATTTGATGCTGCGGCTCCTGAAAAAGATGATAGTGCTATAATGATATTAAACTCAATAAGAAAAATATTACCTCCAAATATACCAATTGTTTTTTTAGCGAATAAACAGGATATTGAAGGTGCTCGATCACCAGAAGTTGTTCGCTCACAGAATTATTTACCCGAAGATACCAAAATTTTTCCAACAAGCACAATAACCAATTTAAATATAAAAGAATCTATTACATTTTTAGTCAATCATATTTATGAAGAATATTCATCCTTACTTCAAATACTTCGTAATTATGAGAATAATATTGAAGGATTAGCAGAGGAGCTCAAAAAAGATAAGGTTGAGATGCGATATTTCTTAAATAATTTAGAAATTAAACGATTTATAGAATTGGATAGAATAAATAAAACCTATAAAGTAAGATCAGGCTTAAAATATTTAGTTTAATTGGTAGTTCTGATCATTTGTATTTCTAGAATAATGTAGGAGGTATTTCTTCAGAGTCAAACTGAGTTTTTAACGTTAACAGATCACTTCTTTGATTATTAAGAATATTCCAGAAAAATTCTGGAACTTCTTTTTCTTTTTTATACATTAACTCTATACGATCTAATTTCTCTAATAGTTTCATAGGCCTTATAGAAAATTGTTGAATATAATCATGTTCTTTATAATCTTTATCAAGATATTGTTTAAATAATTTTTTTAAATCTTTATATTCAGGTATATATCCAATAGGCGTTTTAATAGCATCATAATCATTATGAACTCGACCTTCTGCCCAGATTAACCAACATAATTTATCTAAAATACCATTTAAATATTTTCCTTCTTTATTTTTAAGAAAATAATTAGTTGCAAATACTTTTGGAGGATATTCTAACTTCCTGCCAAACTTTCGGTGGTTTTTGAGATATTTTCCTAAACTAACAACCATAAAATCAAGATTGGCCATAGGTTGTTGCATCCTTACACCTTCCGCACCCAATGTAGCAGAAGTAGTTTCTGATTCAATTGTCGCTCCCAAAAAAATTCCTTGCTCCCAATCTATACTTTCAACTACTGGAGGCATTGTATCACTATCACGACCGCCATAAAGAATTCCATGCACGGGTACTCCATCTGGATTATGCAAATTTGGATCTGCATTATCTAATTCTTCAATACCAATTGTATAACGAGAATTTGGGTGTGCAAGTGGAATTTCGATGCCATTTTTATCTTTCTTCCCTCTATACCAGTGACCTGAAAAATTTATCCCGTCATTGGGGGCTTCTCTTCCATCTCCGAGCCAATAACAATCACCATCTTTAACTAGGACATTAGAAAAAATAGTTTCACGAGGAGTTGTAAGTGCATTAAATATAACAGGATCATCTTTTGCATTTACATCCTTGATTATGCCAAAAATACCTTTCTCAATATTTACCGAATGGGCATAACCATCTTCCCAAACTCGGAGATAAGCTATGTCATCACCAACGATAGTTTGCCCCGGTAACATCGCAGTACTCGTTTTTCCACACGCCGATGGAAATGCTCCACAAAAGAAGGAAGTTCTGTTGTTTTCTTTTGGATGAACACCCATTATGAAATAATGTTCTGTTAGCCAATCTTCGTTATTAGCTTTATAAATTCCTAGGCGTAAAGCGAGTTTTTTCAATCCCAGTGAATTTCCAGCATATTGATTATTAACTGAAAGTACACGTCCTTCTTTTAAGTCTATGTATATTCTTCTTTTATCAAGGTTTTTCGTTACCGGAGGGTCTCCAGTTAATTCACCTGAAGAGTGAATAAAATAGAAAAACTCATCAGATCCATTGAGTTTTTTAAACTCTTCATATCCAGATCTATAAAGAAGATCTTCTGAATGAGCAACATAAAAAGAATCTGTTATTTGGAGTGCAAGAATCGAAAATTTGGAATCTTTTGGTCCTAGACAAAAAAATCTTATTACACATTCATGACCTTCCATACATCCATCCATAATATCCAGTATTTCATTTAATCCGCTCTCTCTTTCCATCGTGTTTATCCAAGGGTATAGTTCTAGTTCATCTTTAGGAACGAGCACTTGAGTATTTCCTTTATCCCTAGCTTGATCATGGTTAGCCATTGTAAAGAAACCGTCAAAATGTATAGTGTGTCCGTGGAGTTTTAATTTAGTCTCTTCACCAAACTCAATAGCTCTGTTCCTTACATAATTGATATCTTCTTGAGAATCTGTTATTACTGTAACCGTGGATGGTTTACATAAAGAAATAAACTCATCAATAATCCTTAAAACGGACTCATTTTTTAGAGCTTTTAACTTTTCTGAATTTATATTATCAATTATTTCCATTTTATTTCAAATAACAGTATCGACAATTAATTTATTTAAAAATAAAATTAAATGTGTTTAGGAAAATTCATGAAATTCTTTTAATTTTACTTTTTTGATTTTTTAATAGTTTCTAGGATAATTTCTTCTATAATATAAAGATCTTAGAGTATTAAAAAAAAAAAATAAAAAAAATTCAATTTAACTATTATAATCCTTCTGATTTACTACCTTTTGCACTAATAATTCTATCTACTCTCAAGATTAAAGTAGCTAATTCACTTCCAGATTTGATAATATGATTGATTAATGCTGCAGGCTCAATGATTCCTTTTTTGAAATTATCTCCTATTACATTTGTAATTGTATCAATCCCCACCCATTTATCATTTTCAGTTTTATGAGCTGCTCTTAATTCAGTTAATTTTTCAATTTCTTCTAGCCCTGCATTTTTTATTAGTGTCTTTGGAATCTCTTCAAGTGCTAAAGCAAATGCATTTACAGCTAGCTGTTCTTTTCCACCAATTTCATTAGCATAAGCTCTAATTCTTTTAGCCAGTTCAATGTAAATAGCACCTCCACCGGCTACAACTGCCTTAGTATCTATTATTTTTGCAATGACAGATAATACATCGTGCAATGAGACTTCTGCAGTACTAAGTATCTTATCAAGTCCACCTTTGAGTAAGATGGAAACAGATTTGGGATTTTTACAGCCTGAGAATAATGTATATTCATCATCACCCAATTTTTCAAAATGTATTTTTTCAGCAAAACCTAAATCATTATCTGAAAGTGATGTCAAATCATCAACAAGTTTGGCACCAACAGCTTTTAAAATCGATTTATAATCACTTTCACCGACATTTTTAATAGCTGCAATTCCTTCCCTTGCTAAGTACGCACCGAATTTATCAGAAATATCACTACTATTAACAATTAAATTAACTCCTAAATCCTTAAATATTTTCAAGTAATCTGTGAGAATTTTATCCTCTTGGTCAAGAAACTTTTGGATTTCTGCGGGACTAGAGATCCGAACTTGAGCATCGAATTCAGTCTTCTTTATATCCAATTTTTTCCTAACAACCGCGATCTTTGCATTTTTTATGGAATCTGGCATCATGGAATTTACTTTTTCTTTTTGAGTATAGACGCCATTAATTAATTCAGTTTCTTTAAGAGATTTTCCTGGAGCTTTAACAATTTTTACATTACTTACTTTTGAGAAAGTATTTCCTTCTTCATCAGCTATATTTTTAATTGCCTTTAGAGCTAATTCTGCAAAGAATTCTCTTAATGGAGAAATGTCCTTAGCATTCATCGCTGTTTTGGCGGCATTTTTAAGAATTTCATTATCATCTGTTGAAATTTTTACAGCAATTTCATTTATTATTTTGAGAGCTTTATCAGCAGCGATTTTATATCCATGTATAATAGGTTTTGGATGAATGTCTTGTTCTATTAATTCCAAAGCATTTTCTAATAAAGCAGCCGAAAATATTACTGCTGATGTAGTTCCATCACCAATATCATCGTCAATTGACTTTGCTACATTAACCATCATATTCGCTGCAATATTTTCTATGTCGAGATTAGAAAGTATCTCGGCTCCATCGTTTGTAATTGTCACATCTCCCATAGAGTCAACCAGCATTTTCGACATGCCTTTTGGGCCAAGAGTCGATCGAACAGTTTCTGCAATTGCGACCATCGCATTAATATTCTGTTTTCGGGCCTCCTTTTCGCGGACTTCCTCTGTTCCTTCCTTAAGTATAATTATTGGAACGTTGCTCAATTTTTTCACCATTTGATTATATATGATCTTGTGATTTAGGGATCTATATAAAGAAAATTAAAAAAAGTTTATGGAAATATTTAAAACAAAATAATAATGAAAAAAAGGGTGTAAAAATAAGAAAAACTATAATATAGACTTTCGAACTAGAATCAAGCTGAAAAAACTAGAGCTTAATGAAGGACCCAAATTTACCCCAGATTAGATTAGAACCTTGTAATGATATAAATAAGATTAAAAATAATTTTTATAATTGGACGAAGCTAGCATTTTTATACTCCTTAAGTATCATATTTGAATTCGTTCTTGTTATATACTCTTTTTGATTTAGATTTCGGATGAACTTATGGACATCATCCGATTCTTTGAATCTGCAAATCAGCGCAGCTGATTGCTCTCCAGTAGTGTGAAAGATAGAACATACTTCAGGAATTTGCGTAAGGTCATTTAAGATTTCCTCGGTAAATTTGCCATCACAATTGATTCTTATTAGGAATGCTAATTTATAACCAAGTTTTTCATTATTTAACCTAAGAGTATACCCTTCAATAACTCCATTCTTCTTCAATTTCGAAATTCGATTGTGTATAGTCCCAATTGAAATACCCAATTTATCTTGAATCTCTCTATAGCTAGTACGAGCATTTCCCTGCAACGTTCTTAGGATATCTCGATCAATTTCATCAAGGGCTTTTTCTTTCTTCATTAAGAACCAACCTTAATATAAATATGAAGACTAAGTTCGATCAATATATTTTATTTTGAGAACTATATAAAAGTTTAGAAAAATCTAACTTTAATTGAAAATTTTTTAACATCAATTTTTTTTAGCTTTTTAGAACATAATTTAATTGTCTTAAAATTTATTATTCTGTATATATTTTTAATATCAACGTATATGAAAAGAGTGAATTAAAGCATGGTTGACGATTTTAAAATAGATCCTTGGGGCGGTTCTGCCATTGAAGAAGAGGATTATATCAGATTAATCAAAGAGTTTGGAATCGAGGAGATAACAGAATCGATTAGACAAAAAATGAGAGAGAATCGATTCATTAGAAGAAAAATTATTTTCGGTCACAGAGATTTAGGGTTCATTTATAAAGCTATAGAAAAAGGTCAACCTTGGTCCGTAATGAGCGGAATTAAACCTTCTGGACCATTTCACCTAGGAACGTCAACTACTGCCTTAGAAATCGTGGAATTTCAACGAATGGGTGGTAAAGTTTATTATGGAATCGCAGATATTGAGAGTTATGAAGATAATGGAATACCTTGGGATGAAGCAGAGGAAACCGCTGTAGATAATATTGCTGATATATTGGCTTTTGGGTTAGATCCATCCCCCGAAAAAACATATATTTGGAGACAATCTAAAGAACCAAAAGTGAAAGATGTTTGTTTCAAAGTTAGCAGGTTAGTTACACAGAATATGTTAAATGCTATTTATGGTGAACGTACCTTTGGTCTTTATATTGCCTCTTTAATTCAAGTTGGAGATATTCTACTTCCACAAGTAGTAGAAGGCCCTCAACCGACTATTGTGCCTGTAGGAATAGATCAAGATCCTCATATACGCCTCACAAGAGATTTAACACGCAGAAATTATAAGAAGTTCTTTTTACCAGGTGCAACCTACCATTATTTATTAGCCGGAATTGATGGCTCAGAAAAGATGGCAAAACGAAATCCGAATAGTTATTTTACATTCAATGAATCAATTGAGTCGATTGAAAGAAAAGTAAAGGGTGCTTTAACAGGAGGCAGGAGAAACCTAAAAGAACAACGTGAATTAGGTGGTAAACCTCAGAAATGCATGATTTATAAGATGCTTATGTATCATTTTGAGGAAGATGATGAAAAGTTAGCTAAAGATTTTGAAATGTGTATTAAAGGCGAGTTGATGTGTGGAGATCATAAACAAGAATGTCTTGAGAAAGTATTGAAATTCATAAAAAACCATAGAACCAAAAAGGAAAAATTAATAGATAAAGCTCGAAGTCTTCTAAATATTGATTAATACTATTTGTTTACCCTTAATTTTAGTTCAAATCTAGAAATAAAGTGAATTAACATAATTTATTTATATGTTTATATTAATTGCTCTAAGATATTGACTAAATCATCAAGAAAATCGGGGAATTTTTCAAAAAATTGCTCTTTCTGTTGTTCTTTAGTTACTACTGATATGAAAAATATATCATTAGTTATTTTTTTTCTGAGTAGATATGAAAAAAGTGTCCCTTCAGTTGAAGTAAAATCAAAATTTCCTTCAATTTTTTCTTCTTCCATTCGTTTAAGCAAAAAGAGATGTTCTTTAATTGATTCTAATAATTCAACATAAACTTCTGGTTCAATATCATTGTAATATTCAGAAATTATAATCCCATTACGATCAAATATGATTAAAGCTTGACTATTAAATATTTCCAAATAATGTTCCAATAATTCTGATAGTTCAAAGAATTTTTTATCAAACACAGAAAGTCCATATGATACTAATTGGACAATTGAAATGATATCATAAATGGAAGACTGTTGAAACAAAATATTAAAATCAGGATATTCACTTAATATTCGGGTCCTTAATTTTTCTATATTTGCGAGGATTTTTTCATCAGTTTTTAACTTTGGATCAAATTTATGGAATGTGATGATTACTGGAACATCCATTTCACTTTCTGCGAAAAAGGTTAAAATCGCATTGAGATACTCAAGTGAATCATCAAAACGATCTGGATCTTGGATATCAATTACGTAGATAAGTAAATCAGTAGAATCAAAATAAACATCTTGATAATTAATATAAATTTCACGATATGTCTCTTGTCCTCCCATATCCCAGAATACTGTGTTATTTCTCAAAAAATTCATCTTATGATATTCTACTCTGATAGTTGGCTTAAGTTGGACAATATCTTTCTCAAAATCATATTTTTTATCTAAAGCTGTTAAGATTGACGTCTTACCGGCATTGTCAAGCCCAGAGATCACAGTCTTAATAAAGCGTTCCATCTATTTTCAACTTTAAATTATAAACGAATTTAATAAAATAATAGATCTATACTAATTTAAACTTCTGTAAAAAGAAAAACGGAGTTTAAAAATTCGATTTTATAGTCATTTTCTGTATTGACTGTTATAATATCGAGATCTCATCTAAATATTATTCCTATGTTTTTAAATTCAATATTTTAAGAAAAATTACTGAAATAACTATAATTTTAGTGTAATTCTGATGACATATATATGATATTTATATTTTTTAAAGCAGATAGACTGATTTTACTCAATAATATAATTTAAGAAAGAGGATGATATATTTGATAGAAATAGATAATAAATTTCTAGAAAATTTAGAATATCAGATAAGTCTCAAAGAAAACACTTACAAGAGTCTTAAAAAAATCCCAGTATTTACTCAAAATGTAAAACAATTTGATAAATCAGTTATGGATCTTACAGAGAAATTCGAAAAAATTCGGCTTCGAGATAAATATCAGATAATAATAACAGAACTGGACAATTTAATAAAAAATGGGAAGTAAAAATAATTAATTTTTTATTTTTTTTGAAATTCTAAAATCCTTAATCTCCTACAATCATACAGTATATTTTTCTTGTTCTAGCTCGTTCATCACATTCAATAAAAATAATTTGTTGCCAAGTCCCTAAAATTAATTTTTGGTTTTTAAATGGAAAAACTTGAGAAGTCTTAACTAGGAAACTCCTTAAATGACCGGCTCCGTTATAGTCATGCCAAGTTTTATGATGAGCATAATCATCTTTATATGGGATTAATTTTTCTAATAAACGCTCAATATCATGCTTTACTAGTCCTGGCTCATATTCGACAGTAGAAATTGCCCCCGTAGAACCTGCTACATGAACATTTATGATACCATCGCTTACACCACTATTATTAATACATTGTTGAACGTGCTCTGTTATATTGATAATATCACAGTATGCTTTTGTTTTTAAATCAAATGTTTTAAGAACTGAAGTCATATTTCATTTTCTACCTTTTTCGCATATATTTAAGCTTTTGACTTGCTTTAATATGGAAGTTGGTAAATTAGTTTCATTGCTTTCCATTAAAGCATAAATCTTACTTAAGACAAGAAGTTCGGGTTGTTCAAAACCATTAATATTAGTCCATCCATTGTATTCTCCTGATTCTATGCAGATGAAGAATGGCGATTTTTTTAGTTTCAAGCAAGTATGATCCTTACATTTCTCACAAACTTTAGGATAGTAATAAACATTCCCATTTTTTAGATATATTGAGAAAATACCAAATTTTTTATTTTTAACTTTAATCCAATTATCAGACTCAAAAGACACATCCAATTTTAATTTCAAAATATACCTAATCAATAATTCTGTATTTATTATTATATTGATATTTATATTACGAGCCTCAGGTTCATAATAATCGTTACATTCATCTGTGATACCATCATCCTCAAAAAGTAGAGCTAAAGGAATAAAATCTATAAAGTAAACGTTTTCTAATTCTTTAAATTTAGTTCTTTGTAATGAAATTGAACAAATTTGATTTAGAATTTCAATATCCTCAAATATTTCATGAATCTTGATGCTATTTGATTTTATTATTGAATGAAAATTATCATTTTTAAAATATTTATTAAATATTTCCTCTTTAGTGTATTTTTCAAGGATTATACAAAATACTATTGTAATTGATTGAATTCGATCTTGAATTTCTTCCAAATATTGTAGAATTTGATCCACTTTTGTTTCTGAAATGAATATTATAATGGCTTCGGCACCATTATAAAAAATTGTACGTAAATAAGCCCTTGATTGCCTACAATCAATATTCCATAAAAGAAATTCAAACTTCTCATTTTTTTTAAAGAAAAAGTCAACTTTACTTATGTTTACACCAATGTTTCGTTTATTTTCGATTGGAAGACTATTTGAACTTAATTTTTTTTGAAACTCATCCTTAATATTTTCAGTACCACCTAATATACAGAGCTTTTTCTTTAGGACAAATTTTCCTTGTATTGGAGTTTCTAGAGAACTCATTTTGCCTTCCTTAAATTATAAAAGAATATAGGCTAAATCTATTAAATAATAAATTTAATTATGAATTTTAATTTATTCTTTTTAATATATACTAGTTTTCAACAATATTAATATATTGAATTAATTATGAGTAAACGGTTAGAACAGTTTTATAAAAAGATACATGACCCAAAATCAAAAATTCCGGAATATATAACAATTATTATCCGTCCTGGTAAAAAATTAATCGATTTCAAAATAAAAAAAGAAGATGCTAATATCTTAAAGGTAATGGCTCATGATCAAAAATCATCTGGATGGTTTTTACATTCTGTACATATTCCATTAAAGAATTTGGGTCTGTCGCACGATGCAAAAGATAAAGAAATATTAGAATTTCTGTCTCAACCTAATAAAATTACAAGTAGTAAGCCCACAAAAGATTATGTTGAAAATCTTCTAAGAAAATATATAGAGATATTACCAGAAAAGAAAAAACATTTTTTTAAAACAGAACGATATAAGAAAAAGAAAGATTTTAAAACGGGAGCTCAACTAAAGGGATTTTAACTACTTTATTTTCACTCCAGGAGGGACTGGTTTTCTCTCATCTATTTTTAACAAGAATGGTTCATTATTGAGATCAGCAGCAAGTAACATCCCATTACTTTCAATACCCATAATTTTTCGTGGTTCTAAATTTGTTAAGACAATAATTTTCTTATTAATCAATTCTTGCGCTGTGTAATAATTAGCAATTCCTGTAACAATCTGTCTCAAGTCTTTCTCTCCACAATCCACCATTAATTTATAGAGATTAGTAGATTTTGGAACTTTTTCACAGCTTTTAATTAGTCCAACACGTATATCTATTTTTAAAAAATCTTTATATTCAATGTTCATAACTAAATCACCCTCTTAAAGGCATTCCATTAATGCTGATTATTTCATTCTTTTTTGGTTTTTGTTCTCTATATGGATTTTTTATATCTTTAATTTTTCTCCCAAAAGTTAAATATCCTGTATGACCAATCATTCTTACTTCTGGTCGTGTGGCATTATCCTTTACTTGTATTTTTCTTTTTAATAGTTCATAAGTATTGATTTCAATAAAATTTTGATTTTTCATTTCCGAAACTGTTTTTTTTACTTGCTCAATAGTGGGAGAGAATGATACAACTGATCCACTGTACTTCAAATAATATTTGATTTTTACAATAGCATTCCAGGGAGTCGCCATATCTAAAACTACAGCATCGACATTAGTATGGTGAAGATCATCATTTAAAATATCTCCATATTGAATTGTAACAACATCAGTTAAATTTGCTTTCTTGATATTTAACTTTGCCCCTTTAATTGACTTCTCATTAATATCATATGAATAAATATGTCCATTTGGACGAACTAAATTGCCCAATATACATGTAAGGGCTCCAGAACCACACCCTGCTTCAATAATTACACTCCCAGGACCAATTCCAGTATAAACTAATATGAGTCCTGTATCCTCGGGGTATATAATTTGAGTTTTTCGAGACATGTGAAGAATATAATCAGATGGCAATGGTTTTAATACAAAGAATTTATAACCTTGAGTTTCAAAAGGTTTAGAAAACACAACCGAACCAAAACATTTACCAATAATATCCTTAAAATCAATTATCCCTCTATGTGTATGAAAAGTGCCTCCAGGTTTAACTTGAACTAACCATCTTCTTTTTTGATCAAGAATCAAAAAGATTAAATCATTTTCTTTAATTACTTCAGAATTCATATTAAGTTATGCCTTCTTTTATTTCAAGGCTATCTTTATACTTAATTTTTAATAAGAAGGCTTTCTTTTATTATTATTTTATTTACAAAAAATATATAAAAAATATACAACTCTCAATAATATTAATCTTATAAAAATCTTTTTTATAAATCCTCTTTAATGAATTAATTTATGAGTAAAGAAAGAAACCGGAACACTCAAACTTCCCGAACAACTTTTAGAGATCTTCAATTCCAGGTAGAAGAATTACGGCAAAAAAGAGATGAATTAAATCAAAAAACAAAAGATTTTATCAATAAACTTCAGGATATTGATACAGAAATTACAAATTCGTTAAAAATTGCTAAGGAAAAACACAAAAAGAAAAGAGATTATTGGAACAATAAAGTTAAGCAATTAAAAGAAAAAAAAGATGAATATAAAACTATAATGGATAATTTACTTGAAGAAAAGAGAAGCATACAAAAATTAAAAGAAGATCCTTCAAATAAAAAACAATTTCTCTCTTTAAAACAAATAGAACGTAAAATAGAAAATTTAGAGAGAAGAATTGAAACAGAAAAACTCGATATAAACGAAGAAAATACAATAATTGATAAAATACGAGAATTAGCTGCTATGAAACAGGATCATTTATCACAACAAAAAAATAGTGATCTCTTTATAATTGATAGAAAAATAGAAATAGTAAAGATCAATCTTAATAAAATCTATGAGCAATTAAATAAATGGTCAGATAAGTCTCAAGTGAATCATTCTAAAATGCTACAAGAATTCCAGAATGTCGATAAACTAAAAGAAGATAAAAGAAAACTTGAAGAAGACTTAATTGAAAATAAGAAATTAGCTGATCGCCATCATGATCAATACTTGAAGTTAATGAAGCAAAGCAAAAAAGTTCATAAAGGTAAAAAACCCTATGGTTCTGGAAAAATGCCCATAGCAAAATTCAATGAAATAACAAAAAAGAATGAAATGATTGAAAAAATGAAAAAGGAACAGCTCGAAACTGCTTTAGAAAAGCAAAAAGCTGGTAAAAAACTAAATTTATTTGAAGCTAGATTAATTCTTGAAAAATCAAAAGAATAATGCCTTATTGATTTCATTTAATTCTCACATTAGCCTTTTTTTAATTAAGTTAATTCGATATTTATTATTTTTGTAGTAATTACTACCTAAATATTGCAAGAACTAAAAAAGGTTTAAAAAAATTGTAAAGTTATTATTTAAATAACGTTTAAAATTAATAGAAAGGATTGAATAAAGATGAATAAAAAACTAAGTGAAATCCGAAATCTTATAATAGATCACCATGAGTGGTTTCAAAAATCAATTCCCTTAATTGCTTCTGAAAATATTACTAGTCCAGCTGTTGATGAAGCATGTGCTTCAGATTTCTCACACCGATATGCAGAAGGATGGAGCGGACAGAGAGTATATGCAGGATGCACTTATATTGATAAAGTTGAAGATATATGTATGGAGCTTACTAAACAATATTTTGATTGTATTCATGCTGATGTGCGACCAGTTTCGGGGGTTGTAGCGAATTTAGTTATGTATAATGCATTCACTTCAGACAATAATGGTAAAATGTGTTGTATGTCAATAGTTCGGGGAGGGCACATTTCCCATGGTCCAAGGTTTGCAAAAAGTGGAAGAGAAATCTTTGGCACTGCTGGGACAACAAGAGGTTTAAATATCGAATATTTAGCATTTGATGATGATGAAATGAATCTTGATATTGATGCTTCAGCAAAAATTATTAGAGAATTTGAGCCCGAATTGGTCTTATTTGGTGGTTCTGTGTTTTTATTTCCTCACCCTGTTAAAGAACTTGGTGAGGTTGCAAAAGAAGTTGGGGCATATGTTGGTTATGATGCCGCTCATGTCGCTGGTTTGATTGGTTCAGGATATTTTCAAGACCCATTAAGAGAAGGGGCAGATGCGATGACAATGAGTACTCATAAAACACTTCCGGGACCTCAACATGGGGCATTAGTATCAAATAGAGACGATTTAATAGAAAATCTGAGATCTTGTGCTTTTCCAGCCTTATTATCTAATCATCATCTTCATAATGTTGCTGGTTTGGCTGTTGCATTAACAGAAATGCTAGAGTTTGGAAAAAATTATCATAAAAATGTTATTGAAAATGCAAAAGCTCTGGGCCAAGCTTTATCTGACCAAGGGTTAAACGTATTAATGGAACATAAGGGTTTTACTGAATCTCATCAAATTGTGGTTGATGTTACTGAATTTGAGAAAAGAATTGGTTTAGGTGGGGACATTGAAAAATTATTAGAAGAAGCTAATATAATTCTTAATCGCAATCTTTTACCATATGATATTGCTCAGGGTAGACATTATCAGAATCCAGGTGGTTTGAGAATGGGGACATCTGAAGTCACAAGGTTAGGAATGGGTAAAAGTGAAATGATTGATATTGCAGAATTTTTTAAGAAATTAATTATTGATAAAAAAGACCCTAAAAAAATAAAGAATGAAGTTGTCGATTTTAGAAAGGATTTTCAACAAATTAGCTATTGCTTTCAACCTCAAAATAAAGCTTATGAATATTTGAAGTTTTACTAGTTTTAATATTCTTATTTTTTCCTTAGAATAATAAAACTTATCTAAAATGATATATTTTTTAAGTTATTCGAATTTTATGCTGAAAATTAATATTGCATATCATTATGAGCCTTGAAATTCTCGAAAGATCAAAGCGTAATTTAAAGTTTGTTGTTGAAAATATATCTATTGAGATGGCAAACGCTATTCGTAGAATTATAATTTCTGAGATACCTGTTATGGCTATTGATGAAGTTATTATTTTAAAAAATGATTCTCCTCTTTATGATGAAATAATAGCGCATAGGCTTGCCATGACCCCTTTAACTACAGATTTAAGTACATATAAGCTTCCAAGGGAATGTAGTTGCGGCGGATACGGTTGCCCACTATGTCAAGTCTCGTTAACATGTGAAGTTACTAATACAACTAATACTCCTATGGAAATTTATTCTAGAGACTTAAATTCAAACGACCCTAAAATCATACCCGTAGAACCAAATATACCATTAGTGAAAATTGATAAAAATGATAAGGTGATTATTGAGGCGTATGCGGTATTAGGAATAGCAAAAGAACATGTTAAATGGCAAGCTGTTTCAAATATTTTCTATAGATTTTATCCTCAAATAGAATTTGATGATTCTAAATGTGCAAAATGCCCAGATAAGTGCATTGTTTCAAGAATGTGTCCTGAAGGATTGTACGACTTCTCTAATAAAAAAACTCCAATCTTATTAGAAGACTATTGGAAAACTTGCACACTCTGTAATTCATGTCAAAATAATTGTCCAGAAGAGGCAATAAAAGTATCATGGAAAGAAAATAGTTATATTTTTTTAATCGAGAGTGATGGAGTTCTAGCTTTTGATGTAATTTTAAAGAAAACTTTTGAGATTTTCCTAGAAAAAATCGATGAATTTGTTGAAAAACTTGGAGAATTAGAGATAGAATCATGAATTAACAAAAAATTATTATAATACTATTAATTTAAAATATCAGAATTATTGAATTAAAGCGACGGTTACATGTCTCATAAAATAACTGGACCATCAAATTATTACGTAAGAAAATTGATAAGAGATTTATGGAAAACACAGATAAAAATATGGAAGACAATTTCAAAGCAGTTGAGCTCTAGAAGAAGTAATAGGGTTAAAGCAAATTTATATCATATTAATAAGAATACAAAAAAAAATGATGTAATAGTTGTTCCTGGAAAGATATTAGGATTGGGAGAATTAGATCATACTCTTACAATTGCTTGCTTAGAATATTCAAAAACAGCAAAAAAAAAAGTTGAATCTTCAGGAAGTAAGTTAATTTCTATTGAAGAGTTATTAGAACAGAACCCCAAGGGAAGTGGAGTAAAAATTATATGTTAAAAAGTAAAATTATGATTTAAATGTGAAATTCTTATGTCAATCGAATATCAATTATATGATGCAACAGATAAAATATTAGGTAGATTTTGTTCAATAATTGCAAAGAAAGCAATCTTAGGAGAATATATAGTAATTATTAATGCGAAGAATGCAATTATTAGTGGGAATAAAAAAGACATTCATGAAAAATATTTAGCAAGATTGAATATATCTACTGCCACCAATCCACGTAGGGGTCCATTTCATGAAAGGAGACCAGATACTTTTATGAGAAGAGTTATAAAACAAATGTTGCCAAGAAAAAAACGTAGAGGAAAAGAAGCTATTAAGCGAGTTCATATTTATATTTCAGATATCCCAGATAGATTTAAAAATAGCTATCAAAATCTAGTCCCTAATGAAATTACTAATGTAGATAAAAAACGTCTTTCATATTATAATAGATATATTACATTAGAAAATCTATGTCAACGAATAGGTTGGAAAAAAAGTGAAATTGAGGTTTAATAAATGTCAATGAAAGTAATTCAAGCATCGGGGAAAAGGAAATCCGCTATAGCAAGAGCAATTTTAAAACATCCAGCTAAGGGACAAGTAAAAATAAATAATGTTCTTTTACAATTATATGAACCTGAAATTGCACGATTGAGAATTCAAGAGGTTCTAGAAATTAGTAATCATCCTAAACTTGAAAAATGTGATATCAATGTTAAAGTTCAAGGGGGTGGGATTATGGGCCAAACTGATGCTGTTCGAATAGCAATTGCTAAATCTATTAATAAATTTATTGGAACAAAAACAATTGAAAAATCTTTTAGAGAATATGATGATTCTCTGCTATCTGGTGATTCCAGAAGGACTGAGCCTAAAAAATTTGGAGGCAAAAAACCTAGAGCTCGCCGTCAAAAGTCATTTAGATAAATTATAAACGCTCACATTATCTCTATTTGGGCGCCTAATTCTTTTAAATCTTCAAAAAAAGTAGGATAAGAATCTTCTACAATTTCACTTTTTTTTATGTATGAACTTGAATTTGCATATAAAGCTGCTATAGTACATGCCATAGCAATTCTATGATCATTATTATGATTTATTGTAATTCCTTTGAGTCTATCACAATGGAAAATTGTTAATTTATCATGTTCTTCAATAACTTTAACACCCATGTTCTTTAATTCTCTAGCCATTGTGGTTATTCTATCGGTTTCTTTTAAACGTACATTTGATGCATTATAAAGAATGGTTTTTCCCTTAGCAAAAGCACCGACAACAGATAATATTGGAAACAAATCGGGAATATC
>JBHLNS010000064.1:0-16250 GCA_048941285.1 Promethearchaeota archaeon
AATATCAACAAATGGGAAAGGATTATATTTTTGGAGGAGTTGAGGTAAATAAAGAAGAGGAGGCGGCATAATTTGACTGTAAAAGAAGAAAAGTTAGAAAATGTCAAAAGTTTAGGGGAAAAGGTTGTTAGTGCTGAGGATGATGAACCACGAATTGGAGTATTTGTATGTCATTGTGGACACAATATTGCAGGAACTGTAGATGTAGCTAAAGTTGCTGAATATGCTTCAACATTACCTAATGTTGTTAAAGCAGAACATTATATGTTTATGTGTTCAAAACCTGGAGTTCAAATGGTTAAAGATTCTATTAAAGAATTAGGTGTTAACAGAACCGTTGTAGCATCATGCTCCAAAAACCAACATGGAAGAACTTTTGCTAATGCAATTGAAGAGATGGGTCTTAATAAGCATAGACATCAGCAAGTAAATGTACGAGAATATTGTAGTTGGGTTCATCAAAAAGAGAAAGAAAAAGCAACAGATAAAGCAATGAAGCTTGTTGAAGCAGGAGTCAATAGAGCAAGAAAGTTAGAAGATGTTGAGACTAGGAAGATTCCCACAACTAAAGCAGCATTAGTAATAGGTGCTGGCATAGCCGGGCTTAGATCTGCGCACGATATGGCTGAGTTGGGTATCCCAGTTTATTTAGTTGAAAGAAATTCAACAATTGGAGGTCACATGACACAATTAAATAAAACTTTTCCAACGTTAGAATGTCCACAATGCTCAATCTCTCCATTAACAAATGGAGTTGCAAACCATCCCTTAATAGAATTATACACGAATGCTCAAATTAAAAATGTTGAAGGTTCAATGGGCAATTTCGAGGTAGAGATTGAAATTAAGCCTCGATATGTGAATGATAATTGTACTTCTTGCGGAGAGTGTGCCCTTCATTGTCCAGTTGAAGTCCCTAGTGAATGGGATAGTGGAATGTCGATGAGAAATGCAATATATAAAGCATATCCACAGGCGATACCTGCAACTTACGTACGAGATAAGAAAGCATGTATTGAGTGCAATACTTGTATAAATGTTTGTCCTGTTCAAGCAGTCGACTTTTCAATGCAACCAGAAACAAAAACATTTAAAGTTGGTTCGATAATAGTTGCAGCGGGTTATGATGAATATGATCCTACTGAAATTGAACCGTATCATTATGGGCAAGAAGGTTATGAAGATGTTATTACACAGTTAAAATTAGAGCGAATGCTTTCACCAACATCGCTTACAAACAGTCAGGTTTTACGTCCCTCAGACGGTAAAATCCCTAAAAATATAGTGATGATCCAATGTGTGGGGAGTAGAAATGATCAAGTTGGGAATCAATATTGTA
Source organism: Promethearchaeota archaeon (assembly GCA_048941285.1). Lineage (GTDB taxonomy): Archaea > Asgardarchaeota > Lokiarchaeia > Sigyniarchaeales > SOKP01 > Loki-b32. The sequence goes on from JBHLNS010000064.1 coordinate 1,340, forward strand.
CTGGAGTGTGTTGTAAGTTTGCGATTAAAAATGCAAGAATAGTTAAAGAAATGTATCCTAATGCAGATGTAACTATCTGTTATATCGATGTGAGAACTCCTGGATTGAATTTTGAAGAGTTATATAAATCTGCTCAAGAAGTTGGAGTGAGATTTATTAGAGGTCGTCCTTCAGAGGTTTTAAAAGATCCGATTTCAGGAGAATTAAAAGTTATTGTCGAAGATACATTGAGTCAAACACCTTTAAAGCTTAAAGCAGACTTAATTGTACTTTCCGCTGCAATGGTACCCCCTGAAGGTATTGGTCCTTTAGGATCGAAATTACATGTACTTCGGTCTAAGGAGGGTTTCTTAAAAGAATTTCACATCAAAATGAACCCTACACTAAGTAGTAAGGGAGGAATTTTTCTAGCTGGCACTATTCAAGGTCCTAAAGACATTTCAGAGACTGTTGCTCATGCGGGAAATGCTGCTGCATTAGCTGCAGCTCCATTGGTCAAAGGATATGTTGAGAAAGAGATGTTAATCCCTTCAATAGATTATGATTTATGTGTTAATTGCGGATTGTGTAAAACTGTCTGTGCTCCAGCTGCAATTGAAATTAGTACTGATGGAAGCCCAATTGTTAATGAAATTGCATGTAAGTCATGTGGTATGTGCATGCCAGCATGTCCAACAGGAGCAATTCAATTATTAAATTTCACAGATAATCAATTACTAGATGAAATAATTGCCGTATCAGGCGGAGGTGCTGTCTGCGAAAATGAGTGAATGTGAATATATAGAACCAGAAGTTCTTGAGAAAATTAAAGATGTTGTAGTATTTATGTGTAATGAGTGTGGTCAAGGATCTGCAAATACAGCAGGAGTCGCTCGAATGGCTTATGAACCATCCATTAGAATTATTAGAGTACAATGTACTGGCCAAGTTGGTCCAATCCAAATCATGGATGCATTGAACAATGGAGCTGATGCAGTAGCCTGTGTAGGATGCTGTTTAGGGGCATGTCATTTCTTTAATGGTAATATTCTTTCTATGCATAGAATCAAACTCATGAAAAAATTGTTCAAAGAATTAGGTTATAGTGATCAGTTTATTAATCAATATACCTCACGAGCAGCGGAAGGTGAAACTGCAGTTGGAGATTTTGAAGATATGATTGAAAGATTAGCAAATGCAATAAGAGAGGAGGGTACGATAAAAGATGGATGTTAAGATATTTCAATTTAATGGATGCAATAAGTGTTTTAATGAAACAATACTCCTAAAAGAGAATTCAAAGTATTCAACACAATTTATTTCAAATCCGGGAAATTGGAAGGAAGAAAAAGTAGATGTTGCTGTAATTACCGGTTATTTATTACCAGAGGATAAGGAGATCTTAAAGAAGATTAAAGCAAATTCAAAACAAGTTATTGCTTATGGAAATTGCACCACGACTGGTGGAGTTTTTGCTCTTGCTAATCAAAGGGGACATAGTGTGATTCCAATAAAAAAATTAATTGACCCTTCAATTGAAGTAAACGGTTGTCTTGGAGAAGTCGAAGAATTAAAGCTAGCTATTGACGGATCAGAAAAACCAAAATTGAAAAATTTATGTGATGTATGCGAGAGAAAAAGAACTTGTGATTATTTAGATGAAGTACATCGTCAAATCGAATTAATCGATGATAAAACTTGTTTTAATGATTTAGGTTTTCTTTGTAATGGATTTGTAGCAAAAGAATGTAAAGAAAGATGTATCAATTTTAATACACCATGTAGAGGATGCAAACCTTCTGTTGAGCGTTCTGGTATTAGAATGTTAGGCATGTTTGGTACTTTAATGGGTAATATTGAGGTGGCTACTGAGCATTCTGAAAAAGGAGCAACAGATAAACTTGCTGATAATGAAGACGATGTGATCCGAAGTTTACCCGATATTGTTGGGAATTTCTTTAGGTTTACATTATCAACATCTGGTTTACCTAAAGGGCGAATTCCATCTACAGGTAGTTTACTTGAGGATGTGTTTGCAGGAAGATTAATAGAAGAATTACCTTTAATTTCAGGATTATTAGGGGGAGACAAATGGATTTCATTAACACTCAAAATAATTGAAAGTTATGAAAATGCAAATAAAATAGAAATCAGCGCAGAAACTCAGAAAAATCGTAAAAAATTACTTAAGTTAGAAAACGACCTACAAAGTGCCATAAAGGAAGAAGATCCAAAGCAATATCGGAAAATTACTGATGAAATAAGGAAAATTGCGGGAAATATGAACCTTTCAAATGTATTTTTTGGTGGTTTTAAATCTCAAATCAAAGATGATGATAATTTTGAGGAATATAAAAGCCGAGTTTTTGATGTGGTTGAGGGTACTTATAAGAATGGTTCAGTTGAATTCACAATTGATCCAATTGGAATTGTAAAAGAAATTAAAGTTAAAGAGGGATAAATATGAGTTTTGAATTATTAAGAGAAGAAATAGTAGATGCGGGTTTATGCCAAGGATGTGGATTATGTGCTGGCTCTTGTAAACATATTGAAATGGAAGTTAAACGTCCAACACTGAAAGATTACTGTATTTTAGAAAGAGATGGGCAAGATTGCGGAAAATGTTACCAAAACTGTCCTCAAGTAATCCAAAAGAAATTTGAAGAGAAACAACCACTAGCAGTTTACTCCTTAAGGAGTAAAGATCCTGAAATTTTAGCAAAAGCTTCAAGTGGAGGTTTTGTAACCACACTCGCTAAAGAATTGCTAGAAAACGAAACTCTTAAAGAAATCATAATGGTTCAAGAGGAAGATGAAAAACCGACTGCTGATATTGTTTCAGATCCAGATGAGGTAATTCAGAAAGCTGGCGTTATTTATGGTAGATCTGGAGTTTTACAAAGATTAGTAGAGCTTACTGGTAAAAATTTCGATCCAATTGGAATTGTTGGTGTACCATGTGAAATGCGTGGAGCAGCTGAACTTGAAGAAGAAATGAATAGAAAAATTCTAAAAATTGGTTTATTCTGTAGTTCTCAAATGAGAACTGAACAAACAGATAAGGGTTTAGTATGTTCCCCATGTTGTAATGGTTGTCCTTCGGGAGTTAATGCTCAAGGATATATTTCATTGATACGTCAAGGAAAATATCAAGATGCTGTAGACTTAATTAGAGAAAAAAATCCACTCCCATCTATTTGTGGAAGAATTTGTACAAATGAATGTGAACATGGATGTACTTTAATTGGAGATGACCATCCCGTCGCAATTCGTGAACTAAAGAAGTTTGTTACAGAATGGGAAATTGAAAGGGCTAAAAATACTTCAAAAACGAAAGCTAAATTAATTAAAAATGCCAAAAAAGTAGCAATTATTGGATCCGGTCCAGCTGGATTAACCGCTGCTTATTTTTTAAGAAGAATGGGTTATGCCCCGACTATATTCGAGAAGACGGATCAAACAGGAGGGATGCTAAGATTTGGTGTACCACAATTTAGATTACCTAATTATGTATTAGATTATGATGTGGGTAGAATCATAGATTCTGGGGTTGAAGTTGTACTCAATAAACCTTTAGGTCCTGAGATGACTATTGACGATCTAAAAAATAATGGTTTTGAAGCTATTTTTATTGCCACTGGCCAATATAAACCCCGTACTTTACACTTAGAGGGGGAAACTTTACCAAATGTGCATGTAGCGATTAGTTTTCTAATGGATAGAAAGTATCGATATTGGGAAAACAAAGAAGAATTTAAAGGTAAAACTTTAGGTATAATTGGAGGCGGAGCAGTTGCTGTTGATGTTGCTCAAACAGCACTTAGATTAGGTGCTGAGAAGGTTCACCTTGTTGATATCATGTCAGAAGAACAACTTGAACTGGTGTTAAGGGATATCCCTGAAAATGAAATGGATTTTATGGAATATCACTTTAAGACTTCAACTTTAAAAATTACTCAGAATAAAGAGAAAAAATTAGTTTTAAATTGTTATCACATTGAGTGGGGTAATCCTGATAAAAACAGAAAAAGAGCATTAAATAAAATTGAGGATTCAGATTACGAGATACCTGTTGATTCTATTGTAATCGCAGTTGGTCAAGCAGTAGATTTCGAACAGATAGATGCGGCAACAGATAATAAATTGGAAAAGGAACGAAACAAAATAAAAGTAAATGAAGTTACTTTTGAAACAAATATCCCAGGAGTTTTTGCGGGTGGAGATATTATTAACAACTCTAAAGCTGTAGCGATTGCTGCAATTTCTCATGGAAAGGAAGCAGCATTTTCAATTGACCGATATTTAAAGGGAGAAAACTTAATGGAAGGAAGATTTAAAATAGAAAATTCATTTTTTACTGGACCTAAGAAACCACCGAAGGATTACTCATTAAAACCAGAAACTCTAGGAGATGCAACTGAAGAAATTAGCTGGAGTTTTGAAGAGATTGATAAAATGTTCAATGAAGATATGGCATTACAAGAAGCACGAAGATGTCTAAGTTGTAATCATTTCTGTTCTCATTGCCAAGACTTTCCAGCAATATATTCCGATATCACTGCGGGAGAAGTAGGATCAAAGGATGGCTATACAACAGTTGTAATATGGACTGAACATGGTAAAGAGCTTATTGAACAAGCAGTTGAAAAAGGATTATTCGAACAGGGAGAAGTTGATGAGGAAGAATTGAAAAACGCAATTAACCTTAAATCGAAACGTGAATTATTGAACTTTGAAAAAACGCCTAGACAGCAAGTATTAGATTATATTACACTCCAAGGATCAAGTACTATTTCGGATATCTCAAAAAATGTCAGACTTGAGCCTAAGAAAGTTAGATATGAAGCTTTACGCTTAGTTCAATTAATGGAATTAGAAATGAAAGCTGATCCTGATATGGATGAACCTATATTTTCAATTATATGTGATTAAATAAAAAATTAAAATAATTAAGGAGAGAAAAAAATGAAATTTGATATGGAATTAAATGTCTGCGGATTAGTATGCCCTGTTCCAGCCTTAAAAACCAAGAAACAACTAATGAAGATGAGACCTGGAACTGTTTTAAAAGTTATAACAGACTACAAACCCGCAAGTGAATCTGTTCCACGTGATTTAGCAAAAACTAAACATAAGCATTTAGGAACAGACTTCATAGAAGACGATGAGCAATGGTACATGTATTTTGAAGCTGTAAAGTAACTTTTTATACTTTAAAATTTAATTTTTTTATTCTTTCTTTTTTGAGATATTTAATACTATTTTTTATAATATTCTCTAGGATTTTTAACCATCTTATTTGTATATTTTTAAAATTTAAAAATAGATAATTTTCAAATTATATGAATTTCTCTTTCTTTTAATAATGCTCAGTTCAACAGTAGTGAGAATCTTCATAATTATTAGTTTTTTCTTATTTGGTTATAATCTCACATATATTATATTGTTTAAAAAACGACATAAAATTCAAAATAATAATGAAATTAATAATAAATTGAAAGAAACGAGAACATTTGCTAAGATTGGGATACATATAATTAACATCTTTATTTTCCTGTGTTGTTTGAATATTTTTATTTATAATTATTGGGCACTAATCTTTCCAAAAATTGATTTACCAATTATAAGTGATGTTCTCCAAATAGTAGGTTTTACTTTAATAATAGGTGGAAATATTGTACTTTTATTAGCATACAGAAAGTTAGGCGTTCACTGGTCTTATCCTATCGATGGAAAAAAAAAGCAGAAAGAACTCGTCACCACTGGCATTTACGGGAGAATAAGACACCCCATTTATTTATCTTTTAATATTTTTTGTATTGGTTTCAATTTATTACTTTTAGATTGGTTTTTGATATCTTTATATATCATTGGGGCGATTGGTTTATATTTTCAAGCAATTGATGAAGAAAAAATATTAATCGAATATTTTGGAGATGAATACATAGAATATATGAAAAAAACAGGAAGATTTTTTCTCAAGATCCATTAATAATTAAAGTAAAAACATACTATTTTTAATTTATAAGAAATTTAGCCCAAGATGGGTTTTTATAATGTCCATTGAAAAAAATTTCATTGATGTTAAATCATCAAAAAGCCCTGAGGAGATAAACAATTTTTTAGTTGAATTGAGTAAAAAACCTTCTATAGAATATCTTAAATTCCTCGACTATTTTATCACTAATCTAAAACCTCAGGTTTTTGAAAAAATTAAATTAAATTTGGTTTACTTGATTGGTGAGCTTGGTAATTTGATTCCTATAGAAAATAAATATTTAAAATTATTGATGGAAATATATTACGGTTCAGATAGATGGATTAGAAACGAAATAATACAGGCAATTAACAAAGTAGCGTTAAATACTAAAGTAGGAGATGAGATCGTTAAGTTAATAGGATATGCTATAAATGATGAGTATCATCCAATTAAAGTTAATGCTCTTAAAGCTTTATTAAATTTTGATGAGAATCCCATTTTGATAAGAAGGAATCTGTTTTTTACATTAAATAAAAAAGATTTAGAATTAGAAGAATTATGTGTGAGAATTTTTGAAAAATTTCTTCCAGATTTTTATGAATTATTTAGTTCACTTTCATATTCAGATAATTATAAAATTTTGAAACCAAGAGCTATCAGGACTTTATTACTAGTATATTTTAAATCTCCATTTAATTTAGAATCCTTTCGGGAAAAGGTTTCCTTATCGAATTGGGAAATTGAATATAAAGAAAGATATATTAGAGAAATTGATATGTATGAAAATATTTTATTAAAAAATATATAAAGAATAATGTTTATTGATATTTTATAAGAATCTTTTCCAAATCTTCGTTAGATAATAGGATTTCATTAAAAATTTTGTTTAACATCTTTATAATTTTTCTGGGATTACCTTTTGAATAATTATAAATATATTCTAATACTGAATCGTTAAGTGGATAAAAGGAATCTGAGAAATCTCTGAAATAATCAAAATAATTAATATTACCAAAAAAAAATTCCATATTTTTCTTATAAAATATTAAGAGGTCCTTTTCTATAAAGTCAGATAAAATAATAGGTTCTTTCAATAAATCTATAAGATGGTTATTTTTATCTTCGAATTTATCTTTTATTTCCTTGTAATAATCGAGTGATTTCAGAGTTATAATTATTCTTAAACCCTTAATTTTATTCAAATTGACTATTTTATCTAATAATTTCTCTGCTGTTCGCTTATCCGGAGATTCTTTGCTCCCATAGAGCCAACTTCGATCAAAGAATTCTTCTTCTTCTTCCTCAATTGATATTGGTTTTGTCATAGAAATAATTTTTTCGAAATCATCAATAAATAAAACACTATTTACCATTGAATTTTCTACTAATACTCTCAACATTGTGTATGAGTGATTTCTCCCTCTCAAGTCATGGCTTAAACCTAACCTTGAAAGTTCTCTTATATCAATAACCTCACCTAAGAACCATCTCTCAACTTCTAACTTTTTATATGGATCAATTTGATGAGCTGTGAATGCATTTATTATATCTTTTATTGAAGTTTGATGCTCAAAATTAGGTGCCCAATTTTCAAAAGCTACTTTCCTGACTTTTTCAATATCGGCTAAATGGAAAAAACCAAACCTTCTTTTCAAGGCACCCCAATTATTACATAATCTCCTCGCAATGCTTCTTAAAACGTCAATGCCCATATTTTCAATAAATTCGGAATAAATATAATAATAAAATTTCTGAACAACTTCCTCTAAAGAAATATAGATAATATTATAGTAATATAATTCATGCTTTAAAGCCCAATATAAATGAGTTTTTCCAGTACCAACATCTCCTATTATCGGTAAAATAAAATTTTCATCTTTTTCAATTATATTAATGATAGAGTAAAATAAATCTTGTCTTGATGGTACTAATCCAATATCTTCTTCAATTTCACCAGTAGATACGAATTTTTTAAAAGGAGACCCCGTAAATTTCAATAGATTAAGCAGTTTTTGTTGTTTGTTTTCATATAGAAGCATTTTAAATCTATTCCATTTATATTTTTAATTCCTCTATTCCTAATATTATAATATATTCAACTACTTTATCATCCACGCTTACAATTGGTTCATAACTTATATTAAGTTCATCATTTTTATCTCTTCCAACAATTAAGCAATCATAAAAAACTGGATCTCCATTATCATCAATTACTACCCTATCAGCAACGATAATTCCATTTCTAATCATAGAGATAGGGTTTTTTAAGATTTCTCCTTTAAAAAAATCTAAGTGATTTACACCATATTTTAAATCATTAATAAATAAACCAGCAGTGTGTAATAGATTAATAGTGAATGGAAAATCATTTGAAAACTGACCTTGATCATATTGTTCCATCGTGTTTTCTGGTATCAAGACAACATATTCTAGTGGATTATCTTCTGCATTCCACTTGAAATCAGTATTTCTTGAAAAGGGGTTAAAATTATTATCTATTTTTTCAAAACCTACAACTAATCCTTCAGATATACTAATTCCTTCTAATTCTGATACAGTTATATTATCAGAAAATATTATCTTATCTTGCCATTTTGATATAATTGAACCCGTAAATATTCCATTACTCTGTATCCCTTTTAAAGAATCAAATAAAATAAAATTAGGCGAATTTGGCATAATAACTATTTTTTCTTTAGTATTAGATACTATTCTTAACCAATTATTTCAAGTTTATATCATTAATCTTATATATAAATCCTTTCCATATATTTTTTGGTAGAATATACAATAGATATTAATAGATAATAAAAAATGGATTCCTCAATCCTTACTCAAAAAATATCCGATTTATCAAAGGTTGAATTGTTAGATAGAGCAAGTCAGTTTATATTTTCCACTGGCTTGAATGATGGAACATCTAAGTTATGCAAAGCTAACATGAAGTATGGGCTAGCAATGTTCCATATAATTCAAGAAAAATATGGTTTTGAACCTATTGCAACTTTTATTTCTTCACCAGATGAAACTATCTCAAGAAATAAATTTAGATGGAATTCAGGTTTAGGCTATGGTGGGAAATTGAATTGGGGAAATGGTAATGATAAATTAATTTTTCTCAATATAAAACCAAATTGTTGCGGAATTTTGGTTGGTGGATTAGAAGAATTACCAGATCCTTACAATTTAATTAAAAAGATTGATGCTGTAAAATCAGAAGAGCTTTATTATAATAAAGTCCGAATTGATTGGGATTATGGAATCTCAAATCATTTCATTAATTGTTTTGAGACTAAAAACTTATCTGATTTGAATCTCCCTCCTTATGTATTTCTGATCCATGGGTCAGCACCTGAATTCAGAGACGATAGAGATGATAATTTCGGACTTTATATAGATAAATCAAAGAAACTAAAAGATGTTGCGATTGAAGAAAAAACTAAATTTGGTCCCCAATACATATTAATGGATTCCGAAGCTAAGGAATATCTTGAATTAAACAAAAGGGCATTAGAATTTTCGAATTCAAAAAGAGAAGTAATCGCTAATAACCTTTTTGATTATGGGTATAGCATTATTTGTAATCAACCGCACCAATTTCTAAAAGACTATAATAATATGTATTTAGGGAGTAATTGTACAGATATAAATTGTGACCTGATAAAATCAGATATATATCCAACTACACTTAGAGCAGATATCGCTGCTTATTTATTTAAAGGAAAAAAAAATTTATCTGAGAGAACCCTTAAGAATCAAAACCTCTTAGAAAAAGGGGAGAAATTGGAAGTATTAGATTTATTATTGAATGCTAATATACTTCCACATGGTGGAGGGTATACTTTTCCCGATACTGAGGATGTATTAGACATATTAGAATATAAAGATCAAAGATACTTTGTTACCTCTTTAAAATCACGTATTAGCAGATTAAAAATAATAAGAAATGTTAGTGAATTACAATTTGAATATAGAGGAAGAGATATTATTCTTAAAACTCTCCAACTAGATCTCGGTGAAATTATAGCCAGATTAAATCCATTGTTCTCTTTAAAATTGTAATTTATTCGATTCTTGCTCCTGGTGGGATATCCTTATCTGGTACCAAAATTGACACGTTTCCACCTTCAACAGCAGCTAAGAGCATTCCTTGACTTAATATTCCTTTTAGCTTTCGTGGTTCTAAATTTGTTAGAACAATGATCTTTTTTCCCATTAAGTTATCAGCTTTATAATGCTCAGCTAACCCCGCGACTAAAGTTCTTTTTTCAGTTCCTAAATCAATAGAAAGTTTATAAAGTTTATCTGCTTTTGGAACTTTTTCAATTTTTTCTACCAAAGCAACTCTGATATCTAATTTCTTAAAATCATCATAGGAAATCAGTTCTTTCTCACCTTCTTCTGGTTTTTTTTCCTTTAATTTTTTATATTCTTCTTTAAGTTCTTCAATCTCTAATTTCTGAAAAAGAGGTTTAGGTTTCTTAATATTTTGCCCTGTTTTTATAGAATTTTCATTAATGCTATCCCAATTTACCTCTGTTAATTTTGGAGCGTTTAAATACGATAAAATCTTTTCTGAAGTTTTTGGGATAAATGGACCTAATAAAACTGCTAAACCATATACTGCTTGAGAACAAACATTAAATACATGTCCCGCAGCTTTTTTGTCTTTTTTAATCAAATGCCATGGGGCTTTTTCATTTAAATATATATTTCCTTCTTTTCCAAAATTGACTATATCCCTTATGGCTTTCCTAATTTTAAAATTATACAGACTTTCTCCTACTTCGATACTAATATTATTTATTTTTTCTATAAATTTTTCATCAATTTCATCAGATTTTACTTTTTCGGGGATTTTACCTCCAAATTGCTTTTCTATAAAGGTTAAAGTCCGATGAATAAAATTACCAATGTTATCGTTAAGAATTTTTACACTATTTTCAAATTCAGACCATAAAAAGGAAGTGTCACTTGTTTCGGGCCTATTATATAATAAATTGAAACGCCAATAATCAAGTGGAGCAAGTTCTAAGGCTTCATTAATCCAAATCCCAATCTTTCTTGATTTTGAAAATTTTTGATTTTCATACATTAACCATTCTGTTGATGAGACATTATATGGTAATACTAATTTTTCACTTTCTTTTTTATCTTCATTATAAGCCAACAGCAAGGCAGGAAAAACAATTAAATGAAAAATAATATTATCTTTTCCAATAAAATAAACAGTCTTAGTGTCTTTATCCTTCCAAAAATAATCGAATTTGGCTGGATCATTAATTAGATTGTCAGCCCATTCTAAAACTGCAGTTATATAGCCCAATACTGCCTCAAACCATACATAAATAGTCTTTCCTTTTGCTCCTTCGAATGGTGCTGGAATACCCCATTCCAAATCTCGAGTAATTGCACGTTCAGGTAAACCCTCAACTATGCTATTTAAACACATTTGTCGCGCATTACTGGGTATAATTTCATTTCCCTCTATAAGGTTTTTTAACCTCTTCTGTAATTTGGGTTGATCCAAATACCAGTGTTTAGTTTTTTTAATTATTGGAGGTGTACCACACACAGCACATCTTGGCTTAATAAGTTCCAATGGAGTTAATAGCTTTTGGCAGTTATCACATTGATCTCCTCTCGCATCTTCAAAACCACAATGAGGACAAATCCCTTCTACGAATCTGTCAGGCAAAAACAAATCATCTTGTTTACAATACAGTGATTCTATCTCTTTCTCTAATATATATCCATTTTTTTGTATATCTAAATACATTTTTTTAACAAATTCAATATGGGTAGGATTATGAGTTATCGTGTAATTATCAAATGAAATTTGCCATTTTTCATGTAATCCTTTAATGATTTTATGATATTTAAATGCGAGTTCTTTAGCAGGGACATTTAATTTTTTTGCCTCTACAGAAATAGGTGTTCCATGGGAATCAGATCCAGAAACAAACACTACCTCTTCTCCTTTTAATCTCAAGAATCTTGCAAATACATCTGCAGACAGCGTGCTTCCAATAAGGTTACCCAAATGAGGAATGGCATTCACATAAGGCCACGCTGATGTTACAACCCATTTACCTTTCTTTTTAATAGCTAATTTACTCGACCTCACTACTTAAATTTATTAATAAAAAGAATCCTATGCTTAAATAATTTTAACAAAGTTTGTAAAAATAAGTGGTTATTTTAAGATTATTTTTGCTCCACAATACCGACAAGCTTTAAGTTCTTTGTATATCTTCTGAAAACAAGGTTCATGATAATAAGCTTCACAGTTTTCACATTTATAAACTTTGAAATCACCTAAGAAAATACTATGACAATAAGAACAAGAGACATTAATTTGATCGATTTTATCATCAGGTACTAGTAACATTTTTGTCTCTACAATTTGATCCTCTTCTTCAATCTTTATTTCTGGAAATTTCTCTGTTTTTTCTTTTACTAATTTTAATGCTGCTCTCGGTAATTCTAATAAAAAGAAACAAAATGGACAACGAAATATATTTTCCTCATATTCAGTTTTTTTAGCCCACATAGCAGCACAAGATAAGTGCATTGCTCGGTCACAACTTGGACAATATCGTCCCTCGCCAAGAAAATCAGATCCTGTCACTACAGCTTTTATAGAGTGACAAATTTGACATTTCTCTTGATCTTTGCCACCCCCCTTCATCATTAGCTTAATATCTAGTAAAGAGGGTCTTCTTAATGGAAGTGCGATCTCACTAATTAAGGGCGCTATTTTATTATTTTTATTAGGTGAAAAATAATCTATAGTTTCTCTAACTTCTTTCTTGGAAGCAAACGCACTTACAGCATTGATAATTGCCTTAGAATTATTAAAGTACTCAAAATCTCCTCCAGTTGATTGAGTTATTCTTCTTAATGAGTCTTCACCATCATCTTCTATACCACCTAATTGACAAGCATCAATAAACACGCCTAAACCCTTGGCAATTTTAACGATTTTTCTTAATTTATTATTATCATTATTCAGTTTATTATCTGTTATAATAAATATTCTACCGGTTTTTCCACCTACTTTACGCATCTCTTCAACAAGAATTTGAAGTGAAAATGCAATTCCTTCGTGTAGAAATCCTTGACCTGAAATTTGAACCTTTTTTAAGGATTTAATTAACTTTTCTTCTTCATACCCAAAATCAATTAATTTTTTTGATACATCTCCAAATGTAATTATTGATATTCGATCTTTCATATCAATCGAGAGTTTTGATTGAATGAAATTTTTTGTTGCTTCTAATTCAACATATAATCTACTTGGTTTAAAATCTTTTCTTAACATCGATCTCGATGTATCTAAAAGAATAACCGTATCTTCAATTTTCTTTATAGGCAATATATCGCAAGAATTATCCTAGTTATAAGATATTAATAAAATAATAAGAGTGGAATCATTTAAATTTCTATACTTCTTTTTATTTTTTTCATTATTTTAAGAATTCATAAGCAAATAGAGTATAGATTTTAATCGCATTAATGTAATCCTGTATTTCTATATTTTCATCAGTGGAATGAGCTCTAGCTCCACTTCCAGGACCAAACATTATAGTTTCAGGGCAATACCCTTCATTACGAAAATGTGATGCATCTGCACTTGCAGGATATAATAGATAAAATGGTTTTTTTGAGTGTACTTTTTCAACAATTTTATAGAATTTTTTTAAGGTTGAGGATTTACTCCAATCTTTCCAATAAGAAGGTTCAGAGTATTGAATATTTTCTATATATACGAAAACTTCTTCTGGATCTCCAATAGGTTTACTTTTTACGGAATAACCTAGATCTTCCTCAATTAACTTTCTTAATGCCTTCAAAATTGGTTCTATCTCTTGTCCCGGTAATAATCTAAAATCTATAATCGCTTCACATTCATCAGGTACAACATTATCTTTTATTCCACCTTTAATAATTGTCAAACTCTTAGTGAATTGGGTAAGAGCCTTCAGAACACTGCTTAGCATTGGTTGTTCAATGAGTATTCTCTCTAAAATTTCTAAACTTGGAAAAGCCGCACTCATTAAATTTTTCAATTCTTCTAATGACAAGGGAGGCTTGATTTTTGGGATATAGTCATCTATTTTATCTAAGTCATTAATTATTTCACTCATCATATAGATAGCATTTTTTCCCATAAAGGGCCAAGAAGAATGAGTAGAAACTCCATTAGTTATTATTTTAACTACCAGACGACCTCTTTCACCTATACTTATAACATGAGGCATCGGTTTCAGTCTACTAGGTTCTGAAATAATAGCAAAATCAGGTTTAATTGAATTTAATGGATTTTTAATACACCATTTTGTACCATACTCTCCTCCAGTTTCCTCATCTGCAACAGCATTCACTATCAAGTTTCCAGAGAGTTTAATTCCTAATTTCTTTAAAATTTTTAAAGCAACGACGATTGCTGCTAAGCCTCCTTTCATATCGGTAGTACCTCTTCCATAAATAAACTTTTTTCTTTTTATTGTGCCAGATAACGGCGGAAATTTCCATTCATCTTCATTTCCTGGTGGTACTACATCCATATGTCCATTATATAAAAGAGTTTTTCCTTTAAAATTATCATTTAGGGTTGCAACTAAATTAGCTCGATTATCGCCAAATGAGAAGATTTCACATTTAATATCAGTATTTTTCAAGTATTTTTCAATTTCTAAAGCTACACTTTTTTCATTTCCTGGAGGATTATACGAATCTGTTTGAATCAATCTCCTAAGAAATTCAATATATTCTTCTCTATTATTCTCAATTTCATTAAGAATTAATGCTTCACTCAAACTTATTACCTTTTTAAAAAATAATGCAAACTCTATTTAAAATAAATTTGAGACTTTATAATATTTTGTTATATTGAAAATCTAACCAACAAATATTAAAAATTAGGAAATTTTAATACTTTTAAATTAT
>JBHLNS010000095.1:0-3767 GCA_048941285.1 Promethearchaeota archaeon
TTCCCATGGCATCTTCTACACTTTTTTGCTCTAACTGGATTTAGTGCACCACACCTTCTGCATACAGATTTTTCCAGTAAATGATATCTAGCTATTCTACGTTTTGCAGGGTCGTCAATCGGCATTTTTTTTGGCTTTCCTTTTTTTCCAGTTTGTTAGTATTAAATTTAGAATTTGTAAAAATAGAATAATTTTTAAAACACTTGATTCAAAATAAAATTTTTGTTTAGATTATTGTAAAATATGATAAAATTAAAATTCTATAATTAATAGATCTACTCATACTATACATTATGTAAGATTAGTCGAGCTAATATGCCACGAGAAATTTTTGACGAAAATAAGTTCCTAGAGATTTCACAATATGCAATACATTGCAGAGTTAAACGTTTAAAAGAAGTTGTAAAATTGAAACTAAGAACTAAGAAGATTCTTTATACCTATAAAACAGACCCTGCAAGTGCAGAGAGAATATTGAGAAATATTAGTTGTGATATTATAGAATTATAAGATTGATTTTATTTCTTTTGCTTCATCCTTTTCAAGAATTGAGGAATAGAGTTATCTTAATAATTTTTTTAAATATGTTTAGAATATTAAGATGGTACCCCGTAAATCTTGTTATTAAAAAAGATAATTATAAATTATGATAGTGTTATTTTTTTTTTAGGATAGGTTAAGAAAAGGTAATTTATGTATGATTCAGGCACTTTACATTTTTCAGAGTAAATCAAAAGATCTTTTATATAATAAAAGTTTCCAAAGTGATGAAAAATTAGAGATGTTTGATTCATTTTTCTCTGCATTACAAACATTTGTATCAGAACTTACAGAAAGTAGTACAGAATCATTGAACACAATTGAATTGGGGAAATATTTTGTAATAATTACTCGAATAGCAGAAGTATTATCGGATTTAGTTATAATTGTGGATAAAGAAGATATTAAGGAAGTTCAAAAGATAATTCCTAAAATCATTGAAATTATCATCGCTCATCAAGAATTATTTACTAACTGGGATCGCCAAGCAGAAAAACTCGAAATTTTTGATCTTAAGATTATTCAACTAATTCTTTCAGTTAAAAGATTAATAGCAGGTTCATCTTTGATTGCTGAGCAGAGTAAAATTTTAAAGTCTATTTGGGAACAAAAGGGGGCTTTATCAGAGCAATTACGAGAAGATCTCTTGAAAGAAAGGGAGAATCTTAGTCTTCAATACTTAACTGAACAAAACTTTATCAAAAAATTTGAAATTTCAAAGAAGTTGATAGAAATATCAGAAAAACTTCGCGATGATGAAAAGTTCATCGAGTACCAGACTGAATCAAAATCTCTTAAGGATGAGATTAAAGATCGAAAATTAAGGTTGCAATATTATTTAGATAGGATAAAAGAATCATTGAAATATTCCAAATATGCTGAAATTTATTCATACCTTTATTCCCTTTCTATAAAGCTTGAAAATTTCGTTGACCCTTCACTTATATTGAAGTATAAAACTCTCGCAAAAAATATACTCAGTAGAGATAAAATACCAAAAGATAAATTTAAACAATATCTTCAAGAGATCTCAATAATTGAGGAGGAGATAACCGAACATTTTTCATTAAGCTTATAAAGATACACAATAAATTCAAAAGTGAAGACTTTCTTATATTATAATACTTTTTTGTAAAAAAGGAGATAAGTATTCGCAATCTATTGTTTATAAATTTAATATTTAAGAATCTCTATGAAAAAATTAATTAACAATTTTTAATAGATCTCAATTGTAGCAATATATACAAGATTATATGTAAGAAATATATTCGACATATAATTTTTAATCTGGTTTAGAAATAATGAAAAATCTTCCAGCAGATAAGACATGTATAAATTCGGGCTTTTTATGCAGTAATTGTCAAGCTAGACTTGATGCTGGAGAAATAACTGAATTTGAGATTGATATAGCAAAGGATTTGCTCAGATTAGAGGAAGAAGATGAACAATTTTCGTATCTCAAAGATATTTCATTCTTTAAAGCGATTGATTATGAAGATTTGATTATATTTGTAGTTGGAAAAAAAGACAAACTAAAAATAACTCCAGATTTGATTAGATGGATTAAAGAAGCGTATGAGGTTGATGAGTTAATTTTTATTGAAAAAACGAATAAACCACGCCCCGTGGTGGAAGCATTAATCAACCCTTACAAATTAAAATCTTTAAATGAAATCTTTTTAGCTACCGGTGATATTCAATTCAGAGCTGTACTTTGGAATGAGGATAAGGAAAAAATTTTATTCACTAAAGAAGAACTTGAAGAACTAATTTATGAATTGACGGGCAATATTACGAGAGTCGAGTTTCAATAAGCAATAAATTTTATTTTGCTAATTTCTTAATATTTAATAGAATTATCGTGGAAGAATATAAGCAAGTTATTTTAATTAGAATAGATTTAAAAATGGGTACTGGGAAAAAATGTGCACAATCTTGTCATGCTAGTGTTTCAGCCTCTGATTTAGTTAGAGTACAAGATAAAACAACTTGGAAAAATTGGAAGAATTCGGGACAGAAAAAAGTTGTATTAAAAATTCAAAATATGGATCAATTAAAAGAATTAGTTAATAAACTTAAATCTACAAAAATTCCTTACTTCGTTGTTAATGATGCAGGATTAACTCAATTAACACCAGGTACTACCACAGCGGTTGGTATTGGACCTGTATTATCAGATAAGATTGATAAAATTACCGGAGATTTAAAATTATTATAATATTAATGATATAGGATAAAACATTGTCAGACCGAGAAATAGATTCTTATTTATTTTTAAATAACGAGGAAAGGGAAGTAGAAAAGTTTGTCGGAATTGAAGCTTTCGCCACGAGCGAAATTGGGGGTATTAAGGGAGAATACAAATCAAATCTTAAGGATTTTATTGTTAAAGAAATTGATGTTAATGGAAAAACCCTTAATATAAAGGAAGACAATAGAATAACCGAATTTTCAAAAGAATTAAAGGATCAATATACAACTTTTAATTTAATAAAGATTAACCGAGATACTTTTGAAGCGGTTAGAAAAATAAGTAAAACCTTAAAAATCCCTTATAATTTGTTTAATTATTCAGGTTTAAAAGATAAAAACTCCATTTCAGTTCAACGAGTTTCTATAAAGGGAGATTACATTAAAGAGTTAAGAAAGTTAAAAATAAATGACATCTTTATTAGAAACATACGTCCAACTAGAAAACCAATTAAATTAGGAAGCCATCAAGGAAATAACTTTACAATTATCATAAGAAATATAGTATCTAAAAAGAATTTAAAAAGTCAAGTTGAGAACTTAATTAATTTTTTAAATAAATATGGATTTCCTAATTATTTTGGTCTTCAAAGATTTGGAAATTATAGACCAAATTCTCATATCGTTGGACGCAATCTTTTGGAAGGTGATTTTGAAAAAGCATTTAAAGAATTTGTATCAACCACATATTCAACAGAGTCTTTAGAGTCAAAAATAGTAAGAAGAGAATTTAGATACAATGGAAATCTTGAAAAAGCTTATAATGAATTTCCAAAAAATCTAAAATATGAAAAAAATATGATTAAGTATTTAATTAATAATCCAGAAGACTATGAAGGTTGTATTAAAACATTGCCTAATGATTTGATAAAATTATTAATTAGTTCATTTCAATCATATTTATTTAATAAGGTGTTATCAAAAAGAGTTGAGAAAGGTTTTTCTTTATTTAAACCTGTAAGAGGAGATGTAATTGG
>JBHLNS010000065.1:0-12372 GCA_048941285.1 Promethearchaeota archaeon
AAGGTTTAGAAGCTGTAGATAAAGCACTTGAATTGAGTCCCCTAAATACTAATATTCTCAACAACAAGGCCATAATCTTAGGATATTTAGGGAGAAAAGAAGAAGCTATTGAAACTGCTGAAAAATTGATAAGTCTTAGCCCTAATCATGGTAATTCTTATGATACATATGGTGAGATATTAATAGCTTCAGGAGAATACGAAAACGCTCTTGAAAAGTTAAATAAAGCTTTGAGTATTGAACCTACTGGCTGGTTTGCCTTCGAAACATGCCTTAAAATTGGAAAATGCTATAAGCAACTTGGAGAGTATGAAACCGCTTTCGAATATTATGAAAAAGGTAAGAAATTAATTGAAAAGATGAATCCAAATGAAAGACTGGATCATCTACAAAGAGCTGAGAAATTGATTTCTGAAATAAAGGTATTAATGGAGAAATCGAATAATAGTGAATAAAACAAAGATGTGTTTTATATGAATTATAGATTTGTAAAAGCGTTCGAGTTTAATTTTAATTTTGGAACTCTTTTATCAGTTGATTTTAGTTCATATAGTGAAAATTCCGATTTAATAAATCTAACTGAAGAAATTTTTTATGAAATTAGAGATTGCATTAATCTACGAGGAATGCCTAGTTTAATTTGGTTTAAAGGGATAAGTGATTCGATAAACCATTCAAATTTTAAATTAATTACTAAAATGATTAGAACGGTCTATCCAAATCAAAAAATTGGTGTTTATTTAAATTGTGGAATTTTTCAAAATAAGGAAGCTCGAAATATCTTTAATGATTGTGATTTAGTCGCTATTAATCTCAATACCGTCGATAATTTTCATTTTTCAAAGATAAATAAATGCCCTGAATCCATAGACCCAAAGGAAATTTTATTTGGTATTTTAAAGTTCAGTAAAAAATTTAAGGGAAAACTCGGGATTTATACAATGTTTTTGAAAGGAATAAATGATACGATTCGAAATGTGGAAAAATTAAAGGAATTTCTATTAGATGTCATACCAGATCATTATTCTGTCAGTAATTATACCTTAGATGGTTTTGAGCCAATCTCAGAAGAGTTTAAAGAAGTTTTAAGAGATAAATTGAATGATCTTCCTTTCAAAGTAATATATATGTTTTAAACAATTATATCTGCTGTCATTTTTAAATTTTTAACAGGGCTCAAATTTAAAACCACAACATTCACAAAGATTCTCAAGATTATCAATATATTTTAACATTGAATTATGCCATTTTTCTAATATTTCCTTAAATGTGATTTTTATTGAGCTAATATCTTTTGCATTATAAACATAAAGATATCCTTTTCTCTTGATACCAGGTTTTCCTTTTGTTTTAGAATGTTCTTTCATAGATATAGATTCACGCTTAATAAGATTTAGTTCAGATAATTCTTGAACAGCTCTTTGAATTGAACTTCTATCCATCTTTAGATTATGTGCAATTTCAGATGTACTTACATTTTTATTTCTTAAAATAAATCCAAATACCTGTGATTCAGTTTTATTCAGGCCTAAAATACATTTGAATAATCGAGCACTAGAAAAGATTTTTTTATTTTCTAATATCTCATCTATGATTTCGAATTCTTTTAATTGGCTTCCAATTACTTCCATTGGTAATCATCTTAATAATTTAAAAAAGAAATTAATAAAAAAGGGGTATTTGTTTAATTTTCTGACTGTTTTAGTTTTATGAGAACTTCCTTCATCCCTTCATAATTCATTGCTCCAACCACTTGATTTTGCGCTACTTTATTTTTTATAAATAAAGTTGTTGGGATTCCAGTTATACCATACTTCATCGCTAAGGCATTGTTTTCATCAACATTTACTTTAACAAAGATGAAATCTTTTTGAAATTCCCCGTGAAGTTTCTTAAAAATAGGAGCAAAAAACATGCAAGGTCCACACCAAACAGCCCAAAAATCTACAATAATAGTTTTATCAGGGTAATCTTCTAATAATTTATTAAATTCTTCTGACGAATGGATCTCTACAATACTTTCGGGCATTTTTTGATGTTTTAATAAAGCTTCGGCTTTCTTCATTCTCAAATTTTCTAACTCATCATCTGCTTTCTGCATTTATTGTACACTTTTAAGTTTTTTAAGTTGTGATTTTTTTTTTCACTACTTTAATAAATTGAAGATCTTATTTAAAGGTAATTATAGTGTAAAAAATATCACAACTAATTTTTTTAGAGAAAAAAGGGGTAGTTAATATTAATATGATAATTTTGCAGTATTGTTTTCTTCTTCTAAAGCTTTAATTTGCTTTAAGCGTGATTCTTTTCTTCGAGAGGATACCATAATCTGAAAATCTAAATCTTTCTTGAATATATCAGCACTTCTTACAAGTTCCTTAACAATATTTTCCTTGAAAATGTCCTCTTTAAGATTAGTACCTTTAAAAATTGGAATTTCTGAATGTTTTTCAATCAAATCTACTAATAACTCTACCGGCAGAACATCAGATCTATCTTTAATTGCAACATTAATCATTTCTTCAAGTTTCTTATACATTTCCCTCTTACTAAACTGACAGCCTATACATTTAGAAGTTCGATTCTTCAAGATTTTTAAAATTATTAATCCAATAATAAATTTGAAATTTCTTATTAATAATTTTTTATCTCCATGACCGTAATCATTTATGTATTTTTGGATGAATTTTTCAGCCTCAGAGTATAAACTCGAAAATTTCGTTGCTCTATTGAAGTATGCGGGGACGGTACAAAACATTCTTGTAAACCAAAAAGGTCTAATATCTATAGGTGGATCCTCATAAAAGATATAATATGCTACTCTACCATCTCTTTCGGTATAGAGAGTTGATTCCTTCTTTAGCATATTTAAATATGTTGAAGTAGTAGATCGCGCAATTTCCCTAAAATATCTTTTATATTCCTGTTCTACTTCCCCAGTAGTTACTTTATTTTTTCCTTCTAAATAGAATTTTAAAATTATCCCTAAGATGCGATTTTCATGAAGACGTCCTGTTTTTATCTGTTGTTCTTCTGATTCATCTTCTCTTATATGATATAAAAATGCGATTTCTGGGGCATATTCTTGGACAACTTTATCAATTAATACAAATTCAGATTCGGATATTACAAGACCTTCTAACTTCGAGCCCTCTGTTAAAATTTTTTCGATTTCTGGTTTTTCAGACACATTAAACCACTCTTTTAATTGACATAAATAAAATTATAAGATAATAGGCTGTATCCATTCAATGCAGGAGCCTATTCTTAGAAGATTCCAATTATGTACCCAAAATACTTATTTTTTATTTTTATTAGAATTACACATCATATATAGACTATTGATTCGGACTTCATATGAAGTTCATACTTTATTATGAACCGTAGAGATAGAAAAAACAATAGTAAAAAGAATAAAAAATAAGAAATTTATAAAAAAATACTTATTCTATCGGCTCAATAACTTGAATTACTTCAGTAGGCTCTGTGATTTGTTCTTCTTCAACAACTTCTTCTGCTTCCTGTATAATTTCTCTTTCAATAACTTCAAGTTGTCTTATCTTAGTGAAAAACCAAATCATAAAGGGTGCTATTATTCCAAGAATTGCAGCGATTAGAAATAACGTACGAATTCCTAATAATAATGCTAATGGACCTGATATAAGTGCTCCTATTGGAGTAATCGCCATAGATATCATATGATCAATAGACATTATTCTCCCAATTTTATCTTTCGTAACTACTGTCTGTAGTATCGCTAAATATGTAGAAACTGTAATTGGAAAGAGTACCCACGCAGGAAATAAAGAAATCAGCATAAATATAAAATTGCCTTGGGGTGCAAAAATTGCAGGGATCTGACAAACAAAAGTAAGCGCCCCTCCAATTATATTTATTTTAATTTTATGTCTCCACGTTTTCTTCAATGAGGTTATAAGAGATCCGATTATATTTGCAACTTGAGAACCGGTCATTATTAATGCAAGACTAAATGCAGTACCTCCATGAGTATCGGAAATAAAATTTGGGAGCAAAACTTGCCAAGGTCTGCTAATAAAATTCCAAACCATTGCAAATGAGATCATAGCAAATAATCCAGGAATCATTTTGATTGTTAGTAAACCCGTTTTGAAATCCTTATACATTGACCTTTTTACATTTTCTTCTGTCGTTTGGGATATTTTAGGGATTTTGATAATTAACAATGGAACCATCGCTAGAAAGAAAGTTATAATATCAAGTAGAAAAATCTGTTCTGTCTGTGGGAAGATTGCCATAAGACCCGCCGCAATCATAGGTCCCATAGAAAAAATTACTCCAGAACTCAAAAAATTAATTCCATTTACTCTGCTCAAACTTTTTTGCGGTATCATTACCGGTACTAGAGACTGGACTGCAGGCAATTGAAAAGCAAATAATGCAGCTCTAAATGTATTTATTGCGAGAACAAAAACAATATTTTGAAGATCTAAAAGAAAAAGCACAAACAGAAAAAGAGTTACTGCGGCTTGCAGAGAATCAGATATTGCAATTATTATTTTTTTATTCCATCGATCAGAAATTACACCTGAGAAGGGAGTGACTATGATTTGAGGTATAAACATCAAGAACACTGAAATTGAAAGATAAATCACATTATCGGCCATCCACCAGGTTATAACAAAACCAACTATCATTGAACCTAACATTGAGAACTGTTGTCCAATTAAGAAATACATGTAGTGCCAATATGATTTTTTCGTAGTTTGCTCTTCCATAATTGATTACCTATTTAATTGTTTTTCTTTTTAATTACTCATTAATTACCTTTTTTATTTATAGATTAAGAACATGAACTTTTATTGAAGTTTAAATCTAAAATTGAACTAGTTCTTTCCTGACGTTCCTCTTCATTGATTATCGACTTATTACCTTTTGAAATTAATTCACATCCAGGACAAGAGACAATTTCATTATCAATTATAATATATACACAATTACATTCAGGACAATGAAGGTTTCCGATATTTTCATTATATTTTAAAACCATTATTTTTTAACCTTTTTTTGTGAAAAATTATGGGCGAGTCAGAGTCTCGCCCAAACTCGTATGTACAAATTCCAACATGGAAATGGAAAACAATTTCTTTTTAGTGATCAAATAATCATAAGCGTGATTTTATTCTAATAATTTTAACTTTGTTTCTTTTGTAACAATTTTGACTTGCGATAGTTTTTTACCGCATAATAAACATAACAAACGGGTCCTTTTTTCATATTTTTTACCTCTAAACTTTCTGTAAATATAAAAATTTAAAAAAAAATTTTAAATATTGAGCATTTTTGTACCATTTCGAATTATAATCAATTTTTCTTGATTTCTTTTCATTTTTTTTTCCCTCTTTTTTCTTTTCAATTTTCTATTATTTTTTTATATGTTATATACTGAATAATTTTTGTAAACTAAATTCTGTTTAATCCGATCAATATGGACTAATTCGCTATTATAGTTTGCATTATTTCGTATCTTAGATTTTGAAAACTCTCTATAAAGTTTTCCTGCATTCACTGGCTCTCTTTGCATAATATAAAAGTCCTTATTAGCTTCAATAAGGCAATCTTTAATAACCTGTTCAACATCAACACAATTTTTTCTTACATCCTTATTTGTTGTTGCTTGAGCCATTTTTTTATCCTCTTTTTTCTTTTCAATTTTTTTTATTTTTCTTATGGATAATGAGTTTGTACTCCAATTTATAGTTTTATACTATATAGTTCAATAATAGTTCGTAGTTCAGATGTAGTACATGTGACAAACTGAACCCGAAACTTTTAAATAAGAGTTGTTACTATATATTAATTAGAAGACTTTAGTGTGAATTTTATGAGTCGAACTCAAGAAATTAATTATCCACCTGAAGAAATCTTCAGAGAAATAGGGATTGAGCGCCCAAATATTGAGCATGTTATACTCTGGATGCTCCAGAATAATGATGTTGTTGAATGGTCTAATTTTAAAGAAGAACCAGTAAGTATTCCACAATCTACCTTGTCTTATTATTTAAAGTCTTTAATGCTTGAAGATTATGTTGAGAAGGTAGAAAGAGGTGTATATAAAATTACCTCTAAAGGTGCGGAGAGGTATAATCAATTATCTAGAGCAAAGGAAGGCGAGAGAAAATTAAATTACCCTCCAGATGCTATAACAAATGAGAGAAATTATGACCATTGGATTCTTTGGATGGTATATAATAATACATTTTGTAAATGGTCGGATTTTATTGATGATCCACTCAGGATAAATCAATCTAGTCTATCTAAAAATCTTAACGAACTTCAAAATAGAGAAATAATTCGAAAAGAGAATAAGGAATATAGAATTACTCAAAAAGGAAAATCCGAATATTCCAGGATGTTAAAATTATATGATTTAGATAGACAATCTATCTTAAACGAAGAAAGTAAGAGAATTGAAGAAATAACAAAAAAGACTATTTCATTCTTTGAGAAATATAAAATTGAAGATGGGGATATTAAATTTCGATTTTTGAATAATGTATTAAAATTACCTTTTTCGAATCTAAAGGGGTCAATAGACTCAGAAGAAGAATTTAACAAGGTATTGTTGTATCTCTCAATGAATCATCCAAATCAATATCCATTCTACATTTCACCTGAAGAATTTTCAAAAGAATATAGAATAAACTTATTGGATCTCAAATTTAATATTCGTCAAATAGTTGATAAGGATATATATAGAGCTAAATTTTTTCAATTGAAAACCTCAGACGATAAAATCTATTATTTTCAAGCAAATGAGAAGTTAGAGAAAGTTTTAAGTGCGATCACTGAGGATCACATCACAAAATTTACCTATTTAAATAAATTATATCGGAACAGCCCAAGTGTGAGTAGCCCATTAAGTTTAAACTACACCGTGGCTGCTATTTTAGAGGAAATCTGCGATAATTTATTTAATCACGAATTAAAAGAAGCATTAAAAAACTTTTTACCAGAATATATTAACTATTTAGCATATAAAATAGAAACTGAAAGAAAATTAATCGATACAATAGATAAATTAGAAGGTGTTGCGTGGAGAAATATTCCCGATGTTTTTCAATCTATTAGTACGCAAGCGGAAATCACTAAACGTCCCGAGCATATGTATTACATAGACTTTTCGATATTAAAAACACTCCCACTTTTTTCGTCCCCAAAAATTATGAAAATATTTGAGGATGCTAAACATTCGATTAAGAGAAATAAATCTGATGATATTTTAAATAAGTTATTTAGTGAAATTGAAACTGAATTAGAAGAGGAACACGAACATTTCTTTAAGGCAGTAATATTAGCAGTATTGAATAGATATCAAGAAGCTATTGATTTATTAAATGATGAAATTAGACCTCTTCTTAATGAAAAAGACGATAATTTTACAATTTCTTATTATTTAATCTTAATTTATTGTTATCTAACAATTGGGAATTTTGATAAGGCAATACTCGCAAGTAAAACATTAAGGGCTAAATATCAAGATCATCCTTTATCTTACTTAAGTAAAGCATTAATTTCTGGTTATAAGATAATATATGAATTAGGGATCGATGATAGGGGAATAGACCAAGTTTTACTTGATATTGATGAAGCAATTTCATTAGATCCAGATAAAAAGAACAAAGTGAAATATTTTCAATTTAAAAGTCTTGTTTTGAGACGGTTAAATCAATTTGATGAAGCGCTTGAAGCTATAGACAATGCGATTAAGTTAGAACCTAAAGATTTAAGCTCCCTTTTTTATAAATCGAAAATTTACGTTCATAATGAAGATTTTCAAAGAGCTGCTAAATTACTTGATGACAATCTTGAAGATTTTCCAGAAAAAAAAATCGATCTTCTTGTAAATAAAGCGTTTCTACTTAAAAAGATGAATAAATATGACGATGCCCTAAAAATAATTAATGAGCTATGGAAAAAATACCCCGATAATCTTGATCTCCTTAATAGTAAACTTTACTTTCATTTATATCTAGGGCAAAAAGAAGAAGCGATAGAGAATGGTGAGTTATTAACGAGTCTAGATCCAAACGATGGGAATTATCATGATTCATTTGGAGAAGTTTTAACTGAGTTTGGAGAATATGAGAGAGCAATTCAAGAAATTCAAAAAGCTTTAGAACTTGAACCATTTGGTTGGTATTCCTATAATTCCTATTTTCAAATGGCGATATGTTATAAAGAATTAGGAAATTATGATTTAGCAAGAGAAAGCTTGGAGAAAGGGAAAAAAGCTACTGAAACATGTTTTTGTGATATTGATATGAGAAAGGAATGGGAAGAGAAGAAACAAAAATTATTAGCTCAAATAACTGAATTAGAAAAAAAGAAGTAATATTTTTTTTAACTTATTTTAATTCTTTGAGGAGTTATGAATAACAATGTCAAAAAGCCTTAAAAAGTCAAAAAAAAGTAAGCTCCAGGAAGCTATAAGAAAGCAAAAGATCAAACGTGAAAGTGACATACTACAAAAGGTTGAGGATTTTAGAAATGCTCCATGTGGATTTGGTTACAGTAATATGATCAAGCGAAGATTCAAGAAGTCCTATTAGATATAGAAAGTTGATAGAGGAATTGAAGAAATGAAAAAAATGATAAATGTTTATAACGAGAATGCAAAAATTAACTTTAAAATTGTTGATGCTGTTACAATATGTTTAACTGGCCTTGAAACATTTTTAAAAGATTTAAAAAACAACCTACCGGATTCATTAACTAGAATCATTAATGATTTAAATGTAGAATATGGAAAAAAAGAAGATTTTGGAATTCAAATTGATACTAAATATGATTTTCTTAGTGAATATCCTGAATTAATTAAGAGAAGTATAAATGCAATTTTATCTTTTCTGAATTTTAGTAAATATAGTCAAAAATCTATACATGATGAGATTGAAGTTGAAGTAATAGATATTATACGCACTTTCAACCATTTTGAATATTCTTTTATGACTTTGCTACTAAATTTTATGCCTCGTGAAGAAGTAATTGAATATATAAAAAGATTGGCAGATGATGTTGTTCATTCAAGAAAAGATCCAACTCGATATGTTGAGAATTTTGATGAGCTTATTGATCGTACTCGAGTAAATCTAGAAAGATGGCAAGCACAAGATGTATCCTTTAAAAATCTAAATGATGAAAAATTTATTTATAAAGTAAAGAAATGTAGATGGGCAGAAACAATGAAAGATCTTGATCACGAGCTTAGCTATTATATAATATGTTATACAGATTTTGAAAATACTAAAAATTTAAATCCAAATTTCGTTCTTACAAGGTTTAAAACTAAAATGATGGGGGATGAATTCTGTGATTTCTGCACTCATGATACACGGAAGGTTAAAGAGATTATTCATCCCTCCGACGAAGAATTCTTAGATTTGAATTAAATAATTATTCAGAGGATATTACTAATGAAAGAAATATTATGTTTTATATATGATGGATTTGCAGATTTTGAAACCGTTCTTACGTGTTCGGGGATAAATGGAGATATTAATTACAAAATAACGTATATAGCATACGATAATAAAGAAGTTTATAGTTCTGGTGGATTAATAATTAAACCAGAAAAGAAAATTTCGGAAATTTCTAATATTAAAGATATTGAAGGTTTAATTATACCTGGTGGAGGGACGAGAGTTTTTAAACCAGAACTGAATAAATTAATTAATAAGTTAAATAAAGAAAAAAAATTACTAGCTGCAATTTGTGCCGGCCCTGAATTTCTTGCTAAAAGCGGTGTATTAAACGGAAAGAAATACACGACAACTAAAGAACCTCAATCATACGAAGAAATAAATGAGGAAGATCCTTTTCCAAGAGAAACCTATGTAGAGACAAGAGTTATTCAAGACGATAACATAATCACTGCAAAAGGATATGCTTTTTCGGATTTTGCTCTGAAAATATGGGATTGGTTTAATTTATATGAAAATGAGCAAGAAAAAGAAGAATTAAAAAACCAATATACACCGGGTTAACATTACATTTTCTAATACTATTCTTTTTTGAATCCTACTTTTATAGTCATTGAGATAGATTCATCGAAAGCTTGACCCTCAACTTCACATTTAAAAGGCATCTCTTCAGAAGTAAATAATTCTGTGAAATAACCTAACCAATAAGTACCATACCGTTTATTTTGCCGATGTCTAAACAGTAGATGGTATAAATCTTCACTTTCTTTTTTCACATCAATAGTATGAAAATAATTAGCAACAACCCACATCTTTTGAATTGTGCATATGATTTTTTCCATTGATAAACTTCTAAGTGGTTTAGATTCATTATACCATAATATTAAATCGATTGCTACATTTTTTCGCCAGGGTTTATTCAAAGCCTCTTCTGGAGCTTCAGCTGCAGCTATTAATTGATTAAATGTAGTTTTACCAATAAGCATCATTTTCATTTCGTCTCTTGCTCGTACCCATAAATCTCTATCTAATGCTTTTTGATCACCATAATATTTAATTGCACGCTCCATGAAAGATATTCTAGGCTCATCATCATTTTTATATTTATTAATTACAGCGCTGATTTCAGGAGAAATATTATTAAAATCGTCATAACATTTAACAGCATTTTTTACTAGATCTGAAATTGTTGTACCTTTTTCTTTATATTTATCGATTAAACCTCTTGTTTCATCACTAACTTTCACGTATATTGGTTTATCTTTTGGCTCAGGTTCCTTAATATCTTCCTTTTCATCATTATTTGTTTTGTCATTATCGCTCACCATTGAAACCATCTCCGTTATTTTTAAATGACTTTTTTTCGTACCTCAATTTGAATATATATCATTATATTTAAATACTTTAAGTCTATTATTTAAAGGAATCAAGAGTTATATAAAGCTCTTTTTTTATGTATATATTTATATATAAGGTAATTTCTTATGTCTGTTTTTCCCATCATAAAAAAAATATATATTTCTATATATATCACTTTTTTTGAATTTAAAGATTTTAAAGCTGATTCTCTTTGTTGAACAATGAATCATAACATTTAAATATTTCGATATATATGTAGATATAGAGCTTTAATAAAAATACAAAGAAAATATAAAAAAATATAAAGGAGTGAAAAAATTTGGCCTGGGTTCCCATTGTTGTACCAAATAAACATAACAGAAGTTATAGAAATAAAGCAGGTGGAGGAATATTTGCTGTTGTAATTTTATTATTTATATTTGGACTTTTATTTTTCGTTTTTTTTAATCGCTTTGACGGATTTTCACCACCTATATTTATGATGATTAGTGGTTTTGGTGTTTTTTTAATAATTATATTAGTGATTAGTGTTATTGCAGCATCCATGAGTCAAGTATACAAAAAACCTAAATACGAATATGAAACTCAAAAGCAAAATCTACAAAGGAATCCTTATAAAATCCAAAATTCGATTATAAGGCAACCGGAATACCAGATAAATAACCAAATTAAACAAGATATCCCTGTAATTCAAGAAATTAATTATTGTAGATATTGTGGTTCAAAAATTGATAGAGACGCAGTCTTTTGTCACATGTGTGGAACAAAATTATAATGTTAAATAAAGTCGGGGGCTTTCAGGGAGTTAATCTGTAGAAAAAAAAGAGGAGGAAATTTTCATATTTTCTCCTCTCTAACATTGTTATTATTTGATAATAGTTATAAAAGAAAAAAATAGCAGGAGGAGTAAATAAGTGAGTGTTAAGGAAGAATTAACTGAAGAGATTATGATTTACACCGATTCAAAAAGAGTTGAAGATAATAATAAAAAGAAGGTTCTTGGAAATCTTAAACGTAAATACAGATTAATATTGATCTACTTGCTATGTTTTTCATTGATACTTTTATTAATGATTCTTCCTGTAGTTATCATCGCTTTATCGCAAAGCTTAATGTAATAAATTAAAATTAAACAAAAAGAGAAAAAATGAATATTATGGTAAAGCTTACATATAATAAATTTATAAGAACCCAATGGAAAAGAAATAATCTATTTACTCTGAGTTTCTTAGTTATAATTGGCTTTATATTTACTGTTATTGGAATTTTTCTTAAAAATTTTTATGATTTTTTTTTTAGTATCTGTTTAGGTTTATTTATTGGTGGAATAATAATGTCAGTTATATCCACCGTTCTAGCAGAAATATCAACACATGATCTTCAAAGTATAGATCACTTAGATCACATAGATCATGCTGATCTTGGATATGTAGATCATATAGATCATGCTGATCTTGGACATGTAGATCATATAGATCATGCTGATCTTGGATATGTAGATCATATAGATCATGCTGATCTTGGACATGTAGATCATATAGATCATGCTGAT
>JBHLNS010000065.1:12472-15597 GCA_048941285.1 Promethearchaeota archaeon
CATGTAGACTATATAGATCATGCTGATCTTGGGCATGTGGATCATGTAGACCATATAGATCATGATGATCTTGGGCATGTAGATCATGCAGACCATGCAGAGAATTCTGGTTTATCTAGTGATACTACTCCTGCTCCTTTCATGTTATTATTCTCTACATCCTTATTATTTTTCGGGATAACTGGAATATTATTTTATTACCTTTTCGATAATCAAGTGAAATTCCTTATGTTTTTCGCAACATCAGCAGTTACTTTTCTATTTACTAAACTTATTTCTACTACTTGGAAAAGGATTGCAAAATCTAGATTCTACAACATTTCTTCCACTCAAAATTTAATTGGACAGAAAGGAATAATTGTTTTGGATGTAGATTGGAGAGGTGGGGTCATTAAAATTCCTTCGAACACTCCAATGAGATTTGAAAGAATTCATGTAAAACCTTTAAATCAAAATTCATCATTTGAGAAGGGAGAAGAAGTATATATCTGCGATATTAAAGATGGTTTCTTATTAGTTGACAATAAAGTAAACTCAATTCGATATAGAATGAGGTGAAATTAGTAATAAAAAAAAATATTAATCAAAATTTAAAAAAAAAATTAAAAAATATATTTGAATTAAAAATTGGAGGTATAAAATAAAGAGATGTTGTTTCAAGAAGTATATCCATGGGTAATTTGGCTAGTTGTTATAGTAATTATCGTAGCGTTCTTATTTTTGATTTTCATGGCGACAAGGTACAGGAAATTTAAAACAAACCAGTTTGTCATACATCTGCGAAATGGTAAGGTAAAACATGCTGGATTGGGAGGAAGCTTATGGTTATTACCTTTAATTGATGAATATCTAGTAATTCCTACAACCAGTATTCAGACAACGTTAGAAGCTCATGAACAAGTTGTTTCAATGGAATATCAGAATATTTCAATTGTTGGAATGCTAATCTGGAAAGTAATTGATCCAGAAAAAGCGTTTAGTGCAGTCTCATGGGTTCCTAGAGATGAAAACTATGTAGAAAAGATTCTTAAAAATGCAGCAGAAGCAATTATTAGGACTACATGTGCTAATATGCCAATTGAAAAAATAATTCGAGAGCGTAGAGAAATAATAAATATCGTAAGTAAAGAAATCCATGAACTAACAGCTGATTGGGGTGTTATTATCGAATCGATTGAAATTCGAGAAGTAAACATTCTAGAACCGGGTTTGAAAAAGAATATGGAAGCCGTAAAACAAGCGGTTGAAGCAAGAAAAGCTAGAATAGCAAATGCAGAGGCTGAAAGAGAATCAAGGATAAGGGAATTGGAAGTTCAAAATGAGATAGGTATCCAGAATCAGCAAGTTGAAAAGGAAATTGAATTAAGAAGAAAAGACAAAGAAATTGCAATTGCAGAACAGGAGAGAGAACGTAAAAAGATTGAAGCAGACGGTGATAGACAAAAGAAAGTAATAGAAGCAGATGCTGATGCTCAACAGATTAAAAGGAAATTAATTGCAAAAGCAGAAGGTGAAGCAGAGAATATAAAACAACAAATGCTTGCCCAAGCTGAAGGTTTTAAAAAGCAAGTAGAAGCAATGGGTAGTGCAGATGAAAGATTCTTAGCCGTTCAATTAACTAATATCCTTCCAGAGATATTCAAACATCTAAGCCCTGATAAAATGTTTATCATGGGTGATGGAAATGAAGCATTCAGTTCACTTTCAAAAGCAATAATGCCATTCTTGCAATTATTACCAGAATACTCTGATAAAATCAAAGATTTCTTTAAGAATGGAGGAGCTGAAAAGTTAAAAGAAGTTTTAGTCCACCAGAAATAATTTAAATTTTTTTTCTATTCAAAATATAGAATTTTTTTTAATTCAATCTAATAAAATGGAGTAGGTAAATGGAAAATAATATTGAAAAATTGTTAACAGAAGGAAATTTTAAGTTTCAGAGTTTATATAGTCGAAATCCAGAGAATTATTCATTTGGCCAAAAAATACCAAAATATCCTATAATATTTCTTACTTGTATGGACCCAAGAATAGATATCCATCAAATTTTTCAGCTTAATCCCGGAGATGTATTTATCTTACGAAATGCAGGTAATATTTATAGTTTAGATATTATGAGGTCTATTTTAATTGCTATTCACGAATACAAGATTAAATATATTATTGTCTTAGGACATACTGATTGTGGAATGACAAAGATAAATATAAAAGAGTTAAGACAGAATCTTCCTAATGAATTTCTCAAACGTTTGTCATATAACTATGCGAATCTTCTTTCAAAATTATTTGATTTTTTTAAACCTTTTGATAATGAAATACGCAATATAATAAAACAGATCAATGATTTGCAAGAAATTAAACGTATATTTCCTGATGTTGAAATCATTGGAATGTTATATGATGTTCAAAACGGTTGGATTTTTAAACAAGAAGAATTCAGAGACTTATTAATCGAAGAAAATCATCCTAAAATTTACAATAGTTTGTTATTTGAGAAAAATAAACAACTTTCTGAATATTTGGATTTAAATAAGAAAATAATAAAGCAAGATTTGATGAAACCTGTTGATAAGCCTAAAATTAATGATACTAACATGCAAGAAACTCCCGTTGTTCAAGAAATCGAAGAAGATAGTGATGTAATTATTGAAATTGATGAATTTAAAAGTCCTATTTTGAGTGGAAATGTATTATTTCAAATAAAAATGCCAAACATTCAAGTTCCAAAAATTTACATTCCTAAAGTGAATTTATATAGACCAAAAGTTAAAAAAACTACAAAAAGGTAAAAGGTTAGTTAAATAGTTAAACAACTTAATTTTTGTTTCTTATTTTCTTTTATAATTCTGAAGGTTATCCAAAATTCGTCTTAAATAACTTTCTAACTCATTAATTTCTTTTTCTGAAAACCCTTTGTAAAATAAATTGCTCATTTCTTTTGATACTTGAACAAATTTATCCTGTAATTCTCTATTTTTTTTTGTTAATTTAATGTAGATTGTACGCTTATCTTCCTCAGAACGTACTCGTTCAATATGTCCGGCATCTTCAAGCTTGTCTAGCATATATGATAGAGTTGCTTTGGTTAAAATAGTCTATTTTTTTAGAGTTTGGAAGGAGATATT
>JBHLNS010000066.1:0-15369 GCA_048941285.1 Promethearchaeota archaeon
AACCTTCTTCATCAATTTGATTTATATATTCTCTAAATCCCATTAATTTCATTCATCTCAAAAAGTTCTTTCCCATAATCTATTTAACAATTATTTTGAGTTAAAGAAACAAATTTTATAAAACTAAAGGTTTTCATTATTAGCTATTCTTTTTAAAATTTCTTTCGCATAGTCAACTCTAATTTTCTTATCTTCAACTAATTTCTTTGCTACTTTTTCTATCAACTCTTCAGGTACTCCTGCAAGTTTTGCAATATTCCTTGAGTGTAAAACCATATGACCTTCTTGGATTCCTTCTGAAGCTAAGGCTCTTAAAGCAGCCACATTTTGAGCCAATCCAAGCGCTGCTGCTACTTGAGAAAGCTCATTGGCAGTTTTAACATTTAAAATTTTTAAAGCTATTCTAGCCATAGGATGTATTTTAGTCATCCCTCCAATAATTCCTAAAGCTAGAGGGACTTTTATTTCTCCTATTAAATTTCCATTAGAATCAATTTGAAATTTGGTTAATGGAGAATATTGTCCACTCATTGCAGCATATGCATGGGCTCCAGCTTCAATAGCGCGTGTGTCATTTCCTGTAGCCACTGTTAAAGCTACAATTCCATTCATTATTCCTTTATTGTGAGTTGTAGCTCTATAGGGATCAGCTAGCGCAAACTCATATGCATCTAAGATCCCTTCTACAACCTCTTCTCCACCCAATAATTTCTTATCAAAAGTCGCCATACTTTTAGCTATCCGATGAATCGCTAAATTGGATACAATTCTAAGATATACTTTCCCTCCAGATATTTCTTCTATATATGGACTAATAGCTTCAGCCATGGTATTTACTACATTCGCTCCCATTGCATCTAAAACATCAACTAATAAATGAACAATCAACATTACTCCTTTTCTCGTTGATAATTCTCGAATTTCAAAATCAAAAGCACCTCCACCTAATTCAACTAAGATTGGATCTTTCTCATTTGCGTATTTTAAAATAATCTCCTTATTTTCTTCTAATTTCCTTTTAGTAAATTCAATATCTCTTACATTAGTTATTTGAATCTGAGATATCATTATTGATTTAACATCTTCAGAATGAAAACCTCCATGTTTTCTAGCCATTTTTGCAGCATTTGAGGCCGCTGCTACAACAGAAGGTTCTTCAATAACCATAGGGATTAAATAATCCTTATTGTTTACTTTAAAATTACAAGCTAACCCAATTGGTAATTGAAAAGAACCAATTACATTCTCTATAAATGTGTCAATTTGAGTCTCTGAGAAGTATCCTAAATTATCTAGAAATTTTATATCATTTTCGTTAAAATCAATAAGCTTAGATAATAGTTCTCTGCGCTTTTTTATTGATAAATTATAGAAACCAGAAATTTCAGAATTATATCCACTCATGACGAACAACCGATTTTATCCTAGAAAAGAATTATTTATTATAGAATTTTACATATAATGCAAAAAATAATTATTATTCCTTATTAATTAATACTTAAAAGAAATTTAATTTTACAATTAATTATTTGTCAGAAATATGTTTCTCATTGCCATAACCGGTGCCTCAGGTATTTCAATTGCAGTTAAATTATTAAAAGTCTTAAAAGAAAAAAATATTAAAACAGAATTAATTATATCTAAAGCAGCAGAAAAAGTCCTTTTAAGTGAATCAAGAATAAAAATTGCTGATCTGCAACAATCAGCTACTATTTATTATGATGTTGATGATTTAACTGCCCCACCTGCTAGTGGATCATATAAAACTGATGGAATGATTATTGTTCCATGCACTATGAAAACTTTAGCAGCTATAGCTAACGGTTATTCTAAGAATTTAATTACGAGAGCTGCGGATATTACAATAAAAGAAAATCGTAAACTTATTCTTATTGTAAGAGAAAGTCCATTAAGTCCTATACATTTAGAGAATATGCTTAAATTAGCTCGATTAGGTGTTGTAATTGCCCCACCAGTTGCCTCTTATTATATTAACCCTGAATCAGTTGATGATCTTCTCAATCATACTGTAGGGAGAATTCTTGACCAAATTGGTATTGAAAGTGATATTAAAAGGTGGGGAGATTAATAGGGGGAATATATTAATTTCATAAGTTCAAGCACTTGTTTTTAAGTTTGAATATATATTATATAATTGTTTTTGTTTATGAAGTAAGACTATCTAGTATTTCTTCTATATGATTAATCGCAGTGGATAAGTGAGCTTCGTTTGGATAAAACTTACCAATACAATTAGGAATGGCTTCACATACTAATCTTCCCATTCTAACAGGAACACTAGTATCTAACTCGCCATGCCATAGAAATACTTTTATACTTGATGGGATATCTTTCAAGTTAAATCCCCAATCTGAGCTTAATAATTTTATATCATGAGTGACTCCATTGACTCCCTGACGAAAGGGTTCTGCCATTAATTCAACATATAATGGAATTCTATTAGGATCTATCATAATTTGTTTATCTGGTTCAGGTAAGTTTTTAGATCTTTTTTGAAAAGATTTTTCGAGTTCTTCCAGAGTTTTATCATTCATTTTCAAGATTTGCTTTTGAATAATCTTGTAAAACTTTGTTAAAAGACCAGGTTTACTTCTTGCTAATTTAAGTTCCTTCTGCTTTCCTTTGTCCATCCCCTCTAAACCTAAAGTAAATGGACCAAGTCCAGAAACGATACCACAATAAGTTAAGTGTTCAGGGATCTTTAGTGCACATGCTAACGCATATGCACATCCACCAGATCCTCCCAAAACAGCAAATTTTTGAATATTTAGATTGTTAGCTAACTCAGCAACATCATTAGGCCAATCTAAAATTGTTCTATTCTCTTTAAAATCTGATAAGCCTCTTCCAGGACGATCTATAGATATGAGCCGGATATTAAATTTTTTATCCTCAAAACCATACATTTTAGGTTCAAGCCGAGAAGAGCCATGACCGTGAAAATAAAATATTGGTTTCCCCTCAGGGATTCCGAATTCTGCATAACCTAGTTTGCGGCCATCCTTTAAAGTAATAATTTGGGAGTATTTTTCATTCTTTTGCATATTCTCACTTTCCACGAATATTAATTATTTTTTACTTTTAGGATGAATTTCTCTCGCATTTATAAAATATAAAATTATTCTTTAATATATTATATCTTATTTTAGAGTATGTTTTCTCAATTTCGTTATTCTTGTTATAAAACAGGAGTGAATATGTCTGGGGATTGAGAATTTCTTTTTAATAAATATTTTTCTGGTATTGGTAAATAGATGGGACTCCAATTCAATAATCCTTTTGCATTTATATTTTCCTCATTTTCATTCTCAACTCTTCTGATTTCATACTCTAAAGCACTACCTATTTTTACATTACTAGCTACTCTTACTAAGCCTTCTTTTAGATATTTAAGATCGTTAGAATCAGTTTGAACTATAGGATCACTATCCAACTTCGCAAAGAGAGGGAAAAAACGTTTATGATATCCTGAATGTCCTTTAGGACAATGATCTAAACCTTTTATATTTGGGATAAGGCAACCCTCATCGCAAAAATGAAGTGTAAATCCTCTATTATTATTTTGCTCATGTTCAATAATGTGCCCTAATAATATTTTTGGTTTTGAAGCTCCATTCTTTATTAATTCGTACTCTTTAACACTCTTTCTCTTTTTCAAATTTATAAAATCATTTATATGAGGGCCTTTTTCGACAATTTCACTAAATTCTTCTTGAACTTTTAATAGCCCAGAAATACAGGTTGCTCCCGAACCATAAGACCCAAAATAAATTGTATCATTAACACGAGCTTGATTTTCAAGAAGATAAATAATCTGAGCCCATAAACTGGCATTATACATATTTCCAAAATGCATTGGAACGTTTAATTGAGGGAGCATTCTTTCTTTTACATTAGTATTCACCCAATATGAAAATTTCTCCAAGGTTGGGGACGCAAATCCTCTTTCTTTTAGCTTCAAATAAAGATATTCTGGTAATACGGTAACATCATGTAAAAAGTAATCAAGTTTCTTAAGTATGGAGGATCTAATATTTTTTCGATCAATTTTAGGCAGTTCATTTATATGTTTTACCCAACGTTTAAGAATTATTTGTTGGAAACATTTCAATGGTAATTTAGAATATGGAGCATGAAATGTATAAAAATCAGCATGAAAATCTCCAATATTATTAATTAAATCATCATATGCTTCAAGCTGAAATTTGATATAGGCGTCTTGAGAGTAGTTACCAAAAGCTCTAGCATTCTTGTCATTAGGGGGTCTAAAAAAATCATTTACATTTCCCGAAACTTTTCCGAACTTTTTACTAAACGTAGCTATTCTAGGATTTTTCGAAATAACAAGGGCAATAGCCCCTGATCCTTGTGTAGGCTCTCCTGGAGATCCAATGTGATATGATGAGATGTCAGTACTTATAATAAGTGCTTTATTTATTATTTCTTTTTCAATCAAGGCAATTGCATTGAGAATTGCCAATGTTCCACCGGCACAAGCATTATAGATATCCTGTGTGAGACTATTTGGCGATATTTCAAGCATTTCAGCGAAAATATTCGAAACAGATTTTGCAGCATATACTTCTGTTTCAGTACCAACAAAAAGGGCATTTATACTTTTATGAGAGATACCTCCTCTTAATAAAGCATTATATCCAGCTTTTAATCCAAGAGAAATGATATCTTCATCAATATCAGCTACTCGCATTTCTTTTGAGATTAAGCCCTTTTTATATTTCTCTGGATCAACTTGTCTCTTTCGGGCAAGCTCTTCTAATTTGACATAATGTCTTGGAGCATGAAAGCCAATAGAGTCAATTCCAATGTTCGAAAATAGATAATCGTTAGAAAGCATTAACCAGGTCCCGTGAAATGTTAAATTTCCTTTTTTCCAATGAAAAACTAAATAATTTAATGTAATATTTATTTGTTCAAAAACTTATCTAAATAAATATTAATCTTATTAAAAGAAATGCTTATTTAAAAATTCTCAGTGGTCTAATATTCGTAATAGTTCAAATTCTTATAAGTGGTATATATTATGAATAATATTACTAATTGTTTAAAAACAATAAAAACGTGAAATATATAATTGGATTTTCCATATAGGGAAAAAACCACAGAGGGTTAATTATAAATAAGCAAATTTCGTTAGATATGGGGGTAAATCATAATCAATCATAAAAAAAATTTTTAGATAAAATTAATAATTCTAGTATTTAATATTAATATTGAAAATAATACAACTTTATAATAGTGTAGATGGCAACTCAATTAGAAGAATTAAAACTGAAAGCAAGAGATAAGCTTCCTAAACATGTAGGTTTAATTGTTGATGGAAATAGAAGATGGGCTTCAAAGAGAAATCTTGATGTTAATTTTGGGCATTTAGTCGGATATGAAAACCTAAAAAAAAGATTATTTGATTTTTTTGATGTCGGGATCCATTATTTAAGCCTGTATATATTGTCCCTTGAAAATGTGAAGAAACGAAGTGATGAAGAGCTTGAATATATTTATAAAATTATGGTTAAAGCTGTTGATACAGTTATTAATGAATCAATTGTAAAAGAAGAAAAAGTAAAGTTTAATGTTATAGGCAGAATTTCAATGCTACCTCCGAAAGCAAGAGCAAAAATTCAAGAGTTGATTGATTTTACTAAAAATCACAATCAAAATTTCATAAATCTATGCATAATGTATGATGGTCATGAGGAAATTGTTGATGCAGTGAAATCAATAATCAAAGATGCTGTAGATCCAGAAGATGTCGATGTTGATTTAATTAAGAAATATCTCTATACCAAAAATTTCCCTCCCTTAGACTATATTATCAGAACTGGAATGGATGACGGAGCTAGACTTTCAGGATTTTTATTATGGGATTCTTCTTACGCTGAATTTAAATTTCGGGAAGATTTATGGCCTGATTATAATATGGAGATGGTAATTGAAGATTTACAAGACTATGTAAGGAGAAATCGAAGAATGGGAAAATAAACTTCATTCCTTTTTACTACGTAAAACTAAATAGTTAATCCATTATTAATTATTAAACCTAAAAATTAATGAGAAATTTTGATTTAGTAATTAATAAAGTGAACTAAAAAATCTTTAAATTATGTTAAATGCAGACAAAATCATCTCTTTAAATATAACAAAATTCCCGCAAAATCTACTGATTAGTGGTATAGACAACGAGGTTGTTCTTCAAGCAGTTAATACCTCAAACAAAAAGGAAACATTTAAATTCGATTTTGAGGGAGAAAGTTTAAATATTCTTGTACAACCTGAAATATTTAACAATAATATAGAATTTGGTCCAGGAGAGACAAAAGAGATAATATTAAAGTTAGAGCCAATTAGTGATGGTTTTGGTAAACTAATTATTATTATAAATTGGCTAAAAATTACTGAATATAAGGTGAAAGTACAAAAAGTTAGAGATGTCGTTCCAGTTAGTAAAATGAACGCAATTCTAAAAACCTATGTTTTTACAAGTACAGAAGACTTTGAAATTTTTAATCCGGAAGATTATATCGTCAATATGGATCAAAATGCTATAAAAAAGACAGTGCAGCAAATAGAAAATTTTAAAGAAGAACTTAATTCAGCACAATCTATCGGCTCACCAACTTCTCAACTTCTTGAAAAAATTGATACTTATATAAAACAAATAGCAAAAGGTTATCTCTCAATTAATAATCCTGATAAAGCTCTAGAGTATGCTTTAATGCTATTTAACAAAACTGA
Source organism: Promethearchaeota archaeon (assembly GCA_048941285.1). Taxonomy (GTDB): domain Archaea; phylum Asgardarchaeota; class Lokiarchaeia; order Sigyniarchaeales; family SOKP01; genus Loki-b32. Next base: position 6,775 of record JBHLNS010000066.1, read on the forward strand.
TCAAAATGATTTGTATATAAATCTAATCAGAGCATATGCTTCAAAAGATTTTAATCAAACAGTCCAAATAGTTCGAAATTTACAAGATTTAGAGCTTCAAGAAAAGATTTTAAAATTTTTGACTTTAGATCAAGTTTCTATTAATCCTGAACAAGCAATTAGAATAGGATCCTTACTTCAAAATAATTCTATCAAAGAAGATCTTTTTATCAATATATTTATTAAAGTTATTGAATCTGATCCATTATTAGCTCTAAAATTAGCAAACCTAATTGATAATGGTTTTTTAAAGACAAGAATTTTGTTCAATATCGCAAAACGGTTATATGGTCAAGAGGGCCGATCTGAAGTTATTAATGTTTTTAATATGATCATCCAAACAAGTCTTAACTCTTATATTAATAATATAAATGATAAAAAACTAAGAAAAAAATCTTATGAGTATGTAAAAGATGGTATTCATGCTCTTGCTGAATACAATAGCCCTACCGCAGCTCATTCTATTATTGAAAGTATGAATAATCAAGAGCTTAAAGAGAAATTGACAAAAAACTTGTTTGATATTATCTATGAAATAGGAGATGAAATTCAAACTAAAATAGACGCTACCCCCATTTTTTCTCAGTATTTTTTATTGAATACGTATATTTCACTAATTAATAGGGAAATTACAAATTTTTGTTTAAATGGTGGAAATATAAGCAATAATATTCTCGTAAATGATTACAATTTTACAATAGCATTCTTATCCTTATTTAGTTTTGACTTTAGCATTTTTCCAATATTAGATCGTGTATATCACGATTTAAAGCATTCAATAAATAAATCAATTGCATACTATGTTTTTCCATCAAAGGAGAAATATAATCAAAATGAATTGAACACACTTAAGCTTTCGTTAAAACAATTTTTTAAAAATCTCAACAGTGCCCCAAACCAAATATTAATTTTTAATTTGGATTTCATCCCATATTTAGGAAAACCAACGATAATAATTTCCTCTGAAGATGATTTAGGAGATAATTTTTATTCAAAAATTAAAAAAGTTGGAGAAGCTATTAATTTGATAATTGACGAATCTGTTTTTAAAGGAGGGAAAATCACTGATGAACTTGCGCAGATATTTCCAACACCTAAATTTAAAATTATCAATTTGGTCTTATCTTATGAATTTATCAACGATTATAATGTTTTTAAAACTTTCATCCAATCTTTACTTTAAACAAAAGAAAATTATCCAAAATTATAAAATCAAAATTTTTTATATATATTTTAAAAATAAGAATATATCTTTAAATTAGAAAATAGTGTAAAGCAAATCAAAAGGGACAGCTTTTATGGCAAAAGATAAAAAAAAGAAGCAAAAGAAAGAGAAAAAGAAGAAGCAAAAATCTGGGCAGAGCGCAGATATGTTTTCTCAGCTATACGCTAAAAAAGGTAAAGGAACAGCACCTAGTGTTTCATTTGGAAACAGTATTGATAGGTCTGGCGATAAATTATTTCTAGGGTCAGATTATCGAGAAGTATACATTCCAGAAAGATCATGGGCAGAAATGCTTGCTGATACTGAACATTGGACCGCCTTACCATTCACACATGGTATTGAAATGGAATTAATAATAGCAGATGATAATGGAGATTATCCTCCTGGAGAAGAAATGGTCTTTAGAATGAAAGAAATTGTAAAAGATGCCATTAAAATCATGGATGAGGTATTATTTGAAGGAAGAAGTGATTTTCTTCCTGTGCCAGATTATATCAGGCAAAAAGTATTGGCTCGACCTTGGGGAAGAGATGATCTTGAAAAGGGATATGCAATGAATATTCGCTATGCTCTTGGCGATGGATCTGTAGATATTGATACATTTGCGAGAGATGGAAATGTTACAGCAATAACATATATTTTAGAGCTCGTTACTCCACCATGTATATATATTGAAGAGCTAGCATTCTGGGCAAGTACATTGTTCTTGTTAGCAAAAGCTACATTACCAAAAGATTTACATATCATTGCTTCTGCTATAAATCCGGCCACTAGTGAATATATGAGGGGCGTTTCACAAGCGGACCACAGTCACATAGGTACTTTCGAATCAGAGTTAGAAAAAATTCAAGCTTATTGTATGATTCGTAATTTTATACCACATATAATTGCTCTTACATGCAATTCACCAATTCTAAACAATAAACCTACAGACGTTGTAAAAATTATAAATAATAGAATCACAGCACCTAATTGTGTAAGATCATTACGACTAAAATATAATACAACCATGTTAAGTAATAACGATCCTACTCATTTCATTCCATATTTAACTTCATCAGATCAAAATTCACAAAACTACTTTCTCCAAATCGTGCAAAAAGCTAGTTTAGAGGATGGCCGTTTTCAAGATGTATTTCCTTTTACAGATTGGGGTACAATAGAAGTGCGGATAAGTGATGCACAAATTTCTATTTGTCGCCGAATAGGTATTGCCCTTTTAATACAAGCTATGTGTTATAAAGCCAGGAAATTACTTAAACATGGTGTTTGGGTTCCTGATGCAGGAAGCAATACCATTGCGCCTAATCGTCAAAGTGCTATAGATCGTGGTTTAATTTCTTTGTTTCGCCCCGCTTCAGATCTCACTCGAGAAAAGTTAGCTCAGTATGATTCTGAATTTGCTAAACAGTATCTGGGTCCAAAAGATCAACCAGTACGCTACATGATGCAAGCAGTTCAAAGAATGTTTTTCTATTTAAAAGATGAATTAAAAGAACTAGGATTTTTATATTCTCCATTTATGAAACCTATATTGCAATCTGTTTTTGGGAGTGTAAGTTATGCTGAGCCACCTATAACAGAAGCTGAATATCAACTTTCGCTTTATGACTATAAATTGAAAAATGGAGAAAATCCAAGCATTTTATATGATTTAATATATTTTACAATTCAATATTGTCAAGATCCTTTGAATAATCCACTAACAGGAGTTTTAACACTTCCAAAAGAAATGAGAGATTAGTTACCATTAAAAAAAACAAGGGGATAAGTTAATGTTAACATGTACTATAGAGCAAGACGGAAAAGAGAGAATAGAACATCTACTTGTAATTGATGCTCATTCCCATCTTGGCCAAGACGTAGATGGGGCAACTATGATGAATCCTTTGGCTCCAGGAGTAGGAACATTTGATTTCTGGGGTAATGTACAAGGTAGAATAAAAGCTGAATGGGAGAAAACTGGAGAACAGTCTTTTACAACAACTATGGATGGAAAATTCACTAAAATTTCTTGGTCGTTTACTCCTTTTCCTTTCACAAACCATCTTTATAGCGAATTAGAAAAATTGGGGAAAAAATTCTCTGATTTAAAAGAAAAATCAAAGTTTTATTCTTTCATAGATATGGGGGTATGTTTCCCTTTCCAAGATGTTTTTAGAGATAAGATGTCAGAAGCTTTATATAGAGCAAGCAATATTAATGTTTCCCGTTTTACAACTCGATTTCCATTTTCTATGAAATTAATAGGGTATGGCCGTTGCGATCCAATGGAAGGCTCAAAAGCTGTAAATGAAGTGAAATATATAAGAGAGACACTGGGACTTCGAGGTTTAAAATTGCATCCAAGGTCAGAAGGATATATTGATAAAATGACCTCTGAAAAGGTGATAAATGTTCTGGTTGAAGCCGCGAGTTATTCATTGCCTGTTATTTTTGATACACGAGGTCGGGGATCAATCTTGGAAATTGGGAAACTAATAAGAGCTGCTCGAAATATAATCCAATCAAATTTTTCAGATTTATTATCTCATTTTAAAGTGATAATTGCCCATTTTGCTCAAGGTAACATTGATGATTATGAAGTATATAGTACAGTCGTCCAACCAAACACATATGGCGATCTTTCAATGTTACATGGTGCGGGTGCAGGGAATTTTTTTGAAAGTTTTAGAAAATGGTTTCAATCTAATAACAAAAAGAGTGTGGATAATCGAGATTGGTCAGAATACCTTCTTTTTGCGACAGATTACCCCTATTTTGGTGATGCCCATGCTCAGAAATTGATGAAATATATTATTAATAAACAATTCTTCGATTCTGGGGGTACAGTTGCAGATATTAGAAATATAATTGGATTAAATCAGTTAAGAATTTTACCTGAGTATAATACACCTCAAAATCAGAAAGAAAGTAAATCTGTACCCAGTATAATAGTTTCAAATCCCAATTTTCATCAGAATAAGGTAAGTGCTTATGATACATCTATAATGGCTTTAGCAAGGTTAATCGTAGAAAATAAAATCGATATTAAAAAGTTATGTATACAATTTAAGGATACATGGGATTTTTTGAGTGAAAATGTGTTATTGACTATCTTATCAAATAATACAAAAGAAGAAAGAAATCTGCTATTAATGAACTTAGTGAAAGATAAAGTGGCTCTTTTTGCTCCATTACATTCAGCCATCGATTGGAAAAGATTTGGATATAGTTACTTTAATCCTGAAGATCGCGCTTTTTTTGCTTCAGTTTTTAAGCAGAATTATTTAGTCACTGATATTAAAAAGACAGTAGATACTTTTTCGCATGTATATACTTAAATTATAAATGGTTATAATCTAATTAATATTAGAGCAAATAATATAATTGTGTAGCGCCTACATAATTTATTTCTTTTTAGGGATAAAACTTGAAAGGAATTGTAATTTTAAATCTGGATAAAAAATCAGATTTAATTAAGGATATTGAATACCCGCAGGATATCTGTGAAAAATTAGGAGTAACAGAATCAATGCTTGCGACTGTCTTCGAAGAACATAAGAGAGTTAGGACAGGTCCTAATTATCTAGAAATGCAGATAAAGCGTGATATTAGTGTAGCTAGTTTTTTTACTGGGCATTCTTCCAAACATTTTATTGGGAAGGGAGATCATGTAATTACAGTGTTCCTTTCTGATGAAGATATACTTCCAAATAATTTTGAGGGTCAAGTAAGAAGATTCGCTTTTGAATTATTACCTAAAAGAATGGAAAAAAAATTTAATGAACTATTTTCAAAATCTTACGAGTTGTTAGAGAAAGGAGAACTTGATGCCTATTGGCAGGAAAGACAAGAATTTGAACAAGAAATTGTAGAAAAAAAGGACAAGATTGAGGATCTAGCTCATAAAGTATCTTTGTTAGTTTCTGATAGAACCGAACATTTAAAGAACGTAGAAGCCTTAAAGGATGAAGTATCTGGTTTGTATTTAAAATTAGAAAATTGGAGTAGCCAAATGGCAGATATAAATGAACATAACGCCTCATTAACATCAAAAAATAGAGAATTAACTAGATTATTAAATGTACAAACATTGGCATTAAACCAAAAAGACGAACGAATTAATAATTTAAAAGCAAAATTAGGTGATACAGATGAAATTGAAAAAGGTGCTGAAAAATTACTTATTGAAATTAAAAAAATTAAGATGGAAAATGATAACTTGAATAAACAAATTGAAAATTTAAATGAAATTAATAAGAAATTAAAATTTGAGGCATTAAAAGCAAAAAGGGAAAGTGATTCAGTTCCAGATTTAGAAAGCGAAATTAAAAAATTGAATAATAAAATTCTAGGTTTAAATAATGAAAAAGAAAATATAGCACGTGAATTAAAAGATTTGAAGGAAGAAATAAATCTTCTCCGGCAAGAACGAGATAAATATTACAGAATTATAAAAGAAAAGAATCTTATTTAACTAGATTTATGGAATAGAAGTAAAAATTCAAGAATTATCGATATAATACTTTTTTATAAAGTTCATATTCATCAGAACTGCCTCTCGAGTTGATAATTCTCCATGTCCTGGTACATAAGTCTCAATATCTTTTTCCACAATTGAATTCAAAATTTCATATAATTTAAGTGGATCGAGTGCATTAAACCTAGCAGTTTCAGTTGGTGCCCAACTCTCGTCCAAATCAGCAAAGAGTAAATCTCCCATAAAGCAGATTTTCTCATTTGGAAAATAAGCGATAATATCAGATTCTGTATGACCACCTCCAAAAGGAATCAAATGAACACGCTTTTTAGTTCCATTTATTAGCAACTTTTCTTTAATCAAAAAATCTGGCAATCTTATTTTAAAATTTGGATCTTTAACATATTTATAAAATTCCAAATCATTACAAATTTCAACTTCACCCCATGGACCATCGTTAGATTTTAACATTTCCTCACGCCTTAGTATTTCTTGATCTGCAATTTCCCTTTGATGCTCCAGCTGATCAAATCCTGTTTCTCTAATCTTTTCCAATGTAAGATGATTGCTTATGATGGGGATGTTCTCTGGGAAAATACAATTTCCGAATATGTGATCAGTATGGTAATGGCTATTAATAATAAATGAGGGATCCTTATCATAAAATTTTTTGATTGCCTTATATAAATCACGAGCAGCACCTGGATGTAAATAAGTATCAAAAACGATTATATGATTTCCTAAATCGAAGAATCCGGCACTTTCACTCACTCCCGAATCATTTCTGGACATTGCAGCATAAATTCCTTCTGTTAGTTCAAAAAGATTAAAATAAGTTGATTCAAAGTCAATTTTTTTATGATTCATTTTTTATTTCATTACCAGATATTAAAATAGGTTGACTAAATGATAAAATGTAATAAATTTATTTATAGATTAATTTAATAAACTTCATATGAACTTTTCATTGGATTTGAACTATTTAATTCTGATTTAGAAAATGAATGAAAAAACGCAACGTTTACTAAAAAAATTAAAGCATAATTATGATTTTTTTAATAACTCGGCAAGGAAATTAAGATTCCATTCTAAAATTGGACTATCAAAGGATTGCAACTCTTCTGAAAAATCCTCTCTTTTTAGTTGGGTCGGATCTTCTCCCGCTTCAATACGGTTCTTGACTAGTTCAAGAATTTCTTTAATATATTTATTTTCTAAGGAAAATTGTTCTTTTGATGCTAATCTACCGTGTCCTGGTACCACAACTTTAAAGTCAAATGACATGATTTCCTCATTCACTGAAAGCCATCCTCTAGGATCTCCTGATCCCAACCAAGGATCGATCCGGGCAAATAAGAGATCTCCAGCAAATAATACTTTTTCTTCTGGGATAAATATAGTTACGTCTCCATCGGTATGAGCTTTTTTAAAAGTGCGTAATTGAACCGATTCTCCTTTTCCATATATGACACATCCTTCTTTAAAGGTAAGTTTGGGTTCTCGTATAAAAAATCCGTCTGAACGAACAGTTCTAAGAAATTTAAGATCATTTTCAATATCTTTCTTCTTTATTTCATCTGTTTCCCTTTCAAGTGATTGTTCCATTTCTGTTAAATCAATCTTCTTAAATTCTTCAATTCTTTTCCTATTCTCTATTTGAATATTTTTAAGAGTGCGATCAGATGTCATCATTTGAATGGATTTGTCGAATAAAGATGTACCCATAAGATGATCCATATGATAATGAGTAATCACGATAAAATTAGGATTTTTTTGTGTGTATTGAATAGCTGCTTCTTTTAAATCTTTAGCAGCGTCCGCATCACCAGTAGTGTCGATTATTATCAAATAATCCTCAATGTCAATAAAACCTGCATTTCCCCCCATACCTGAATTTTCTTTACCAATCGCCCCATAAGCACTTTGTGAGAGTTTATACAGATCAAAGAATTCTGATTCAAAATCTAACTTTTTTACTAAATCAAATGACATAAACTTTTTTGGTAAATACCATTGAAAAACTTTTGTGATTTTTCTTGTTTAAATCTTCAAATCGTAGCTAGATTTCTGATATTAATGTTATAAATAATCAAGATGATAATGTATTATATTTAAATATTTGAATGGCGATAAATAAGTTAAAATCTTTCATAAAAAGGGAAAATCTAATGATAAATAGGAAAAATCAAAAATTAATGACAATTTTTACCTCAATTGTTATATGTTCTTTTATGAGTATGATGATAAGCACTAATCTTAATGTATCAAATGGGAAATTTGAACTCAGTAATAATTATGATACAGGTTTGCTAAAAATGGCTACTTTGTATCAAGATCTCATAATCGATGATAATGGTGCACAAGATTGGGAATGGGCAAAAATCAGTGGAATTTGTACTGGAATGGGTACCGTTGTAAATCCATATAGAATATTAAATGGTGTTTTTGAATATCAATCATACCCAGATGGACATTGTTTACAGATATTAAATTCACGTAAATACTTCATTCTTAGAAATTGTACTTTTAGAGATGCCGACATGTTGGGGGCTGGATTATATATGAATAACGTTACTAATGGTCTAATTGATGATTGTTTTGTAGTTAGTGATCTCTATCTTGACTGTACAGGAATTTACATGGAAAATGTAAATAATACCCAGATAAGAAATACATATATTCACGATAATGGTAATGATGGAATTTATATGTTAGATTCTCATTTTAATACAATTAGATATAATAACATATCAGCAAATGAAGATCGTGGAATATATCTTACTCAAAGCACTTTTAATACCATTTCTAATAATGAGATAAATGACAATCAAAACGCTGATGGGATTTTAATGGATACAAATAGTGATGA
>JBHLNS010000015.1:0-21752 GCA_048941285.1 Promethearchaeota archaeon
AAAGAAAATAGTTAATTATGAATATTCTCGTTCTTCAAGAAACTGATTGGCTTACACGAGGACCAAATACCCAACACCATGTTTTTGAGAGAATCTCCAAAGACAATAATATCAATATTACTGTTCTTGATTACGATATTGATAGGTTAATGCGTTCTAAATCCATATTAATAAAAAAGTGTCAATATTCTAATATTCATCGGACAATAGATAATTCAAGAGTAAAAATTATTCGAACTGCTCATATTCAAGTTCCATATCTTAGGAGAATATCCTCATTAATTACTAACTTTTTTGAAATGCTTAAACTGTTAAGGATAAATAGACCAGATATTATTATAGGATTTTCCTTAACAAATGGTATAATTGGTTTATTTTTATCCAAGTTATATAGAATCCCCTATGTCTTTTATTATATAGATAAGCTTCACACTTTAGTGCCAATTCATTTTGTTAGAAAAATTGCTTTATTTTTTTCACAAATTTTATTTAGGTATTCAGATAAAGTCATAGTTGTGACGAAATCGCTTCAAAATTATGTTTTGAATCAAGGTGTCAAAATAGAAAAGGTGAAAATTCTATTAAATGGAGTTTCTTTAGAAAACACAATTGTAAATAGGAACAAGCTTGAAAATTTAAAGATAAAATATTCAATAAAAGAAGATGATTTTGTTCTTTTTTTTATGGGATATTTTTATGATTTCGCCGGACTAAAAGAGATTATTGACTATTACAATATAAAGATACTCAATACTACATTAAAATTTAAGTTTATACTAGTAGGGGACGGAGGAATTTATAATCAATTAATTAAGCACTGTGAAAAAATTAAAGCAGATTGGGTAATCTTTACAGGAAGAATTCCTTTTTTTGAAATAACCGAATATATTGAATTAGCTGATTTATGTCTCATGAGTTTTGATTTGAATGATATAACTAGAGAAATAACTCCTGTGAAGATTATGGAATATTTAGCCATGAAAAAACCAGTATTATCTAATAGTTTACCTGGGGTTATGAATGAGATTGGAAAGGATAATGGAGTAATTTATGCCAAAAATCAAATAGATCTTATAAAAAAAATTGAACTATTAAGCCTAAACAGAGAGAAATTGCGAGAAATCGGTCAAGAAGGTTTTAAATTAATAAAAAAATATTATACATGGCCAAATATATTGCATGATTTTAAGCAAATTTTATTTAGTCTCATAAAATTAAAAAGAAAATCTTAATCATCTAATTTCCATTCAGTTAAATCCTTTCCTATTAATTTTTCTAATTCTAGAATATCTTCCCTATATTTTAGATATAATTCTTGTCTTAATTTGGGGCTCAATTTTTCTTTTCCTCGTTTACTATTTGATAATTCAAAAAGTTTTTTAAATCGTTTAAGGTTTGATGAGATTAAGTATAAATCTTTTGAAACAAGGAAATCATTAATTTTATTAGCAAACTTGTATCCCTGAGTATATAATCCATGGAATCTGGGAATCTCAGAAGAGTGAATTTTACTCGTTATTTTAGTTTTATCTAATAGGTTATAGTTTATCTTTAAAAAATCCGTAATTTGCCTTAACGCTTCAAATTTATCACTCATCAGTTCTTCAAAAACAAATATCAGAAACTGTTCTTTGGGAAAATACTCAAACCATCTTTTAAGGTGTTGTGAATAAAATCCAATTTTGTATGCTCGGTCTCTCTTCTTTAAGAAATCTATAAAAGAATCCTTTATATTTAAAATCAATTTATTATAAGTGTATTCAGAAAAAGCTCTATTTACAGGATTTCTAAGAAACAGTATTATACTAATTTTAGGGAGAACATGTGCAATACGAAGTGGAGCGTCTTTTTCATGAAAGTATTGAGGAGAAATGTCTCCTATTGCTCTATATGACGATTTTCTTGAACCAACAAAAAATTGTTTATACCAATTCAATCCTTTATGATAATTTTCGCTAAAGAAATTAATTTCTTTTAAATGTGGATATAAATAAATTTCTGGATGATTTTTTAACAATTCATATAACCAAGTAGTACCACTTCTTTCGGCTCCAATACATAAAAAATTTGGTAGTCCTTGAATATGATTTATTGACAATTTTATTCATTAATTTGTTATTTAGCGATTAAGGTGTTAATCTTATATTTTAAATCATTCCTTTTTGATAAAATTATTTCTTAAAATAAAGATAGAAAAAATATTGTTGATCTAAAATAAATACAACAATATTGAAAATAGTTATTTTAAATCAAATATTATAATAGTTACATTTTTTTTAATTTGAAAATTAATATCAACTAAATTAATTGGATTTAGAAAGAAAACCTAACAACCTAGAATTTAAAATGAGGAACAAACAAGAGGCATTCAAGAGTTTTTTTATAATTTCAATCTCTTTGATCATAGCATTTGTTTCAAATTTATTAATTGTTTTAATATTAACACATAATTTTCCTCCTGGAGAATATGCAGTTTATCAGTTTTCTTTAACATTTTTAACTTTTTTTACAATTTTTTCAAATATAGGATTAAGCACAACAATAATTCAACAATTATCGGCTGAAAAAGATAAAGATCATCATAAGCTTGTTAGATTATTCTCAGAAGGATTAAAATGGATTATCCTATTCACATTAATATTTTCATTAATACTCTTTTTTTCTGCAGATTTCTTCGAAATATTCTATCAATTGCCTGGTTTAGGTATTGTACTTAAGTTTACTTCCTTAATTTTAATTTCAAACAATATTGTCAATTATTTCGAAAGTATTTTTCAGGGTTTATGGAAGTTTAAACTTTTCGCTATTTCATTTATCTTCTCTAAAGTGATAAAAGTAGTTATTGTGAGTCTAATCTTTATCATCGATATGTCATTACCTCAAATTATCGCTTTATTTTCCATTGCTCTGTTAATTCAATTAATTGTAATTTTAGGATTTTCTCAAATAAAGTATCGGTATCTATCTTCCTTTTTTAGTTTTAACCGAGAGCTATCGAGAACACTGTTAAAATTTTCAATTTTTATTTTTTTATACGTCTTTTTTCAAAATGTAATAACATACTCAAATCAATTTATTTTAGCTGCTTTTGTTATTCCTGCTGAAATTGCTCACTATACTATTGTTCAATGGATGATTGTTAGTTTCTCGATCCCAGCAATAATTTTTTCAAGATTTATACTACCTTATGTATCCCATTATATACAGAAAGTTGAAGAAGAACGAGGCAAAATTCAAACAATTTATAATTTGATTTTTAGGTATGGCTTATTATTAACTATACCAATATCATTTTATTTTCTAATTTTCTCAGATCCATTGATCGCATTGATGTTTGACCCTAGTTATTATCCTGTCTCGAATTATCTTAAGTTGTATATATTTTTTTTGAATATAAATATAATTGATGTAGCTGGGGGCCATTTCTTATGGGCGTCTAATGAACCAAAGCTTGTATATAAACTTTATGCGGTCACCTCTTTTTTCACACTCACAATGAGCTTTATCTTAATCCCAATTCTTTATACATTAGGTGCAATACTATCTATTATGATTCCACATTCGATCTATACAATATATTCTATTTTTCTGGTAAAAAGGAAAAATAAAATAGAATTTGACTCAAATTTGTTACCTACTATATTTAAATATATAATTTCAGCGTTTTCGGTTATGATATTACTGTATGTAATTAATTTAATTTTTCAATTTAACCTAAATAATATATTAATTTTACTTACTTTTTCAGGAATCTATTTTGGAATATTCCTTATTATGATCTTGTTATTAAGAGGAGTTACTTTAATGGAAATTAAAGATTTCATTAAATTACTCAGAAATTCAATTTTTAAGAATTAATTGAAGCTAAAAATTTACACCTTTTTTTCTTTTTCATTCAAAATATAGATATTTAAATGAAAAAAAGAAAATAATTTCCATTTCTTTTTATTAAATTTGAATATGTACAAATACATTTAAGAAAAGAGTCTATCTTTTTTATTATGAATTAAAATTATTAAACTCAATGTGATTTTTATGGATCGACAAAGAATATTACAGGAAGCTCAAAAAATAGCAAAAAAATATTCATTTTGGATGGTTTCTGGTGATATAACACATTTATATGGTTATCTTTATGAAACTGCCGGAAAAAAATACGAACTCGAAATTAAATTCAAAGATAAATTTCCAAATTCTCCCCCACACATGATTTATCATGATGAGATAAATAATTTATTAGGTAATTTTCAGTTAAGTAATCTGACCAATTGGACACCAAACTCTACTGTAGTTGATATTGTTGATGAACTTCACTCTAAAATTCAAAATGCTCTCGAAAGTACAGAAAAAATACCAGAAGAAATATCATTTGAAAGGGAGAAAGAATCTGTGGAGGAGGTATCTCTTGAAAAAGAAGAATATATTACTCCCGATCTAAATGCTTATCCTCCTGATTTTCAATACGATAAATCTTTAGCTCCTTCTGAATCTACTAATGATTTATTTTTTACTGAAAATTCATCAATTTATCCCTCCAAAGATCTTGATTCAATTGATCATTCCAAAATATATACTGAGCAAGAAATAATTGAAGAGAATGAACAATTAGGGGTTTTAATCAATACTGAATTGAGTTTAATTCAACAAGAATATGCCTATGATCAATCTGACACTGGGGGTGCAGTTATTAATGTTTATATTACTATAACTCTCACAAAAACTTTTATAATTACTATTGATCTCATGAATTATCCAGAAAAGCCAATTATTATTTTTCCAGATGAGATAAAGAACATAATTGGAGATCCTTATAAAACCATAGATTTATTAAGAAATTGGGATGCAAAAAAACCTTCACATATAATAGATATCTTGCACAAATTAGAAAAGAAACTATTATTCATAAAGGAAATTGAGACCCAATCAAAAAAAATATCTGGAGAATATCAATGTAAAGATGTGCCTAATAGCTTAACAAAATTAAAAATTATCTTACTAACATATGGATTTAAGGAATATTTTTTAGATATTGATCTAGAACCTTATCCTAATCCTCCAAAAATTGGATTAGATTCGGAATTGCAAGAAATCGTTAAAAAACCTGTTGAAGAATTAAATATTTATAAGAATTGGATAAAGAATGAAACAGAACCAGTTGAAATTGTGAGAGAAATCTCTTGGTTAGTTGATAAGAATTCAAGAATTAATTTTGAGATTGATTTATTGAAAGATCATTACAAGAATATAAAATTTGACTCATTGACAGCAACTTTACAGATTGAAATGAGAGGTAAGATGAAAACAGAAGATCTCACTTTTAATTTTCAGATTAATTTACCAAATGAATATCCTATGAAAATGCCTGACGTGAAAGTAATAAATGAATTTGAACTTGAAGCTCATGAAAAAATAAAGAATGATTTACACGCATCTTTTAAAGATTTCTTTGAAGAATGGACACCATTTAGTTATCTCGTTGATTTATTTAACTTAATTTCTAAAAAAATCTTTGAAGTATCAGTAGTCTCATGTGTTATATGCCATAAAATTGAATGCCCAAGTTGTACAAAAAAAATTGCTGGAGAAGATAATTGCCATACAGAATGTCCCCATTGTAGTCGAGCTTATCATAATCACTGTTGGGAACAGACCATTAAATCATTTGGAAAATGTGGTTTTTGTTTAAGGTAAATTGGATTCCTACTTATACTTAAATTATTATTAACATTCGAAATTTGGACGATCACGATATAAGTTGGAATTAAATTTAAATTTAATAGATTATGATTCAACTATTAAATAATATAAATTAGCATAAAAGTATCTTCTCTATGGGAATTCTAACTTACAATAATACCCGATTCAAAGATAGGACAATCTATTGAATGTTTTTTTGTTAATCTAAAATTGAAAGTCTCCATATACAAGTCTTTAGATGAATTAAATAAATTTTTTAATTTGAATTTCTTATTATATACATTCACATTTTCATTAGATGGTTTTCGTGGAAGAATTGGATAAAAATCTGAATTTAACTGATCTAGAAGAAAGGATACTAGATTTTTGGAAGCATAAAGATATATATTCATTAATTAGGAAAAAAGAAGAAGGAAAGCAAATTTGGCGGTTTATTGATGGCCCTCCTTATACAACGGGATCCATTCATTTAGGAACAGCATGGAATAAGATTTTAAAAGATTATTTAATTAAGTATAAACGGATGAGGGGATTTAAAGTGACAGATACCCCGGGTTATGATACTCATGGATTACCAATCGAAGTTCAAATGGAAAAGGAACTAGGTATTAAGAACAAACAAGAGATTCAAGAATATGGAATGGATAAATTTATTATGAATTGTAAGGAGTTTGCTTTAAAAAATTTAGCAATAATGAACGATCAATTTAAAAGATTAGGCTGTTACTTCTGGGATTGGGACAATCCGTATATAACATTCAGAAATAGCTATATTGAGGGAATCTGGTGGACTTTAAAAAAGGCTTGGGAAAACAATCTACTCTATAAATTTTATCGGCCTCTGAACTGTTGTCCTCGCTGTGCAACAGCTTTAGCAAAACATGAGCACGAGTATAAAAACATTAAGGATACAAGTTTATTCTTAAAAATAAAATCTGAAGATATGGAAGATACATATTTTATTATTTGGACTACAACACCTTGGACATTAGTAGCTAATTCTGCGATAATGGTAAATCCAATTGCAGAGTATGCTAAGGTATATATAGAAGATCTAAATGAATATTGGATATTATCAAAAAATTCAATAACTCATTTAATCTCAGGGGAATTAGGTTATAAATACAAAATCATAGAAGATTATCTTGGGGAAGAATTAGAAGGAAAAAAATATATACATCCATTATTAAATGAGGTTCCCTACCAAAAAGAATTTGCAAAAAAAAGTGAAAAAATTCATTCAATAATCCTTTCTGAAGAATATGTTTCAGCATCAGAAGGCGTTGGTTTAGTACATACTGCACCTGGACATGGACCCGAAGATTTCGAAGTCGGTGTAGCGAATGGTATCCCCATATTCAATCCAGTTAATATTAGAGGAATATATAAAAAAGAAGCAGGTAAATTCGAGGGAATGAATGTTTTTGATGCCAATAAAATAATATTAGATATATTAAAGAAAAATGGAATGCTCATTTTTACTAATGAAATCGAACACGAATACGCACATTGCTGGAGATGTGATTCAAAACTGGTTTATAGGGCTACTAATCAATGGTTCTTTAAAACAGAAAGCTTAATCCCAAAATTACTTGAAAAAAATGAAGAAATATACTGGATACCTGATTGGGCAGGAAGTAGATGGTTTAAAAGTTGGCTAACGACTTTGAAAGATTGGTGTATCTCAAGACAACGTTTTTGGGGTATTCCTTTAAGTGTTTGGACATGTGATAATGAAGAATGTGAAAATATTATAGTAATTGGATCGGGAAAAGAATTAAAAGATATCGCGGGAGAATGTCCTGAAGATTTACATAGACCTTGGATTGATCAGGTAACTTGGAAATGCAAAAAATGTAATAAGGGAACTATGAGAAGAATTCCTGATATTTTAGATGTATGGTTAGATTCTGGATCTGTTATGTGGGCCGCTCAAGAAATTTATGATGGAGAAAGTCATTATGATACTTGGATACCAGCAGATTTCATAATTGAAGGAAAAGATCAAATCAGAGGATGGTTTAATAGTTTATTAAATAGTGCTATGGTATCTTCAGGTCGTAAGAATTATGATGCATGCTATATGCATGGTTGGGTCTTAATGGAAAAAGCCAAAATGAGTAAATCAAAAGGTACAGTCATAAATCCTGAAGATATAATAGAGGGCACAATTCCAGAATTACAGAAAAAGAAATCTTTTTCTAATATTAAAGGAGCTGAAACATTTCGATTTTATTGCATAGGGGTGACTCAACCTGGACGAGATTTTAATTTTAATCTTAAAGAATATACTGATACTTACAAAATTATTAATACAATATGGAATGTTTATGTTTATGCAAATGAAAAGTTTAATTTAGCTGAATTTGATCCTAAACAGGTCAAATTAGATTTTGATAAGATCAGTAAATTAGATAAATGGATAATTTCAAGACTAAATTCTACTATTAAGAAGATAACAAAATTATCAGATGAATATCAACTTCCTTGGATTACTGGCGAGTTAAGAGATTTAATTGTAAATGATATAAGCAGATGGTACATAATGCTGAATCGGGAAAAACTCGATATATATTCAGAAGATCCTAATAAATTATCAATTATGGCAGTTCTCTATCATGTGTTATATAAGGTTTTATTGTTGTTAGCACCAATTAACCCGATGTTAAGCGAAGAAATTTTTCTAAAGATGTATAAATCTCACGTAAAATCAATTGGTTTTGAAGAAACAGATACTATTCACTTACAAGATTGGCCTAAATATGATGAGAAGATGATTCAATTAGAATTAGAGGAACAAATGCATTTTACAAGAGAATTAATAGAAATTATTCGAGCGATAAAAGATGAAAATAGAATAAGATTAAGGTGGCCAAATAAAAAAATAATTATAGAAACAAAAGAGGACATGCCAAAAATAGAATTTCCTGAAATCATTAAGAAAGTTGGAAACGTTAGAGAACTAGTGATAGTAAAATCAGTTAAACCGTCAAAAAACTTAATTAAGGCTGAATCTAGATTCTGTAACGTTTACTTAGATATATCTATTGATGATGATCTTTTATCTGAGCGAATAATAAATGATTTAATAAGAAATATACAATTTATCCGAAAAAGCCATGGATATAAGATTGAAGACAAAATAACATTAAAGATAGGAACTAAAACAGAATACTTAAAAGATCTTCTTGATAAAAATCAAAGCACAATTATAGAAAAAATAAATGTTAAAAACCTTGATATCCTCTCAGATGACCTTTCTGAAGAAAAAAGTAAAATTTTTGGTTATTTGAATATATGTCCAAATAGAGATTGTTCTGCTGCTTTAAAAGATAATATAATTTCTAAATTAAGGAAAAACCTTGAAATAAAATGTCCACATTGTGAATCTAAAATAACTAAAGATACTATTAAAAAAATTAAATTTATTTTTAATAGAATATAATTCTAAAATTTAAATTTCTGAAAATCCGTATTTTTTATAATAATCTAACCAATAAATAAACATGTCCCTCAGAGTTTCCTCTATGGGAGTAGAAATTTCCCATCCTAGTTCATTTTTTATCTTTGAATTATCACCTAGAATAACATCCTCATCGGTCCTTCTCAACTTATTGCTAACATTTTCCTTTACTTCTATTTTTTTTAAAGAAAAACTTAAAGCGATATTTAAAATTTGGCGAATTTGAAGCTTTTTACTTGAGCAAATATTATAAGTTTCTCCAGGAGTTCCCATTGTTGTTGCTAACCAAATTGCTTTAATTGAGTCTTTTATCCCCGTATAATCTCGATAAGGCTCAAGATTTCCCACCTCTATTATGGGTTCTGACAAACCTAATTCGACTTGCGCCACTTTTCTAATAAAATCTGAAGTTGCATCTCCCCTTCTTCTAGGGCCTGTTTGATTAAAAAATCTAAGATTGATAACCTTAATTCCAAAATTAACAAAATATTGACGAGCAAGTAATTCAGCTGCAACTTTACTAATTCCATAAGGATGTATGGCTAGTAATGGATCAGATTCTTTTAATGGTCTGTTTAGCAATGTTGTTGTTCCATATTCTGCACTAGTACAAGCAACTATAACTTTAGTTTTAATATTTTGTTTTTTGATCGCTTCGAATACGTTAATTGTCCCTACTACATTAGTTTCTATAGTATCCACAGGATTTTCCCATGAAGGTATAACTAATGGTTGTGCTGCAAAATGAAATAGAAATTTAGGTTTAATTTTTGTAATAATTTTTTCTAATAGTTGAGCATTTTTAATGTCACATTCAAATATACGCAATTGTTTATTATTAGTCGGGATTTCAATTTTTTGATTGAAAATTGCTTTCTTGTCTTTTTCAGCGAATTTTAATTTTTCATTTGTATAGTGAGATAAATTTCTATAAATTTGATTTGGTCTTTCTATAGCATATACCATATAATTTTTTTCGATACATAAATCAGTTAGATGTGACCCTAAAAAGCCATTTGCCCCAGTAATGAGTATCTCTTTCATTTTGAATCACTAATATGTTCAATTTAAATTTTTATTTTAATAGACCTTTTTCTTTTAATTCTAATATTGCCTTATCGGATAATTCTTGGATGCCTTCGTGTTTAATTTTGATCCATTCTATTAATTCATTTATTCCTTCTGTAAAAACAACCGTTGGTAAATAACCTAACTTACTTTTTATTTTAGAAATGTCTGCAACACAATGCCTAATATCACCAACTCTAAATTGATGATTATAGATCGGCTTTAATTTGGGATTTAGCTTTTTGGAAATTATTTCAGCAACTTCTTTTATTGTAATTGGAGTGCCTGTACCAACATTAAAAACCTCACCATTTGCGGCAGTTTTTTCCATAGCAAGAATTAAAGCTTGACATACATCTTTTACATTTACAAAATCGCGTGTTTGATTTCCATCCTCATAAACTATTGGAGGTTTTCCATGAAGCGCTCTTGTACTAAATATTGAACAAACTCCCGTATAGGGGTTTGAAAGAGCTTGTCTTGTCCCATAAACTAAGAAAAATCTTAAAATTGTTGTATTAATTCCATACGTTTTACCTATCATAAGGCTCAGTTTTTCTTGCGCTTCTTTAGATAAGGCATATACTGAACTAGGATTCAATGGTGAATTCTCATCAGTTAATAAAGGTTTGACTTTAGATCTACACTCAGGACAATTAAGCTCCCAATCTTTATTCTTCAATTGATCTAAAGATCTTAATTTTGGGAAAATTATTCCACAATTATTACAATAAGATTTAGCTTCTCCATATACAGTATTAGATGATGCAATAATAACTTTTTCAACATTATGTTCAGTATTTACTAAAATATCGAATAAGTTTGCTAATCCAATTATATTATTATTAAGGTATTTTTCTATTTGGTACATTGATTGTCCAACTCCAACACTTGCCGCCAAATGAAAAATAATCTCATGGTTTTTTACTAAATCTTCTAATTTTTTATAATCCGTTACAGACCCCAAAATGAATTCAGAATCTTTATTTAAGTAGGAAGGAGGTTTACCAGATTTTCCATGGACTTGTTCTTCTAAATTATCAAGAATAGAAACTTCAATATTCTTTTGCTCTATTAACTTGTCAACTAAATGAGATCCAATAAAACCTGCTCCGCCCGTAATTAGTACTTTTTTTGGCATAAATTTATTATATGTGTTTTTTTAGAGGGTTTAATTGTTCATAAGTTTTTATTAAAATTAAAGAATATGATAAATTTGAAATATTTTACAGAATATTTGCTGAATTTAACTAAATAATAATCAAATTTTTTAACGATTTAACATGAAAGAATTTGATATAACAATATTTTACTACTAATATAAAAATATATGATAGTTCGTTCAAAAGCACCTTTTAGAGTTAGTTTTGGTGGCGGAGGAACAGATATGGCTCCATATTGTATTGAACATGGAGGATGTGTAATAAGTACCACTATAGACCGTCATATTTATATCTCTCTGAAACCAAGAACAGATAAAAATGTAAATATATTTTCAAGTAATCTTAATGAAGAATTTCTTTTTGAAATTGGAGATACTGATTATTCCACAGAATTTGAATTATTTAAAGGGATTTTTAATGTTTTGGAAATAAAAGACGGATTTGATATTACATTTAATTCAGAACTTCCAGCAGGTTCAGGAATGGGGGGTTCTTCTTCCTTATCCGTAGCGTTAATAGGCGCTTTTAACATATATTATAAATTTGGTTATTCTAAATATGAAGTCGCTCAAAAAGCCTATGAGATTGAACGTAATGAGTTAAAACAGAAAGGAGGGTATCAAGATCAATTTGCTGCGGCTTATGGAGGTTTTAATTTTATTGAATTTTCGGAAAAAGTAAATGTTTTTCCTATAGTTACCAGCCAAGAAATGATAAATGAGCTCCAATTTCGTTTAATTTTATGTTATGTAGGAGGGTCTCATTTCTCCTCTAATATTCAAGATGAAGTATTAAAAGGTTACCATATTGAGAAAAAAAATTATCTTGAAGCCATGCAAGATTTAAAAGATGTTGCTCATTCTATAAAGAATATTGTAGAATCTAATAATTTAAATCAATTAAATGAATTTGGTTATCTATTACATAAGGGATGGATTGCCAAAAAGAGTTTAAGCAGCAAAATATCCAACAGAAATATTGAAAATTTTTATCTAACTTCCAGAAAGTTTGGAGTTCTTGGAGGAAAATTATTAGGTGCAGGAGGAGGAGGACACCTATTACTTTTTTCAGATCCTTATAAGAAACATATTGTAATTCAAGAATTGGAAAAAATAGGTGGTGTAATTGTTAATTTTCATTTTAATCCAAAGGGACTTGAAGTATGGAAATTGATATAGAATAAAATTAACATATTAAAAGAGATGACAATATGGAAAATGAAATCATTTCAATTTTAAATGAGAGTATTAAAGTTAAAGAAGGTATAAAAAATATAGCTCCTATTATAGCAGAAATTTCCAAAGAAATAGTAAAGGCATACAAAAAGAAGAAAAAAGTTGTACTCTTTGGCAATGGTGGAAGTGCGGCTGATGCACAACATATTGCTGCAGAATTTGTGGGAAAGTTTTATAAGGATAGAGATTCACTCCCTTCATTAGCGTTTCACACTAATACTTCTGTGCTTACAGCAACTGCTAATGATTACGGTTATGATCTAGTATTTGAAAGACAAGTGTCTGCATTTGTAGAGAAAGGAGATATTGCTATTGGAATTAGCACTTCTGGCAATTCACCAAATGTTATAAAAGGTTTAATAAAAGCAAAAGAGAAAGGAGGGGTAACTATAGGTTTTACTGGACAAAAGCAAAATAGAATAGAAAAAATAGTTGATCTTTGTTTAAAAATACCCTCAGCAGATACTCCACGAATTCAAGAAGGACATATAACAGTAGGACATATTATTTGTTATTTAGTTGAGAAAGAACTTTTTGGGTAATTATATATTTATGAAAAAAGTCGCAGTTTCAATTCATGCAAAAGAAGACTTTACAGTGGAAATTTTAAAGGAATTGGAAGGTTTCGATTACATTCATGTAGATTTAATGGATGGTACATTTGTTAATAATAAAAATAAAAATCTAGGTGTTTTTAAGAAAATAAAAGAAACTTATAATACCCCTGTGATTGCCCATTTAATGGTTGTAAATCCTTTCGATTATATTGACGAGATTATTAACTTTATTGATATATTTTTATTTCATTTTGAAATTGAAGGCAAGAAGGATATAATCATAAAAAGAGTAAGAGATTTTCATAAAAAAGTTGGTATTGCTATAAATCCAGACACAAATATTAATGAAATTATATCCCATCTTAAGAATATTGATCTTGTATTAGTAATGAGTGTTGAACCAGGTTGGTCAGGGCAGAATTTTTTAATCGATTCTATAGAAAAGGTAAATGCTTTAGCTCAATATAAAAAGAAATATGATTTTTTAATTGATATTGATGGTGGAGTTAATATATCAAATGCAAAACTATTAAAAAATACAGATATTTTAACAAGCTCAAGTGCTATTTTAAAAGCCGAGGATCCTAATAAAATTATTAAATTGCTTAAATTTTCTGATGAAAATGAGTGAAAAAAAAAAAGCAATCTTTCTAGATCGAGACGGAGTAATTAACAGAGAAGTCAATCATCTATCAAATCCAGATGATTTTGAGTTCATTGAAGGATCAATTGAAGCTTTAAAGATCCTTAAACAAAAAGGATTCTTACTTATAATTATTACTAATCAAGCTGGGATAGCAAGGGGCATTTTTACAGAAGAAACCCTTATAAAAATTCATGATAAAATGATTGCAAGGTTAAAGCAAGATGAAATTGAATTGGATGAGATATATTATTGTCCACACCATCCTGACTTTACCGGACCATGTAATTGTAGGAAGCCACATCCCGGAATGATATTAAAAGCTGAAATAAAATATGATATTGATTTAGCTAATTCATATTTTGTTGGAGATACATTGAATGATATTCAAACAGGTAAAGCAGCAAATTGTAAAACTGTTTTAGTCTTAACAGGTTATGGTAAAGAGGAACAAAAAAATATTGGAGCTGTTATACCGGACATGATATTTAAAAACTTAAAAGAATTTGCCATAAATATATAAAACAAATAATTATTATAATCATCAAAATTGATCGTGAAGAAATATGAAATTTTTTATTGATACTGCAAATTTAGAACAAATCAAAGAAATGCAGGAACTTGGAATAATTGATGGGGTCACCACTAACCCGACACTTTTATCAAAAGAAGGGGTCGATCCTATAGAACAATTGAAAAAAATCTGTGAAATCGTTGACGGACCTGTGAGTGGGGAAGTCATAGGATTAACCACAGAAGAGATGATTAAGGAAGCTCGTGAATTAGCCAAGATTGCACCAAATTTAGTAATCAAGATTCCATTTACGAAAGATGGTATTAAAGCTGTAAAAATTCTTGAACCAGAAGGAATTAAAACGAATGTAACGCTTGTATTTTCACAGAATCAAGTCTTAATTGCCGCTAAAGCTGGAGCCTCATTTATAAGTCCTTTCATAGGAAGATTAATGGATAATGGCCAGAATGAAATTGATTTTCTTTGGGAATCTATGGACATCCTAAATGCATACGATTTTAAATCTGAATTAATAGTAGCGTCTATAAGGAATACTCGGCATGTTATTGAAGCTGCTAAAATAGGAGCACATATTGCTACAATCCCTTTTGCTGTACTTGAAAAAATGTTTAGACATCCAAACACCGATCAAGGCTTGGAAGCATTTCTAAAAGATTGGGAAAAATTACAAAGAGAATTAAGCAAATAATTGAATAATATGGCTCTTATTGATGAAATTTCAAAATGGCATAATAAAAAAGTATTAGTTATTGGGGATGCTTTAATAGATAAGTATATTTTTGGTTACACCGATCGAATATCTCCAGATGCTCCTGTCCCAAATGTAAAAATAGAAAACAGCAATATTTATATTGGTGCAATTGGTTTAGTACTTCAATTTATACAGTCCTTGGGTGGAATTCCCGAAATTTGTACTATTATTGGAAATGATTTTGAAGGAGAATTTTTCTTAAGAAAAATAAATGAGCTAAAAATAGGCTCATCTGGTATTTTCATAGATGAGAAAATTAAAACTCCTCAAATAACGCGAATAAAAGCAATGAATCAGCATTTATTAAGATTAGAAACAGATTATAATAGTGATATCTCTCAATCAATTAGAGAAAAATTCAAAAATTTAATAGGTACTAGTCCCCAAGATATTGAAGCCATTTTAATTCTAGATTATGGATTAGGTGGTATTTTTAACGACCAATTTATTCGTAAACTATTAAATTTTTTAAAAGAGAAATATAAAAAAATACCCATAATTGCACGCCCCACAATATCAAACTATTATCTTTATGAAAATATAGAATTAATTAAAATGAATCTACAGAAAGCTTTAGATGCTTTTTCAATTGATTGCTGCAATGAAACAAGCGTTATAATTGCTGGAAAAAGAATTTTAAATGCATCTAAGTCCAAAAATGTATTATTAAATTACTTAGAACTGGAATCCTTTTTATTTTCAAAAGATAATGATAAAATAGATAAATTTCAGCCAATTTTACAGCAGCCAGTAAGAAGTTATGTAGCAGTTGGGAGCGTAGTTATGGCAATATTAGGATTATCTTATGCTGCTAAGATTTCAGTATTAAATGGAGTAAAACTTGCACTTTTTGCCGCTGCACTTACCGCAACTCTACCTCCTGTGGAATTCTATAATCAAGAAAAACTCCGTAATTACATTTTAAATCAATCGATTAAATTATAATTACTATTTTATGTGATAGAATGGAAATTTCTAAAGCAGATGAACAAAAAGTCTTAGTTGATATTATAGATATCAAAAAAGATATATTAAAAATGATATATAAGGCTCAGTCGGGCCATCCAGGTGGTTCACTATCATGTGTTAATATTATTTATCTCCTTTACAGCAAGATTATGAGGATAAATTATCATAATCCTACTTGGAAAGAAAGAGATATATTTATATTAAGTAAGGGCCATGCAGCACCTGCCTTATATGCAGTTTTATCAAAATTTAATTTTATAAAGAGAGAGGAACTATTTACATTAAGAGAGTTTAATTCCAAAATACAAGGACATCCTGTTAAAAATCCGGAATTTGGAATTGAAATATCTACGGGATCTTTAGGAATGGGTTTATCTATAGGGGTTGGATGTGCTTTGTCTGCCAAAATTGATAATTCTGATAAAAAAATTTACGTTTTATTAGGAGATGGAGAGTTAAATGAAGGAGCAATATGGGAAGCTGCAATGTCTGCGAATCATTTTAAATTAGATAATTTAATAGCAATAGTAGATCGTAATGGATTACAAATAGATGGATCAACAGAAGAAATAATGGCCTTAGAACCATTAGCAGAAAAGTGGAAAGCATTTGGTTGGGAAGTTATAGAAGTGGATGGATTAAATCCTAAGAATGTATTACAAGCATTTGAACGTGCCAAAAACATAATTGGAAAGCCAAAAGTGATCATATCTTACTTAATTAAGGGATCTGAAGTATCGTTTATGCAGCATACTCGAGAATTTCATGGAAGGGCACCTAATGAAAAAGAATATGAAATTGCGCTTAAAGAGCTAGATAAGATTAAAGAAGAAGTATTAAGAGGGTATTAAATGGTTCCAGATCCACCACTTAGGGATACTTTTGGGAATTTTTTAGTTGAAGAAGGTGAAAGAAACAAAAGTGTTGTTGTTTTGGATGCAGATCTCTCTGCTTCAACAAGGACGAATAAATTTGCTAAAAAATTTCCTGAACGATTCTTTAATATGGGAATTGCTGAACAGAATATGATAGGAACAGCCCTAGGATTAGCGATTTCCGGTAAAACTCCTGTTGTAAGCGGATTCTCTATATTTACAACGGGCAGAGCGTGGGAATTCATAAGATTTGCTTGTCATGATAAATTAGATGTGAAAATAATAACTACACATGCAGGAATTGTAGGTAAAGACGGGAGTACTCATAATGCATTAGAAGATTTAAGTTTGATGACATCTCTCCCGAATTTAAGCGTACTAGTCCCATCCGATAATATTGAACTTATTAGAATATTAGAATATACTTTTAAAACAGACGGACCTTTTTATATCAGATTACCTAGAAATTCATTTCCTAAAATACATAATGAAAATTATAAATTTAATATTGGAAAAGCTGACATATTAAAAGAAGGAAAAGATATTTGCCTTATTGGAACAGGTTATGGTAGTTTTTTAGCTTTTGATTCCTCCCTAAGTATTGAAAAGGAACTAAATTTATCAATCAAAGTAATTAATCTTCCAACGATCAAACCTATAGATGAAAAATCTCTATTAAATGAGATTAAAGAGGTAAAAGGTATTGTTATCTTAGAAGAACATAATATATATTGTGGTTTTGGTAGTATAATTGCTAGAATCATTTCAAAAAGAATGGCAAAAATAATAAGATTTATCGGGATAAATAATAATTTTATTCAATCGGGTAAAAGAGAAACGATCTTAAATGCTTATAAAATGAATACACAAGAATTAGTAAAACAAATAAAAAAAATTATTAAATAATTGTTATTTCTTTTCATAAATGTATAATTTATTCTTTATTTATGTTTATTAGGCAGATATCCCATTGAATCTAGAGCTTTTAATATAATTTCTTTGCTTTGTTCAACCGTTTCTTTATCTGTTTCAACGATTATATCTGCTGTATCAGGATCCTCGAAAGGATGATCAATTCCAGTAAAATCCTTTATTTCACCAGCTCTTGCTTTAGCATACATTCCTTTAATATCTCTCCTTTCACATTCCTCAAGAGAACATTTAACATAGACAAGTATATAATTACCAATCTCTTTTCGAGAATAGGCTCTTATCTTATTATATGGTGATACGAAGGATGCTAACACAGCAACTCCATTTCTAGTCAGTAACTTAGCAACAAAGGTAACTCTTTCAATGTTCATATTTCTATCTTCCTCAGAAAAGCCTAAATCTCTGGTTAATCCTTTTCTAACTATGTCTCCGTCAAGTCTTTCGACTTTCATTCCTCTTTTTTTCAGATCTTCAGCAACAGCATCTGCTAGAACACTCTTGCCTGAACAAGGAAGACCTGTAAACCATAATGTAAAGCCTTTATGTTCCATTTCTTTTCATTTAGCTTATTTTTTAAAAATTTATTATATTACCTTCCATATCCTTAGGAACTTCAACATCTAAAATTTTTAAAGAAGTTGGAGCAATATCAAGTATATTCTTGATTCCTAAATTTTTGCCTCTCTTATTTATTGGGTCATAAATAATGTAAACACCAAACCAATCATGAACTGCATCATCAGGACCTGTATCATTTTCATCTAAATACATAGAATCATATCCAACAGTTCCTGCGGATCTCCAATTTAAATCGTCAAAGTATACCATTAGATCTGGTGGGTCTCCATTTAAAACCTGAAACAATTCTTCTGGTTTATAGATGATTGTATTCATTGGATTACCATTATTATCCTTTATGGATTTTAACTTTTTAATAACAACTTCTCTTACTTTCTCATAATCTTTTTTCTTAATAATTCCATGGGGCTCTCTTCCTTTAACATTAAGGAATATTCTTGCGTAATAACCCCCCCACCCCCAAGCATAAGTATTATCCCAATCAATATCCGCTTCTGCTAACCTTGTTCGGGGTTTTGGTTTAGTTTTAAATTTTAATAGTCCCAATTCTTCAAGAGCCATATTTACACATATTAAACCTTTCATTGCTTTAGCACCATGATCTGAAACTACCATGGTAATAGTATTTTCATCAAGTAATTCCAAGATTTCTCCAATTTCTTGATCCAGATATTGATAGTATTTCTTCATTTCTTCTTCAAATTTATTCCCTTGGATAAATTTAATATGATTTTTATCATAATATTTCCAAAATGAATGATGGAATCTGTCTAATCCAATAATTACAAATTTAAAATAATCCCATTCCTTATTTTGGATTAAATATTTTACAGTTTTAAAATGAATCTTGGTCATGTCATAAATTTCTTTTAATAAGATAGTTTTATCTTCTACTCTAAAATTAGCATCCAAGATGTAATTTCCAACATGTTGTTTAATTTCTTCTTTTAATTCTGGAGGATAAGTATATTCTACTGTTGTATCTGGTGTAATAAAACCAGATACTAAGCAACCATTTATTGGCTGAACTGGATATGTTGGTGGTAACCCTAAAATACAAGATTTTAAACCCTTTTCTGCAATTATATCCCAAATTTTAGGTTCTTTAATTTTATAAGATGTTGCGATCCAATAATCATCGTATGAATTCTCTTTTCTATGTCTAAATCCATATAATCCTAGCGTTCCTGCTTTTTTTCCTGTTGACATCACCATCCAAGCAGGAATTGTAATTGGGGGATCGCATGTTTTTAATTTGCCATAGACACCATACTCCACCATTTTCTTTATATTAGGACAATCATCTAGGAAGTCTTCTAATAGAGTTTTAGGTGTAGCACAATCTAATCCTATGACAACTAATCTTTTTTTATTTTTATTCATCATTGAATGCATAAAATATTCTTTTTTATAAAATTGATTAAAAAAAATTAAGAAACAAACGGATTTTTATATTGTAGAATAACTTTAGCTACTTCGGGACGCATTACTTCTGGATCTGGAGGTTTACCTGATTGTAAAGCATCTCGTATTTCCCTCCCTGCAAAAAAGTTTTGCATTTCTGGTGGGTGAGGACAAATCTTATCATTTACTATTGAATCACATTTACTGCATTTTGAAAACGACCTAAATAAGATTGGTTCAATACCTAGATCAGGGAAAAGGTCAAAGATTTTATGAGCATCATAAGGGCCATAATAATCACCAACA
This sequence comes from Promethearchaeota archaeon, assembly GCA_048941285.1. Classification (GTDB taxonomy): domain Archaea; phylum Asgardarchaeota; class Lokiarchaeia; order Sigyniarchaeales; family SOKP01; genus Loki-b32. Next base: position 20,179 of record JBHLNS010000015.1, read on the forward strand.
CCAGCATGGTCCCGTCCTATTATTATATGATCACAACCGAAATTTTTTCTTGCTATAGCATGAAAAATAGCCTCTTTAGGTCCAGCATATCTCATTTCTGTTTCGAATGTGCTTAGAACAACCCTATCTTTAGGATAATATTCTTCTATCAACACTTGGTAGGATTTTATTATTACCTCATCTAGAAAATCCCCGATTTTTTTCTTTCCTATTACAGGATTTATAAAAAGTCCATCAACATATGTCAGACCTGCTTTTTGAACATACTCATGGCCTAAATGGGGAGGATTTCTTGTTTGAAATGCTACTACTCTATCCCATTTCTTTTCTTTGAATAAGACTCTAGTTTCTATTGGTTTTAAATCTAATTCAGGAAAAGTAGGTTTTGGTTCATTAATTAAGAAAATCTCACCACCCAGTAATTTTTCTTTCATTTTATAAACACTCTTTACACCGGGATGTTTTTCATCCAGTGTTCCATAAACCTTCTCAGCCAATTCCTTCTTATTATAATTATATTTATCTTCAACATCCATTAATGCTATAGGGATTTCCGAAGGATCAACTAATAAAACTCTATCATCAATATTAATCAGATTTGCTTTACTCTCATCAACATCTAGTACTATTGGAAAAGGCCATGCTATGTTATTTTCTAAATACATATGTTGGAGAACGTATCTATAATTGTTTTCATTCATAAATCCTTCTAAAGGACTAAATACTCCGAAAGCTATGTTTTTAATTACTTTTATTGTCTGAGGATTTACATGTATCTTTTCAAAATCGTTTAACTGGTTCAAAATTCGTTCTTTCTCAAATTTCGGTAATTCTTTATTTATTAAAGTTCCACCATGTGGCTGTATCATATTTTTAATCTCAACCTGTTAGTTATTTATTATTTTTTATTATTCACATAAAAATTATAACTTTAATCTATATATCCCAAATCTCTTAAACGTTGTTTGACTTTTTCTTCTTCTTCTTTAGTGAATGCTCTCTTTTTCCTTTCATCTTCTTCGATGGATGATATAACTTGTCTTAAGACATATGTTACATAACTAGAAACACTAGAGAAACCAGTCCCCTTCATACGTTCCTTAATCTTCTGTGCAAGTGGTTTGGGAATAGAAACAGTAGTATATTCTACCTTATCTTCTTCATTTTCAGACATTATTCTTTTCGCTTAATATAATTTTAAGTATTATAATAATTCAATTAATTATTATTAATAATTATTAATAATTATTAAAATTTAAAGTATAAACCAATATAAAGATTTTCTATCATAAATTATACGAATTTCAGTTTTTTATGTATCAAGTTTAAATTAAGATATACATATGATTATTTTAAAATTATAAATCTAACTAAGAATTATTCTAATTTTCTAAATAAATAACAAATAAATCATTGATCTGACTCTCAGTGAGATCTTTTAACTCTACTTGCATCCATTCCCAGTTTGTACCAGGGTAAAAACTAGCTTCTAAATTAAAACCGGTTCCTGTCTCAACAACCGTGGCAGTCTTCCCCGCGGTTAAATCAATGCCTTCCAAGGCGGTTACCGCGGC
>JBHLNS010000015.1:21762-59442 GCA_048941285.1 Promethearchaeota archaeon
AATAACAAATAAATCATTGATCTGAAGAAATTGGTGAAGAGAGTTTGAACCGCGTTTTTATGGTAATTGAAAAACATACAAAAGATCATTATTTTATTAATCTAATAAATGAATTAAAACGTCAAGAAATAGAAGTAATTTTTCCGAGAAAAGAATATAAGAATCTATTTTTATTTAGAAATTTACTATTTTCCAAGACTAGAATCCTTCATATACATTTTCTATATTCGGCGGGATTCTATGCAAAAACTTTGTTACAATTCATCCTAAAATATTTTATTTTTATTATCGATATCTACTTAGTTAAATATATTTTAAAAACAAAAATAATTTGGACTGTTCATAATCTTTATAGTCATAAGGCTTTCTTTCCAAAAATAGAGAAATTAGGTAAAAACTTTTTTTCTAAAAAAGTAAATTATATTATTTGTCATTGTAAAAATGCTAAGAGATTAGTTCAAAAAGAATTTGGGGTTAATCCAGCAAAAATCCACATAATTCCACATGGTAATTATATTAATAGCTATAAAAATTCTATTTCAAGAGAGGTGGCAAGAAAAAAATTGAATTTACATAACGACGATTTTATTTTCTTATTCTTTGGTCGGATTAGGCCTTATAAAGGAGTAGGAAACCTTATAAAAAGCTTTAAATCAATTCATGTAAATGAAAATCTTAAATTATTAATTGTTGGGAAAGTTTTCAAACCTCAGATAAGCAAAATATTAATTGAAAATACGCTGGATGATGAAAGGATTATTCTTAATTTAAAAAGAATACCTGACGATGCTATTCAAATTTATATGAATGCTTCTGATGTAGTAGTAACGCCTTATATTGATGTACTCACTTCTGGGCAAGTGCTTTTAGCTATGTCATTCGGCAAGCCAATTATCGCACCAAAACTTGGATGTATAATTGATATTTTAGATGAAAAGGGTTCATTTATTTACAATCCAGACGTATCTAATTCTTTACTCCAATCATTAGAAAAAGCTATAACTCTCAGAACTAATCTACTACAAATGGGTAATTATAATTTAGAATTAGTAAAAAAATTCGATTGGAAAAGAATTGTTGTTGAAACAATAGAAATTTATCTTAAAAGTTTTAAATAACGTGTAGTATTATGCCATTCATTTTATTTTTTGTATCCAAAAGCTTTTAGGGTACTTTCTACCTCCCATTAATAAACTTAATTCCCTTTCCAATGTCTTTTTGTGTTTCAAGTACATATAACTTCCTGCCCATAATATTTTAAAACTATCATTAAAAGCTAAAAATGCTTGAAGTAAGTACTGTTCATTAAAGAAGTGATGATCCTTTAGTATTACCTTTTTTGAATACTCAGCGGGTAAAAAAATGTCATGAAAGTGAATAATTACACCTTTTTTTAGACGAGGTAATATTTCTAGAAATTCATAATATACATCGCTTCCAATTGTTAAAATATGAGAAGAATCAATAAATAAAAAATCATTTTCGTTAAGATTATTAAAGAATGATATAGGCACTTCTTGTACTTTTTTTTGAATTAATCGTTTTAAACCAGGAAAGCCAATTTTTAGGAAATCTCTTGGATAAGGTTCAATCGCAATTAATTCACATTGACTATTGTATGTTTCTTCATTTTTACGTATTGCTTGAGCAGCTAAGAGGGTTGAAAAGCCCGCACCAATCTCAATAATTTTAGATGGTTTAAAAAATCTTATCATTGAATAATAAAACTTCCCATCTGCTGGATTAAATGATGAATTTGTTAAAAAATACTGAAAAGGATTTAGGGTTCTATGCTTTGGTAATTTGTCGTATTCTTCCTTAAAATTTGATGATAATTGGGATAATAGATTTAATTGATATTCTTCATTCATGTCAATCCCGACTAGTTCTGAGTTTTTTTGCCATAGATCATTCTTTAAGGAGCTTATATCAGGGATAGGTTGATAGAAGTGTTTTGGAGTTATATGAAAGCCTAAACTCTCCCAAAATTCAAATAATTTATCGTTAATATTCCAGATCTTTCTATTAATAAATTTTTTAAATTTCATTTTAATTTTCTCAAAAACAATTTTATGTTACCAAATTATAAAAGCTATTTTTAAACTGAAGATGAAAAAAAATAATAATTTTAATATTTTTTCATTTGATATTAGCTCAAAGAAAATTTATTATATTCCTTTTATTTTAATAGTTAATCGATGGTGATAATATCACATAAGCATAAATTTATATATATAAAAACTAAAAAAACAGCAAGCTCCTCAATTCAAGTTCTATTGGAAAATTATTGTGGAAAAGACGATATAATAACTCCTTTAAATAAGCCAACTACGAATAAGGGATTTTTATATAATGAAAGGGCGAGAAATTATAGAGGTATAAAAAGTATCATAAAAATACTTAAACATAAATTACTTAATTTTTTACTATTTCCTAATCGTTTTAATTACCTTATGACCTACCTGCTACATTTAAAAATTCCTAAAAAAAAAGAAATAAGAATAATTTTTGGTAGATTTGTAAGTCATATGAGTGCAGAAGAAGTTAAAATAAAGGTTGGAAATCTAATATGGAAAAATTATTTTAAATTTACATTTGAAAGAAATCCATGGGATAAAGTAGTTTCTGCATATCATCATCTTAAACCAAATTTACCATTTGATGAATGGATTAAAAATTTTTCTCCAAATCTTAAATCTCAACCTGTTAATTATTCACTTTATTGTATAAATGGAAAATTAGAATTAGATTTAATTGGCAAGTTTGAGAATTTAAAAAAAGACTTAAAAATTATTTTTAATAAACTGAGTTTACCATATAATGATTTGCCCAATGAAAAAAAAGTTTATCGCAAGAATGGAAAAGATTACAGAGATTACTATAATGAAAACAGTAAGAATATAGTTGAAAAAAATTATAATGAAGAAATAAAGTTGTTTGGATATAAATTCTAAAAACAGGCTCTTTGTATAATAGAAATGGGTTTTTAAATAAATTTTGAGAAATCTATTAATTAATTAAGATTTATAATAATTAGAACAGGCTTGCGAATTAATAAAATTGAAGAAAAAAAATATTTTCAAAATAATAAAAAATTGGAAAAATCCAATCCTACTTCGGGATGCTTTTATAAATAAATTTGCATCTATTATATATAGAAGAAATAAAGGGACATTTATTGTTAATGAGCAATGGGAAAATTTAATTATATTAGATGCTTGTAGATATGATTTTTTTAAAGATCAATTTATTCCACGGAATATTCAAGGAAATTTATCATTTAAAATTTCAAGAGGTTCTCACACAGTTTCTTTTCTCCTTGAGAATTTTAATAAAAGTAAATATGATGATATTATATATATAACAGCAAATCCATATGTAAATCAATTTTTAAGAAATAAGTTTTATAAAATTATTTCTGTATGGAAAGATGGATGGGATGAAAAAGAAAAAACTGTATTGCCTGAAACAATGTTAAAATACGCTATTGAAGCAAAAATGAAATATCCTAAGAAGAAACTTGTAATTCATTTTATGCAACCGCATTATCCCTACATCAGTTATAAATTTGAGCATAAAAAGTCAGAGAGTTTAAGAAAATCTAGTGATTTTCCTCGGTTATCCAAAATTATTAAAAATAAAAATTTTTTTACATTATATTCTGCTAGTATTTATTCTTCAATTGAAAAACAAATTCATATTAAAGCTTATAAAGATAATTTAAATTTAGCATTAGACATTGTTGAAAAATTGTTAAAATTCTTGCCGGGAACTACGATAATTACATCTGATCATGGGGAGTCATTTGGTGAAAGAATTTTCCCCTTTTTTCCCTTTAAATTATTTGGTCATCATAGAAGATTCAAAATACCTGTCTTATTAAGAGTTCCGTGGTTTGAATTTAAATCTCCTTATGAAGATACGCAATTCTCAATTGATACTGATGAGAAACTTAAAATAAAAGAAATTGCTCAAAATATTGGAAAAAAAACTTAATCAGATTTAATAAAAACGCATCAGATTAAATCTTTTTTAATAAGGATATTTATTTTTTCATTAATTAAATTTTCTTCAACAACCTTGTCTTCTTTAATGAAATTATCATTCTTTTCCTGAACTTTTTTCACTTCATCTTTTATTACAAACCAAGGAACTTTCACTAATTCTTTTGTCCTAAGATGGCTTATATGACCAAAAATCATGTATTCTCCTAAGTGATTACCATGATCAGAAGTAATGATAATTTTTCCGGATAATTCTTGCACTAATTTATAGACTTCATTCATCACAATTTTTAAATTTTTAATATAGCCTTTCCATAGGGTTTTTATAGAAATAATCCCTGATTCAGCAGCTTCAAATATTGAAATTTTTTTATTTCTCCAATTTGATTTATCCAATTTATACCACGTACCATCATCATATTTTAGCAAATCTTTATTACCCAAGAATGGATGATGAGGTTGGTTATAATGGATTATCATTCTTTTATTAGGATAAGTTTTTAATGCTTCTAAGGTAGATTCAGTAACTCTATTAGGTGGGACCGTCTTTAAATCCTTATCCCATCCAAAATCCCAAACATCAATAACCTTATAGAATGGGTTTCTTCCAAAAGTTTTAGATAAATTATAGTTAGAAAGATGAGGATTACCGGCGATGTACACTACATCAAAATAAATATCTTTAAAATTCCACCGTAGCCATTCTTGTGTTACACTACCTCCTGAAATGATAAAATCAGAGTCTTTATTAACCACTATTTTAAACATATCATATCTACATGCATCAAGAACAATAAGATAATCCCATTCCCTATCTAGCACTCTTGTTGCTTTTTTTTTTGAAAGACTTTTGTATCTAAAAGTAATATATTTTTGCAAAAAATACAGATATGCTTTTTTAGGCTTCCACAATCGTGTATACATTCTAATTCTTTTAACTTTGAATGCGACCATTTTTCTATAATAATCTCCCATTTAACTTACGATTTTTTATCTAGCAATAGTTTTCAGCTTTTGTAATACTTTTCTAACAATTTTATATCGTAATTTCTCTTTTGTAAGAATTGACTCAATATTTTCAATGTCATTTCTTGTTATTATTTTGAAGAAGAAATTTAAGAAAAGAAATAACACTAAAAAGATCCCTAAAGTAAATAAATTAATATAACTGAAGTAAGATAAGTTAAAGAATTCCAAAATATTAAAGTAAAGCTCATTCAATAACAAATCTCCAATAATTAAAGCTCCGAATAATGAACTAAAGAATATTAAAAATTGAAAGAATATTTTAACTAAATCTAGTTTTATGTTAAGAATTTTCCAACTAAAGTAATATAACAATAAAAAAATAATGAATCTACTAATAATTAAACCAATCAATGCACCATAAATGCCAAAAAATATTATACCTATAAGAAATGCTGTAATTCTAATTGAAAACAAAATCATATCGATAACTGGGATTAATTTTACTTTATTAATCGATTTCAAACCAACAAGGAACAAATTTCCTATTGGATTAAATATCAATGTAAATATAAACAGCTTTAAAAGAAATGAAAAAACCAAAAAATCTTCACCATATACAAAGAATAAGAAGAAGTCTGCTAGAACAAACAAAATCCCCGAAACTATAGATATTAGGAAAAATGAATATTTGAAATAGAGCTTATAAATTTTAGAAATTTTTGTAGTTTCATTTTTAGAACTTAAACTTGAAAACGAAACCAATAATGGAGTAGTAAATGAACTTATTGAAAGTGTAACTACTTCAGTATACCGTTTTGCGATACTATACCCTAATGTCATCTCTTCACTCACAAAGACATTTGTTACTACTTTTTTTGCCTCCCCCCAGATATTACTAGATAGGGTATCAATACTTACAAATCCACCGTATTTTACTGCAGTAGAAAAAAATTCTTTATATTTTAGGGGGCTCTCATCTGTTTTTTTTATTTTTAAAAAACCAAAATAAAAGACAAGAAAACTAATTAACAGGGGATAAAAAACAGTAAGAATATTAATGACAGCGATTTTTTCAATAGTCACATTCTCATCAAATAAGAATAGAAGAAATAGTAGCCCCGCGTTTATTATGAATTTTATTATTGATATTATGTAATTGAATTTAAATCGCCCAAATCCGATATGAATACTTCTGAGAAAATTAAATAAATTAGTAATTAACATTAATGGAGCCAAAATAAATAAAACATGTACAAAGCCATTCAGACTTATCATGAAAAATCCAGAAAAACAAATAAAGATGGTAATAATTACAAAAAAGACAACCAATTCTATTAATAATTTAGTATATACGCTGTATAAAATAAATGACCTTAAAATATTCATTTGTTTTAAGGTTTTATATCGGGGAATATAGTAATTTAAGGAATCAGTCAATCCAGGAGGTAAATATCCTAAAATAAACGTAAAAATAGAAATAATCGCAGTTGCAGTGACTAAATACCCCCATGATGATATAGAAATCATCCTTGCTAAAAGAAAGGATGTTACTAGGGCGAGAATATAATTACTATAACTTCCTAAATAGGAATAAAATGAATTTTTTGCTAAGGTGCGTTGATCTTTAACAGATTTTTTTTTGATCTGGTTTTTTTCTTCCGAAGTCATTGTTCTTTAATATATCACAAAGAAATACTTGATTAACTCAGATAGATGTAAAATTGTGGAATTAAAATTAAACTTTAAGTTTCATTTTAGCATTTGTCAAGTGTTAAATTTTATGGAGTAATTTAAATTTAATAAAGATTTTACCATAATAGAATAATTAATATTGAGTTCCAAATGCCCAAACCAATTTTTATTGTAGGTAATCAAAGATCAGGTACAACTTGGTTAGCTAATATATTATGCCAGCATAGTAAAATAGTAGGAGTTCAATCTAAACCTTATGGAATTCGAGAAAGTAGGTACTTTAACTGGATTGAGGGATTATTTGGTGATCTAAAAAACAATAATAACTTTATTCATTTTATCGAAACTTATGGAACTAGTGATTATTTTAGATTGACAGGTATTAGTAAAGATCTTTTTTATCAACAAAGACCTAAAACTTATTTTCAGGTTTTTCGTTTATTAATGGATACTTTTGCTAATAACAAGAAAGCAGAATATTGGCTTGAAAAAAGCCCCGGCCATACTTTATTTTTATATAAAATTTCAAATTACTTCAAAACCGCTAAATTTATTGGTATTAAAAGGAATGCTATAGATACTATAAAATCTGCTGTTAGAAGAACTGCTATACGAAATAATGTTGTTAAGAAATTATTCATTTTAAGAAGACTAATACAATATTATAAATATGATAAGCATTTAAATAAATTTCTTGTACACTCAAATAGAACAATAATATTAAATTATGAAGATTTAAGAAAAAAACCTCAGGAAGTAATTAAAAAAGTGATAATTTTTTTGGGATTAAACTTTGAATTTACAGTTTTAAAGGATAAATACACACCGAATACGAGTTTCTCAAATTTTAACAAAGAAGCAGAAAGAGCAACGATTTTAACGCCTTTTGAAATTAAAATGATAAAATGGTTTTCTATCCTATTTAAAAATCTCCCTTACAGATTTTATAGAATTTTATATTTTTTTCAGCTTAATGTAAAAAAAAGAACAATACCTCCTGATTTTTGGAAGGATTACATACAAGAAAAATTTCAACAATCATAAAAATATTCAAATTGAAGATTTATAATTTATTATTAAAACTTTCAATTACTAATTCTTTAGTATCAATTAAAAAATTGCATCGAATACGAAAATTCTTATGAAAAATTTAATAAAGGAATTTAATTTAATTCCTAATAAGTAGATTTCTTGAGTTAGGCCATCTATATAGATGTTCTTAATAATGATGATTTTCTTTTCTAATTTTTTGGATATATTCTATAAATTTCTAAGTCTAGAATGGATATTCTACTTTTTTTTAATTTTTATTTTCTTAATAACGATTTACAACATAATTCTATTAATTTTATATAATAAACGAATAAAAGAGTTTAAAAAACATCACGATCCAGAAAAAATTGGAATTTCTGATTTCAAATCTTTACCTATTGTGAATATTATAATTCCAGCATGGAAAGAGGGAGAAATTTTTAAAAATCTATTATTATCAATAACAAAATTGGATTACCCTAAAATCAAAGTTATTACCAATGCGGGAGGCAGTATTGAAACCTTAGAAATTGTAAATTCCTTTAAAAGTAATGAAAATTTTATTATTCTCCATCAAAAAGATGGTTCAGATAGACCATCATTAGGAAAAATAAATGCAATAAATGAATGTTTTAATCATGTTATTGAAGGCATCATCTATTTTATTGATGCTGATAGCTATTTAAATAACGAAATTTTACTGAGAATGATATATCCAATAATAAATCTTAATGAAGATGTAGTAATAGGAGGTGTAAGACCTCTTATAAACCAAATGAAAAAGCCTCTTGTTAAATATTTACAATTTGACAGATTTAAAGCGCTTTATAAAAAATTCGAAAGACATTCTCAGACAAGCGTAATTACAGGCCAAAATTTTTGTATTAATTATAATGTGTTAAAAGCCATTAAAAGATTTACTTTTCAAAAACTTATACCTACAGATGGTTTAATGGGAAAAGATATTTATCGTAAAGGATTTAAACCATATAGATTAGTAGATTATCGTCACAGAATTTTTGTTGATTATTCAGCTAATTTAACAGAGTATTTTCATCAAAGATTAATATGGAATGAAAATTATTTATATAAGAGTTTAAAATTACACCATATTATAAATATAATTAAATTTATTTTTCTTTGGTTAATTTCAACATATTTAATTATCTTTCCTATACTAATTTTCTTTGATCTACGTTTTTTGTTTCCTGGACTTTTGATTTTTTTAACCGTGTATTTTAAAAAAATAAGCAGACTCATTGTTTTTACGAGGACAGTAGATAAAAAATATTATGAACCATATAGAGTTCCTTTTTTCTTTATCTTAATATTTTATATATTTTTTGACACTCTTATTACAGTTTATGTTGCATTTCATTTTTTATATTTTTTAAAAAAACTAGAAAAATCAAACAGTCAATAATTAATAATTTTTTTTATATAGAACGAAATGATTTTAATTTCTCAACTGAATCAAAAATTTTTTCTCTTTCTAACAAGTAGTTAGTTCGTTTTGGATCTTTTTCCTTTACTTCTATTACTAACCAAGGGACATTAATTAATACTGGAATTCTTACATTTTCTCTATGTCCATAGAATCTTATTGGGATTAATGGGTGGATAAACTCGCCAATTGATTCTCCATGATCTGCGGTTACGATAGTCTTACCTGGTAATATGTTTATTAAATCTTCAATAAACGGTATTACAAGATTTAAATTATCTTTATAAATATTTAAATGATCTTTTCGTTTTAAAACTGCATAAAGATCTAATGTATATAAACTAAATAGCCCATCTTTACAAACTTTCTTTAATTTAATCTTTTGATTATGAAGAACTGTATTTTTTAACATTTCAGACGCCCCACCCCCAATTTTATATCCAATATAAGGAAAATGAGGTTGCATAAAGTGGAATATTAATTTTTTTTCAGGGTACTTTATAATAGCATCAATGCCATATTCATACATAGTTTTAGGTAATACAGTTTTTTCTTTATTATCCCATCCTTCCTTCCATACTGAAATAATTTTATAAAATTTATCTTTTAATAACAAATCTACATGTGGATTTGCTGTGATATAGATAATTTCAGGATATTTTCCATTTTTGAAATTTTCAAGAAGAAAAGAAATTGTATGGCTACCTCGTGATTTTTTTTTTTTAAGAGTTCCCCTCATAGATCTATTTCTATATGTCTCTTCAAAAATGTCATATCTACACGCATCTAGAATGATCAAATTGTCCCAAGATTCATCAAATATGTAAGAACCTTTATTTTTTCGATAAAATAGAGAAACAAGCTTATAAATAAAAGTATTCCTCAAAAAGATTGGGTCTTTCCAGTGGTTTAATATTTTAAGAATACTTTCTCTTTTCAAAATATAACCTAAAATTTTATTTTACAATTAAAATCATTAAATGTATTATACTAATTCTTTTTTTTTTACTTTACGTTATAAAGATAGTACATATTTTAATCTAATTTAAGATCTAAAAGTTTGCGAAAAATATCAATATAATCGTTTACAATTATATCCCAATTGAAATCCTTTATGATTCTTTGATACCCATTAACGCCCATCTCCTTTGCAATTTCTTTGTTATTATAAATAAATAGGATTTTTTTCAGTAAATCTTCAAAATCATTTTCTTTAACCAATAATCCTGTTACATTATTTATTATAGCTTCACTTATACCTCCCGAATAAGTGCCAATTACAGGACATTTAAAATAATTAGCCTCAATAAAAACAATACCAAAGCCTTCAATAGATTCTTTTTCTCTGGAAGAAGGCATTAAAAATAAATCTGATAGTTTAAAAAATGAGTTTCTTACCAATTTAGAAACAAAACCTAGAAAAATTACACTATCTTCCAAATTTAATTCTTTAGTTAGTTCTTTGAGATTTGAAGTTGCATCTCCTTCACCAATCAAATAATATTTGATGTTGGTAATTTTTAATCCATTCTTCATAAAATTTATTGCCTTAATCACCATATCAAAATTTTTTCTTGAAACGTGCCGCCCAACACTCAACAAAATAAAGTCATTTTCAGAAATATTGTATTTTTCCCTTAATTCTGATTTTGAAGCATTAACATTATAATCATCAAAGTTTAAACCATATCGAATTACAACTAATTGTTCTTCATTTAAAGGATGGATTTTTTTAATAAGATTCTTCATACTATACGTTCCAAGTATTATTAAATCTAAATTTCTGATATAAAAACTTTGAAATGAGAATCTGGATTTTACAAGAAAATCATTACCGTATGTTAATGAACATACTTTTTTATTTAATAGTATTGATAAAATATAAATCAATGGTAGGATATATTCAGTCGTTGCTCCACCTAAGATAACGTCTAAATTTAAAAATTGCACAATAGGTAGGATTTTTTCAAGATTGAGAAACGTACTAATGAATATTTGAGGTTTAATAACCAAAAATGAAATTATTCTAATCTTATCAGAAAATTTGGTTTTTTTATCAATTAAAATCTTCCAAAAAGTTTTTAGAATAACTTTCAATGATTTTTTATGAATTAGAATTGAAATTAAAGTTTTTAAACTATATTTCTGTATTTCTTGAATTTTAAATGAATTTTTTCCATTATCATATGGATTAAAAAAATACAATTTCTCAGATTTGTTATGCAATGCTTCTATTAAGCACTTTAAAACATAACCAGTCCCTCCTTCCTTTGGAATATACCCTGGATAAAATAATCCTATTCTCATTTTAAGTTAGGTCATATAATCTTAAATAATGTAAAATTTAGCTTTAAAATAAGTTTTTCTTTATTTACTAATCCACTTAAACTTATGCCTCATCTTTTTACACTTAAAAAGGGTAGTATAGAATCATATTTTTAATTAATTGATTTTGAAAAATTCATTAATTCCTTATACGCATTTTTTATACTATTTCGATAAGATTCAGGAACAATCCAATTAATTAGCCATGGGAAAGCCTTGATAATGTAATAATTAATTAACTTTTTTCGTAGAAAATATTTGTATTTTATCCTATTATTTTTATTTATTTTACTCTGATATAAAAAGAATGCTTTTCTTAGAAAACGAGAATTATTTGGAATCTTTAATACTCCTTTATTTGGAAACCAATATCTTTCTTCTTCACCACGATTAAGATTATTAATAAATAATTGCCTTTTTTTATCATTAATAAGAGATAACTTATGATCATGAAATATTTTTATTTTTCCTATAATATAGGAGGCAAATGGGGATCTAAAATTATAATTTGGGGGGAAAGTGAAGAAAGAAATGGGTAATTTAAACACCATTCGGCGGAAGGAAGGTTGGTCATTGCCATCATTAATTCTATCATAGGATTCATTCCATAATTTTAAAAATTTCTTAACAATTTCATTTTTTTTATAAAATACTATACCTGCTTGATATGAATCAGGTTGATAATTTTTATTTTTAAAAGGAGGATTTGAGGCAGCTAAATCATATTTTTCTAGCATCTCAAATATTTCTGAAATATTATCAGCAACTATTGTATCACAATCCAAATAAATAGTCTTTTGATAGGGTGTATTTATCATAGCATAAATTTTATCACCAAACCCATACTCTGGGCTCTGTACATAATGAATTGAATCAAATATATTTTCGTTATCTTGGAATTTATTTTTATTGTCAACAAATATAGATATTCCAATATCCTTATTATATTTTCTCACTGATTTCGCAGAAATTTTTGCTTCTTTTAAGAATAACGCTTTACCTGTTGCAATATAAATTACTCCATTCTTAGGGAAGGTTTTTCTAATTATTAATCACATTTACCAGAATTTAGTGCTATTATTTATATATAAAAAGAAATAATCTATTTTTATCTTTTTTAATTAGTTCTATAAAGATTTTTCGATGGAATTCTGAGCTTAAATTTGGAAAAAATTTTAGCTTTAACTTTCCCAATTAAAATTCATTCCTAAATAATCATAAAGTTGCTCATTATATGGCTTAAAATATTCCTTTAATTCTATTTTTATTTTTGTATCTAATTTATTATAATTTCCTTGATTAGATCTTTTAAACGTAATATTTTCATTAGGACTTAGGCCTAGAAAATCAAAAGTTTTTTTTAATATTACTTTAGGATTCTTGAAGAGTTCTTCACTTTTAATTATCAAGAATTGGCTTTTAGGAAAAAGTTCTATCCACTTCTTAATTTGATTTATGTAAATACCTCTCGTTATATAAGAATAATTTCTAAATATGCGACTGTAATAATATTTATGTTCTAATATTTTTTTCATTTCATTATCCATTTTTTCCTGTTCTCTTTTTATAGCTTTTTCAAATGAGAGTTTTTCTATCCCACGCCGAACTTCATGATTATAATGAGAATAAGCTCTGTTTACAGGATTTCTTAATAAAATTATTATTTTTACATTCGGAATAATTGATTTAACTCTACTAGGCACACGTGGATGTAAAATATAATAAGGAGATGCTTCTCCTGTAATAATCTTTTGAGATAAAATATATTTATTAAAATATTTAGAAATTAAAGTTGGAAAGTAAGATTTATACCATAAAATCCCTCTACGAAAATTATTATCAAAGAAATGAATTTCTTTTCTTCTAAGAGAAATTTTTACATTAGGATGTTGTTTAAGGCAATTATAGAAAAAAGTTGTTCCACATCTCTGACCCCCAATAATCAAAAAATCAGGCAATAATCTTATTGGTGCTGTTAGAATTTTAATAACTTTGCCAATTGGTTTACGTCTATCTAATTCAATTGATGTTATATTCGAAAAAAAACCATATTTTATAGAGGAGGTTTTCATAATTATTCAATATGACAAATAATTTATTACTTTTATTTATCAATAATTCCCTTTCTTATCTAGGATAGAAAAACTAATTTTGTAAAAACTTTTTGATTGTTTTCATTAAGTATCTTGGAATTTTCCATGGGCTTTTTATCCCCCTTGTTATTAAGTGTTTGATTAGCAGTCTATTCTTGATTTTATTTCTTTTTACTTTTGGAAGAACAAATTCTATTGCTTTTTGGTATTGTTTCGATTTTACTTTAATATCTAAAAAGTCTATAATCTCGTTAATATTTTCTTTTGGATTAGAAATAACATCATTATAATTTAAATCAATTTTTCTTAAATTTGGATAATCCTTGAAAAAATTTACAATTTCTTCTTGATAAATTTCATATAATTTTATTGCTTTATCACGAGGCATCCTACTTCTTTTATATAATGAATTAGCAATTGATTCCGGTTCTCTATGACAAACTATGAAATAGGCATTAATTAAATATGGAAGATACAATCTAATTGTTAAACACGTTCGAGGATCTTTCCAACCCCACAATTGAGGTTTTTCCTTAACTAATTTCTTTATACTATTTTCAAATTTACTCCTTTGATATAGAATTTGTTCCAGTTTAGGGGGATTTTCCCAAGAACCTCCAGCTTCTCTCAAAATATCATTATTTAAATTTAAGAATTTTATATCCTCATAAAAGCCCAGAGGATTTGATATTATTCTATCTTCACGAAAATTTTCACCCATAGTTACCCCTAATCTGGTTAAAACCCCTCCAACCATGGAAGTTCCACTTCTATGCATACCTAAAATTACTACTACTTTACTTTTATTCTTATTCATTCTCTTTATTTGGTGTATATGAATTTCATAGTAGGGAAAAAATTACTCTATTAAATCAAATCATTATTTTAAATATCCTTAAATGTATATCAAGTCCTTAGAATATATTAATTATATGATTGAATAAATAAAACTCTTTTTTATAATAAAATCGAAATAATTAAAAAATTTGATTTATGGAAAAAGAAAAAATAATAAGTTATTCTAGAAGGCTATTAGAAGGAAGCTTTATTAAAAATTTGAAAGAAAAATAATAATTAACTTAAAAATAAATCAAGAATATTGCTAACTATGGATGAATTAATACCAATTGAAAAGGTCTATGAGGAAAATCCGAGAGTTAAGGAACTTCAAAAACAATGTTTTATTTTAAATCCGGAAAATATTGAAGTATATTTAGAAGAAATCAAAAAAAGAAAAACAACTTTTCCAAGTGAAAAATTTTGGAAAAATAAGAGAGTTTTAATAACAGGTATTAGTGGATTTGCTGGAAGTCATTTAGCAGAACAATTATTGGATTTAGGCAGCGAAATTCATGGAACTATTCGCAGACATGCTGTACCTATGCATGAAAATATTGAGCATTTACGAGGTAAAATTACATTACACGAAGCAGACATAACAAGTGCTGAAAGAATATTAGAAATTTTCGAAGAAATTCAACCTAATGCTGTGTTTCATCTTGCTGCTGAATCATTTGTCCCAACATCTTTTAGGGAACCAGTAAGAGTGAGTCATAATAATATTGTAGGAACAATTAAAATATTTGAAGCTGCAAGAAGATTTGATGATGAATTAGAGAGCATTCATGTTGCATGTAGCAGTGAACAATATGGTCTCGTTGATCCTAAAGAGGTGCCAGTTACCGAAGATCTTAAGCAGAATCCTTTTCGTCCAAGAAGTATTTATGGTATTACAAAAGTTGCAACTGAACAAATTGCTTGGCTCTATCATAATTCATATGGAGTCCCTAGTGTAATAACTCGCGGTTTTAATCATGAGGGTCCACGAAGAGGAATTCAATTCGTTACAAGTGTAATACATCGTCAGATTGTTGAGATTTTGAAAAAGAAAAGGGATTACATTGTTGTAGGAAATCCAAATGCCATTCGTGATTTCACACACGTAAAAGACACCGTTAACGCTTATATTTTAACAAGTGAGAAAAAAAAATATGGGGAACCTTATAATGTTTGCTCTGGAATAGGGATTACTATAGGTGATTATGTAAAGTTATCAAAAAAAATATATAATCTCTCAACAAAAGTATTTGTAGATCCCCAGAGAATGCGACCTAGTGAAGTTCCTTTACTAATCGGAAGAAATGATAAAATCTTTAAAGATATAGGATGGAGGCCCATAAGATCTATCATTGATATTATACAAGAAGGGGTTAAATATTTTCAGGAGCATCCAGAGCAATTAGGAATTGAAGCTCATTGATACTCTTAATAAAATCTAAACATAACAATAAGCTAATCGGTTTAATTCAAAAATTTTATTTAATCATCTTTATTATTTATTTTAATGAGTAAAGACTTACAAAGAAAAGCAGTAATATTAATAACAATTGATGCTTTAAGACCTGATCATTTAAAGTCTTATGGATATAATCGAAATACTGCTCCAAATTTAGAAGAATTTGCGAAGAATGGTATAATTTTTTCAAATGCGATTACAAATGGGCCTGAAACACCTACTGCTTTTTCATCATTATTTACATCAGTTTTGCCTTTTTTAGATGGAGGTTATAGTCCATTACCATCACAAAAGATTTCATTTCCTCAACTCCTACAAGAAAATAATATATTCACATATTCTGTACATAGCAATCCTAATTTAGGGAGTTATTTTAACTATGATAGAGGATTCGATGTTTTTTTGGATGGAGTTAGGTATAAAAAAGATTCTACTGACCACAAACGACTTAATTTCAAACAAATTTTAAGTTTTTACATTAAAAAAATAATCAATTATAAAAATATTTTTAAATTCTTATTATTTCGACTTAAAGGATTCAATATTATAAAATCTTGGTTTCGAAGTAAAATTCCATTTATTACTGATATTTTGTTACCTTTTACACCAATAGCTTACAATGCTCCTTATATAAGTAATAAATTAAAATCATTATTAGCCACAATTAAAAAGCCTTTTTTTGTTTGGGCTCACTTCATGGACGTTCACAGCCCATATAACCCTCCAACTCAGAACGTTTTACGCTTCAGAAAAAAAGATTTTAATATTTCTGAAAGAGAATTTTTAACAAAAAAAGTATATTCAAATCTTACTAAAATCAATAAAACAAATCGGATGATAGAAGATCTCAAAATTCTCTATGATAGTGAAATCAATTTTGTAGATGAAAATTTACAAATAATCTTTGATATTATTAACCACCGATTCAAAAATGGTTGTTTGATTATCATAACTGCCGATCACGGAGAGAGTTTTTTTGAACATAAAATTTCTGGTCATCAAGGAAGCGTTTATGAGGAAGTATTGAAAATTCCTTTAATAATAGTAGAATTAGGTAAAAAAATTATTAAAAAAAAAATTGAAGATACTGTTGAATTAATGGATCTTGCCCCTACAATTTTAGATTATTTTGGACTTGAAATTCCTGACACGTACCAAGGAAAAAGTCTTCTCAATTTAATTCAAGGTCATAAATTAGAAAGAAAAAATATTATTATTTCAGAATGTCATCAAAAAAAAGGATTTATGAAAAGGAATCGAAATGAGGGGTATATTTTGATGGCAATTCGCAATGAAGAATGGAAATATATATTTGATGAAGAAAAAAATATTGAATTTCTTTTTAATTTGAATGAAGATTCCATGGAAAAAAATAATTTAGTAGAAGAATTTCCAGAAAAGATAAATGAATTTAGAGTAATAAAAGAGTTCCATCTTAAGAAATCTTATGAATTAATTGAAGAGAGATCAAAAATTGTTAAAGCTATTGATTTATTGGATGGTAATCAATCAAATTAAGAATAAAATATTTAAAATCCAATAAAATTATTTAAAGAGTTATAAGTTTAGTTCTCGTTTTTGAATTTTAATTAAATCCAAAATACCTTTTTCTCCAACATTTATTATTTCTTTTAGTTTATCTTTGCTAAAAGTGGCACCTTCGGCTGTTCCTTGTATTTCAATAATTTCAGAATCTTCATTCATAACCAAATTAAAATCTACATCAACTTTAGAGTCTTCATTATAATCTAAATCCAATAAAGTTTGACTATTCTTCAACCCTAAAGATATTGCAGCTACAACTTTATAATCAGGAAACTCAAATATCTGCTGTTTATTATATAGATAATTAATTGCATCAAAAACCGCAACAAATGCTCCCGTAATTGAAGCACATCTTGTTCCTCCATCTGCTTGAATCACATCGCAATCTATTTTAATAGTTCGTTCTCCCAGTTTTTCATAATTGAAAGCAGCTCGTATACTGCGCCCAATTAATCTTTGAATCTCAATCGTTCTACCTCTATAGAGCTCTCTTTGATTTCTTACTTGAGTAGCTCTCGGTAACATCGAATATTCAGCTGTAATCCACCCAGTTCCAGTATCTACTAAAAATCGTGGTACAGACTCTATGATCGAAGCGGTAACAATAACTTTTGTATTTCCTTGAGTTATTAAAACAGATCCCTCGGGGTATTTAAGATAAGCTCTTTCTATTGTCGTTTTTCTTATCTCATCATATTTCCTTCCATCAAATCTTATATTTCCAGGCATATTAAGTTTCTCTTGCAATAAATGATAAAAAAATTAAAGTAAAGACTATTCGATTTTGTATTTTAATTTTAAAAAAGTATAATAATAAATCTTTTGAAAAGTAAAAAAGTTTCTAAAATTAGAATCTTTGGAATAAACTTTATAACTTAACTTTTATTTTTGGACAAGTTTACAAGCATTTAAAATTTCCTTCCATATTGCTTCAACACTTATCCCTTTTATTATATTAGATTTCTTAATCATTCGCTCCAGAATTTCTTTTTCTCTCTGTGGTTGAGACACATCAATATTCAATTTTTTTTTCAGAATTCCAATTTCTAAAACAACTTTTGCTCGTTTATCTAATAAATCGACGAGTCTATCGTCAATTTCATCAATATTTTTCCTTAATTTCTCAATTTTTTCCATTGACAATACTTTTAATATTTTTTTAAAATCTTATTAACAGCTTTTCTAAATTTTATCTATTTACAACTATCTGATATTTTTTTAGTTTATGAATTATTTAATTCATCCAATAAATATTGAAAATTTAGTTCTAATGCCGCAACTGGAAATTCTAATTTGAAATTTAATAATACTTCTGGATGGATTTCACCAATTTCCCCAATAATAGAATTTTTCAGGCAAATTTTACCGCATCGACCCTCTATATAGGTTGGATTTTTTTCAGATTTAACTTCATAATCTTCATAATATCCAAGCGAAGTCATTATAAAGTCAAGAGTAGATCTAATCTCTGTAAAATCGGCATTCTCATGATAAGTAGCAGCTGAAAGATGTACTTCCCTTCTTGCACCTGTCTCTTCTCTTTTATCCAGTAAAATTATATCACCAATTTCAAAGATTTTTATTGGTTTTTCCTCAGAGCGATTGTTTAGTAATGATTCTAATAGTTTTGGTAAAATACTTGTTCTTGTTGTATTATATTCTTTTGAAACTGGATTTAATATCTGGACATTATCTTTCTCTTTAAATTCTTGTCTCATATAATCGTATTGTTTCTCAGAGTTAGATAAGATCAAGTTCAAGACTTCTAAATATCCCGCACCAATCATGATAGTTCGAATTTTATTTGAAAAAGATTGAATTGGATGATACTCTCCTATACCCCCTTCTCTAATAGTTCTTGGTAATTTATCATATCCATATCCAATAGCACAATCTTCAGTGAAATCAACGATATGCATAATATCTCCTCTAAATGCTGGAATCCAGACATCTAAATAACCCTTTTTATTAGATTGTTTAGCATCAAATCTAACTTTATTAAAACATTTTATCATCTCTTCAGGCGATAAATTTAGTCCTATATAATCGTTAATATAATCAATCCCTACCTCCCACTTAATAGGATTCAAATTTGGGGTTATAATTTCTTTTCCTCTCTTATAATTCACTTTAACACTTTCAACCTTTGCACCCATATCTGCTAAAGTTGTTGATAAAATGTTTAACGCTAAATTAACAGCTTTGAAATCTGTTCCAGTTAAATCTAAGAATAAATTTTTTGTATCGTCAGTTACTGTAGTTAAAACTCCATTAATCACAGGTGGAAACGACAAGACTTCATTATTCTTATCATAAATTATTGGATATAACTCTTTTCCTTCTAAGATATGAGCATATTCAATACCTTTCTCATGTAAAAGTAATATTTCTTCTAAATTCATAGAATAACCATCACCATGTAATGGAATAAAACTTACAGAATCCGGTTTAACTGCTGTATATCGATAGGGTGGTGTAATTTTATCAAGATCGTGAACACCAATAGCTACTTTTTTTCTATCTCGTCCAACTGCCCAGTGTAAGTGTTCTTGGATGTTCATTAAAGTTGCGACTTCATCCTCATCTAAATCAATATCTCTAATAACACCACAGACAATATAGGGTCGGACGTTATCAACACTTGGATCCACATTTAATTCAATTTTTCCTGGAATAATTTCGAATGAAGGCATTCCTAATTCTATTTCATAATATCCTTTAAGAGCTCTAGCAATCCCTTCAGGACTAGAAAAATCGGGTCTATTTGGATCATATTCAACTTTAATTTTTTGCTCTTCCTCATTTATATCTTCTAAATCTAAACCTATCCACTGTAAATCATATTCTAATTCTTTAATCTCTAATTTTTTACCGACTAACCTTTCCAATCTTTCAATTTTTAATTCTAAGGTTGGCATCTCTCTTAAACCTCCATTTTAATATGATTGATTCCTCAACCATTTAATTGGATTAATATATAAATCTCTAATATCTTTCCGATCAAAATATAACATCGCAATTCTCTCAAGTCCTTGACCCCATGCTAAAACACGAGTTGGATCTTTAATGCCCCAAGGGTATGTAACTTCAGGTCTAAAAATTCCTGAACCTCCAAATTCTAACCATTCACCTAATTTCTCGAAATATACAGAAAATTCCATACTGGGCTCTGTATAGGGAAAGAATCCAGGTCTTGTTATAATTTTTTCAAATCCTAATTTTTTATAAAACTCTAATAACAAGCCAATTAAATCACACAGATTTAAATGATCATCAATGACGATACCCTCAACTTGAGTAAATTCTGCTAAATGTGATTTATCTAGTTTTTCATTTCGAAATACTCTATCAATACAAAATACCTTTACCGGTACCTTTTCATTATTTCTATAAAATTGCGCTAATCTTCTTATTGTAGTGGCTGTTGTGTGTGTTCTTAAAACAGTTTTTTTTGCGGTATCGATATCCCATTCATAACCCCATCCAAGAGAACCTGAATCACCACCATTTTCATGAGTTTCCCTGACTGCTTTTACTCTATCACTTTCAGGTAAATTAGCAGTTTTTGGATTGCTTAAATAAAATGTATCTTGCATTTCTCGTGCTGGATGATCTTGTGGCTGAAATAAGGCATCAAAGTTATAAAATGCACTTTCAACGATAGGCCCCCTTATTTCTGTAAATCCCATTGATAAGAAAATTTCTCTAATCTCATTTATTAATCTGATCATAGGGTGAATTTTTCCCGCTTTCATTAGTGGTCCAGGCTTAGAAACATCAAAAGGCTTTAATTCATAATTTTTCCAAATTCCCGAACTTAGCATTTCAGATGTAATCCTACTAATTTGTTTTAGCTCTTGAATTTTAGAAATTGGAATTTTTTTACCTTTTTCTGTCAAATATATAATCCTTTGAATCTTGCGTGTTCTTTTAATTAATTTCCTTTTATTCAGTAGATCTAATTGCTTTAATTCATCTTTTGATAGAGTAGAATAATCAACCATATTATTTTCTTTGAAATTTTGAAGAAATAATTCAATTCCTGTTTGTGGAAATTTTTCAGTGATAATATATATTCTATTTTCACCAGAAGCTTTACTTTGAGCAACCCATTTGTTTTTTTTTAAATTTGAGATACCAACATAAAATAAATCTTCACTCATGCCCGATTTTTTAAAAAAATCATCTAAACTTATTTCTTTAACTTTATTTTCCAATAAAAAATTGATTAATTGGCGTTCAGGAAGTCCCTTTTTTAAGTATTCGATTCCTTCCTCGTTTAAATAAACTTGGTCCACATTTTCTTCCTTGAAACCTCCTAAACCAAATTCAATTAAATCATTAACTGCTGACATAAGGATTATATAGTCGATATTTAATTCTCTTGCCAAATCATTCGCTAAAACTATACTAGCTTTTTTCTTTAATACTTTAAAAATTTCAATAGTTTGCTTTTTAAGTTTGATCGCCATAATATTCAGCTATTTTATTTTAATTTTCCATTATATCTTTTAAAATCTCTAATCTATTTAAATCTTTTGTGAATAGAGTCTTTCTAAATCACCCGATCTTGAATTAGACTGATTATTTATTATTATAAATATTAAAAAATTGAATCTTGACAAAAAAACTAAAGAAATCCGCAGCCAAGAGAGTAATTTTTGTTTAGATTATATTATCTCTTGGCAAGTTAAAGAAGTCTAATAAAAATGAATCTTGGAAATTGAGTTCTAATAAATTATACACCTTTAAATATACTTTAGTTCCGATCAAATACAAAGAATTCATTTTCTATTTAAATTAAATAAATATTATGTAAAAAAATTTTCTATTTTATCTTAATAAATATCTCAAAACAGGCAGCGCTTCTTTTAATTAAAAAACGAAAATTAAAAAAATCTTTAAAATAATTAAGTAAATCTTTGAAAATGGTATTGTCCTATAATCTTTTTCTTATCGATGTTGAGCTAATTTTTATATTATCTTTATTTTTTAGGATAGGGATAACAATTAAAACAAGAGGATTTAAACCTTTCTTTTCTCTATTCTCATTTAATTTTAAAGCATTCTCATACGTTTCCTGACTGACAATTAATCCTTCATATTCAGGATCTTGAGCATACTTGTCCATATCTGCCCAGTTTTGTATCTCAACAATATTTACTCGGCTTAAATCAGCAATAGATTTAATAAAAGTTTTCAAGTTTTCTTTTCTTATAACATAATCTTCTAATTCTGAAGCATATTGCTTATTTTTTAATAAGTCTTGAGAAGTTAATCCTATCTCTACAAATTCAGCTAAAGATAATGCTGTCTTCAAAAGGTATTTATGTCCTTCATGGAGATGATCGAAAGTTCCACCTAATCCAACTTTCTTAAGAATCTAAAAAACACCACACAAAATAGAAAATGATATTAAATAAGTTTATTTTTTAGCTTTTAAATTTTCTTTCTTAGCTTCTTGTATTTTCGTTTTTTCAGTAGGGCTTTTTAATCTTACAGAATAAATTTGCTTTATCTCCATTAAGTCCTCACATTTTTCACATTTATCTAACCTTTTAAATACGAAATCTCCTTTTTCATAGTTTCGAACTTTTGTTAGTCCACATAATTTACAGATCAAAATTGTTAAAGTCTGTCTAATTGGTTCAGGAGGGCTTTTTTGAAATTGAATTAATGTAGCTCCAAAACAAATTAACATAAAACCAATCGACCAACTTGTTAATTGGTCAAAACCAAAATCCATATATATGAGTAAAACACCGATTACAATTAAAATAATTAGAAGAATGTTTTTTAAAACACTTTTTAAGGTGATTCCTTTTTTTAATATTTCCTCATCGTCTTCTTCGTCAATCATAAAGCATGTTATAATATCTTCTTTTCTATGCTTTATAATAGAAAAGAATAAATAAATTTTTTTATTATAAAAGTTTAGAAGGTTAATTTTTTCAATAAACCTTTAATTTTAACAAAGAGATGAATATTATTTATCAAACAACCACAGGCACTGATCCCATTTCTCTAATCATATCTTTATTGTGGTTCTTGCTTATTTTTATTTCTATGTTCTATGGGCAAAAATTACAAGCATGGAAAGCATCTAAAGAAATTCAAGCTGCATTAGAGAAATTAAAAAAATGGAATGATGAATGCAAAGAAATTTTAACCACAAATTTTAAAGAGTTTGCAGACAAAAAAAAGACACAGAAAGATTTAATGTTACAAATTGAAGATTTCCTTACTTTCGTAACTATTTCTCCAGTTTCTCTCGATCCTTATGGAATTATTCCTAAATTTGATCATATTGTAGATGTAAGAGATAATAGATTCAAAGAAGAAGTGGAATCATTAGCACCAAATGCAGATACTGTTCAAAGATCCAATTTGGAAAATCTATTAGAAGCAACTATGGCAATTGACTTTATTTATAGACTAATTCGGCATTACCTAATACTAGGAAAGAAATCAAAATCAATGATATTATTATTACAAATTTCATACCAATTAGGATTGATTATGACTATGGCTAAAGCTTACTTTCATGCTGCCAAAGCTTTCTCGGAGGGAAGTCCAATTGGAGATGGACTAGGACCGTTAGTTGCTGCAAGTTTTATAAGAGCTGTTTCAAATAATGATGTTTCTGCCAATGAAATTGAAAGAGATACAATTGTACAAGAATTAGATTTCGAAGACAGAACAATTTATATTGTTCGTGCTAAAGGTCCAGGCGGTACTGTTGGAAAACCGGGTAAAGCGATCAAGAATTTAATTGAACAATATGGCGATTCAATATCCAGGATTATTATGATAGATGCAGGTTTGAAACTTACAGGAGATAAGACAGGTTCAATGGCTATAGGCGTTGGAGCTGCGATAGGAGGTATCGGAATTGAGAAACATTATATTGAAGAATCAACTACAGGTAAAGCAATTCCAATAGATGCTCTAATTTGTAAACAATCTTTAGAAGATGCAATAACAACAATGAAGCGACCTATAACTCAGTCTGTACCAAAATTTGTTGACAATATAAAGATGGCTATCCGAAAACGAACGCAAAAAGGCTCAAAAATCATTATTGCGGGTATTGGAAATACGATTGGAATTGGGATTTAATTTCTATTTGTTTTTTTAAAATTTATTTCTTTTTCTTTTCAAATTTCATAATTATTGTTTAAATCCTAAAAGTAAATGATTATAATTAGTTTTTTAGAAAAATAGAAATCATTTTATAATTGAAGGAATAAAATTAATTAATTGAATTTTTTAATTATTAGAAAACAAAAATAGGTAATAAATTAAAAATTTATTTTGAGGTGTAAAGAAAATTTACGGTTATATGGGAAAAATTCTAAGAGTTAATTTAACTAGCGGTAAAATTACTGAAGAATTTCCTGATGATGAAACATTAAAATTATATTTAGGAGGAGCAGGATTAGCGACTAAATTTTTATTAGAAGAGGTACCAAAAGGAATAGATCCATTAGGACCTGATAATAAATTACTTTTTATGACAGGGCCATTAACAGGAACGCCTTCACCCAGTACAGGAAGATATGCTGTTGTTACAAAATCTCCTCTTACTGGTATTTGGGGAGAAGCAAATTCTGCAGGTTTTTGGGGACGTGATCTAAAGAGATCCGGCTTTGATGGAGTTATATTCGAAGGAATTTCTCCAAAACCTGTTTATCTAGTTACAGAAGATGGAAAAGCTGAATTGAAAGATGCTTCACATCTTTGGGGTAAAAATACATCTGAAACAACAAAATTAATTAAAGAAGAATTAGGAGCAAAATTTAATGTCTCTTGTATTGGCATTTCAGGCGAAAATCTTGTTAAGTATGCTGCTATAATGAATGATTGCGATAAACCTTATTGGGGACGTGCCGCGGGAAGATGTGGCGTAGGTGCTGTAATGGGGTCAAAAAGAGTAAAAGCTCTTGCTGCTAAAGGAAGTTCTAAAATTCAAGTGGCAAAACCAGAGGAATATAAAGAAGAAGCTAAACAACGCTACGATTGGGTAAATCAGAGTTTATTAAAAATGACTCTTGAGGTATATGGGACAGCAACAATGGTTGATTTAGTTGGTGTTAAAGGGGGTTTACCAACAAAAAATTGGCAAACTGGAGTTTTTCCTAATATGGAAAAAATAAATGGAACAGCAATTAATGAAACAATTCTGACTGATCGAAAACCTTGTTTTGCTTGTCCTATTGCTTGTGGTCGTCTTGCCGAAATTAAAGAAGGAAAATATAAAAGCGAAGGAGAAGGGCCAGAATATGAGTCAATAGGCTCTCTTGGTACTATGTGTGGTATTGATAATTTAGAGGCGATTACTTTTGCCCATTTTCTATGTAATGAGTATGGGCTTGACACAATTTCTGCTGGAAACGTAATAGGTTTTGCAATGGAATGTTATGAAAAAGGGATAATAACAATTGAACAAACTGAAGGAATTGAATTTAATTTTGGAGATGCGGACCTTGTCATAGATCTTATTCCTAAAATTAGTAAAAGGGAAGGTATTGGTGATTTACTAGCAGAAGGAACAAGAATAATGGCGCAGAAATTAGATAAAGATTCAATCAAATTTGCTATGCAAGTGAAAGGTTTAGAACTTCCCGCCTATGACAGTAGAGCTGCTAAAATCACAGGATTAGCATATGCCACGGCAAATCGAGGTGGTGATCACATAACTGCGTGGATTGAGGGCCCTGCTTTTTTATCAATGCCATTTATGCTTGTTGATGATGCCGACGTAGGGGATCCACTTAAGGAAATACCAGAAAAAACTTTCATTCTAAAGGATTTAGAGGATGGATTCGGAGTATTTGATGCAATTGGAGGATGTAAATTTATGGGTATAGTTTTAACTGCAGATGATTGGGCATCATTAATATCTAAATTATTAGGCTATGAATTTACAGCATCAGATTTTAGAAAAACTGGTGAAAGACTTTATAATCTTGCTAGAGTTTTTAATGTAAGAGAAGGAATAACTAGAAAAGATGATACTCTTCCAGCTCGTTTATTGGAAGAACCACTTCCTGAAGGTCCAGCTGAGGGCCAGACAGTAAATCTGGATCCACTTCTAGACGCATACTATCAATTTCGTGGTTGGGATAAAAATGGAATCCCTACTAAAGAGAAACTTAAAGAACTAGATTTAGATTGGACTATTGACATAATTTACTAATTAAATTAATTCAATTTTTTTATTTATTGGTGAGAGTAATGGGTGATGAAAAAAAGAATTCTTATGCGGATAAACCTTGGTTAAAATCTTATTTTGTTGGGCCTTTTAAGCTCAAACATTCAATGGAACCTTATCCGAAGATTAATTTGTATCAATTTCTTGAAGATAGTGCTAAAAATTATCCTGATAATATATCATGCGTTTATGTTGATGATGAAATCACATACACAGAACTAAAATTGAAGGTAGATAAATTAGCAAATGCATATTTAGATTTAGGTTTAAGAAAAGGAGATAAAATTGTATCTGTATTACCTTCTTGCCCGGAATTTATTTTGGTAGACTATGCAGCTCTTAAAATCGGAGCTGTTCATGTTCCATTAAGTATTCTGCACAAGACTGATGATTTAGTTCATGAAATAAAAGAAAGTGGAGCAAAAACAGTTGTTTGTTCCTATAGACGTCTTAAACGTATTGATGAAGTAAAAAATGAAGTTGAAATTGACACTGTAATTTACACACCAACAAAAATATTTCCTGATTATAAATTACCTGACATGGAAGAAATCTCAACAGAAGGATATTATTCTCTCGGGAATTTATTAGAGAAATATGATCCTCTTGAAAAGACCGTAGAGGTGAACCCCATTGAAGATATTGCTCTTTTACCTTTTACGGGTGGTACAACGGGGCTTCCAAAGGGTACTATGCTAACTCATTATAACATTACAACTAATGTGATTCAAGTGATTCATTGGATGATGGATCCGATAAAAGCTGGTATAATTGGAAAAGCTGCTGCGGTAGTTTGTGTTCCTATTTTCCATGCTTACGGCCATATTGCTATTCATGCTTGTATTTCATGGGGTCTCAAAATATTTTTAATGGATCCAAGAGATATGATCAGAATTGTAGCATCGATAAAGAAATATCGTCCTTTTATGGTAACTGCAGTTCCAGCTCATTATATAAGATTCTTGCAATTAGATATACCTAAAGCGCCGATTTTTTATTTATCTGGGGCCGCACCTATACCTGAAGATGTTGTCGGTCATTTTGAGAATAAAACCGGCATTCCAATGGGTGAAGGATACGGTGCTACAGAGACTACAGCTGTGGCAACAGTTAATATATCACCCCTTTCGAAAGTTACTGGTATTATGCTAAAAAAGAAAACTGGTGTAGGTGTACCATTACCTGATACGGAAGTAAAAATAGTAGATCCAGAAACAGAAGAAGAGGTTCCATTTGGAGAATCTGGGGAAATTTGGGTTCGTGGTCCCCAACTAATGAAAGGATATTGGCCCACACCAAAAAAGGGTTTAACTGAAGATGGTTGGCTAAGGATGGGTGATATTGGGAGAATGGACGAAGATGGCTATTTTTACATAGAAGATCGTATAAAAGATATGATTAATGTATCTGGTAATAAAGTGTATTCTAGAGTTCTTGATGATATTTTACATGAACATCCAGCTGTTAGAGTCGCAGGAGTAATTGGGATCCCTGATCCAGAACGTCCCGGCAGTGAAAGAGTAAAAGCATTCATATCACTCAATAGAGAATATGAAGGCAAAATTTCTGAACAGGATATAATTGATTATTTGAAAGATAAAGTTAAACCTTATGCAGTACCAAAGAGTGTAGAATTTAAAAATGATCTACCTCTAACAATGGTTATGAAACTTTTTAAGAGAAAGCTTAGAGATGAAGAAATCGCCAAGATGAAAGAAAGAGGAGAAATTAAGTAAAAATCAAAAATTATAAAACATTTTTTATTTTTAAAAGAAAAACGAAGTATTTATTGAAATCTTAATTAAAAAAAATATACAATTAAAAACCAAATAAAATAATAAGTAAATAAAATTTTTCAAAAGTGATAAAAATGAAATTTGGATCACCAGAATGGGCTAAAGCGTATTGTAAAGCAATTAACGAAAATCCAAATTATAAAGATGCAGCTGGACCCGAAGGATTTCCACCTAATGGATGGGAAGGTGATTTTCTCTTTATTGTAGAACCGTCTGGAAACCTAGATCATGAACTTAGAATGTTTGTAGGTCTTTACCATGGTGAATGCACAGGAGCTAGAGTAGTTGAAAAGGGAGAAGAAGTTGACGTAGAATACGTTTATTCAGGACCTTATGATGCTTGGGTGCAAGTTCTAAAGAAGGAATTGGATCCGATTCGTGGCTTACTCGCCGGAAAATTTAAACTTCAAGGTGATATGTCTAAAGTTTTAAAAGCTACAAGGGCAGCACAAGAACTAGTTGTTTCTACAACAATGATAGACACTGAATTTTATTAAAATAATGAACTTCTAATTAATTTTTTTCTTTTTAATTAATACTTAAATATTATATAAAATTAAAAATGGTTAGAAATACTACTAATTTATTCGAATTAACAAGGAAACAAGCCTATTTTTTTGATTTAGATGGTACAGTTTATTTAGGAGATTCACTATTTCAAGGAGTTCCTAAATTAATTGAAGTATTAAAAAAATATAAGAAATATTTTTTTTTTCTTTCAAATAATTCAAGTATGTCCACAGAAGACTACTTAAAAAAATTAAATAAATTTAATCTTCCCGTAAATCGAGAAAATCTTATTTTATCGCAACATCCTACAATAGATTATCTTAAAAAAAATGACTTTCATAAACTATTTTTGTTAGGTACTCAATCTCTTAAAAATGAATTTAGATTTGAAGGATTTGAATTAACAGAAGAAGATCCGGAGATAATAGTTCTTGCATTTGACCAAGAACTAACTTATAACCGTTTAATGAAAGCTGCTTACATAATTCAAAAGAAGAATTTTCCATATATCGCTACGCATCTTGACAACAGATGCCCTACTGAACATGGATATATTCCAGACGCAGGAGGGATAGCTGCACTTCTTTACAAAGCTACCGAAAGAATGCCTAAGGTATTTGGAAAACCAAATAAAGAAATGCTTCTTTTTAAGTTAAAAAGTTTAAATATATCACCTAAGAATGCTATTATTTTTGGAGACCGTCTTTATACAGACATAAAAATGGGGATCGAAGCGGGAATAACTACATGTTGTGTTTTATCGGGAGAAACAACCATAGAAGCTATAAGGATGAGTAAATTTAAACCAAATTTTATTATAAATGGAATTTGGGAGTTAATTGATGTTTTTAATAAGAAATAAATGAATTAAACTTTAGTCTTTATCTATTTTTCGAAAATTTTATTTCAATAGAGAAACTTTACTATTATAAGAAATGTATTACAAGTCATCTAAGTAAAATATAAAAATTAAGAGTGTTGTTTTTATTTTATCTAGTTGATGATTATTAAGATTTTGGTATAGAAACATGACTACTACTGAAAATAAAAAATATGTCTATGATTTTAAAGAGGGAAACAAAGATCTTAAAAATCTGCTTGGTGGAAAGGGAGCCAATCTGGCAGAAATGACCCAATTAGGCCTTAGTATACCACCCGGCTTCACAATAACAACTGAAGCTTGTTTAATCTATTTTGTAAAGCCAAAGAAAATAATGGAAGATTTGAAACCTTCTATTATGGGACACCTAAAGAACTTAGAGGAAAATACAGGGAAGAAGTTCGGTGATAATAAAAACCCTTTATTAGTATCTGTTCGCTCCGGAGCACCCATGAGTATGCCTGGTATGATGGACACAGTTCTCAATTTGGGTTTAAATGATGATAGCGTCTTAGGATTAGCTGAACAAACGGGAAATCCCCGATTTGCGTACGATTCTTATCGTAGATTCATCCAAATGTTTGGAGATGTAGTAATGGGAATTGGGGATGAAAAATTCGAGAGAGTATTGGATAAATATAAAAGAGCAATAGGACGTAAAGCTCAAGATACCGATTTAGAAGTAACAGATTTACAAAAAATAATTGCTGATTACAAAGCATTATACGAAAAAGAGATTGGAAAACCTTTTCCTCAAGATCCATTAAATCAACTTTTTCTTGCGATAGAAGCAGTATTTAAATCTTGGAATAATAGAAGAGCTATAACGTATAGAAAAATAAATAATATTCCCGATTTTGGGACTGCCGTCAATATTCAAGCAATGGTGTTTGGAAATAAAGGTTGGAATTCTGCTACTGGAGTTGCGTTTACTAGAGATCCATCGACGGGAGAAAATATTAAATTCGGGGAATATTTAGCAAACGCTCAAGGAGAAGATGTTGTTGCAGGTATAAGAACTCCTAAAAAGCTTGAAGAAATGAAGGATGAATTCCCGAAGATCTATAAGCAATTGATTAAAACAATGGATAATTTAGAAAAACACTACAGAGATATGCAAGATATTGAATTTACGATTGAAGACGGAAAACTAAATATTTTACAAACACGCAATGGAAAAAGGACACCTTCAGCAGCAGTTAAAATTGCAGTTGATATGGTTAAAGAAGGTCTAATTTCTAAAGAAGAAGCAATCATGAGTATAGATCCAAAAAAGGTTTCTAAACTGTTGTTTAAGAGTATTGATGAAAATTCAATTGTTCATGTTTTAGCTCACGGTATTAATGCATCTCCAGGAGCTGTTTCTGGAATAGCTGTTTTTGATTCTGATAGAGCTGAAGCGATGGCAAATCAAGAGCATAAGGAGATAATTCTTGTTCGACCTCAAACAAAACCTGAAGATGTACATGGTCTGTATGCTTCAAGTGGTGTATTAACTCAATTTGGTGGAAAAACATCACATGCAGCAGTAGTAGCAAGAGGGATGGGTAAACCCGCTGTTGTAGGTGCTCAAGATGTTGAAATAGATGAGGAAAATAAAGAATTTAGGGTAGCTGAAATGGTGGTACAAGAAGGTGACTGGATCACTATAGATGGAACGACTGGACGTATTATTGAAGGAAAGGTTCCATTAGTTGAGCCGGTAATTAAAGGTGAGTTTCTAGAATTGTTAAAGATGGCGGATGACATGAAAACTTTGGGTGTAAGAGCTAATGCAGATACTCCAATTGATGCTCGAAAAGCAATAGAATTTGGTGCCGAGGGAATTGGGCTTACTAGAACAGAACATATGTTCATGGCCCAAGAGAGATTGCCGGTTGTGCAGAATATGATAATGGCGAGAACAACCGAGGAACGTCAGGATGCTCTTAATAAGATATTGCCAATGCAAAAAGGGGATTTTATGGAAATATTTAAAATCATGGAAGGAAAGCCAGTGACCATTCGATTATTAGATCCTCCATTACATGAGTTTCTACCTGAGTTATCTACAGTATTATTAGAAAGTCAAGAGCTTAAGATGACAAATGCATTATCAAGATCTTTATTAGAAACAAGCCCTTTAGATGATGAAATTAAGAAAAAGAGTAAAGTCATCTCTTTAATTAGGTCTTTATCAGAAGAAAATCCAATGATGGGTTTAAGAGGTTGCCGACTTGGAATTGTCTGGCCTGAAATCAATGAAATGCAGGTCAAGGCAATATTTCAGGCGGCTTGTGAACTTAAACTCAAAGGTATTAATGTCATTCCCGAAGTTATGATTCCTCTTGTGGGAATGATATCTGAATTACAATATGTAAAGGCACAATTAATGGAGGTAGCTTTAGATACGATTAAAAATTACAAAGTAGATTTAGAGTATAAATTCGGTACAATGATAGAAATTCCCAGAGCTGCATTAACAGCAGATGAAATTGCTATTGAAGCAGAATTTTTCTCTTTTGGTACAAATGATTTAACTCAGATGACATATGGTTTCTCACGAGACGATGCTGAAGGAAAGTTTCTTCCAATCTACTTGAATAAAGAAATTCTAGAAAATAATCCCTTTGAGATTCTCGACCAAGACGGTGTTGGAAAGTTAATGAAATTAGCTATTGAATTAGGTAAAAAAACTAGACCTGATTTGAAATTAGGAGTTTGCGGAGAACATGGAGGTGAACCTAGCTCAATTAAATTTGCACATTCCATTGGACTTGATTATGTATCATGCTCTCCTTTCAGAATACCAGTTGCCCGTATTGCAGCTGCTCAAGCTGCTATTGAAGAAAAAGCAAAATAAGCATTATCATTAATTGTATTTAAAATTCACTTTATTACCTTCTCGTATTTTAAATTTAATACGTTATAATCTTAAAAAATATTTAAAAAAAGTTTGAAGCCCTATGGAATAAATTAAGAATGTAGATAAATTGTAATCTTTTATAATAATCTTTCATTATGAGAGACGTGTTATCCAAATTAAAACCTTCAATGAGGGAAATCCTTATAGTTTATGGAACAGGATTAATAATCACTATTCTATCAATAACATTTTTCTCTATTAGAGGTTATCCCTTAGTTAGTACTGCTATTGAAATATTACCATTCTCCACACCTCCAATTTATATGATTCCAATCTTTCTTCCTTATGGAATTTTAGTAGGAGAGGTAATTTGGCTTTGGAATGAGCAAAAAGATAAATATTTTTACATATTATTATTTATTGAAACCATTATCATCGGAGTATTTTCTTTTTTTCGTTATATTATAAACATACCACTTAGTGGTCATGCGATAATATTGCTTTTTTATTTATTTCATCAAATTGTGAATAATCGATTTAGCTATTCGATAAGAATTTTGATTGGAATAGGGGTTCTTATTATAACAATGATCTATAAATTATATCTGTGGAACGATCCTGTTACTTTTTTACTTGGTGCTCTATTAGGGATCTTGTTATGGTTTCCAGGATTTTTGTATCGATTAAAAATTGTTAAAAGGTAATGGTATAAATTCTGATATTTATCGTAAGGAATTTCAATATAAATTATATTACTCTTTATTAAAAGTGAATTTCTAAAATCCATAAATGTTATATCAATCTAATAATTACCTAATTTATATATTATTTAGTGAATGATAATATGGCTTTAACTTTAGATGAAAAAGTCTCTTTATTAGAGGAAGTCGGCGAAGAAATTATCAATTTAGATGAGTTAAGAGAAATGATTAATTGGAAAGTTGATCATAATAAGAAGATTTATGCTTATGATGGTTTTGAACCTTCGGGAAATATTCACATTGCTCAAGGACTTTTAAGATCTATTAATGTAAATAAAATAACAAAAGCAGGGATTTTTTTTAAGTTTCTGGTGGCTGATTGGCATGCTGCTGCTAATAAGAAGTTTGGTGGTAATTTAGAAGTTATTAAAAAAGTAGGAGACTTTTTCATAGAAGTTTGGAAAGTATGTGGAATGGATTTAAGTAAGATTGAATTTATTTATGCTTCAGATCTTGTGAAGGAAGATAAATATTGGGAGCTAGTCCTTAAGATAGGAATAGAAACAACTCTAAAAAGAGTTAAAAGATGTACTCAAATAATGGGGAGAAGTGAATCTGATAAACTCTATGCTTCACAAATTTTATACCCATTGATGCAGTGCGCTGACATTTTTTATCTTCCTGCTGATATCTGTCAACTTGGTTTAGATCAAAGAAAGGTAAATATGTTGGCAAGAGAGGTTGCAAAAAAACTTAATAAACCTAAACCAGTAGCGATTCATCATCATATGTTAATGGGTTTGAATAAACCACCATCTACCGATTTGACAGGAGTTGATAGAACGATAGAAATTAAAATGTCTAAATCTGATCCAGATTCTTCAATATTTATGCTAGATTCTCCTGAAGATGTAAAACGTAAGATAAATAAAGCATATTGTCCCCCTAAACAGATTAAAGAAAACCCTATTTTAGAATACTGTAGATATATCATATTTGAACTCGTAGATGTTGTTGAAATTGAACGTTCTGAAAAGTATGGTGGAAATATTAAATACAATTCTTATGAAGAATTAGAAAGAGACTATGCCAATGGGAGCTTGAATCCACCGGATTTAAAACCTTCAGTTGTTAAATATCTTAACCAATTCTTAGCTCCCGTCATAATTCATTTTAAAAAAGATGAAGTGGCTAAAAAATTATACCAATTTGTTCAAAAAGAATATAAAAAATATAATGAATTTTAAATAAGAAGACAAAGAAACAGGTATAACCTTGTCAAATAAAGAAGTGATTGATTTATTTTTAAATCCCAAATCTGTTGCTGTAATTGGTGCATCTAAAAATCTAACAAAAGGCGGCCATCGGATTGTTGATAACCTTGTTACAAATAATTTTAAAGGAAAAATTTATCCTATAAATCCTAACTCAGATGGAGAATTATTTGGTTTAGAGTTCAAGAAATCTGTTTTAGATATCGAAGAAGAAGTGGATCTTGCGGTATTTTATGTACCAAATATAAAAATTCCAACTATATTAGAAGAGTGTATTCAAAAAGGAATTAAAGGTGTTATTATTGAGGCTTCTGGATTTGAAGAAGTGGGGGAAAAAGGACTTGAGTTAAAAAACCAGATTTTACACATCACAGATAATTTCTCAAAAATTCGCATCCTCGGACCAAATTGCATGGGCCTTACAAGAATTGAAGAAAGCAGTGATTCAGAAGATAATAAAAAAGGTGGATTTTTCACTAGTTTTGCTGTTTTTAACAAATATAAGAGGGGAAATATTGCTATAATTAGCCAATCCGGTATGTTGAATGGTGGATATTTATTATATATGATGGAAAAATATCCAGATTTAGGTATTAGATATTCATGCTCAATAGGTAACAAAATGGATCTAAGCGAAATTGAATTTCTAGAATACTTTTTGGAGGATCCTTCAGTTAATGTAATTGCAATATACCTTGAATCTTTTAAGAATCCAAGGAAATTCATTGAATTATGCAGAAAAACAAGAGATAAACCTGATAAGACAATTATATTTCTAAAAGGTGGTATAACTCTACAAGGTCAGAAAGCTACTTTAAGCCATACGGGAGCATTAGGAGAGAATTCTCAATTGATTAAAGCTATTATAAAACAAGCTGCAATAATTCAAGCTAAAAGTTTTCATGAATTATTTCAGTTTGCTAGAACCTTTTCATTGACATATAATGAAAATAAACTTATGCCAAAAGAAGGAAATCTTTCTTTAATTACAGGTTCAGGTGGAGCAGGTACAATTGTAGCCGATATAACTTCAGAATTTGGCATGAAGTTCCCTATTTTTGGAGATAAAATATATGAGGCACTTATAGAAATTTTTCCTAAATGGATGCCTCCAAACCGTTTTGCTCTTATCGATATTTGGCCAGCAATGGAGAAAGCAATGATGGATAATAAGAATCCTGGAGAAATCACCATTTCAGTTTATAAACTATTATTGAATGATGAAAAAATTGAAGGAATTCTGAATATGATGTTTTGCTCAAAACAATTTAGAGGTTTTACCAATTATAAACTGGTGGTTGATAGCATCAATCATGTATCTAAACCAATATTTTTTTGGCTAATCGGGGAAGAAAAAGAAGTTCAAAAAGTATCACGATACATGGCTGAACACAACATCCCAACATTTCCTAATTTAGAAGATATGATTAAAAACTTCTGGATTTTAGTTCAAGATTCAAAAAATAAGAATACTAGCTAATTTATGATGATTAGAATATTATGCATTGGAGATGCTCACGTACCTGTTCGTGCCAAAGATCTATCTTTACTAATATATGATAAACTAAACGACTTAACAAAGAAAGAACTTTTTCATTATACTCTATTTACAGGGGATTTAATTAATTTTCCAAAATTAATTGATTTCTTGAACCAAAAAACTAAAGGAAGTCTATTTAAAGTAATTGGAAATATGGATTATTATTATGGTTATCGCGATTCACCTAATTATCAAAAATTAGAAATATCTTTCCAAGATAATGAAAAAATTACCTTAGGTCTAACACATGGAGCACAAGTAAGTCCTCGAGGGGACCACGATCAATTAGAACTTTTAGCTCTAGAGAAAAGCTATAATATTTTGGTTTCTGGCCACACACATAAAGAAGATATCTTTATAACAAAAAAGGGGGTACTATTAGTAAATCCTGGGAGTGTGACAGGTGCATGGTCTTTTGTAGCAAGTGGAATCCCTTCTTTTATTGAATTAGGTATAAATAATACAGAAAAGGAGATTATCATTAATCTTTTTCAAATTAATAAACAAAAAAGAGAAATTGAAGTTTTAAATTCTAATTTCTTTTTTAAAAATAACCAAGTTTATAAAAAAATTAATTGAATATTGAAAAAATAATTTAATCTAAAACTAGAATTTTTGATAGCTTTAATAAAATTCCCAAATTGCGTTTCCCTGTTGATCCCTTCGAGAATCTTAATTTCTTATAACCAAATTGACTTTTTTTAAATATCATATTAAGAACGGAATTTTCTCCATTTACAAAAAAGACTAAATCCTCGGGTGCTGCTCTTAGTTCTAAATCATATTCCTCTAATTTCTCTCTTCCTAAAGTATAGTTTCCATTGTTTGCAACTAAATTAACCCAAAAATAATAATCTTCTTCAATTTGTAAACCTATAATTATTCTTGCATTGAACTTTTCTAGCATTTTTTTATTTTTAGGGTTTTTTTTCTTTTCATTTATTACACTTTCAATAGTTTGCTCAAAAGTAATAAATAAATTTTCTTTTTCTGATTCTTCCATATTTTAATCATCCTTCTTAATTTCTTAATTATTTTAAAATGAAACTTGTATATTATAAAATTATTGTTTTAATTTTAGATTGAATATAAAATTTAATAAAACCATAAATATTATTACCCAATTAAAAGAATGTTACAAATTTCAAATTAAATTAACAAAATTGAAGGTTAAAGTATATGATGTGGCACTTTTTTAGTCCAAAAGTATTTTATGGTGAGGGCGCCTTAGCGGCTTTTGAAAATATACACGGGAAAAAATGTTTTATAGTTACTGATAATATAATAGAAGAAATAGGATTTTTAAAAATCCTTACTGATACACTAAAAAAATATGGAAAAGATTTCAGTATATTTAAAGACGTTATACCAGATCCTCATGAAGATGATGTAATGAAGGGTAAGAAGCAATGCATTGAATATGCTCCAGATTTAATCATCGCTTTAGGGGGTGGATCTGTAATAGATACTGCTAAAGTTATTTGGGCTATGTATGAATATCCTAATTTCACTCTTGACGA
>JBHLNS010000016.1:0-58657 GCA_048941285.1 Promethearchaeota archaeon
CCTGTTATTCTATAATAAATCATTTCACTTCCCAACATTAAGCCAATATATTTCTTAGCCTTATTAGGATGCTTTACCACGTCATAGCCATTGACGATTACAGATCCACTTGTTGGTTGGAGGATTGTACTTAATAAAGACATAAAAGTAGTTTTTCCTGCTCCATTTGGGCCTAATAATCCGAATTTTTCACCCTTAAATATCTCCAAATTAATATCTTTCAATGCTACAATCTTCTTATGCAAACCTTTAAGATGGTATTCTTTAGAAAGATTAATTGTCTTAATAATAGGCTCCATAATTTAATACCCCTTAGCTCCTAATTTTTTATAAATAATATTAAACATAAATACACTTAAAATGGGAGCAATAATAATTGAGAAGCCCACAATTAGAAATTCACCAGAATGGTTAATAAAAGTTAATAGAACATTGTTCTCTAACCAAAGTACTCTGACGAGATCTACGAGATAATAAATTGGATTCAAAGAAATAAAATTTTGTACAATATTCGGGAATAATAGAAAAGGATAAGTTATACAACTTAACCAGAACAAAATATCAATCAAAATATCAATAATACCGAATATACTCTCATTTGCGATATGAATCATTGCTAAAAATAATCCAATTGCAGTAAAGACTAATAGAATTCCCAAGAATATTAATAATATAACTAATACTGTAGCAAAAGAGATTTGATATATAATTAATAACGTAATGAAAAATGCTAGAAACGGAATTGCTAGAAATACCATCTCAGATAAAAAATAACCAAATAATAAATAATAGCGATTAAATGGTGCAACTAAAACTGCTGTGAGTGTTTTCCAATATTGTTCCAATTTCATTTGATTAGGGATATAACTTATTACTTGTTTAAATAATAGTATATTATATCCAGTAAACACAAAAATTATGTAATTTTGAGAATCCCAAGGGCCAAAATTAACATTATACTCAAAAAATTTTCCCAATACTATAATTGGCATTAATATTGTTATTATAGGCAAAAAATAATGTATTATTGTTCTTAATTTAAATCGAAGTTTCATATAAATTTGTTTTTCAGCAATTGCTAAAGTTTTTTTAATAATTCTCTTTACTACTGCCCATCTTAACAAAGTATTTCTCATTTCCTTTAACCTAAAAATATTTCAAAATTAAGTGAGATAATTAAAATTAAAATAAATTGTATTTTATTCTTTGATTCACATTTTTATAAATTGCTAAAAATGTTTCTTTATACTATTTTATTAAAGGAGTTTGAGTAATATTAGTAGATCAAATCTGATTTAATCTTAATTCACAAAACCGTAATTATTTAACGCGCTTTACCTAGAAAACACATTTTTAATCATTTTTTCTGTTAAGTTTAAGAAAGCTGCTTCTACTTTTTCACCTGTTTTTGCAGAGGTTTCAACATAGAACGTTTGTTCTTTTTTAGCAAATATTTCAGCATTCTCTCTTTCATAGAATTCATCT
The DNA here is from genome assembly GCA_048941285.1 of Promethearchaeota archaeon. GTDB lineage: Archaea > Asgardarchaeota > Lokiarchaeia > Sigyniarchaeales > SOKP01 > Loki-b32. The sequence continues at coordinate 1,486 of JBHLNS010000016.1, forward strand.
CTTTTATCAATTAGATCTGCCTTGTTTCCAATCAGTATAAAAGGAATGTTTTCACCAGCATATTCACGTAAATTTGATAGCCACTCATCAAGTTCTTCAAATGTATGCCATCGTGAAAGATCGAATACTATTAATGCTCCATTTGCTCCATTAATAAAACTTGGACGTAAAAATTTATATCTATCTTGACCACCAATATCCCAAATCTGTAATTTTACTGTCTCATTATTTGTTTTAATTATTTTTGAAATAAAATCTGCGCCTATAGTTAGTTTATATCTGAATGAGAATTTATTATCCCCAAATCGATGAAATAGTGATGTTTTACCAACAGCTCCAGGGCCTATCAAGATTACCTTAAAAACATAGAGATGTGACATATATTAAGACCATAAATATATTAAATAACATTACTTTTTTATGACAAGAGTTTTCCATTATTATTTTTTTCTAAATACTTAATCTCAATTTGTTATTTAAATATTTTCCAAAGCATTGAGTTTAAATAATAATTCTTTTCTATCTCGAAACATTAAAAATTAAAGAATTTATATAATTTCATTCCCTCAAGAGGTAATACTTTTTTCCATACCTTTTAAATAATTTAGTGCCCCCTCCTTCTTGTAGAATACGGAGAGTAGCATTTGTATCAAAGATTTCCATTCCTCCTACAATTTCAATACCATAATCAAATAAAATATCTGGTATCATACTGGCAGTAGGGCCAATTAAAATAATTTTTCGAGCCTTTCTCTTGAATATTTCTAAGATAGACTCGAGAGAATTATTTATTAATGTAGTTCCTGTACAGAATAGGATATCAGTAGATAATTTCTCTTCCCTTAATTGACTGATATTCTGTTTAAAATTGAATTGATTAAACTCCGGTGAACTTGATATTGTTTCTTCAATTATTGTTATATTTTGAGTTATTTTACTCAATTTTCTCACCATAGGCTTAATTAAACCAATAAATGTTAGTACAGAGCCTTTAGTAATTCCTAAATGATCAATCAAATTTACTTTCAGTCTTTTATAGGGATTCATTATATGTAGGATATGTTGAGAAACTCCATTTAAAGTTGCAATGCCAACGATTTTTTTGATACTTGAAGCTTCAAATGACCAGTTTAATAGCTCACTCAGAGGTCTATCGGTAAGATTTCCAGCAAAATTAATCTTATTGCAATCAGTAGCATTAAGAACGCTAGATAAAGTTGATGCTAATCCTAAAAAAGGTTCATAAGCATATGCAGTAATCTCAACTCCTGTATAACCTAATCCAATAATCACTCTTGTAACTTTTGGAGGTACAATCTTATGGATTCTATAAATTTTTTTAACTAATTCAACAGTTTTTTCTAGAATCATATAATTAGATATTATCTTTAAGGATCATTTAAATTCGTTTAAATAAAAAAATTGCTTAATTAAAATTAAAAATAATTTTCTATTAAAATTAGTGAATTTACTTTGAATTATATTATCATCAAAAATGAGAAAATAGGAGAAGTTAAAGCTAAGTTATTACTGGATAAAAACCCTAAGACATGTAAAGCAATTTGGGATTCTCTTCCATTTGATATTAATTTATCAAGATGGGGTGAAGAACTTTATGGGGATTGCCCTGTATCAATTCCGTCAGAAAACTCTCAAACAGAGTGTGAAAGTGGAGATGTTGGTTATTGGATAAGTGGTCAAGGATTTTGTATTTTTTGGGGCCCAACTCCTGCGAGCTCAGGAGATAAACCTGTTGCTGCTAGCCCCGTCAATATTTTTGCTAGAATTGAAGGGGATGCTAAAGCTATATTTAATCAATTTACTTCTTTTCAAGGAAATGTAAAAAAAGGGCAATGAAAATCATAAGTTTTTTTTCGATTTATTAATCACCTAAAAAAGAAAATTTTCTCAAAAAAGGATATCAATAATTATAACCAGTTAATAAAAAACTAATAAACACTTTTTAGATTTCAATTTCAGAATTTTGAATATTTTTTATTATTAATCGAGTAAGTTGTACAAACGCTTTTTTAACATTTTCCCCTGTTTTAGCAGAAGTTTCTATCAAATTTGTATTAATATTATTAATAAATGTCCCAATTATCTCCCGATCTATTATATATCCTATTTCAGAGATTATATCTTTTTTATTTCCAATAATGATTTTGGGTACGTCTTTTTTGATAGTTTGGTACAAATCTGAAAACCAATCTTGCATTTTATAAAATGTTTGTTCTCTCGAAAGATCAAAAACTAGTAAAGCTCCTTGCGCACCCTCATAAAAATTTCTACGCATTACCTGAAATCGATCTTGTCCTCCTATATCCCATATACTAAGTCTAGCATATTTCGTTGGCTCATATTCAACAAGTTTAGACATAAAATCTACGCCTAAAGTGAATTGATAATCGGTTGAAAAAGCATTATCAACAAATCTACGAATCAATGATGATTTTCCAACTGCTGCTGGACCGATAATAATGATCTTGAAAGTATATTCAGCGAATTCCAATGTATCCTTTGCTTTTTTTTAACTAGTTAATAAATAGATCTTTAATAATTAATAGATTACTCTTAATTAAATTTGAGGGTAAAAAGAAGGGAATGATCAAACTTTTATTGTATCAACATGTATTGTTGAATCTTCCGACACTTTAATTTATAATCTCAATTTTTACTTTTTCCCTTTTTCCTTTTATAGATAAGATATCTCTTAAAAATTAAGACTCCAAAACTCAAGATTATCATTATAGTAAAGATAATAAGGATACCTGTATTTTGGAAGTCTGTACCTATAAGAACCCCGTGAACGTATGCAAGGAATAAAGCTATATAATTTAGGATATGTATGAATCTCCAGCCTTTTATGATCTTTTTCCTTAAGAGTGCACCCAGAACTGCAAGGTAAATTAAAATAAGAGCTAACCGACCTCCTAAAGACCAGAAACCATACCATGTAGTAAAATCTGGTATAAATACCGTTATATCTAACCTAAAAATTGCAAATGTTACTGGGTGGAGTGTAATTAATACAAGTCCGGTAATTGAATAGAGATGATGTATCTTAACAAACGGTTTGCCAAAAATTTTATACAATTGAACTACAAATGGAGTCATCATCGTTGCTATAAACATCGATGTAAATCCAAAAAGAGCTCCAAATCTAATAATAAAGTTGTAAGCATCTGTGAATGGAGTTAAAAGAAACAACACTAAAATAAGAATATACAGACTTAAAGTCGGTATAATAATATATAATGCTTCTTTTTTTGGGGGGGGCATATTTTATGATATACCTAAGTATTTTTAATATTAGGTGTTATAATTTAAAGATTCTATTTAAAGTTTTTATTTGATTTGTGAATATCAAAATATAATTAATATATTATCACTGTAATATTAATCATCGTGAAAGACGGGTTTCACGAAGATCTACTTATATCTGTGATATCGTAGTTCTAATACTATCCTCAAGCATCTCACAGATTTTTGCTAACCCATCTATTGAATCTAAAAATTTATTTTTCTTCTTTTTAAATTTCTCAATTTTTTTTAGTTGATTTTTTTCGAGGATAAAGTTTTCTTTTTCAATTATTTCTTCATACAAATTAGGCAAAATCTCTACATTAGCTTTTATTTCAGCAATGTCTAATCGACTGTTTTTTAATACAGAAAGCCATTCTTTATTGTTCTGGTTTTGTTGTTGAGAGATTCTTTCTTCCAACTTATCACTAAGTTGTTCTAATTGTAATACTTTCCTTCTAAGATCTTCAAATTGTTTTAACATAACATCAAGATGATAAAAGACATATATTATCCAAATAATATAATGTGACTTATCTTATAAATTATTGAAGAAATATTTTGATGAGCAAATAAAGAATATTTAGTTGATTCACAACTACAATATCGACTATGTTATTTTATGTTTTTTCAATTATTGGAATATAAATATCCACTAACATTTTTTCTATATCCTTTTCAGAATGATTAAGAAAATTTTCTAATCCGATTATACCATGTTCAATAATTTCTTTACTATAATATTTTATCAATCCTTTCCATTTTGGATGGAAATTATATTTCTCATTGTTTTTTATCCAATCAAATACGTATTTCCACCCTTGACTAATATTCATAGCACTTTTTATAGAAATTACTGCATAGAATCCTCCACCAACTTTCTTTATTTTTAGATCACCTTCTATTTTATAATCCTCAGAGATAGTTATCCAAACTTCATACCCATAAGGTTTTTCTTTAGAAGCATACTGTTCTCCTTTTTCATTGACTTGTGGAACGGGATTATCAAACCCAAAGATTTGATGTTTTGAAGGATCTATAGAAAGACCATTATCTTTTATCCATTCTTCTAACATTTGAAGCGCTTTAATTTCCGGATCACCAATGAATTCCCCCCAAGAATGGAAACTTACAACCTTAATATCAGGCAGCTTTACAATTTTAACGAACATTCTGTTTCACCTAAAAATTATCATAAATACATTTGGACATACTTAATATATTATTAATTCAAATAGACTTTTTATTTTATAATTTTTGATCCTAATTTAGAATGATAGTTTTATCTTAAATCAAAATATGTATATTAATTAGATGTTCGAAAATGATGATTAATGTGGTTTGAGTAACTAATACCGTTTTTTTACAATGATAATGGAGCAGAGATCTGATTTCGAGCATCTTAAAACTATTTTTCAGAATTATATTAACGCATTAATATGTGAATATTTCAATCGAAAAATGAATTATAGGGAAGCTGATGTATCCGATTTAAAGGGAATAGTTAAAGTCCAAATAGATACTTGGAAAAAAACATATAATGGAATAGTATCGGCAGATTATCTTCAAGGATTATCTTATGACGATAAAGAACAAAATTGGAAACAACGATTAGAAAATCCCACACATGGAGCTAAGATTTTTGTCGCTGAAACTGAACAACAGGGTATTGTGGGCTTTGCTTTAACAACTCTTGAAAAATACAATCCTCTTTTGGTTTCAATCCAACCTGATAAATTTGTTGGAGAATTATGCGCGATATACGTTTTAAAAGAATTTCAAAATAAAAAGATTGGAACACAATTAATTAAGTTAGTAATAGAATATTTACTAAAGAATAACATAAAGAGTATGATCGTTTGGGTGTTAAAACAAAATCCTTATTACAGATTTTATGAAAAAATGGGAGGACAATATATAGGAGAGCAATCTATCGAGATTGGTGGAAAAAAATATATTGAAAAAGCTTATGGATGGGAGAATATTGTCTCTATTTTTTCAATCCAGTAATAATTTTTACAAAAAATAACTCTATTGTGTGAAAATTTATATACGACTAAGGAGATATTTAGGATAATATTTCATCTAAATTATTATAAACAAAATTAAAACGAGTTATAGAGTTATGGAAATTCAATATGGCAAAATGATTTTACATGGAATTCTTTCTGCTATCTTTTATCTCGTTGTTCCTCTTCTTCTATTATATTTTCTTGAATTATACGGTATATTGACTGTTTCGGATACATATAGAATAGGTATTATTGTATTTGGAGTTATAGGTATAGTTATCTCTATTTTAAGACATGCATTTCCAGAAGATACTCCAGCAAATCGTCTGGTTCGATTCGGAGTCACAGTCTATTCTGGAATTTTCCTTTTCTATATTTTTGGAGGTTTTGAACCGGGAAGAAAGTTAGGGTCGTATTATATAGATATATCATACCTTCAAGTTTATTTAGGATTACAAGTAATAGCTTGGTTACTTTTAGGATCAACTATCATTAGAGGATTAAGATACTTAGTAGAAGCTATAGAATTAAGTAAAAAGAAAGAATACCGAGTGAAAGTCAAAAGAGAATTTAAAGTGAGCAAAATCTTTAAAGTTCTAGGAATAATTGCTAGTCTTGTTGTAGTAGGATATTTTGGGAGTATAATTTTTAGTGGATTAAATCTTAGAGTAAATCTTCATGATACATTTCCCCCTCCTGATCATGATGATGGAGGAACTCCTGGAGTTTATGGAGATGATTCCTTGATTGTTACAATTCCTTTTGATGTAAGCAATATGGGTTTATATGCAATTTATAATGTAATTTTAAATGCTAAAATTCATGTGGTAACTAGCAGTGATCCCGTTCTACTTCCTTTCGATACAACGATAGGCAGTTCTCCAGTTCCATATCAAAACACTTTTCATTCATTTACAAATACTATTAATCAAAATATTAATGTAAGTATTGGTACTGCTTACATAGAAGGATTATTGACTGAAACTGCTAATTTATTATTTATAATTACCTTTTCTACGTTGTATGCTTTAATTTTCATTAATTTAACTGTTTCACTGCCAATTTCTTGGCCATAAACAAATCAATAATTTTCATTTTTCTTTTTTTATATTTCTTTTCTTTTAGGTTTCTCCAAATTCCACAATTTGATAAATTGTTAAATATGCTTAGAAAAATATCTTAAGCGAATAAATTTTATTATTTTATATGGAAAATTATAATACTATAACACAATATGCGAAACAACAGTATAGGACAAATGAAAACTTGGATAACAGGATAAATCTATGGTCATTCGGCACAAATCCAGAATCTTTGGCTAATTGGATTTTTGGGAAGATTAAAATCCAAGAAAATGAGCGTATATTGGAGCTTGGATGTGGAACAGGGCAATTATGGGTTGAGAATATCAGGAAAATTCCCCCAAATTGTTCTATAGTATTATCAGATTTTTCAGAAAATATGTTAAATACTGCGAAAAAAAATTTAGCCAATGTAAAATGCCCAATTAAATTCAAAATTATAGATGCCGAGAATATTCCTTATCCAAATCAGAGTTTTGATGTTGTCTTGGCCTGTCATATGTTATATCACGTTCCATACATTGAACGGGCTCTTTTATCAATAAATCATGTATTAAAACGTAATGGTAGATTCATTTCGACCACAGTTAGCCGAAATCATATCAAGGAACTGAAGGATTTTTTATCTCAGTTCGATTTAGATATTGAAATGAAAAATACATTCTTTAGTGAATTTAGAAATGAAACAGGGAAAGAAATTTTAGAACGTTTTTTCGATGAAATTGAGTTATTTGAGTATATTAATCCTGTAAAAATTTCCTCTGCAGACCCCATAATGAAATATATTGAATCAATATTCCATAAAGATTATTACCCTCAGTTTCAAGAAATAAAGCCTGAGATTGAAAAGGCATTCATAAAAATTATCAAAAAAGATTCAGTATTCAATATGAAAGGGATTTCTGGATTATTTCAAGCAAAAAAGCCAAAAAACTAAAAATTGCATTAAAATTTCTTATGAGCTCTAATCGAAAACATCATTGGAATAGAGAACTTATAATTTTCGAATTCCCAATAACCATCTTCTCTTCTTTTCATATTAGGGTGTATACTAAAAAATGTAAAGGGAAATTCATGAAGAAACTCTATTATTAAATTTGCGTTAATTATAGCATTTATTATATCACTTATAGGATGATCCCATTGATAAGAAGCTTGATTTTTTAATTCTGCTGAAAGATCTGCATACGCTCCTCCCTCATCAAAGTAAACTGGTTTTCCCTCAGAAAAGTAATTAAAACCCACTTTAAAGGGCTTCTGTTTATCATCAACTATAAAACCAAACGGATGACCATCGATAATATAGAAAACTCCACCAGATTTTAAACTATTACTAATAATTTGAGCCCATTTAACTAAATCCGGTAACCAACAAATAGTTCCATACGAAGTAAATACAATATCAAATTTTTCAGTTAATATATTTGGTATATCATACAAATTTGCGTGGATGAATCTCGCAGGGATATTAAGTTCACTACTTAAACACTTTGCATAATTAATCGCTTTATCTGAAAAGTCTACTCCTGTTACATTAGCACCTAATCGCGCCCAGGAGAGTGTATCCATCCCAAAATGACATTGCAAATGTAATAAAGATTTCCCCTTTACATTTCCTAGTTCTTCAATCTCTATAGGAAATAAAGATAATTTTCCCGATTTAAATCCTTCTAAATCATATGATTTAGCTTTAGCGTTAATATCCACAAGTTCATTCCACCTTCTTAAATTTGTTTCAAAATATTTATCGTCATTCAAAATTATAACCAAATCAAATTTATTTTAATTGTAGAAGTAGATTCAATAATAAAATTTATTACTTGATTTTATACATAATTTTGTAAAGCTCTTCTTTAGTTCTTACATTTCCAACTACAACACAATTATTAATTGGAATATTTTTACAACTCAGAATACTATTTTTTCCAACAATACAATTATCTAATTTTATGTTTTCACCAATAACAGCATTTTCAAATATAATAGAGTTTGAGATTTCTACATAATTATTTATTTCGACATTTTTTGCTATGTAAACATTTGGTCCTAAGAGAACATCATCCCCTATTGATACTTTTTCTTCAAGATAGACAGGTTCTATAAAGGTAGGATAATCCCCAATATAAGAATCAATTTTATTCTGATTCAGATGATTTCTTAAGAAATTATCTAGCAGAGTCTTAATTTGACTTTGAGAATTTAACTCTAAACTGCTTATAATCTTTTCAATTTCTTTTAATTGTTGTTTCACGGTTTTCACTTTATAACTCTAATGCTTCAATCAATTTATCAATATTTTGTCCATTCTTAGCGCTAATGGTTATTACTTTTATGTCCGGATTGAAATTCTTTGCATCTTTCATCATTTTTTCAATATTAGTTCCCAATCTTTCTAAGAGATCAATTTTGTTAATTACTGCGATATCAGACATTTTAAAAAGCATTGGATGTTTTTCAACAACCCACTCTCCCTCAGTAATCGAAACCACAGTCATTCTCTTATCTGTTCCGAGCTTAAAATCTGAAGGACAAATTAGATTACCTACATTTTCTATGAAAATCAAATTGTACTTGTTTAAGTCTTGATTCTTTAGAACTTGATGAATATGATATGCATTTAAAGCACATTCTCGCCCAGTATTTATCTGGATTGTTTTAACATTATGTTTTTCAATTCTATCTGCATCAACTCTAGTAGTAATATCGCCACAGATAACCAAGATTTTATATTTTTTTGATAATTTTTCGGCTATTTTTTCTAAAATTGCAGTCTTTCCTGCTCCAATCGCTCCTACAACATCTATAGATTTTATTCCCGTGTTATTTAGCTCTCTGTGTATTTGTTCTGCTAATAAATCGTTATCCTTTTCAACTTCTTTTTTTGTTTCTATAACAAGATCTCTGATTTCCTCTCTTGCTAAATTAATACTTTCAAGTTCTTTAATTCTTTGAAATTCTTGTTTTTTTTTATTCGTCATTTCTATAAAAAAATAATAATGTAGGCTTTAAGAATTAAATTTGTAAATTAAAAACTAAAAATAAATTATTTGGTCTTATAATTATAAAATCCTTTTCCAGTTTTTACCCCTAGGTCCTCGTTATCAACCATTTCTTTAAGTAAATCTGGTGGTTTATCATCTGGAAGGCCACTATTCTTGAAATACGACATTTCAATATCATAAATTACATCTAATCCAATTCTATCCATAAATTGAAAAGGACCATATTTATTTACTATAAAATATTGACAGAAAATTTGCCAAGCTTTATCGACGGTTTCAATATCAGCATGACCTCCTGCCCATATCTTTAAACAATCTTTCTTAATAGCTCTCCATATTCTATTTAGGACAAAGCCAAAGCACTCTTTTTTAACTTCAAGTGGAACGATATCAATACTTTCTAACCAGTACTTCCCTTTCTGGAAAGTTTGATTGCTAGTTTGAGTTCCCCGCATGATATCTGCCATTGGCATGGTGAAAAGATTGTAGAAGTGAATGTTTAAAACTTTATCTTTTCGCTCGACTATATTTTCTAATTTTGAAATAGGAATAGAAGAACTGTTAGTTGCTAAGATGGCATTATAAGGAGCTAATTTATCAATTTGAGAAAAAATTTCCTTCTTTAACTCTAATTTCTCTGGGATTGCCTCAATGATTAAATCCGCGTTTTTTACTGCATCGGGAATATTAGTGAAGAGCTTGATATCAACCTTGATATTTTTTTCTTCGATTTTCTTTTTTACTACACTAATGAATTCCTCTAATCCTTCAGTATTTACATCAAATACATTTACACTATATCCATAAGAAGCAGATTTTTCAATAATTTGTCGACCCATATATCCTGCTCCAATTACAGATATAATATTAATTTTGTCGTTCATATAATCACATTCAGTTCGAGTTTTAATTATCATTATTTATTTTAGTTAATAATATTTTTGAGTGAATCTAAAAAATAATCGTTTTCCTTTTTAGAACCTATTGTGACTCTAAAATATTCTGATCCCAATTGATTTGCTGCATCGTGTACCAAAACGCCTCTCTCTGCTAACTTTTTTGAGATATTTTGCATATTTGTTTTCATCAGTAAAAAATTAGTATAGCTCGGATATGCAATTATTCCTAATTCTAAAGCAAATTTCATTATTCTCTGTTTTTCAGTTTCTACCTCTTTAATATAATCAAGCATATAATTTTGATCTTTTAGAGCCTTAATCCCAGCTATTACACTTGGATATGGTAACATTATATTTAATCCTTGAAATTTCTTGCATATTAGATCTCCTGCGATAAGATATCCAATCCCCGATCCTGCCAATCCAAAAGATTTACTTAATGTTCTTAAAATAGCAAGATTAGGATAATCTTCTATTAAATCAACAAAAGTTGCCTTCGAGAATTCATAATAAGCCTCGTCAATTAATAAAATTATATTTTCATTTTGTAAAATAGTCTCTACATCATTTTGAGTAAGTAATAAGCTTCCGGTTGGGTTATTTGGATTATCAAAAACTATTAAGGTTGGTTTTTTAAATTCGTCAAGTAGAGGTTCTAAAGAAATTTTAAATTCAGGTTCTTTTAACCGGATTTTTATCAAAGAACTTTCAGTAACCTGAGCTGAATTATTGATGACAATAAAGGTTGGCTCTGCGATTATTATTTGCCTTCTATTAGAAAATAAAAAAATAAATTCTTTTATGATCAAATCTGAACCCGAACTTAAAAAAATTGATTCCTGTGGAATATTTGCATATTGGGATAAACTTTCAATTAATAAATCTACATCTCTCTGCGGAGTATATCTATTGATTTCATTGATAGAATTTTTTACTGAATTAATCAGCTGTTTAGGAGGAAGTTTATACATTTCATTCATATTTAATCTAATCTTCATCTTATGAAACCTAAGAATTGAGAATTATATTATTTATGTTTTTCTAAATAAGATAGTATCGTAGCTTGAATTAAAAATGTTTTTTTATGGAATCTGTTTTTAATATCTATTAATCTGAAAATTTTATTTTGTTTAGATCAAAGGGGATGAACAAGATGCCTACATGGTATGAATCTCAAGTAATTAAAGATTTGATGCCAATTCTTGGTGCTAGAGCTGTAAGGGGTTTGGAAACTAATTTTTTCTTATCAAGAATATATACTGGCAAATCTGCGTTGCTTAAAGTTGCAAGATATTTAGAAGCTACCATTGAGAAAGAAGATAGACGAGCTTTAATTATTACTGATTCATTTACTGAAAAATTTGTTAAAAATATTAAGGAATTTCTAGAAATAATAGAGATGGATTATAAAATTTGGTCGGGGGTCTTACCAGAAGTTCCAATATCAACTATAGATGAAGGTGCAAAAGTTTGTAAAGAATACAATCCATCAATATTAATTGCTATAGGCGGAGGAAGCGTCATGGATACAGCTAAGATGGTTTTAGTAAAGTATGAAAAACCTGACCAAAATCTTTTTATGATTTTACCCAGTATAGGATCAGCTCTCGGATTACGCAAGAAAATAAAATACTTAATAGCAATACCAACTACCTCTGGAACAGGATCTGAAGTTGCAACAGCTGCTTTAATAACTGATACTTCTAGAGACCCTCCAAAAAAGATAGAAGTAGTTCATGAGGAATTATTAGCAGATATAACCATATTAGATTCAGAATTTGTAAAGGATTTGCCCCCATTTTTAACAATGGCAACTGGATTAGACGCATTAGCACATGCAATGGGTTCATATACAACAAATTGGGGTAATCCCTATTTCGATGCAATAAATAAGACTGTTATTCAAGAAATAAAGAAATACCTTCCTCGAACATATAAATACGGTGGAAAAGATATCGAAGCACGTAGTCACATGCAAGTAGCTTCGACTTTAGCTGCTTTTGGTTCATATGGAAATCAAGCTCCGGGGATAAATCATGCTTTAGGTCATAGTTTTGGAAAAATATTTGCTATTCATCATGGGATAGCTGTCAGTTTGTTTTTACCATATGATATCGCATTCAAGGTAAAAGTTACTGACAAGTGGATGGATTTATGTCCGATTTTCAATATTGGCGTGAATAATAAAAGTAAAGACGAACTATTAAAAGAATTTATTAGTTCTCTTGAAGATTTTATAGTCTCTGTTGATGGTTATACATGTGTTAAGGATATAAAAGAGCCAAAAATAAGCAAAGAAGAATATTTTGGAAAAATAGGCAAGTTAGTTGATTATGCAATTAATGATGCGGTTACTTTAACTAGTTATCGCCCTATTAATGAAGATATTTACAAGAGAATTTTCGAATATGCTTGGGATGGTAAGATAATTGATTTTTAAAAATACAAATGTGGGGATATTAAAATGAATGAAGATTTATATGGTTATAATGGCAAGGTTGCGTTTATTGATTTAAGTAGTCAAACGCATGAAATTAAAGATTTAGATATTCAAATTGCTAAGGAATATCTCGGTGGTACGGGATTGAGTGCTAAATTAACATACAATTTACTTTCTGATAAGGATTATGAAATTTTAAAAAAAGACCCGTTTAATGAGAAAAATCCACTTATATTTGCTACAGGCCCCATCACAGGGACAATAAGACCATCCTCCGGAAGATATTCGGTCACTGGTATATCACCACTAACGGGAATCTGGGGAGAAGGAACATCTGGTGGCTTTTTTTGTATTTCTCTGAGGAATAGCGGATTTGATGCAATAATTATCACTGGAAAATCTAAAAATCCAATTTATCTTTATATCCATGACAAATTAATAGATTTTAAAGATGCTAGTATGTTATGGGGAAAAAATACTTATGAAACCCAATCGTTAATAAAAAACGAAGTAAATAATGAAAGAGTCAGGGTTGCTGCCATAGGAATTGCTGGAGAAAATTTAGTAAAATATGCAGGAATTATTAATGATGAAGGTAGGGCTATTGGGAGATGTGGATTAGGAGCTTTAATGGGTTCAAAAAAATTAAAAGCAGTTGCCATTCATGGAACTCAAAAAATTAGAATTGCTGATCCAAAAATTGGAAAAGATCTAATAAAGCAAGATGAAGATTCAAAAAAAGGAAATCTCCTTAAATCAACTACACCTCTTTTATATTCTTTATACGGTACAAATTGCTATCTCGATATTGGTATGGTTCTGGGCGATACTCCTGCATATTATTACACTCAAACGGAATTTCCCGCTGAAAAGTTAACAGGAAAAACCTTGAGAGAGAAATATCCTATTTTAGATTATGGTTGTGCGGGTTGCACCTTGAGATGTGGTAAACAGACGATTATCAAAGATGATGGTAAAGAAATAATAGTGGATGGTCCTGAATACGAAAGTGTAGCTGTATTTGGGCCTTTATGCGGGGTTTTTGACTCTAAGTATGTCATCTTGGCAAATCATTTATGTAATACTTTCGGCATTGATACAATTTCAAGTGGTGTCTGTATTGCATTTTTGATATATTTAGTAGAAAATGACATTAACGTATCAAACATAAAGGATTTCTTGGATGACATTAAACTCGAAGAGATAAAGTGGGGTAATGGTAAATTAATATTAAAACTAATTGAAAAGATCTCAAATCGACGCGGTATAGGAAATTTATTAGCAGAAGGTGTAAGAACAATTGCTAAAAAACTTAATGTTGACCCTGAATTAGCTGCTCATATAAAAGGTTTGGAAATACCTATGCATGATCCAAGAGCATTTGCGGGGCAAGCATTAAGTTATATAACATGCTGTGTAGGAGCAAATAATCAAAAATGTGATTGGTATGCTGTAGAAGTAACAACAGTTTCCTATCCAAATTTACGAGTAAAAATAGGTAAAGGTAGATCTCAAATCAAAGGGAGAGAAAAAGGGGTGATTGCTTTACAAGATATTCGAGCGATAGATGATTCTGCTATAAATTGTAATTTTGTGAGTTTAAGCATAGAACATATTGTAGGGCACATTAATGCAGCAACTGGATTAAAATATGATAAAAATTCGATACTCGAAGTTGGAGAACGAATTAATAATATAAAGAGATTAATAAATTGTAAATTAGGAATAACAAGAGAAGATGATAAAATACCAGGGATATTAAAAAAAGAATTAGAATCAGGAAAGACTGTTCATGTAAAATTAGAATTAGAGGAAAACTTAAGAACTTATTATGATCTTCGGGGCTGGGATTGGGGAACTGGTAAACCAACCGAAGATAAATTAAGAAAACTTAACATAATATAATTCTAAGCTTTTACTTCTACTATTAATTCTTGTTTATATCCAGTAATTACTTTGACAAATCCTTTAAATAGCTCGTCAGTGTTTACATTACCCGTATCAACTCTCAAGCAATCTAGTCCTTTCATTTTTTCTTCTGTCGCAATTATTTTTACATTATTTATACCTATTTTCTGGAGTATTTCAGGAGTTAATTGTTTGTTACCCCTTCCAAAAATAAAACCTTGACCACCTATTGGTGATATAATAATCTGATTATTAGGATAATCCTTTAAAAGTTGGAGTATATGCTTTTCATTTAGATCTTTTCCAATTATCTTTTTATTGAGGAGAGCATCTATACCAAGTAGAGTTTTAGGTAAATTTAGGTTATCCGTAATAGTTTTTATGGTAGTGCCTGACCCCAAAAGATATAGAATATTATCTTCCATATTCTCAATTATAAACTGCGCAATTTCCTGTTTATTTTCCTCAATTGTACGCCCAAATCCAGAACCAGTTTTTGCAGACTGTATTAGGTTTAAGACTTTTGGTACTTTCAAATATCCATATAATTTTGCTTGTAAGATATCTTGACGAACTAAATCTTCATCAATATCAAGGACTTCTTTTTCTTCTGTTTCTATAACTTCTTCGATAAATTTATCAATAAGCTCTGCTGCAGATCTAGGATTAATAGCAAAGACAGAGCTAAACATTTTTACTCCCGCGGGTAATGCAACTATAGGTACTTCTAATCCTATCGAATCAAATATATCTCTTGCTGTTCCATCACCTCCACAAAAGATTAATAGATCAATAGTTTCCGAAACTATTTGTTTAGCAATTCTCTTTGTATCCTCTTTTATGGTCTCTTTACCTATTTCCCCTATGATTTTAAATTTAATACCAATATTTCTTACGATATCAGCTCCCATTTTACCTGGTGCAACCAAGAGAATTATTTTATCTTTATTTTTTATATTCAATAATAATTCATTTGCTCTCATTGGAGTTACTGGAGTTGCTCCCATTTTAATTGCTTTTTTATATGTTATTCCGTCTGTGCCTTTAAGTCCTATACTACCACCCATTCCGGCAATTGGATTTATTATTAATCCAATTTTTTTTATTTCACTATTAATCTTTTTCACTTTTTTATGTCATTATTTATATTATAACATTGAATCAAATGAATAGAATTTTTAATAGTCATTAAAATATATTTATTTTGAACAATTAAATCTTTTAATTATACTAATTTCATAACTATATGGAATATTGGAATAATAAATACTCCGGTAAAGGAAAAATCTGGGGAACCAAGCCCAGTAAAACAGCTATTCATGCCCTAAATTTGTTTAAAAAGTATGATATATTAAAAATATTAATTCCTGGTGCGGGTTATGGTCGACACACAAGACTTTTCTCAAAAAACAACTATGATGTTACTGGAATTGAAATTTCTGAGTCTGCTTTAGAAATTGCAAAAGGTTTTGATTCGAAATCTAAATTAATATTAGGTTCAGTTTTAGATATGCCATTTAATGGTGAGATGTATGATGCGATATTCTGTTATAACCTTTTACACTTATTGCTTAGAAATGAACGATTATTATTCATAGAAAAATGTTATAACCAATTAAAAGATAAGGGATTTGCATTTTTCTCAGTATTTTCAGAGCAAGAAGAAAGTTATGGTCAAGGAGCTAAAATAGAGGAAAATACTTTTGAAAGCAAATCATATAGACCTGCTCACTATTTTTCTGAACAAGATCTATTAGAGCATTTCAATAAATTTACTTTAATTGAGACTGGTATTATTGAAGAGATTGACACTCATGATGTTCCACATACTCATAGACTCAGATATATATTTGCCAAAAAAGAGTAGGGAAATTTAAAAATTAATTAATTTTTAGTAATTGGATATTTTCCGAATTTATTCACAGTTTTTAAAATTGTTGGTACTGAAGTTAACATATGCAAGAATGACGGAAATCCCTCAGAAGTTCCCATTAAAAAATTATTTCCAGGAGTAGCTTCATTCAGCATTTCTTGAACCTTTAACCGAACAGCTTTTTGACCTTGAAGACTCACGGGTTCTGGAAAATTCGCCCAAATAACTTTATCTTTCCAGAGTTGTCTAGCGTCCTTAATCGATAAATCTCCTACTGGAGGTGGTGTGAAACTTTCAATCACGTCAATACGTGTTTTAGCAATAAGATTAGCAATGTTCTTTAGGGTACCATCCATATGTACTATATATATTTTATCATATTTATGAATAATATCTGCAACTTCATTATAAAAGGGAATGCTATATTTTTCGAATAATTTGGGGCTTGTAATAAGGCTAGTAACATTATCAGGACCCCAAATTGCATCAGCTGGAGATTCTGCAGCAATTTTATAAATCTCTAATTCTTTTTTATATATTGCTCTATAAAGCTCATCGAAATCTTTTTGATGCATATAGTAATCTAAAGCAAGTGTCTTAGGACCCATCAACATGATAAGAGATTGGAAAGGTGACTTAGGTACAAATGTGTTTACAATCCCATAGTTCCCTAATATCATTTGGAACTCTTTTAGATCATCATAAAAAGGAGTATATTCTACATCTTCTATTAAATATTTAATTATTTCATAATCCTCAATACCTTTAATTATAAATCCATCTTCAGGGAACCATGGTAATTGAACTGACATATCTAATCCTTTCACATTCGCTTTTAGAGTGACATCTCCCTTGGGTGTACTAATTCTTCCCGTCATATCATGAGGACTATCTAGTGCCATTAGAATATCTACTGGAGACCAAGAAGTATGATTTTCATAGTGATGAACAATATCCATCGTAGCATTAGGGCAAGAAACCTTGTGTGATTGTGTAACCATCGCTGCATGAATACCTAATCCCTTATCTAACAGTTTACGCCATGGTTCATAAACTGCAAGACCTGCTAATTGTAGAGTTTCCAGATAAACTGAAAAGGGTATTATATCTGGGTCTTCACGATGAAGAACTGCTAAAATTCTTTCTCTAGTATTCATAAGCCAACCCACCCCTTACACTTTTTTACTCCATCAATAGCATTTTTAGCCATGGCGTCTGCACCTATATCATCAACAAATTCTTGAGTTATAGGAGCCCCGCCAATAATTACTTTAAGTCCACTACGGAGATTAGCGTTTTTAAGTGCTTTCATTGTATTGCTAACCTCAGGCATTGTAATTGTTATTAAGGTTGAAATAGCGAGAATATCAGGTTTCTCTTTTCTCACACTCTCAACAAATTTCTCTGGTGGAACGTCAACACCCAAATCAATCACCTCAAAGCCTTCAGCTTGAAGGAAAAAACTAACGATATTTTTTCCAATATCGTGCATATCACTTTTAGCAGTGCCTATCACGATTTTTCCAATGCTTTTTTTCTTTCCAGAGCCTTTAATGTGAGGTTCTAAAACTTTCATGGCTTTTTTAACAATTTCTGCTGCCATGAATAGTTCAGGTAAAAAAAATTCTTCTTTTTCGAATTTATCTCCAACAATTTCTAAAGCCTTACTGATTGCGATTTCTATAAATTCATAAGGGTCTATTCCTTCAGTTATAGCCTTCTTAGTTGCCTCTTTAGCAGCTTTAATGTCCATATTAATAGCTGCTTTAATAAATTCTTCTGCAATTATCTCTTTTGTCATTTTCATTATCGAAATTTCCTAATTAAAAGATAATAATAATTTTGTTTTTGAAGTATTTATTGATATCTCTTCTATGCTTCAGCTATTTTTTTCTAAGTTTTTTCCTAGCTTTCTTAAAATCTTGATCCAAAAACCATCTGACAAGTTTAGGAAAAATTCTATTAATATATCGTATAGATTTTGCATTACCAGGACAGATATGAAATTTATCTTTCAAAAGTTTTTGGATAACATATTCTGAGACCTCCTCGGGTTCTAAAAGCCCTCCTGTTTCAGACATCATCGCACATTCAGGCGGTTTACCTTCATTTTCTGTTTTGAGTCCTGGTGTATTTGTATCGGGAGGGTATACTATTGAAATCTTTATATTATGAGGTTTTAGTTCATTTCGTAAAGATTCTGCCAATCCAACTATAGCAAACTTTGTAGGAACATATGCTCCATATCCCATCATTCCTATGTATCCCAACATCGAGGAGAAAAAGATAATATGTCCTTTCTTTTCTTTCATAAATTCAGGAAGCATTATGAGGGTAGGGACTAATTGCCCATAATAATTTACATTCATATTCTCCCTGAAATCGTCTAAAGTATACTTTTCAATGTAACCAGGAATAGCCCGTCCTACTAAATTGAATAAGTAATCTGGTATTCTATGATTTTTAATAAAATCTCCTAATATTGGGTTTAATTTTTCAAAATCTGTAGCATCACATGACATACGCTCTACAAACTGAGATTCATGAGAAATTATTTGTTTAATATCTTTAACGGCTTCTTCTAATATATTCTGACGTCTAGAAATTATCAGTACACTACCACCCAACTGTACAAACAATTTTGCTGTTGCTTTTCCTATCCCAGTTGACGCCCCAATCAAAATCGCTATTTTTCCTCTAAAAGGTTGGTTTTTTATCAATTTATCTTTTACCACTTCACATCAACTCCTTTAAATTAAAAAATTCCCAAACCATATGCGCCATATATAATGAAGATTGGGCCAAATATTAAAGTAAGGACTACCACGCCTATACTCACAATAGCATCAAAGCCATATTTTTCTCTACTAAATTTCTTATTCTGAATATCAAAAGCCAAATCAATAATTCCTAAAAACATCATTCCACTACCAGCTAACGCAGAAAAGAAATATCCATAACTTTGTTCAGACAGTACTCCTATAGCTGCTACAACAAGGTTAGGTGCAATCCAACCTAAATCTGGAAACGGGAAGGATAATTCGTGTTTACGTTCAAATTCTGGCATCTTAGGATTTTTATATTCTGTAAGATAAAATACAGTCCAAAAACCTACTAAAAGTAATATCCATATTATCTGAAATATACCTATTATTATATTTAACAACTTGTTCACCTCTCTTATAAATTTCATATTTCTGATTTTAAGTAATATGCAGGAACTCCAACTTCTGCTATCCCACCGTCAATAGGAAAATTATGTCCGGTAATAAAGTCCGAAAGATTTGACGTTAAAAATAGAAGAATATTAACTACATCCTCCGTCGTCCCTAATCTATTTAATGGAGTTTTTACATGTCCATCATCCATAATCATTTTAATAGCATCTTCTCTATTATCATATATCCCTGTTATATGGTATCCTGGAGATATCGAATTAACTGTGATTTTTGGAGCAAGACTTTGAGCTAACATCTGAACCATTGCTATTATTCCAACTTTACTAATGGTGTAGACGGGCGTTTTGTTATCAACTCTCATTCCTGCTATCGATGCCGTGTGTATTATTTTTCCTACTAGTGGCTCAAAAGTCTGCTTTTTCATTCGTTTACTAACAGATTTAGAAACTAACCATTGTCCTTTCAAATTTATGTTCAAAATCCTGTCCCAGTCTTTTTCTTTTGTTCGCAACAAGTCTGCTCCATATGGATATCCTACACCTGCATTATTAAATAATATATAAACATTACTTAGTTCTTGAAAAGCTTGTTTTGCCATCAACTCTACTTGATCTGATTTTGAAACATCACAAACTATTGGAGTAACTTTCCTTCCTTTTTCTTGGGCAATTTTTTTACTAGTTTCCTCTAATAGCTCTTGATTAATATCAACTAGTACTAAATCAGCTCCTCGTTCAGCAAATGCATATGCTACACTTCTTCCAAACCCTGAAGCTCCACCTGTAATAAGAGCTCCTTTTCCATTCAAAAATTTATTAAACATGTTCATCCTTCATTTGAGGTTTATTTAAAATTTAGATTTCAGATTTTAAGAAGGTCGCGGGTACGCCTACATCCGCAATTCCACCATCTACCATGAAATTATGTCCCGTTATAAAATCTGACGCAGGAGATGCTAAAAATATCATTAGATTAACAACATCCTCTGCAGATCCTATTCTGCTTAAGGGGGTTTTAACATTTCCCTCCTTCAACATTTTTTCAATCAAATCTGGATCATTATTGTATATTGGAGTCACATGATAGCCTGGAGAGATACTGTTAACTGTAACATTTGGTGCTAAATCCTGCGCAAATATCTTTGTTAATAATATTACACCTGCTTTTGAGATACCATAAATGGGGAGAGCAGAATTCGGCTTAATACCTGCAATAGAAGCACAAAAAATTACTTTTCCGGCTACAGGATCGAATTTTTGGCGACTAATCTTTTTTCCTAAAGCTTTTGTTACCAACCATGGACCTTTGAGATTTGTATTCATAATCAAATCATATTCATCTTCTTTTGTTCTAAAGATGTTAAGGCCATAATGAGGTGCTATTCCCGCATTGTTATACAAAATATAAATGTTATCTAATTCTTCAAGTGCTTGTTTTGCCATTGAATTTACTTGATTTGATTTTGATACATCACAAACGATTGGAATTGCGTTACGATTATAAGTATTTTTGATTTCCTTAGTTGTTGCTTCTAAGTCATTTGCTTTAATATCCACTAAAGCTAAATCAGCCCCTCTCTTAGCATATTCAAAAGCAACACCTCTTCCAAAACCAGAAGCTGCTCCAGTGATTAAAACACCCTTTCCTTCTAAAAATTTATCATTCATGCTATTAGCATTTATGATTGTCAATCAGAAATATTATTTATTCGATGATATTAAATCTCTCTTACTTTATTTAAAATTTTAATTAAGATATTATTTATTTAACTCAAAACCATAACTTTAATTATTAAATTGGTATTAAAAATAAGTATAGAAATATCAAGTGAATCAAATATGGTTAATAAAGTAGTCCCTTATTTAATTAATATGGGTGAAGTGACTCCTGCACGAAGCCAAGCTGCTTTATTAAACGAGTTAGCAATGGGTTTAATTGATTGTATTAGTATATATGGTAAAAGTCTTAAAAAATTAGGTAAAATTTCAAAAATATCAACAGCCTTCTGGCCAGTTCGTTTAATACCATTAAGTGATACAAGAGCTTGTGTCTGTAGTTATCTCTTAAATAAACAAGAGAAATTAAGTGTAGGAGAATTTGCTCAAATGCCACCTAGACCTGAAAATGTTATTAAAGGAGCAGATCCCGAATCCTTTTTAAGTTCATTGCAAATGTATAATAATACTTATTTAAGGCGTTTAAAAAACTTTAAACGCGGTACGGTAATACAAGAGGCGTTATTTAATGCAAATGAGGTAGGTTTTTTCCAGAATTTTTTCCTTAATCAATATGATTTAAGTTCTCATTCTACACCTTATTTCTTATTAGAAGGAGGGCCCATTACTAAAAGTGTTAATCAGACTAAAATAGCACCAGAAATTCCTGTGTATGTATCACAGAAAGATGTTAAACTGCTTGATACATTCGGAGATGCCATTATAAAATTGTGTGAAAGATGGGTAGAAAAGGGTGGGAAAGAAGTAGATAAAATAAGAGATACTAAAGTAGATACTGGAGAAGAAGAGAAACAATTGGCAATACTAAATAAGGAAATCCAAGCAGAAAAAGAACGAGAAATTGAAAAATCTCCAGAAGAATTAGTGAAATTAGGAAAATATAAAATAAATGATAAAACAGGAGAATTAGGCAACAATCTTAGCGCAATTAAAAATAGCGTTGATGGTTTGAAAAATGCCATTAATAATCGTGATCTATTTTTAGTAGAAGAAGGTTTAAAAGACATCAATGTGAAATATAGAGAATTAGGAGATTCCATCAATAGATATAATAATGAAATTGCCCAATTGAGAAAAAATGTTCAACGGGAAATCTCTGATCTCGAAAAAACAAGACAACAGAAAATCAGAGAGTTAGAACGTAAAAAGGCTGAGGTTGAAAAACAAATTGAAGCAAAACACAGTGGTCTTAGCAAAGATCTAACTTCTGCAGAAGGTACTGTTGCTCAAATTAAATCTGAAAAACAAAATTCTTTAGCTAATATTGAATCTATTAAAGATAAAGAGATGACTGATGTTCAAAATTTCTTTAATAATTACACACTTGAGATTAAGACTCAAAATGTCATTGTAGGTATCCCAATATATATATTCTTCTTTATGGATCCTAATACAAACAGAACAACTGAAAGAGCTCCTGTGTTACCGATATTGATTGATAAGGGTAAAAAGGTGGAAACAAAAGTTAAATCTGGGTTCAGACAAAAATTAAGAGATTTAATGAATAAAGACAATGCAATGATAGAATTAGTTGAAGCTCAATCCGATAAAAATAATTTGATGGAAACGAAAAATTTAGACACGCGTCTTGAGGATGCTATAAATGATTTACGGATTCGTAAAATTTTAAGTAAAAAGCAAGCTGAAACGGCAAAAGATATTATATCAAATCTTGTTTGGTAATTTTAATTATTTTTCTCTTTATTTCTTTTTAATGTTCTATCTAATGCTCAATATAATCCATTTTTATTCCACAACATTCGGGAATTGGTTGGTATCCACAATCTTTTGAACAACAACAGAGTAAATAGCCTTCCTTCACCATCATTGATTTCTCACAACAAACTGGAATTTCCTTTTCTGAGCCACAAATACTGCAAACAAGTTTATTTGACATTTTTTTCCAACACCTAATAATATGTTATTTCTAATGAGACTATAAAATTAGTTACACTAAAATGAATCTGTTATGGATTATAACTAGAACAAAATTTCTGTTTTCACAGAAAAAGTAATTATAACGATAATCTTGTGGAATATTAGATGAAATTACAATTTCGTTTAGAAACCTTCAATAATTATGTTTAATAATTTAATGCTATATTATTAGAAAAAATGGAGAGAGAAATTGGCTGATAAATTAAATCTTAGCAACACATTCAGATTATATGAGGAAGCTTTAAATTTAATTCCAGGAGCAATTTTAGGGATAAGACGGCCCTATAATTTTATTGAGGGAGAATACCCAATATTCTTTGAATCTGCTAAGGGTGGAAAAGTAATTGATGTAGATGGAAATGAATATATAGATATGTTATGCGCTTATGGGCCCATAATTATAGGACACAGAGAAGTAGAAATAGATAATGCTGTTATTGAACAAATACGTAATAAGGGATTTTGTATGTCTTTAACTCAACAAGTACAAAACAAACTGGCTAAAAAGTTACGAGATTTGATACCTTGCTGTGAAAAGATGGTTTTAATGAAAATGGGCACAGATGCTACAACTGCAGCAATAAGAGTCGCTAGAGCATATACAAAAAAAATTAAAATACTTAGTTGTGGATACCATGGGTGGTATGACGCCTTCAGTGAGGTTCATGGAATTGAAACGGGAATACCAAAAAAACTATATGAGGATTTCTATGAATTTAAGTTTAATAGTCTAGAAGAGGTTGAAAATTTATTTAAAGCGAATAAAGATGAAATTGCAGCCATTATTATTAATCCAATACATACTCCTGGTGGCCGAGAGGTTGAAATGCCAAAGCTAGGATACCTAGAAGGACTTCGTGAATTAGCAAATGATAATAATGCATTATTAATATTTGATGAGATAAGAACAGGCTTTAGAGTAGATATGGGTGGGGCTCAAAAAATGTTTGGAGTTATTCCTGATCTAGCTGCTTTTGGTAAGGCTATGGGAAATGGTTACCCTATAAGTACTCTTGTTGGTAAAAAAGAATTTATGGATGTATTAGTTGAAAAAGTATTTTTGAGTTCAACCTTTTTTCCTAATAGTCTTGCTCAGGTTGCTTCCCTAAAGACTATTGAAATTCTTGAAAAAGAAAATGTTCTAGAAAATATCCGTACAAAAGGAGATCAGTTTGCTAAAAGAATTAAAGAAAGTATAAATGATAATAATATTCCATGTAATTATTCTGGTGCGCCTTGGATGCCATATGTAACTTTTAAACCAGATAAAGATTATCTCTATAGAAAACTTAGAGAAGAATTCTATCGACAACTTATTCGAAGAAAAATATTTCTTCAACCCTTTCATCATGGTTATATTTGTCATCGTCATTCAGTTGAAGATATTGATTTTGCGGCAGATATGATTGACGAAGCCTTAAAGATAACAAAGCAATATTCTAAATATTGAATCTCAAAAAGTGTTTTTTATGGAAAAATTAATTATTACAGCTGCTATATGTGGTGCAGAAGTCACAAAGGAACATAATCCACGTATTCCATACACGATAGAAGAAATAGGAAATGAAGCAGAATCTGCTTATAGTGCAGGAGCTAGCATAATTCATTTACATGTTCGAGAAGATGATGGAACTCCTACGCAAGATAAGGAAAGATTTAGATTATGTATTGAAAAAATTAAATCAAAATGTCCAGATGCCATTATATTACCTTCTACTGGAGGAGCTGTTGGGATGACTAATGAAGAACGTCTTCAACCTATTTATTTAGAACCTGCTCCTGAAATGGCAACATTAGATTGTGGAACAATGAATTGGATTGGTGGCGACGAAATTTTTGTTAATACTGAAAATACTATAATCAATTTTGCTGAAGAGATGAATAAACTTGGAATAAAATATGAACTTGAGTGTTTTGATAAAGGAATGGTTGATACAGCTTTAAGATTGCATGATAAAGGGTATATCAAAGATCCTATGCACTTTAATTTCATGTTAGGAATAAAGGGGGGAATAAATGCCACACCAAGAGATTTACTATTCTTAGTAAACAGTATTCCAAAAAACTCTACATATTGTGTTGGAGCGATTGGTAGGTATGAATTTCCAATGATTACATTATCAATAATAATGGGAGGACATGCTAGAGTTGGCTTTGAAGATAATATCTATCTATCTAAAGGGAAATTGGCAAAAACTAATGGAGAATTTGTAGAAAAAGTTGTAAGGATAGCTAATGAATTAGGAAGAGAAATCGCAAGTCCCTCTGAAACAAGAAAAATCTTAGGGCTGTAACTACAAAAATAAATAGGAGTATAATAATATGTATAAGAAATTAGCTAATTATTATGATTTGATTTATTCATGGAAAGATTATAAGCGAGAAGTTAACAGGATCAAGAAATTAATTAAAAAATATAAAAATTCTACTGGTAATAATTTGCTTGATGTTGGTTGTGGAACTGGGAAGCATTTAAAATACTTAAAGGATGATTTTTCATGTACTGGATGTGATATTAATATCGAAATGATAGAGATTGCTAAACAAAATATCAGAGATGTACTTTTCATTCAGGCTGATATGATAACCCTAGATCTAAAAAAAAAGTTCGATGTAATTCTAAGTTTGTTTAGTTCTATAGGGCATGTAAAAACATATAATAATTTAGAACAGACTATTCAAAACTTTTCTAATCATTTAAAAAGTGGAGGAGTTGTGATTATAGAACCATGGTTAACAAAATCAACTTACGAACCCGGACGCCCTGGAATGACAACTTATGATGCAGAAGATATAAAAATTGCAAGGTTAAATACAACAAAAATCGAAGGTGATCTTTCAATCTTAGAGATGCATTATTTAATATGCGAAAGAAATAAAGAATTGGAATATTTTTCTGAAAAACATGAACTAGGTCTTTTTGAGATAGATAAATTTTTAGATTATATGAATAAAGCTGGATTAAAGTCAGAATTTTTAAAAGATGGTTTAATGAAAGACAGAGGGCTTTATATAGGCATAAAAATGTAGAATATTTTATAAAAAAAACCGTGATTTTATGAAAAAAGGATCCAAATATGGTATTCACAGAGTAATTGAACCTATAGGGGCTTTACCTCAACCTGCAGTAAAAATATCAAATGATATGGAAATCTTTGATAATGAAATATTAATAGATGTAGATTACTTGAATATTGATTCTGCTAGTTTTACCCAACTTAAAGAAGAAGCTAAAGGAGATATAAAAAAAATCGAAAATAAAATATTAGAAATAGTCCAAGAAAAAGGAAAGATGCAAAATCCTGTGACGGGATCTGGAGGAATGTTAATAGGAAATGTAGAAAAAATTGGTGATGCTTTAAAAGATAGGATTGATCTGAAAATTGGAGAGAAGGTTGCAACCTTAGTATCTCTTTCATTAACACCACTTAGGATTGATAGAATTAAAGCTATTTGGCCTGAGATTGATCGAGTAGATATCGAAGGAAAAGCTATTCTTTTTGAAAGTGGTATCTATGCTAAGCTTTCTGAAGATATGGAAGATACATTGGCCTTAGCTGCTCTTGATGTCGCAGGAGCTCCTGCACAAGTGAAAAATCTCGTAAAAGAAGGGGATATTGTATTAATTCTTGGTGCTACTGGAAAATCGGGGTTAATGTGTTCCTATATGGCAAAGAAAATGGTAGGAGCAAACGGAAAAGTTATAGGTCAAGCTCGAAATGAATCACGTGCCAAATTTCTTAGAAATACAAATTTTTGTCATAAAGTTATAGTAGGGGATGTTCTAAAACCTATAAATATATTAGAAGAAACTTTAAATGCAAATTCTGGGAGAGAAGTTGACATTTCAATAAACTGTTTAAGTATACCAAACACAGAAATGACTAGTATTCTTCCTGTTAGAGATGGAGGAGTTGTTTATTTTTTTTCAATGGCAACTAGTTTTACTAAAGCAGCTTTAGGTGCTGAAGGTGTCGGAAAAGATGTAACTATGATTATTGGCAATGGTTACACTAAAAACCATGCACAGATTACCTTAGATTTATTAAAAGAATCAGATGTATTAAGAAAGATTTTTGAAGAAAAATACATGAAATAATTTGAAATAAGTTAGTACCCTTCATCCAGATTAACTATGTTTTCTGGTTTTTCACCACGAATAAACCTATTTACATTTTCAAGAAAAGGTTTAAGATCTGTCATTAATGCATCCGATTGCCATGCTCTATGTGCTGTCATTATAACGTTTTTTAACGTATGAAAGGGAAATTTTGAAGGATAGCATGGAAAAGGTTCTTGTTTTTCGCCACCTCTAATATCTGGATAATTATACCAAACATCCAAAGCGGCTCCTCTAATCTTCTTGTCATTTAAAGCATTATATAACTCTTGTTCATTAATAGTCATACCACGACCAACATTAACGATGATTACATTTGGTTTCATAACTTCAAATTCAGTTTTATCAACAAAATTTATTGTCTTTTTAGTTAGGGGAAGAGTATTAATGACAATATCAGCTTGTTTAATAGCTGTTAGGCGTTCTTCAGGTGGAAATATCTTAATGCTAGGATCATTGCATTGTTTAGTCCTTTTAACTGCAATATAGTTCATTTGGAACGGTTTACACATTTCTTTTAAAGTTTGTGCGATATTTCCATACGCTAGAAATAAAATCGTTTTCCTAAATAAAGTAATTGATGGATATTTTGTATAATCCCAATTACCTTCTCTGAGAAGTTGATCATTTGTGTTTATTTGTTTAGCAATAGAAATTAATAGAGCAAATGCATATTCAGCAATTATTTTAGAATGCGTGTGAGAATTACAGAGAATTATGTTCTTTTTTTTATAAAAATCAAAGTTAAAAATTTCTAAACCTGTCGCGAATGTTTGATGCATTTTTAAATTATTGTATAAGCTTAATTCTTTATCTTCTATTTTAGGACCAATTAATACATCGATTTCCTTAAGAATTTGTTCTCTCTCTTGCTCTTTAATATCATTATAAAAGATTAAATCTACATTTGGGTCTATCAATTGCTTATATGTGTTTTTCATATGTTCTTTCGATAAAAGGGATTCAATCTCTGCTCTGGGTTTTATAAGTACTTTCATGATATTATTTAATATTGAATTTATATAAATATTTGAAGAAAGATATTGAAATATTGATTTATCAGAAAGAATTTTTGTGTGTTTATTCTTTGTTTAAACTAAATTAGACCAATTCAAAGAATCAAAAATCCTATGTTCAAAAATTCCGCTAGATTTTTCTACTCATTTTCACAATAACAATTGTTAGAGCTTAAAATTGTATCTCCACACGGGCATTCTGAGGGATGGCTATACTTTTCACAAATTTTATTAATTGTATTACAAGAGAATAATAAATTAAATTTCTCACTTTCTACATGAGCTTCTTCAGCACTTAGCTCTAATTCACTGTATAGTAATATTTCTAACAATTGTGCGTGGCGTATTAATTCTTTTGCTAAATCTGAACCCCTTTCTGTCAATTTAAGAGGATTATATCTAACCCATTTAACGAATTCTTTTTTCTCAAGTCTCTCAATAGAACTATTAATCGTTGATAATGGAATTTTAATATCTTTAGTTACTTTAATTTCTTCTTGAATATGTTTTAAACGTGCATTTCCATTAGTTCTATAAATAATCTTTAAAATTTGATAATCTATATCCAACATGATTGATTATAACTAATTATTAATGAGTATGCCCTCCTACAGTTAGAACTAAAACCATTACAATAATCCCTATAACTATTAAAACTATTTGTTTAATTATTTCTTTTGTTTCTGTTTTTTCGTGAAGTTGGGGTGTTAAATCTGACAATGCAATATAGAGAAAACTTGCTGCTGAAATTGCCAAAAAAAGCGGAATAATCGTTTCGAATGCATCCAAAATGAAATAACTAATAATTGCGGCGGGAATTGTAGCAGAACTTGATAGTAAATTATATAAAAGTGCTCGTTTCTTTGACATTCCATTATGTAGTAATATTGCAAAATCGCCTGTTTCTTGAGGGACTTCATGCATAATTATCGTAATGCCAGCGGCCAAACCAAGTCCAAAATTATTAGTAAGAAAAGCTGCTGCTATTACAATTCCATCAGTGAAGTTATGAAATGCATCACCAATTAATATTAAAGGTCCAGGTGCTTGAGAATGAATTTCACATTCATTATTTTGACAATTTCTCCATATTAGGAATTTTTCTAAAAAGAAGAAAAAGAGCAATCCCCCTAAAATTACTATTGTTACTAGATGCGGTTCTCCAGCACTCTCAATAGCTTCAGGAATTAAACCCATTAATGCAGATGTCAGTAAAGTTCCTGTTGCGAACGAAATTAATCCTGTAACTATTTTTTTTTGAATTCTTTCACCTATTAGAAGGAAAAGTGAAGCAGCTAGTATTGCACCTACACTTCCCAAAATGCTAAACAAGACAATCCAAAATAACAATAAAATTAATACCTCTATATTTATTCTTTTAAGATTTACGAATGATCGTAAATTATTTACGAATATTCGTAATTTATGATATTTAAACTTTTGCATAATATAGGTTAAATTTATTTAAATAATGAATAATTATGTTATCGATTCTTTCCAAATTAAAAAGGTGGGCAATACTCAAGAAGATTAATCTTTTATAATATTCTTTTATATATTGAGAGTTATAAAAACCTAAAAATTACAAAAAATATTTGAAGAAACACACTTTTATTCAATTGTTAAGTTATAATAAAAATTATAAATAACATTGAGTTTTACTATGAAAGTCAATAGACGAAAAGAATTATTTGGACATATAAGTGATGAGGATTGGAAAGATTGGCGCTGGCAAGTTAAAAATAGGATAACAACCTTAGAAGAACTCAAAAAATATATCACTTTAACTAAAGAGGAAGATGATCCTAGAATCTTACAAGAATATCGAATGGCTATTACACCCTATTATTTATCATTAATTGATCCAAATGATCCATATGATCCTATTAGAAAGCAAGCTATTCCAACAACTCAAGAGTTGGAGAGATATATAGGTGAGCTCGAAGATCCGTTAAGTGAAGATATTGATTCACCAATCGAAGGATTGACCCATCGCTATCCTGACAGAGTATTATTTTTAGTTACTGAAGTCTGTTCGATGTATTGCAGACATTGTACAAGGAGAAGATTTGCTGGACACCATGATATGGCCCCTCCACAAGCACAAATAGATGGTTGTATTGAATATATAAAGAACACTCCTTCTATTAGGGATGTCTTATTATCTGGAGGTGATGCTTTATTAATATCTGATAAGAAATTAGAAGATATTTTAATAAAACTAAAACAAATTCCCCATGTTGAAATAATCCGAATTGGGTCTAGAACACCAGTTACAAATCCTTTTCGCATTACTCCAGAGTTATGTGATATTTTAAAAAAGTATCATCCTATATGGTTTAATACACATTTTAATCATCCTAATGAAATTACAGAAGATTCTACTAGGGCTTGTGAAATGTTAGCTAACTCTGGGATTCCTCTTGGTAATCAATCTGTTTTATTGAGAGGTATAAACGATTGTATTCATGTTATGAAAAAATTAGTGCAAGAGTTAGTAAGAATAAGAGTTAGACCATATTACATTTATCAATGTGATTTATCTATCGGATTAGGGCATTTTCGTACGAGTGTAGCTCAAGGTATTGAAATCATTGAAGGCCTACGGGGCCATACTTCTGGTCTTTGTGTTCCTACTTTTGTCGTAGATGCACCAGGAGGTGGAGGAAAAATTCCTGTAATGCCCGATTACACAATTTCTCAAGGACATAAGCGAGTAGTCTTAAGAAATTTTGAAGGGGTAATTACAACTTATGAAGAACCAGTAGATTATACACCAAATTGTCATTGTGAAGATTGCGAAAAGCAAATTGGAGTAAGTGCATTACTAAGTGGTGAAAAGACTACGATAGAACCAGCAGATCTAAAAAGAAAACTAAGAAGGAAAAAACTCACAAAATAATTCTAAAATTTAAATAAGTTACTTTTATTTAGGTTATTAACTAATAAACTAATAGTTTTTGGCGAGAAAATGGACTTTATGACCAATTTTCTAAATAATATCACTAAATACTCTGTTGTATCGATAATAGGTCTTGCAAAAAACGTTAGTAAAACTACTACATTAAACTATATTATAAAAAATTTAAAAGATTATAAGCTTGGGCTGACCTCTATAGGAAGAGATGGAGAAAAATATGATGTTATCACCCAGTTGCCAAAACCTCGAATATATATCAAAAAAGGTACTATTGTAGCAACAGCTAGACAAAGTTATGAATCAAGCGAAGTTGAAATGGAACTGTTAAAAACCACTGAATTTACTACTCCATTAGGTGAAGTTTTAATATTAAAAGCCTTAAGTGATGGTTTAGTTGAACTGGCTGGTCCATCAACAAATACAACTTTGAAAAAATTATGTCTAGAATTACTAGATTTAGGATGTGATTTAATTCTAATTGATGGTGCATTTGATAGAAGATCATATGCAACACCTATTATATCTGATGCTAGTATCCTTTCTACAGGAGCTTCTGTATCGGAAAATATGCAAAATGTGATTAATTTAACAGTTCATACAATTAATTTATTAAATTTACCAAGTGAGAAAAATAAAGAAATTATAGAAATTGCTTATGATATAATTAAAAAAGCAAAAGTAGGAGTAATCGATAATCAAAATTCTATAAAATTATTACATGTACCAACTCCTTTAGATGCTGCAAAAGAAATATCTGAAAACTTAGAGGAAAACTCTACTTATGTTATAATAAATGGCGCAATCACTAACAAATTATTAGAAAATTTAATGAAGTTGACAGAAAAATACAAAGGAGTGACATTTTTAGTGGAAGATAGTACAAAGATTTTCTTAAGTAAAACTATAATGGAAAAATTCCAAAAAAAAGGCGGAATTATAAAAGTTTTACATCCTATTAAAGTTATAGCGGTTACTATTAACCCAACTTCTCCATTAGGGTATCAATTTGAAAAAAGCGATTTCATTAATTTAATGAAGAAAAATCTCAATATTCCTGTATATGATCTTGGACCAGGTAATTAAAATAATATAAATTTGGGAAAAATGTATAAAAGATTAAGATTGTGAAAAAAATGGCTAAAGAATTAAGCAATTCAGAAAGTAAATTGAATTTAGATTATTCATTGGTAAGAAACGCGAGGGAAAAAGCAAAAAAAATTGCATTAGAAACTCAAAAATTTATAAATTTACATACTACTACAACTATAGAAAGAACGGTTTGTAGATTACTTGGAATAGATGGCATTGATGAATTTGATGTACCTCTTCCTAATATAGTTGTGAATCATTTAAATAAGAAAAATCTTCTTGGAATCGGTGCTGCAATTCAAATTGGTAATGCTATATTACATACAAAACTTACACCTCAAAAAATTGCAGAAAAAATTGCTAAAAACGAGTTAGACTTGGAAAAATTATCAATGAAAGAATTATCTAAAATTAAAGCAACTATCAATATCATTGCTCAAGAAACTTTAGTTAAAATATCTCAGAACAAGAAAAAACGAGAAACATTACTTCTTAAATATGGCGATAAGGAGGAACCATTGATATATGTTATTGTAGCTACAGGAAACATTTATGAAGATATAATACAAGCTCAAGCAGCAGCGAGACAAGGTGCAGATGTCATTGCTGTAATAAGATCCACAGTACAAAGCCTTCTTGATTATGTACCATATGGTCCCACAACAGAAGGATTTGGGGGAACATATGCTACTCAAGAAAATTTTAAAATAATGAGAAAAGCATTAGACGAAGTAAGTGAAGAATTAGGGAGATATATCAGACTTACTAATTACTGTTCGGGTTTATGTATGCCAGAAATTGCTGTTATGGGTGCTTTTGAAAGGCTTGATATGATGCTTAATGATGCACTATATGGTATTTTATTTCGAGATATAAATATGAAACGCACGATTATAGATCAACATTTTTCAAGAATGATAAATGCTTATGCTGGTGTTCTCATTAATACCGGTGAAGATAATTACCTCACTACCGCTGATGCTTATGAAGCAGCACACACAGTATTAGCCTCTGAATTTATAAACGAACAATTTGCGCTACTAGCAGGTTTAAAAGAAGAACAAATGGGATTAGGACATGCCTTTGAAATGAATCCAGATTTAGAAAATGGTTTTCTATATGAACTTGCTCAAGCCCAAATGGCAAGAGAGATTTTTCCTAATGCTCCTCTCAAATATATGCCTCCAACCAAATATATGACTGGTAATATATTTAAAGGGCATATTCAAGACGCTCTTTTTAATATGATTACAATTATGACTAATCAAAGAATCCATCTCCTTGGAATGTTAACAGAAGCAATACATACTCCTTTTATGTCAGATCGAGCTTTATCTATTGAAAACGCGCGGTACATTTTTAAAAATATGAAATCCATCAGTAAAGAAATTGAATTCAAAAAAGGGGGATTAATGGAAAAACGAGTTGATGAAGTCCTAAACAAAGCTTATAGCTTATTAAAAGAGATTGAAAGCTTAGGATTATTCAAAACAATTGAAAAAGGAATCTTCGCGAATATAAAAAGATCTATGGATGGTGGCAAGGGATTAGAAGGAGTGATTAAGAAAGAGAAAGAATACTATAATCCATTTATGGAACTCATGAATAGTGAATTAAAAAAGGGGGGTAATTAAAATGGGAGGAGGTTTATATTCAACTGACAAAGAAACTTATAATAAGAATCTTGATTTGACTAAAATTAAACCTTACGGAGATACGATGAATGATGGGAAAGTACAAATCAGTTTCACTCTTCCGATAGATCAAAGCGAAAAGGCAGTTGTAGCAGCGAAAGAAATTGCAAACAAAATGGGATTAAAAGATCCAGAAGTCGTTTATCATAAAAAATTGGATAAGAATTTTACTTTTTTTGTGATATATGGTAAGTTAATCCATACAATTGATTACACTAAAGTGAAAGTAGAGACAATAGAAGTCGAAATTAGGTCTAAAGAAGAAATTAATAGTTATATCAAAGAAAAAATCAAAAGAGAAATAGTTGTACTTGGTGCCTCTACGGGAACAGATGCTCACACAGTAGGGATTGATGCTATCATTAATATGAAAGGATTTGCTGGACATTATGGCCTTGAGAATTATGAAATGATCAAAGCTTTTAATTTAGGAAGCCAAGTAACAAATGAAGAATTTATTAAAAAAGCAATAGAACTGAACGCCGATGTTTTGCTAGTTTCACAAACAGTTACTCAGAAAGATATTCATGTTAAAAACCTGACTCAATTAGTTGATCTATTGGAAGCAGAAAAAATAAGAGACAGTGTGATCCTTATTTGTGGTGGAGCAAGAATAAACAATGAACTAGCGAAAGAATTAGGATACGATGCTGGTTTTGGGCCTGGGACTTACGCTGAAATTGTAGCATCCTTTTTTATACAACAAATTGTTAATAGAAAGCTTTTTTGATTACTTCGTAAATTCTTTCATTACCATATGAGTATTAGACCTTGTGATTCCATCAATCATATCTATTTTATTTGCAAATATCTCATATAATTCTTCAGGTGACTCTACTATAATTTCTGCTAAAGCATCATAATCCCCTGTTAAAGACATAACTTTAGTGATTTGAGGTATTTTTTTCAATTCTTCAATAACAGGTTTTATGACACTAATCCCTAATTTGCATAAAATAATTGCTTTGATTGTCATAACACATATCGTCTCATAATTATTAAGTTGGGGTTTTCTCAATTTTATTAATAAATAAAATTTGAATATCTTTAATTTCATTTAAAGGTTTTAATCTTAAATTTATAAGGTTATAAAAATCTTTTATAGAACTTATTTTTACATTTAACAGCAAATCATGAGTTCCCACTAACGTATATATAGAATTAATTCCATAATACTTGAAGATACGTAAAGTAATTTTATTAAAAGAACCTTTTTTCAATTTTATTAGCAGAACCGCTTTAACTAAATTCTTTACTTCATGTGAATATCTAACCACGAATGTAAAAACTAATAAAAATATAACAATAATTAAAAATTCGAGAGGAAAAAATTCATTTACAAAAATTACTGAAAAAATAATTGATCCCATAGGATCTATTAGGTTTAAAATACTACTCCACTGACTATAAGTTAAATTCTCAGATTTCCAATTGACATTTGCTATAAAGACTAAAAGATATGGAATAATTGTTGAAAAAATAATTAAAAAAATAATCTCCCATCTACCAAGAATTAAAAAAATACTACTGAATTGAGTAAAAAAAGTTGCTATCTCATAAGTTAAATCAGTTTCAAAAGGTATAATATAAATAATCAAAACAACTGGAATCATGCAAATTACTCCTATTAAAAAAGAAAAAGACATTTTAAGAAGAAATCGAGGGATTTTATAATTCTTATTTTGATTAATTATTTTTATTTCTTCAGATGAATATGCATCTCTATTAATTACTATATAGAGAAATGAAATTGCTATGCTGAAAATTAATAAATAAACTATGCCATTTAACATTACAGGACTACCCTCTAATGCTGCACCTGTACTTCCTACAAATATCAAAATTGTGATTGTAAAAAATAAAAGAATAACATAAAGTACCTTAAATATATCAAACTTTTCAAAATTCACACCATTTTCGTAAAAGGCAATAAATATAACACTTAAAAGAAAACCAACCATTGTGAATGTAATTGAAGTAGTCTTTAATGTTAAAAAGAAAAAAATAATATTGAGAATTATCCCAAAAAAGCCTAAATATAGGTAATATGAGATATTTTTTAAGTCAAAAAATCTTCTATTTTTATGAAATAAATTATTAAATAGAAATCTTAACGATATAGATTCATTTTTAGATAACCTATTATTTATTAGTACAAGAATAATAGCTAGAATTAGCAATGCCAATCCAGAGACTAAAAATCTTAGAAAAATAACCATAATAATGGATACTTCTAAAAACAAGTCCTCTACAACAACAGGAATAAAACCCCACAGTAAATTTGCCAAAACTATATTAATTAATAGCTTGTTTTTCATAATTTTAGCAACTGTTATAGAATAACAAATTTAATTTGACTAAATATGTATCAAAGAAAATAATCAATTTTAAATTTGATTATCTAATTATAATTTAACAAATGAGGAGAGGGCAGAACCAATTCCTAAAGCATTGGAAATCACAGCAGAGAAAAATATTTGTATTAGATTGAAAGAACCTAGTATTAAGGCAGCAAAATTGTGGGTATGTTCATAAATTAAAGTATTTTGAATGACGACAAATAAAAACATGAAATAGGTAAATAATACGGATGGAAAAAACGACCACGAAGAAGTCAAAAGCATAAGTGTAATTTGAACAATAAATGCAATAATTATAATAATTTTTCTCCTCGCACGTTCACTTAGAAATGATAAATTAGGATAAATCAACTTCCTATAAAGAAGCTCCATGGAAAAAAATATCGGAAGTGCAATTTCAGTTAATAGAAGGTTGATGTAGTTCGATGGCCACATAAAGGCAAATGGATAGGAATATGAAAATATTAGATATAATCCAATAAAGTATGAAGTACATGTTATAGTATAAAGAAATGCTCTGAAAAACCTTTTATTTTGAATATGTATATTTTTAATATTTAATTTGAACTCTATCCTAATCTGTTCTTTTCTATCTAAATGAAACAATACAAATCCAAAAGAAAATGAGAGCATTATACTACTGACAAGGATTATAAGAATAACTGCAAAAGCTCCATCCAGAAAGGGTGAGGATGGTAAAGAGGGTGAAGGGTATGAGATAGAAAATAAAATCAAAATAACAATAAAAGATATTGTAATAAAGAGGGAATAAATGAAATGTTTTATCTGAAGTTTAGAAATAATAAACTGTTTAAATTTCATTTTTTCTTCCTTTTTTATAATATTCCAATAGCGACCTACTAAAATTACCGTCAAATAAATGACGGTAATTATAAGTGAAGCATAAAAAATACCTTCTAGTCCAAAAAATCTTTCAAATAATACCCAATTGATGATAAATGCTCCTGTATAAACAACAATTTTCCCTATTTTCACACCTTCTTTGAACTTTAAAAATTGGAATCTCCTTTTTGATTTAAGCGTTTTTTCTATATCATTTTCTAATGTAAAATAATTTGCTGAGTATGATATTAAAGAAAATACTATTGCGATCAATATTCCTAAAGTTAAAAATAGAAAAATATAATTAAATATAAAAGTTGTAGTAATTGGGCCATTAATAGTCTCAGAATTAAAAAAGTATTCTTCAAACCACCTTATAGATTCAATTATTACTCCATCTGAAAATAGTTGATGTCCTCCTCCAAATAAGAATCCGGTTATTGGTATCACTGTACAATTTGTGAGTTCTTGAGCTTTTATTGCATTTTCAGTGAAATTCAACACTTCATCTTGAGTATGCATAATAATTAAGAGATTATGTGTATTTGTCATATTAAGCAAGTTTGAGGGTATATATTTAAGAAAATCATCGGTCTCAACAATTCCTAATAGCGCAGGATCAAAATCCACTAAAGGAGCCCATGCAACAGTGACATTGAATCTAGCATCTAATGCTTGATTCATAAGTACAACCATTCCCCCAAGTGAATGACCAATCAAACCAATTTGCGACTCGTTTACATTGGAGTAAAATGGCATCGTTTCTAATTTATCTAATAATCTAGAACAATCCTGTGCTATTGCAGGGATATCTTCACCGGGTACCATATTATTAATACTACCACCACTTTCTCCATGCCCTTGATAATCCAATGCTGCCAAATAATAGCCACGTTTAGTCAGTTCTATAGGAATTCTTAGATCAAAATCTCTCTGGCTTCCTATTCCGTGACAATAAATTACTAATGGTCTTTTTTCTTGAAAATCAAGCGTCTTTGATGGATAATATAAATTTGCATAAAGTGTTGCCCCAGATGATTGAAATTGAACACGTTCATATCTTGAATAACTTACTGCTTTACTTAAAAATAAAAATGTAAGTGAAAATATTAAGCAAATAATTAAAATGACAATCTTTTTAATAAAAATTCGGTTTTTTTCTTCCATTCTTATTTTTATTTAGCATTTATCCTATTTAATTTTTTAATTTAAAGAGATCTCTGTTAAAAATAAATTTGACAATATTATAAAGAGTTTAAAACAAAAAAAAAAATGATTTAGTAGTTAAGTAATTAATAATATAATTTTTCTACTGATTCTCTTACTTGCCAAATATCCCAGTAATTGTACCTCATCGGTTTATAAGTCCAAGTCTCGTACAATGCAAGTTGATCATAGGCGTGATTGAATTCAAATAAGTAATTCATGAATCCACTTTGCCCAGGTGGAATTACATTAAAAGCATAAGGAGCTGAATTCCAAGATCTATGCAACCATTTATGTTTTGGCATTTCTACAATATGATTATATGTACCACGATTCATATAATGCATAACAGGAGGCGGTAAGGCTCCAAGGGCACTGGGGACCCAGATTCGGACGGGAGTTAACCATTTATCCATATCTGAACCCAATTCATTTCTTAAGTTTATCACTGCATCTTTTAATACACGATTTATTACTTCATCTCTATCTTCTTCATTAAGATAATCATAGTTTAAATGTAATTTTGAATCTTCACCATCAAAAACATGAATTAATGTGCTGGAACTACCTTGCATGCCAGGTGGAAGGTCATCATCGAATACTTCATTATCAATCATGCTAAACCAAGTATTAAAAATTGTTAAACCAGGATCATCATAAGTAGCGTCCGCACTAGGCCATTGGGGCACTTTATAATCGTTATAATGAAAATCCCAGGCTTCTAAATAGGGTAAAGCTGCTTGAATATCTGGGTCGGAAGATTCACTAGCAGCATCTATTAAAAAGCTTAAAAAATTCATCCCATCTGTATGAGTATACCCGCAATCTCTATTAATTGTAATCATATCATCTAGAGTAAATTTGACTTCAGCTGATAGGAGTTGCATTATTCTTTTAACTCGATGTCCTTCTCCCCATTCTGCATCTGATTCAGCATACGGCCAATCTGTTACTGGTTTATTATTCCAGTTTGCTAGCCAACCCTGTTTAGGATTGATGCATATTGGTATTTCATCGACACCGGTAACTCCTAACCATTCTTCTTCTCCTGTCCCCCATAAGGGTAATCTATCATCGATAGGTCTTCCATACATACCTGTAGTAGGCTTTATTGGCCAATAACCTGAATGCCAATATCCTATATTTCCCTTTTTATCAGCCCAATAAAAATTATGTGCTGGTTCTACTCGTTTGCATGCAAAATCAAAATCCTTAATATTTCTAGCTTGTTGAAATAGTGACCAACCTTCTTCAGCAGCCAATTCCCTCTTATAATAAGGAGTTTTCATTGTAAAACAAAGATTATTATCAAGATCCCACCCAATTATAGGTCCATGGACGGTTCTATATACATTTCTTTCTTCATAGTACATTTTTTTATAACCATAGAATTTCTCAGTTCTTACTTCCATATCAATAAATCCACCGTTATACCAGTATTGGTAAGGATTTGCAGGATTTAATACTTCAATGTAAGTATCCATATTATCTGTAACACCAGTAGTAGACGTCCAAGCACCATATTTACTAGCACCAATCAAAATTGAAGGAGCATGAGGCATCATCATTCCTACAGCATCAATTCCAGCTCCATGCAACCCTACTTCAAGAACAATTTGGGGAATAGATTGCCCCATTTGAGGTCCACCCTGCTGAAGAGCATTTTTCGTAGCAGATTTTAAAGGACTGACAATCCATGCATTACTTCCGAATTTTGTAGGTAAACCTAATGAATTAAAAAGTGCAGTTTGTCCCATTTTTAATTCATTATATTTATTATAAACGCCGATAAAATTACATGAATATCCATTACTAATACTCGGATTCCACGAATTAATTTGTTGTACATCAGGCCAAATTCCTTCTTCTATAGGTATTGTGACTTCTGCTCCAGGATCATTTTGGGGATAAAGATCATTAAATATGTCCCATCCAATATCATTTCCATGAAGGCTTTGAAGAGCTTGTAATGCAGATGCATATGATAGTTCGTTACCTCCACATCCTCCAAATCTCCAAGCCATCATAACTACTATAGCGACAGAATCTTCAATTGTCCAAGGTTCGATTGGAAGTAGACCATCGGGAAAGATTACACCTGGAAGATATTCTATAGGAATAAGAGAAGGATCACCTTCTTCATAATATCTTCTATGAGCTTCATCAATATATTCATTAACACCATCGACGT
The DNA here is from genome assembly GCA_048941285.1 of Promethearchaeota archaeon. GTDB lineage: Archaea > Asgardarchaeota > Lokiarchaeia > Sigyniarchaeales > SOKP01 > Loki-b32. The sequence continues at coordinate 42,297 of JBHLNS010000016.1, forward strand.
AAGCAAGCATCATTTCTTTAAGCTTTGCTTTGGGATCAGAAGGTACCCAATTTTCAAACATTTCCAAAAGTTCTTCCTTACTATAAGCCATGCTTCTAATATAATAGTCCTGATCTATGGAACCTAATCCGAATTCAGCAAGACTCCCATATCCTTGCCGTCGATACAAATCTGCCTGCCATAACCTATCTTGTGCCATAGCATAACCGCAACCAAAAGCTAATCCCTCTTTTGTACCTGCAAAAATATGTGGGACTCCATAATTATCTCTTATTATTGTAACTTTTTTGTGTCCCCAGCCTTTTCCCTTTGAACAAGCTGAAACTATTGGACTCATTGAAAATAATATTAAAATGGACAATAAAACAATCCATAGTTTTCTCTTCATATTAGATCACTTTAATTTGGATATAAGATTAAGGCAATTTTTTTGCCAAAGTTTTATTTTTTTCATTTATATTTAAACTTTTTTGTCTACTTTTAATATAAAGAATATGATGTCCCATTTTCTTCCCAAAATAGCTTTTAGAACCTTTAAACTTTTAATGAATAAGTTCATATATTTAAATAGTAATGGATGTAAATAGAGAAATGTGAAAATAAATGCCAACTTCAAAAGAATTCATTGAAATGGATAATAAATACGCTGCGCATAACTATCATCCGATTCCTGTAGTTATTGCTAGAGCAGAAGGTGTTTGGATGTATGATCCCGAGGGGAAGAAATATTTGGATTGTTTATCAGCGTATTCAAGTCAGAACGCGGGCCATTGCCATCCCGAAATTATTGCAACTTTAAAAGAACAAGCTAGTATTGTGACTCTAACTTCACGTGCCTTTCACAATAATATGATGGGCCCTTTTCTAAAAATGTTAGCTGAGGTAGTTGGACCACATATTAATGATCCTACAAATTCTGGTATAATGTCTCTTCCTATGAATACAGGAACAGAAGCGGTTTCAACTGGGTTAAAGGTAGCAAGAGCTTGGGGTTATATAAAGAAAAAAATCCCAAAAAATGAAGCTAAAATAATCGTTTGTAGAGATAATTTCCATGGTAGAACAATAACAATTGTAGGTTTTAGCTCTGATATTTCAGCATCACGTTATTATGGAAATTTTGGGCCTTATACACCAGGTTTTGTAATAATACCTTATGGGAATGCTGAAGCATTAGAAAATACAATTCTCGAGATCGGTCCAGAAAAAGTTGCCGCTTTTCTAGTCGAACCAATTCAAGGTGAAGCTGGGGTTAAAGTGCCTCCAGAAGGATACTTAAAAAAAGTTAGAGAAATTTGTACAAAATATAATGTATTACTGGCTTTAGATGAAATACAAACTGGTTTTGGCAGAACTGGTGAATTTTTTGCTTGTGATCATGAAGATGTGAAACCAGACATGTTATTATTAGGTAAAGCTCTTGGAGGAGGTGTATACCCTGTTTCTGCCTGTGTGACTACGAAAGAAATAATAGGTCCAGATGTGATAACTCCAGGAACTCATGGAAGCACTTTTGGAGGTAACCCCTTAGCTGCTGCTATTGGAATGAAATCAATGGATATTCATTTACGTGAGAATCTTGCAGAACGTGCAAAAGAAATGGGGGCTTATTTTATAAAAAGATTAAAGGAAATTGCTGAAAAAAGAACTAAAATCCCAATAAAAGAAATAAGAGGAAAAGGTTTATTAATTGCTGTTGAATTTACAGAAGATGCTAGGCAAATTGTAGAGGAACTAAAGGATAATGGAATTTTAGCAAAAGATACACATTCTACAACAATTAGATTTGCTCCACCCTTAGTTATTACAAAGAATGATATTGATTGGGCAATTGAAATTATTGAAAAAGTATTTGTAACACATTAAAAATTATTTATCTAAATAAATATATGTGCCCGCTTTACCTTCCAAGGCATCTTTAATTTTGTCTATTGAAGTTATAATTGCTTTTTCACCCCCTGCTTCCAGAAAATTAATTACTGCTTGAATTTTCGGGCCCATACTTCCAGCAGGAAATTGATTCTCTTCAAGATATTTTTTAGCCTCAGATACAGATAGATTTTCTAGATCTTTTTGATCTGGAGTTCCATAATTAAGAGCAACTTTCTCAACATCAGTTGCAATAAGAAGAATTTCTGCTCCTACTTGTTCAGCTAATTTAGAACTAGCTAGATCTTTATCTATTACAGCTTCAACACCATATAATTTTTTTTCTTCTTTAATAACAGGAATGCCTCCTCCACCACATGCTATTACAATCCAGCTACCTAATTCCATTAACTTTTTTATTTCACGCCATTGATATATTTTTATGGGTTTAGGGGAAGGGACTACTTGGCGCCATCCTTTAGCTGTCTTTACTTGACCTGGTCTTGTACGGACAGGATAGGCAGGTCCAATTGGTTTTGTGGGATTTTTAAAAGCAGGATCTTTCGAATCAACTTTTACGTAGGTTAAAACCGTAAGAAAGAGCTTTTCTTCGTCCAGCCCTCTTTTCATTAGCTCTTCATCTAATGTACTCTCAATCATGAAACCAATCTGACCTTGTGTTTCTGCTACTAATATTTGTAAAGGCCTTTTTGATACAAACTCTGTTGCTTCTTGTTGTAGTAAAAGATTTCCTACTTGTGGGCCATTACCATGTGTTATAATAATATTATAATCTCTTGCGAGTTCCGCAATTTGACTAATTGGAACTTTTAAATTCCGAAATTGTTCTTCGGTTGTTCCTTCTTCTCCAAACTTAATTAATGCATTTCCACCAAGTGCTACTATGAGAGTTTTCATGGAATACTATTCACATACTCAATAGAAAAATAAGATTATTTTACTTACTATTTAAAATTTTTCTCAACTAAGTTCTATTTTTATGATTCTAATGTATAACTTGAAAGAAAACTTTCATTGAGTAATTTTTCAAGTATAGGAATGTCTTTTAGTTGAATTTCTTGATTTGTTTGATAAAATTTATTAAAAATCTTCCAAATCATACTATTGCCTGTTATTTTTTCAATGAAATTTTGCAATTTATATTGAGCGAAGTATGATTGTCCCTTGAATAAATAGCAGACTAAGAAAGGTGTAACAGTTCTTAATAGAAGGTTATATTCCCCAAATTTGGCACGATCGAGTCCTTCAGAGAGCATTTCATCACTGAAAGAATTAAAAGCAGTCAGAAAACCACTCCAAAGATGGTCTTTGAATGAAAATTCATCAATAAAAGATTTAGAAAATATAGGTGTTCCTGCTTTCGAAGTTATTAAAATTACAACCGGATTTTCTTCCGATACTACAATAGATTCATCAACGTGCTTATGAAGCATACTTTTAATCTGATCTCCCAGACGAGTAAGTTTAATACGTTCGGCAATAGGAGCATTGAAATTCTGCAAATTTTCCCATGTACTTAATTGTTTTAATAATTCATCATGCTCATTTGAGATTTTAATGGCTAATTGATTCATTCCATATTTTTTTGCAATTTGTTGTGCTTTAGTTAAATATTTCCTTGCTTCTTTTACCTCTAAGATTATTAAAGCCAATTTTGCCTGTAATATATAAGTCTCGCAAAGAATGAAATGTGAATGTGAATTTTTCGCAATTTCAAGAAGCCTATCAATTAAAGGATTAATATCATTCAGGACTTCTAAATTATTTGTGACCTCTAGTTCGGTTAAATATATTTCGCATAATTGAACTAAAATTTCTATTTTAAGACCAAAATTTGCTTTTACCTTTTCTAAAAGTGTTAATAATAACTCTTCTGCTTTAGCTTTATCTCTTGTTCGTGAACTTCTTTTAAGGATTAAAGCATCATAAAAAATTACCCATAAGTTAATTATTGTGTTGGTATAACGATCTTTAATCCGTTTCAATTTTTCTAAATATTCATTTGCTAAATAATTATCACCTTTATATAAAGATAATTCAATAGCAATCCCAAGAGGACTGAAAAGTTCATATAATTCTCCAATTTCTCTATAGATTCCGATACTTTTTTCTATATCTTTAAAAGCTTCATCATATCTTCCCTTCTCCCCCATTATATTGCCTATTAGAGCATAAGTTCTTGCTCCAAAAGATTTATTATTGATTTCCTCAAATAATTTTAAAGCTTTTTGATAATAGTCAAGTGAACGATTAAGTTCTCCTTTATAAAGATAACTGCTTCCTAGGTGATTTAATAGAAATGCAATTCCATACTTATGGTTAAGCTTCTCAGCAATTCTTAGCCCTTGTTCAAAATAACCTATAGATTTATCTAATTCACCTTTAGAATAATAATGAGTTAAACCAATGCACATAATAGTCATGGCTTTTCCTATACTAAGATCTATTTTATCCCATAATGATAAGCTATAGTTTAAATATTCTAAACCCTTATCAACATCTTTTCTAGATATTAAAAATCCTTTAATGAAATTTAAGTTGGCTTCTGTTCGAATATAATCTGCTGATGATTCTATTGTAAACGTATTAAAGAGTTCTTCTGATTTTTTAATTAACTCATAAGATTTATCCATGTTTCCTTGCCAATTATTAACGAGCGCCCGTAAGTTTAACGTTTCGACTGTTATAAGATTCTTTCCTAAATTTAAACTCTCATTATATGCTTTTTCAGAGATCTTCAGACATTCTTCATGTTTTCCTACGTACATTAATAATCTGGCTATATAATTTAAGCTATAGACCTTATAATATAGGGGAACATTATTTTTTTTTATATACTCTCTAAGAACTTTCAAGGCTTCTGTGTATTTATTTTCCTTTATAAGTTGCTCAGCAAATATAATCTCTTCTGGTTTATCCTCTTCTACTATTGTTTGATCGTTCATTTTGAATTTCTTTAAAAAACCAACTAGGCTTTATATAATCTAAATATTCTCACTTATTTATAATAGATATTACTATTAATATCTATATTAGTTTACATATGAGTCTAAAATTTATCTCTTAAAAAGAGCATTATAGCTTTTTGGATATGTAGTCTATTTTCTGCTTGATCAAATACTATTGATTGAGGACCATCAATTATTTCTGCTGTTTGTTCATATTCCCTCATTGCTGGTAAACAATTCATAAAAATCGCATCAGATTTTGCTGCTTTCATAATTGATGAAGAAACTTGAAAAGGTATGAAAGCTTTTTTCCGTTCTTCCTCCTGTTCTATCGGTATTCCATAACTCATCCAACTATCAGTGTAGATTACATCAGAATCTCGAGCAGCCTCTAAGGCGTTATGGACAATTTTGACTTCAGCGCCAGTTTCATTCGACAAATTTGAGATTTCATCTAAGACTATCTGTTCGGGTGAATATTCTGGTGCATTAGGACAAGCAACGTCCATTTTCCAACCAAACATAGCCGACATCCTCATTAAATCATAAGTAACATTATTATGAGCATCACCATAATAGGATAATTTCATATTATCTAAATGATTCAATTTTTCTTTAATTGTTTGATAATCTCCTAAAATCTGACATGGGTGAGCGAAGTCATCAAGCATGTTAATGACAGGAACATCAGCATATTTAGCGAGATCCCAGATATCTTGTCGCTTAAAAACACGAGCAGCAATAATATTAACAAATCGAGATGCGACTTTTGCTGTATCAGATATATTTTCTTTTTTCCCTAGGGGAGAGTCTTTGATAGAATAAAAAATTGCATGCCCTCCTAATTGTTGCATACCCGTTTCAAAAGATATCCTTGTTCTTAAAGAAGGTTTTTCAAATAGCATAAGTAAGGTCTCTCCTTCTAAAAAGGTACTAAATTTTTTTGGATTCTTCTTAATCTCGATTGCTTTATTAATAACTTTCTCACATTCAGCTTTTGAAAAATCTGAGACTTTTAAAAGATGTCGAACCATTTTTATCTTATTAAAATTTTTGATTTTAATTGAATATAAAAAAGAATGATTAGATTTAAATCAAGACATGTGTTATTTAGCATTTACTTTAATTCCTCCTCAACAAAAAAATTACGTTTATATGAAAGAGACTCTAATATCTGATTGTCTCTTGATGTTAGCTTTTCTGTTAAAATACGACTTAGAAGTTCTCCTAATCCTGGACCCAACATAAAACCTTGGCCACACATTCCTACTGCATTAATATATCCTTCGATTTCATTAACTTTTCCGACAATAGGGTTTCCATCTAGAGTCATAGGGTAAAGCCCTCGCCATGTACGTCGTACTTTTATGTTCCTCAAACGAGGGAGAAGTGTGATCATTCTCTTTGAGATTTGAGGTAAGAATGAGCTTGTTTCCCTACGATCGATTCCTGGAATTTTTGGGCTAGGAGTTAAACAAAAAATAATTTTTCCTTCTTTATTTTGATAAAAATAATAATTCTTTGAATCTCCACACTTTTCATCTTTACATGGTCTAATATCCACTATCATTGGAGTAAAAAAATTTTTTACGGGTTCTGTTATTCCCGCTTCATGTGATTCTGGTTCCACTGATATATCTAGATTAATCATAGAGCCAATTTCTCTTGCATGAGCTCCAGCAGCATTAATAATTGATCTTGTCTTATATGTAGCTTTAGTAGTTTTAACACCAACTACTCTATTTTTTTCTCTTAAAATATTTATTACTTTTTCATTAAATTGATATGTTGCTCCAAAATTTTTAGAGTGGCGAAAAAAGGAGTGTAAAGACAATAAAGGTGATGCATTTCCATCTTGTGGACTATAAGTTCCACCCAATAAGCCATTATTATTAATTCCTGGTACTAATTCCTTAATCTTTTCTCGATCTATAAAATCGATATTCAATCCATAACTTTTTTGGAGTTTTACAGTCTGTCTTAATAGATCCTCATATTCTTTAGTATACGCTAAGAAAGTATAACCTCCCTGAGACCACCAAATGTCATCTCCAAATTTTTCCTCCCAGTTAGAAAAAATTTCAATTGATCTCTGGCATAACCAAATTTTCCCTTTATGAGAATGAGTAGCCCTTATACCCCCAATAGCATGCTTATTATCCGCTTGGGCAACTGAAGGCAGTGAATCTATAACTAAGGTTTTAAGGTCATCATTTGCGGTAGCTAAAGCAGTTGGAACCCCTACACTTCCAGCACCAATGATAACAACATCATATTCAACCATTTAGGGTTCCTCCTTCTCATTTTTAGCACAAGCAAATATGCCCATAGGTACTTCAATAAATAAAGGACGCTTAGTCCCTGGTATTATGTCCTCAGTTGATAATCCCTCTTCTCTAAATATTCTTTCTATAAGTGGTGTACAAGTTTTTCCACCGCATGCTCCCATCCCTACTTTAGTTAAAGCTTTTAATTCATTGAAATCTCTTACTCCTGACCGTATCCATCTACGAATTTCTCCTACTGATACACGTTCACATCTGCAGACTATCGTGTCATCATCTGTGAATGATTTTTGATATAAATCTATTGGTTCAGTGATTTTTGTTCCTGAAACCTTAATTGCCACTGCCTTTTTAGCTACTTCGGAAGGCATTTTGATTGTTATTAGTTGAGTCTTGGGAAAATCTTTTAATATTCGAGCTCTATGAATTTTAAATTTACCTAATTCTTCCTTGTTGCTCACAACAATTACTTCTTGTTCTTTTTCCAATTTACTTTCTGTTAATTCAAAAGGAAAAGTTACATATGGATTATCAGAATCCTTTCGATAATCAATTAATACAACAGCTAATCCCGGACAAACAGCAACACACTTTCCACATCCAATACAATCTTTTTCGCCTTTAAAATATGGTAATTTCGTAATAAGACCATCAATAGTTTCAATTTGCTCTTGTTCACATACCGTTGTACAAGGATTACAAGGTATTTCTTGATTACAATAGAAAACAGGATAAATTCCTTCTTCTTTAAATTCTAAATCTAAACTAACAGGATGAGGAGGTTTTGCTTTCATAATTTCAGCAAATTTTTCTAATCGACCGATATCCTCTGATATCTTAATCCCAATCTTTTCAAGTATTTTAAATGCTTCAATTTTTCCAGTAAATATAGCTGCAGAAGCCTCTGCAATTTCTTGAGCATCGCCCGCAACCCAAACACTAAACCCAAACTCTTTTGCTTTATAATAAAATTCATCAACAGAGTTTAACCCTACAGCAATTAAAATCGTATCACAAGCAAATGTTCTTTCAGTTCCGGATATAATTTTAAAATCTTTATCAATCTTGGCAATGGTTATTGAATCTACTGATTTTTTCCCATTAGCAGAAACAATGGTATGACTTGTATAGATTGGAACTCCCAATCTTCTAAGTTTATCTTCATGGACTTTATAACCCCCACATTGAGGTAATGCTTCAATTAAACCAATAACATCTATTCCTGCTTGAATTGCATGGTATCCAGCAATAAGGCCCACATTTCCGCCTCCAACAATAAAAATCTTATCTGCTGCTTTTATTAAATCGCGATTAACTAAAGTTTGAAAAGCACCAGCACCATATACTCCTGGTAATGTGTTTCCGGGAAAAACTAACATCTTTTCTCGAGCACCAGTGGCAATTAACAAATATTTAGGTTTTACCAATGCATATTTTTTATTATCTCTTAAAATACCAACCAATCCATCACTAAATACTGCTAAACAGACTGAATTTAACCAGATATTGACAGTTTGTAATAAATTTATAGAATTTCCTAATATTTTTGCAATATCAATTCCTCGCTTACCAGCATATACATCTTCTTGAGAGCCGAAAAATTTATGAGTTTGAAGAACTAATTTACCTCCAAGTTGAGCTTTATCATCTATTAAAATAACATTGATATTTTTTTCACCCAAGATTTTAGTAGCAGATAAACCTGCTGGGCCAGCTCCAATTACAAGTACCTCAGTATCTACAATTTCAGAATCTCCAACATCCACTGGATTGTCAATAGGTGGTAATTCTGGCAATCCATTACACGTTTCAATTATCATATTTTCTTCGAGAGGTGTCATACAAGCTTTTACTGGGATTTTGTTTACAATCACATTACATTGAGCACATTGGCCATTAGCACAAAAAATCCCTTGAGGGCTATTGTCTTTTACATGATGACCGAATATCTTAATTTTGTTAAGAAAAAGTGCAGAAGATATAACCATACCTTCAAATCCAGTTAAATTTTTGCCATCAAAACTAAAATTAATCTTTTTTCTTTCAGGAATTTCTAATACAGGATGCTCTGTTATATCTTCCATTTAGAATCTTCTTTAAAAATATAATTCTAAGTTTTATACAATAGCTTTAAATTAAAAATTTGTAACATATTAAAATTTTGTTGATGACTTATTATTAAAAAGCTGTTTTGAAATTGATAATGCACAATATTTACCACACATTGAACAGATATCTTCACTAACGGGATGCTTTTTTTGAGGTTCTGCAGGATCTATGCTGCATTCAAATTGCTTTTTCCAATTTTTTTGAAATCTATAGTTAGAAAGATGAAGGTCATTATTAAATAAATGATTTAATCCAAATTTGAAAGAGTCACCAACATGAGCTGCGATACGACAAGCAATTAATCCTTGTTTAATATCATCAACAGAGGGTAGACAAAGATGTTCTGCAGGGGTAATAGCACACAAGTAATCCGCTCCAAAACTAGAAGCAAACGCACCTCCGATAGCAGCAGCAATATGATCATAACCAGGGGCATAATCTGCTGGAATGGGTCCTGAGACAAACAATGGTCTGTTGTTTGTTATTCTTTTACATAGTTTTAAGTATTTTATCAAATCTTTAGCTAATGCATGACCTCCCAAGCTTTCAATTATAACTTGTACTCCATTTTTATTTGCTTTCTTCGCAAGTTTTGAATTCATTTTTACCTCAGTAAGTTGAAATTCATCAATTTCGTCATGAATACAACCGCTTCTCATAGCATTTCCTAAATTTAATACCCCATCATATTTTTTAAATATTTCAAGGAGATAATCAAAATTTTTTAAAAATGGATTTTCAACTTCTTTTTTAGCCATATAAGCTGCAGTGTATGAACCACCTTTAGAGACCATTCCCATTATCCTTTTACCCCTCATCCTATGTAATTCTTCAAGAGTAAAGCCAGAATGGATCACTAAAGAACTTATTCCATCTTTTAAATGCTTTTCAATGACTTTAAAGATCAATTCATCACTTATATCTCCAATTGATTTTGTTTCGGAAATAACTTGATAGATTGGTACTGTAGTTATAGGAACAGTTGAGCTATTTAAGATTTTTTTCCTAATTAAATCAATATTACCTCCCATCGATAAATCTGATATGGTATCGGCTCCAAACTTCTCTGCAATTTTAACTTTTTCTAGTTCAATATCAACATTAGCTATTGATGTGGATGTGCCTATATTAACATTAATTTTTGTCCGAAAAGGAGAACCAATTCCTACCGGATTGCTATTTATTCTTTTTATAATTACAGCTTGACCTTTTGAAACAGATTTTAATATCTTATTTATGTCTACTTTCTCATCATTTTTAACCTGTCTAAAATCGTCTGTGAGATTTTTATTTAAAGCATCCTGTAAAATAGTCATATCTTTTTAAGCCTTATATTAAATTTCTTCTTATTTGAATAAAAAAGTAAATTGCATTAAACCTTTATTGATTTAGTATTTAAATGTTTTAAAGAAAAATAGATTATTGGTGTGGTTGTATGATTTTAATAACATCATCAAAATCAATTCCTAATTCTCTAACTTTTTCTATTGTGGGACAGCCATTTTGATTCCAACCCCTTTCTTTATAAACCGCGTCCTGGAGTTTTTTATATTGTTCTTCACGATGCTTTCTAAGGATATTGATCTTTTGTTTTGTAGACTTATTAGATATCTCAAATCCTAACTCTTGAAGTTGAGTATCGTATCGATCTTGGCGACTTTCATATTCTAATGGTGTAACTGGACCCATCGCTCTATATGGAAAATTAGAATCTCCCTCACGTAGGCCTTGCCCTAATCGTATATTAAAAATTCTTTGAAAATTATATACTCTTTCTGACATCGTAATGAGATCATCTGGATTTGAATTCCTACCTGTTACTGCTGAAAAATATTTGGCATACCATTCAACATGATAGGGTATCCTTGCTTGGAGTAGTTCTCCTGTTTTAGGATCTTTAACAGGAAGCTCTTTATTCTGGGGTCCTATCGCATCATTCCAAGGCAATTTACAAAGTCCATTTAATCCGAACCAAGTACGCCAATATGGAAACCAACGTAATGCCTTAGCTTTATCTTCAAAAGTAGGGATTGTGTTTCTAACCATATCCTCAAAAATTAACCATGCTTCATCATGTTGAGGACCTTTTAGTGCTAATCCATATCCACCCTGTTGAGCCAGAGACTCTTTCGTAATATATTCTGAAAATTCTAACCCTTTATGTTCCATACCAATGTCTTGAAGAAAATGAGGATCTCCTCCATAATTCTCCGCAAAATATTTTTTCATCTCTCTTATTCCTTTTCCAACTATAACTCCAAATCCTTCTCCTTGCGCCATTTGGTGGAGTAATTCTAATGCTGCTTCTGCATTACCAAAATTCAGTTCGAGCCCCCCCGTTATTTCTTTATTTAGTATCCCTTCTTCATAGCATTCCATTACAAATCCAATTCCAGTTCCCACTGAAATTGTGTCTAACCCGTAAGTATCACAATAGAAATTTACTTCCAATACCCATTTTATATCCCAAACACCCCAATTGGATCCACATCCAGCTATTGTTTCATATTCTGGTCCCTCAACTATCACTTCTTGACCTTTAAATGGACCCGTCATAACTTTGTGTCCAAGAGTGTAATGTGAGCAAGACATTGTACAACCAATCCAGCAGCCATCAGTCCCTTCTTTAACATGATAGACTTTCCGCATCTCTTCACGATTGTAAGGTATATTTTTATCTTTAATCTCTTTATGAGATCCAAACCGAAAATTTTCAACGGGTAAAAGATCAACAACATTCATAATATCTGGCAAATAACCCGTCCCAACTCTCCTCATTTCATTCTGGGAAGGATCAATATCTACAATTTCTTTACTATGAACTCTACCCAATTCTCGCGCAGTTTCTAAATCAGCTGGATTATTAGATTTAATTGTAATTTTGGGAGCTCGGCATACTAAAGCTTTTATATTTTTATTCGCAAAAACAGAGCCTATTCCGCCTCTCCCAGCTTGCTTAACAGAAGCATGTTTACGAGTTGTAGTATACCAAGAAAAATTTAACATCCCCCACTTTGAACGTTTAGCTGCTGGACCACTACTAACAACTGAGATTTGTCTTTTTTCAGCATCCCCTTTAGCAAATTTCTCTGTTAATTGTTGAATGAGTTCATGAGAATATTCTGAATACCCATCCGAATTTTCTACTTTTTTAATTTGAATTAGTCCTTCTATTCCATCAATGTATATAATTACATCATCTTTAGCTTTTCCTTGAATTTCAATTGCATCAAATCCAGAAAATTTAAGATATGGTCCAAAATATCCCCCCACATTGCTGTCTATAATTATACCTGTTAAAGGAGAAATTGAAGTTACGATAGATTTACCTGAACCAGGATAAAAAATACTTCCCCCTAAAGGACCTGACGATATACATATTTCATTTTCTGGATCATCCCACTTGACTATTCTGTCTTGCGGAATAGAATTCCACATTAGCCATAAATCAAAACCTTTTCCGCCAATAAATTTCTCTTTCATTTCATCAGAAACATACTTTATAGAAATCTCATTTTTTGTAAGATTAATATGTAATGTTCGATTAGCATACCCTTTTTGGACTTCTTGGATTCCATATTTCATTTCTTCCAAAATCATAGAATTTCACTCATATAAGTTCTGATCATTAAATTAAAATATTCTATTTAGACTATGGATGATTTAATGAGACTTTAGAATTAAATATTATTTACCTTAGTTGAAAAATAAAACAAGTATTAAAAAATGTATTATGGTTGTATTGATTGAAATAGAGCTGTTTTAAACCTTTTCAGCTAATTCTTTGGCCCATTTACGAATCTCTTCCCAATTTCTTGAATCGAAAACTCCTGGCTCTGTTTCTTTAAATCCTGCTGGTTTAAAATTTTCTTTTTCAGCATCTAAGAATTTACTATAGATTTTACCCATTTGATTAAAATCCCAGACACCTCCAAACATCGTCATTGAGATTGGGTTCAAATAATGTTTAGAAGCTTTATCTTCGAGATATTTTTTTGTGATTCTACTAATTTCCTCGTGTTCTCCTTTATACTCCATAAGTGCTCTCCCACCTGAAGATACAAATATAGCTACTTTTTTTTCCTTGAGTTCTTTACTAAATTTTTTTAAAAAATCGTTAGCTTTACCTGTCCATCTATCTATTTTCATTCCACTACCAATTATTACTAGTTCAAATTCAGAGATATCTTTGACCTTCTCATTTTTGAGATTTACAACTTTTACCTCATGTCCTTCTTCTTGAAAAACTTTCGCAATTTCTTCTGCAGTACCAGCTGTCGCTCCATAACGAGTACCATAAGCAATTAACACTTTCTTTTTTTCCATTTTCAATCCCTTTTTTTATACAACCATATATCTTTGAAAATAAAAATATTTTTTGATATAAGCAATTTTTATATATAAATTATAATTATCATACTACATGCCAGGATTAGCTCATTTTGGTATAGGTTTAGCCGCCAAACGATTTACACCTAAAATTCCCCTCTGGGCTTTATTAATAGCTGCTATGTTCATTGATATCTTATCTTTTATATTCACATCAGCAGTTTGGATCTCACATGGGCTTTTTATGTCAGTTATTTGGTCTATTATTGCTATGATAATGACAGCTCTTATCACATACTACCTAAATTCAAAAAAAGAACAAAATAAAGGAACCAAATCATTCAACTGGAGAAATATAAACTTTAATATAACTATGGTTATGGGACTAATTGTTTTTAGCCACTGGATTTTAGACTTCATTGGTTGGCCAATGACTTTCATTGGTTTAAACGATATTGGAACGCCACTTCTTTTTAATGATGCAGTTAACATAGGTCTTGGTGTTTATACCACTTGGTTTGGAGCTTTATTAATGGATTTAGGAGTATTTGTCGTAGGACTTTTACTATATATCCATTACTTAAAGAAAGGTAAAAAATGAAAGAAATACAAAAAATTATACTATTTTATTAAAAATTTTTTTATAAAATCATCGAGAACTTCTTCAATCGTTGGACTTCCAATTGATTCTATATCATATGATACTTTTACAATTGGCTTATTTGTTTTTATTAATTTGGTCAGGTCTATAGGACTTCCATTCAATATAATATCCGCTTTCACATTGTTTAGGGTTTTTTCTAGATCTTCTATTTGTTGGTCAGTATAACCCATAGCTGGTATAATTTGGGTAATTTGAGGGAAATCTTCGAATACATCTTTCATAGAACCAACTAAAGCTTTTCTAGGATCCACAATCTTTGCTTCTGCATTTTTAGCAGCAACATATGCGGCTCCAATTGACATTCCTCCATGAGTTAAGGTTGGACCATCCTCTACGACCACAACTTTCTTTCCCTTTAGTTTTAGTGGATCTTCTGCCTTAACTACGGAATTTGTATAGACCTTTATAGCGTTTGGATTTAGTTCGTCAAGGTTTTTCTCTACAATTTTGACATCTTCTGGTTTTGCACTATTCATTTTGTTTATTACAAATGCGTCTGCATATTTTGCATTTACTTCTCCTGGATGGTACTTAAGCTCATGACCAGGTCTTAATGGATCAGTGACAACAAAAAGTAAATCTGTAATATAGAAAGAAATTTCATTATTTCCGCCATCAAATATAATTACGTCAGCTTCCTTCTCAGCTTCCCTGATTATCTTTTCATAATCTACTCCAGAATAAATGATTAAACCTTGCCTAATGTATGGCTCATACTCTTCGCGTTCCTCGATAGTACAATCATATTTGTCAAGATCCTCATATTTCTCAAACCTCATGACATTTTGCTGGACTAAATCACCATATGGCATTGGTTCACGAATTGCTACAACTTTATATCCCTTACTCTTTAAATATCGATATGTAGCTCGAGAGACTTGACTCTTTCCACAACCAGTTCTCACGGCACATATAGCAACTACAGGCTTATTAGCTTTGAGTTGGGTGAATCTTCCAGAAATTAATCGGTAATTCGCACCTGCAGCAAGAGCTCTTGAGGCTTTATGCATTACTTCCTCATGGGATACGTCAGAATAAGCAAATACTACTTCATCTACCTCATATTTTTTTATATAATCCTCAAGTAAATCTTCTGAAACCATTGGAATTCCATTAGGATATAATTTACCAGCCAATACTGCGGGAAATTTCCTTTCAGCCTCATCTGTAGTACCTACATTTTGCTCTCCAGCAATAGTAAATGCTATAACATCATATTCTTCATTGTCTCTAAAGACTGTGTTAAAGACGTGAAAGTCCATCCCTAGAGCGCCAATGATAATAACTTTTTTTCTCATACAAAGAAACCTTTAAATGATAATCTTTAGTTGATCATCATAAGTAATTTGGTACTAATTATTAAGATTATCAATTCTACTAAGGGAATGATGACCCATCATTAACTACAACTATAAATAAAACACTAATCTCAAGTTTTAAAAATAAATTCTAAGAAATTGATAATTATTAGTTTAAATGCGGTAAAAGAATTCGCAGGAGATTATTGATTATTTCCTCTTTTCTATATTTTCTTTTACTCTGAACTCTACAATTTTTCTCACAAGATCGAAGGGAAATGGCTTTTTTAATGGAAATTTAATCGAACCTTTTGAAACTTCATAAGGAGATAATTCACTTTTAAAAGCTTCTATGCCAGATGGTGTTGGATAAAACCCAATATGGTTTTTATGTGCTGCAAAGTGCACTAAATTGCCATTTAATTTGAAGGTTGGCATTTGATAGCTTATCGCTTCTTTAGCATCAGGAGCGGAGTTGCTAATTATCTTTCTAAGTTTTTGTAGGATTTCTTGGATTTTTTCTGGAAAATTGCTTATATATTCATCAATATTTTCAATTTTTGGTTTAGACACGTTTATATTTTGTCAACTACTTAATTTAAAGCTTATTTTTATAAATTCCAAAAAAAAAAAAAAAATTTAAACGACAATATATTAGCAAAATACAGTTCATCTTTGGTAATAAATTCAACCCTACAAAAGTATTTAAAACACCACACTTTTCTATGGTTGTAAATAAATTTTACACTTAGAAAATTATGGGATGTGTTGAAATGGAAGAAAAGAGTGTAGATATATATAAAGAACTTGCTCATCATTTAGATCAAATGCCTATCGG
>JBHLNS010000067.1:0-14748 GCA_048941285.1 Promethearchaeota archaeon
AAATAAATTTAAAGAATTCACACAAATTGAAAGAAATTTATCTCAGAGATTAAAAATGCTTCTTAATTTAGTTAGCGGCAATTCTTATTCTGAAAAAACTAAAATTAACTTCTGGAAGTGTCTTGCATGTGGTTATGAAGTTGCTGTGGATGAATTATCTAATGATTTCAGTTGTCCTTCTTGTGGGCATTTTAAGTCATATTTTCAAAGAAAGAGTTTAAGCTTAATTCTTGATGAAAAATTGATGAAAAAAAAAGAAATTTCTGGTTGGGTATGTATGGAATGTGGGTATGAGGTTAGTTTAGATGAATTACCAGATGATTGGGAATGTGCTTCATGTGGTCGCTCTAAAGCTTATTTTAAACGAAAAACTTTGAAACTTAAAAATTATGAAATTGAAACTATTTCAAGACAAAAGGGACGTTGGGTATGCCTTGAATGTGGGAATGAGGAAGAAATTGAATTACCAGCAGGAACGAAATGCTCAAAATGTGGATTTCCTAAAGAATAATCAATTCATATAGGCTTTCTATTTCATAAATTTTAATTGAATGATTTTTGCGGTTTTAAAACGTTCAGCCATTTTAATCATTTTTAAAGTCTTTTTATCCCATCTTGGATTTAATTCTGTTCGAGCATACATTGTATACCAATCAATTACTTTAAGCTTATCAGACCACTTAGAGATAGTTTTTATTGGATCTCCAATTCCTATATGCCAAAATGGCGTTTCAGCCCCGGTTTTTTTTGCTCTTTTGTGAGCAACTTTGATAGCTAAATTTGATACAGAATCAAAAATTATTTCACCATTAGGAAATCTAACCGCTAAAGCTTTAAAAAGTTCCGATATCTCTGATTCTTGAAAATAATATATAAATCCTCCAGCAATAATAAAAAATCCCTTATCAGGAGTGAATTCTACTTCATTAAACCAAGAATAGTCAAAAGCAGATTTCGAAATATATAAACATCTTTTTGATTCTGGTATATATTTTCTTCGAAATTCAATCGCATCGGGCAAGTCTAGATCATACCATTTAATATTCCCATTATCTACTCGGAAAAAGGTTGTGTCAAGTCCAGCTCCAACATTAACAATTGTTGCTTCAGGAAATTTTTTTATATATTTTATTACTGCTACGTCAAAGTTTCTCGCTCTGACCAAAAGTCCAATACTACGCCATTCACCAAGATATTCTTGTATTTTAGTAAAATTATAATCAATCTTAGCGATGATCTCAGAGGATTTTTTATCGTCTAATATTTCAGGATATAATTGGCTATATTTAGCTCTTGCCCATAAAGGCCCTAGCATAGTTTCTTGTACCGTTCCCTCAGATAATATATCATCTTGAGCCATAAAAGTGAAAATTTAACAAACTTAAAAAAATTAATTAGAGAGATGCTTGAGATATATACTTACGTTTCTATCAGAGGATTAATCACCCAAACCTCTATGGACCATCAAATTAAGTGGCTTATCTAATGCTAGATCCAATTAGATTATCGTTTTTATTAGATATTGCACCTAGGTTTTAACTAATTCCAACCATTCCTTCCTACAATTACTCTGGCTCGCATCCAAGTCATTTTTATGCGTAAGAAGGCAGTGGCATTTCAATTGCTAAAAAAAAGGTTTTAAGAAATTTAGAAGAAATTGTATGAAGCACTTTGTTTCAAAATAAACTCAAAGATTTAGATTTTTTTTCTCAAGATCCTAGTTTTTTGCCGGATCGTCAAGTTAGTTTTATTATATGTCTAAAGTGTTAAAGAAATTATAGAAAATTATACTTGATAAATTTAGTTTTTATCGAAATATAGAAATAATTAAGCATCTTAAAATAACAATAGCTGATTATTGTTATAGAAATTACCAATGAAATATAAAAACCTCACAATAAAGAATTTAATATCTAAAAGAGAGAAATTAACATTTCTGGTGGGTGCAGATTGCTCTATGGATGCCCCCTCAAGTCTTCCAAATAAACGGGTAATGATGGAAGCTATCATTAATTATTTTTGTGCGGAATCTGAAAGAGAAAAAATTTCGAGTATAAAAAATCTAAAATTGGAGCAATTGCTAGAAATAATTCCTCAAAGTTTTGATGAAAAACTTAAAATTTTAGACTATTTTGGATTGTGTGATAAACCTAATCTACAGCATTTCTTTTTGGCAGATTTAATAAAGAAAGGAAATTTTTTAATGACAACAAATTTTGATTCTTTAATAGAATATGCTCTCCTTAAATCAGAAGTTCCCCATGAAAAAATAATCCCTATAATTACTAAAGATGATTTTGAGGAATATAATAATCCAGTTCAATTATTAAAGAAGGGTTTTAAAACAGTATATAAGATCTATGGAAGTCCCAGAAATATTATTTCCGGGAAAGATACAAGAGATTCAATAATGGCAACTATTAAAGCTTTTGGTTTAAATAATGAGAGTAAGAATATCTTGCACATAGAACCTTTTAAACGCAAAGTTTTCGACAACCTCTCAAATGAATGCTCTTTAATTGTAATGGGTTATTCAGAAAGTAATGATTCTAACATAATAAATATAATAAAAGTATTAAGAAATGTTCAAAAAATTATTTGGATAAACCATTCAGAATCAATTCAAACTGATAAGGAAAAGATTTATGAGATTAACTCGGGCGAAATTCAGTCATTAAATAATTTAAATAAAAATCTAAAAGAAATTGTTGAGAGATTATATGAGATCAGACGAATGGGTATTGCTAATAAAATTTATCTTGTTGATATAAACACGAAAAACATGGTTAAAGAATTATTACAATTTAAACCAAAATTAAGCTCAAAGAATTTTACAATGAGCCCAATGAAATGGCTCGAGAACA
This sequence comes from Promethearchaeota archaeon, assembly GCA_048941285.1. GTDB lineage: Archaea > Asgardarchaeota > Lokiarchaeia > Sigyniarchaeales > SOKP01 > Loki-b32. The sequence goes on from JBHLNS010000067.1 coordinate 2,865, forward strand.
ATTTCGACCAGCCAAAAATGACTATAAAATTTTTAATATCTGCTTTAACATATTATAATTTTCGCATGTATAAAGATGCAATGAGATGCGCTAGATTGGTTCTGCGATTTCTCACATTTGAAGATATAAAATTCTGGAAATCTTTTGCGCAAAATGCAATTGCAAAAAGTTTTCGCTACCAACAAGACAATCTAGGAAATCTAAAACAGAAGAATAAATTAGATGAGAATGATACACAAGTTGAAAATTTATCAATAAAAGCTATCACTCTTAGCACCATTGGTAGAATTCATCAAGCTCAACAAAGATATCCTGAAGCATTAAAAAATCTTGAAGACTCCTTAATTATCGAAGAAAAATTAGGAAATTTGAGAAGGAAGGTATTATGTCTTAATGACATTGCCAATATATATCAAATACATGGTAATTATCTTGAAGCTTTTAAAAGAATTAAAGAGGCTTTAAGAATTAATGAACAGCTGAAAGATGCAAGGGGGAAGGCTTCTAATCTTAAAAAGATTGGGGATATTTATACAATAAGGGGTGAATATCCTAAAGCTCTAAAGTGTTATTTGAGTGGATTAAAGATTAATAGACAATTGAGAGATTTAAATGGAAAAGCCATATTTCTAAATAATATTGCAAAAATTTTAAACATACAAGGAAATTATCCTAAAGCTTTGAAATGCATTATAAATACTTTAAAGCTTTATAAGCATTTGGGAGATTTAAATGGTAAAATTACAGCTCTTAGCGATATAGCATCAATTAAATATGATCAAGGGAAATTTCTCGAAGCATTGGATTATTATAACGAAATATTAGAAATTTATGAACAATTAGGAAATTTGAATATGAAAGCTATATGTCTTAATAACATTGCATCAGTTAACCTAGCTCAAAAGAGATATCCAGAGGCATTGAAGCATTTTTATGAAGAGTTGGAGATCTATGAACACTTGGAAGATTTAAACCAGAAAGCAAGATGCCTTAATAATATTGCTTCTATTCATTTTATTGAAACAAATTATATAGAAGCATTGAAGCATTACAAACAAGCATTAGAAATTTATGACCAATTAGATGATATGGAAAAAAAAGCTATATGTCTTAATAATGTTGGTGACGTATTTCAAATACAAGGAAACTATCTAGAGTCATTATTAAATTATAATCTAGCAATAGGGATTTATGAGCAATTAGGAGATTTAACTGGAAAAGCTACATGCCTTAAGGATATCGGTTTAATCAAATATAATCAAAAAAACAATCCAGAAGCATTGAGATATTATATTGAAGCACTAGAGATCTATGCACACTTAGGAGATTTAAAGCAGAAAGCTACATGTCTTAATAATATAGCATCTATCCATGTTACTAATAGAAATTATACAGAAGCAATGAAGTATTATAATGAAGCGCTAGAGATCTATGATCATTCAGATGACTTAAACCAGAAAGCTGCGTGTCTTAATAGCATTGCATCTATTCATGTAACTGAAACAAACTATGCTGAAGCACTGAAGTATTATAATGAAGCGCTAGATATTTATGAACACTTAGGGAATTTAAATTTGAAAGCCATATGTCTCGTTGATATAGGAGATGTCTTTCAATTACAAGAAGAATATGTAAAGTCATTGACAAGTTATAATTTAGCACTAAATATTTATGAACAATTAGGAAATTTAAAAATGGAAGCTATGTGTCTCACTAATATCGCTTTAATCAAATATAATCAAGAAGGTTATACAGAAGCGTTGAAACATTATAATAAAGCACTAGAAATCTATGAAAAATTAGGAAATTTAAGCTTGAAAGCTACATGTCTTAATAACATTGCATCTGTTCACTTTACTGAAGTAAATTATGCAGAAGCATTGAAATATTATAACAAAGCATTAGAAATTTATGAACAATTAGACGATCTGGAAAAAAAAGCTATATGTCTTAATAATGTAGGTGATGTTTTTAAATCTCAAAAAAATTATCCTGAGGCTTTAAAACAATATTATATGGCATTAGAAGCATATGAACAATTGAAAGAAGCGAGCAGTCAAGCTATTTGCCTTATAAATATCGCAATAATTAATTATGATCAAAAAAATTATCGAGAAGCGTTAATTTTCTTTAATATTGCTTTAAAAATTGTTCAACAATTGGGAGATTTTAAGATGATGGCTTTGTGTCTCAATAACATCGCTTCAGTTTATTTTGTCCAATTAAAGTATCCAGAAGCATTAATGCATTACATAAATGCATTAGAAATTTATGAAAGGTTAGAAGATTTGAGTGGAAAAGCTACTTGTCTTAGTAATATCGCTTTAATTAATTTTAATAACATAGACTACCCAGAAGCGTTAAAACCTTACAAAGAAGTACTTTCAATTTATAAAAATCAAACTATCAATGATCTCCCAAAATTAAGAACCATAAAAAAAAAAATTGAATCTTTTCCCTATCCGTCAACCCAAAAAAATTATATTAACAATTGGGAAATACTTAAAAAAAAAATATTCAATCAACTTGATTCAAGTAAATCTATCTTTTCAACCGTTTCTAGAAAAAAGATCAGAACTCAAATGGATTCTGTTGATATGATAATGAAAAAACTCAAACAAAAGGATTTTACCCAACTCGGAACTATTTATAAAGCTCAGGGAAATTTTGAAAAGGCTTTGATACAATATGAAGAAGCATTAAAGATTGCTAAACAATTAGGAGATTTGAAGAATAAATTAGAAATTCTTCATAACATCGGAGATATTTATACGATTAAAGGGAAATACAGGGAGGCATTAAAACAATACGAAGAAGCATTAACAATTGCCGCACAATTGGATAATATCTCTATAAAAATGGTATTTCTTAATAAAATTCGACATATATATAAACAGCTTTAAAATCTTCCTGAAATTATTTTAAAATCGGATACATTAAGTGATAAATAAAGTAGTAGTTATTCTGTTATAAAATAAATAAAATTTTTAAAAAAATCTGACAGTCCAGGGCCTAAATTTTTTTATTAGTAGTATTACAACTTATAATAAATATGCTTATTTAATTAAATTTGAAATGATTAATTTTAATATTAGTAAAACTTAGGTTAATATAATTCACTTTTACGTATTTGATCTTTTGTTTGAACTTCGATGTCTTTTTCATCAAGTTTCTTATGATTTATTAAGGTATCCTTAATAGCTTTTATTTCTGCTCTTGTTTTAAGATCTATATTTGTCTTTAAATGCTCTAAAATCTCTTTTTCTTTGAGACCTTTATTATAAAGTCGCTTGAATTTATCAATTGTCTCACTATTATAAAAAATATATCTATTATTCAAAAACACAACTAAACCACCTCTATTTTTTTGGTGATTGTGAAGTTTAGAAAGTGTTTTTCTAATTTTTTCAATTTTGCAATTTAAATCTTTGGCAAGATCGTTATCTACTATTCGATTGTGCTTTTGCATAATTCTGATGAGTTTCTTTTTAAAAGTTAGAGAAAAAATATAAATCAATGTAGCTACCGCAAGAAGTAAAAGAGTAAGCCCGATTGCTAATAATCTATAAAAGAAAAAAATTACAAATATAGATCCTATTAAAAAAATCCATAAAATAGAATTTCTCTTCATTTTTACTTTTTACTAATTCTTTCCAATTTTTCTATCTCAAATTCTATTAAATTTAATTTAGTATTATATTTCTCAAAAAGTTCTGTATAACTATTGATATCGATATCATTGTTATCATATAAACTTTTCAATTCTTTGATTGTTCTTCCCAACGCTGTTTTTTGGCTTAATAATTCTTCCTTCTTTTTTTGGGGATTTGGTTTATCTAAGTATTTTAATTTATATTTTCTATATATTTCGACATTCACATCGATTGGTTTCATATTTGATAAATATAATGTTGTTCTAGGTAATTTTTCTGCTAGATTTTCAGGCACAGTAATATAAGGTTCTGGATTTTCAATATGCTGAAGAACATTATAAGGCAAAACTTCGACATCAATTTCCATGATATTATCATTAACAACCGATAAATTAAACAGGATATTTCCTTTCTCTTTTTCTGTGAGATCTTTAAATTTTTTCAACATTTGTTCCCAAGTTTCTTCTGCTTTTGAAAAGTAATAAACAGCTTTTTTTAATAGATCTTCAATCAACCGTTTTTGAATATGTTGATCCGAAGATTCAGAGATTTCCATTTTTTGAAATGCTTGAGCTTTTAAATAACATGCTTTTCCCATATCAAAATCAGCTTGAGCATTTAACTGTTTATTTATTTTTTCATTATCAAATCCTAAATAAAATAATCTCCTTGATAATAAACTTACTCCAGCATACAATTTAGAAGCCAGAATTAAGTTGTCTTGTCTTTCTTCCTTAATCGCAGCAAGACCCTGAGCAAAAATTCTGCATTGTTCAGCTTCAAATTCCAAATTTTTTGGTTCTAAACTCTTACCTATCTTATTTTGATTAACTGCGGCTGCGCTAAAGTATGTTGCTGTCTTATACATCTTACAACATTTAACCATTGAGATTATAGCATTTTCCCAATCTTCTGTTTTTTCAAAAATTTTCGAGAGTTGATTATATATTCGGGCTAAGACCCAAGAAACTCGAGCGCATTCAAACATAATATCGTAAATATTAATTTCCTTATTATCGGCAGGATCATAATATGACCTAGTAATATCTAGTTCCTCTATGATCAGATTTTGATTCTTGGACAAATAATTAATATTTAGTATATCTATATATTCAAATATGAGATCTAAATCATCATAAGGAATATCACTATTCTTATCAAGAATTTCTTCCAAATTTTTTATTTTAAAGTGTAAAAATCTAATTCGTTGTGCGATTTCTTCAGTAAAAAAATCTTTAATATAACCAATAACCACTTTATCTTCTGCTTTTGCGGTTGTTTTTTCCTTTTTCAAAGGTTTTTTCTTCTGAGTGCTTTTTTTAGATATCTCTTGTTTTTTAAGTTTTGGCTTATCAGATGTTTTCTCCAATTTGATTTCCTTGCCTTTTCCCTTTTTTTGAGAGATCTCCGATTCAAGTTTATGAGTTTTTTCAGAAACTTCACTAATACTTTCTATTTTATCAATATTCTCATCCTCTTTTTTATTAAGAAAATCAATTGCTTCTTGAATGTAATTTACAGCCATCATTACAGTAAATCCTTTGATCTTTACCAAATCTTTAACATTACTAGACGCCAGTTTCTCAATTGTATCTATTCCAGCTTTCTTTAAAAGATCAACATTTTCTTTATTTATATCACTAAACTTTTCTAATTTAAACTCCATTTTACATCAAAATGTTATTGAATTTTTTTCATAAGCCTTAAATATAAGATTAATAAAAAATATTTTTGTTTGAAATTAGGGATGAAGAATGTTTATATGTCTTATATAGCAATACATCAAAAATATAATTTTGCATAAAATATTCAAAGAAAATTAATTGATATTTGATTATCATAGTTTTAAAATTTACATTTATAATCGACAAAATCGGTTATTTTCCGACATCTTATAATTATCATTTTAAAATGATGGGAGGATTTATCTTGCAGATTTACATATTAGGATTTGTGAAATATCTATCTTTCGCGTTTAACTAACTGAATAACTAACATTAAGTAAAGATTATTTAGAAATTGGAGTTAGATTTTCCCATTTGTCGTAGGACAAAGTAAACATTTAAATATAGTAATTATTTTTCTTATTTTAGTAAAAGGGATATTATATACATGGCTTTATGATCATAATTGACATTATTGATAAAAAGTCATTTCAGTCACGTGGAATTAACTCAGGAAATCATTTAAGTTAATTCATAATTGGTTAGTCTAAATTTGTAAAGGATGGTGGTCTTAATTTTATTTAGAAAAAAAACTTTAAAAACGGGTTTTATATTAATAATTATTTTATTTATATCTATATTTAATTTATATTTTGTGACCTATCTAGATTCATTTTTAACACAAAATTACACAAACTCAATACCGAATACATTTCCTATAAAAGGTGATATAAGTGAAGAAACTGAAAGAGACTTGCAAACCAATATTATTACTTGGAGTGAATTATTGAATAATAACCCATATCTCCTTAATTTGAATAATATAATTTCCTATTCCGAAAGTGCTTTGGTTAAAGTTCGAGAAGATGAAAAAATTGAGTTTATAGTAAAAAAAGATTCTATGGAATTCTCTTCTCAGGCTCGAGAATTGCTTTCAGAATATAATGTTGAATTTTTTGAAGAAATTTCAGGGTTTAATGCAAATATTGTTTATATTTCACTAAGTATTCTTGATGAATTCATAAATAAAGCTAAATCTACCCCAGGAATCGCATATATTGAACCTAACTTTTATATAGAACTTGATTTTGTACCTAATGATGAATATTATGCAAGTGATTTATGGGCTCTACCATTAATTGGTATGGAATCAGCTTGGGATCATGAATTAGGATCGCATGATATAGTTGTTGCAGTTGTTGACACTGGAATTGACTATACACATCCTGACTTGAGTGAAAATTATGTCTCCTTGGGTTATGACTGGGTTAATGACGATAATGATCCGAAGGATGATCATTACCATGGAACTCATTGCGCAGGTACAATTGCAGCCGTTATTAATAATGAAATTGGAGTTACAGGATTGGCTAATGTTTCTATTTTTGCTGAAAAAGCGTTTAATGCTATTGGATCTGGTTCGCACGAATCAACTTCATCAGCGATAAGGCATGCGGTGGATATGGGAGCAGATATAATTAGTTGTAGTTGGGGTGGTACTTCTTATTCTGAGCTTTTATATGATGCTATTAAATATGCAGTAGAAAATGGTGTACTGGTAATTGCCGCTGCAGGGAATAGTGATTCTGATGATTTGCACTATCCTGCAGCTTATCCAGAAGTAATAGCAGTAAGTGCTACTGATCAAAATGATGATAAAGCAACTTTTTCGAATTTTGGTGATTGGGTTGATATTTCAGCGCCGGGAGTTGATATTATGTCTACTGTACCATATTATACTAGAGGGACTTATTATATGCTCGCATCGGGTACATCTATGGCTACGCCTCATGTATCTGGTTTTGCAGCTTTACTCAAGAGCGCATATCCAACTAAAAGCGCAATTGAGATTGAAGCTTTAATTTATGATAGTGCTTTAGATTTAGGTGATATTGGTTTTGATCCCGTTTTTGGGAACGGGAGAATTGATGGAACTACCATCTTTGGACCTGATAACGCTCCACCATCATTTTCAAATTTAATTGAGAGTGCAGACCCCATAGAATTGGGTAATACAGAAGTTATTTCGATTGATGTAATTGATCCTTCAGGAGTTAACCAAGTTATAATCGAATTTGAAGGGTCTAATCATTCAATGGTAAATATTGGAGGAATCACATGGCAATACGACGCTTGGATACCATTAAGTATTGGCAATTATACCTATACGATTTATATGGGAGATAACAATAATAATTGGGGTTCTGTTAGTGGTTCTATTAGAGTTGTAGAAAAAGGATCTGATATAACACCCCCAACATATTCAAATTTAATAGAAAGTGCTGATCCCTTAAAATTAGGCAAAACAGAAGTTATCTCGATTGATGTTACTGATCAATCAGGAGTTAATAAGGTTAACATCGAATTTGAAGGATTAACTCATTCGATGATAAACATTGGAGGTGATACCTGGCAATACGACTCTTGGACACCTTCCAGTCCAGGTACTTATACCTACACAATTTATATGGAAGATAATTACGAAAATTTGGCTTCAGTTAGCGGTTCCATTAGTGTAATTGATGGAAGTTCGGATACAACTCCACCAACTCTAGTGAAGTTAACTGAAAGTGCAGATCCCTTAGAACTAGGGAATAAAGAGTTGATTTTTGCGGACGTTATAGACGATTCGGGAGTTAACCAAGTGTTAATTGAATTTGAAGGATCCAACCATTCGATGAGAAGAATTGGTGGTAATGTATGGTTGTATGACTCTTGGATTCCCTCAAGCATTGGAATATATCCATATACAATCCATATGGAGGATATTTTTAACAATTGGGGTTCAGTTAGCGATTCAATTGAAGTAATTGAGGGTGATTCTGACACCACACCCCCAACATACTCAAATCTAATAGAAAGTGCAGATCCCTTAGAATTGGGTAATACTGAAGTAATCTCAATCGATGTTACTGATCCTTCAGGTATTAACCAAGTTAGAATCGAATTTGAAGAATCTGTTTATTCAATGACGAATATTGGGGGTGATACTTGGCAATATAACTCGTGGACCCCCTCAAGTATAGGCATATATCCCTATACAATTTCTATGGAGGATAATAATAACAATTGGGGTTTCGTTAGTGACTCAATCCAAGTTATTGAAGGTGGTTCTGACATTACACCACCAACATATTCAAATTTAATAGAAAATGCAGATCCCTTAGAATTGGGTAATACTGAAATAATTTTAATTGATGTTACTGATCCTTCAGGCATTAACCAAGTTTTAATTAAAATTGAAGGATTAACTCATTCGATGATAAACATTGGAGGTGATACCTGGCAATACAACTCTTGGATACCTTCAAATACTGGTTTATTCCCATATACAATATATATGGAAGATAATAATAATAATTGGAATTATGTCAGTGATTCAATTCAAGTACTTGATACTAATCCACCCACATGCATAATTCTAACTAATAATACAACACCATTGGAATTAGGGAATTCTAAACTAATCATGGTAAAAGCACGAGATATTTCTGGTATTAATCAAGTTTTAATCGAATATGAAGGATTAACCGACTATTTGACTAATTTAGGTGGAGATGTTTGGCAATATAAGGACTTTTTTCCATCAAATATAGGAAATTGTATTTACACCATAAAAATAGAGGATAATAACAATAATTGGAATTCAACTAGCGCTTCTATCGAAGTTAGGGATACAATAGCACCAAATGCTCCTTTATTAATTGATTATCCATGGGGAGAAGTAAAAGGAAAAATTATCTTTAACTGGGAAGACGGTATTGACCCTTCAGGGATATTGTATTATAGATTGATTATTGATAACGAATCAAATCCTTTAATTACTCCTGGGAATATATTTGAAATTGAAATTGAAAATTTAGGGTCTGAAAGTAGTTATTTTGAGTTAGAGGAACCTCTAGCATTAGGTACTTATTACTTTTTCCTATATCAAACCGATGGATCAGGTCATGAAAGTCCTTCTACAACAGGAACTTTTACAGTAGTATCATTTTCTAATGTAAATAAGGACCAATTTTCTGCAATAAAATTTTTATGGTGGGTACTCGCTATAGGCGCCGTTTTATCGGTTCCTAGCATTAGCATTGTCGCTATTAAAAGAATAAAGAATGGAAAATCTAAATTTAATATGGATAATTTTGAAATAAAAAATTTAAAAGGGGAGCTTAAGGATCTCGTTAATAGAAAGAAACAATTACAAAAAGCTGCAGAAACTTCTATTAGATACGGTAATTATACTAAAGCTGCGGAATTATATAAAACATGTGAGGATATATCTAACGAAATTTTTAAAAACGGTAATATTACTGAAGCAGAAAAAACTAAATACTATGCAAATATGAGACACAAAGCTTTTCAAGCTATAGAGCGTAAGGATTCATTTGTTAATTTCCAGATTAACGAATTTTTAACGAAATATTTTGATAATATAGGAATAAAGTATTACAGTTATCCTCAAATATATAATAATGGTCAAAGAGCACTTAATGGTTGGATTTTAAATCATACTAAATTCTTACAACATCGATTATCAAATCCAAAAAATGGATTAGAATTAGTTCGAGAATTAGGCATTAATCCAGGAATCATATCTCATATAACAGCAATTCAGTTTGTATTCACAAATAATTTATCATATGATTCCATTATAGATATTTGCATGAGTCATCAAGGTCAAAATATATTTATGTTCATAATGGGAACGAAATGGCCTTCAACATTCCATAACCACCGTTCTTTTATGCCACCTGAAAACGTAGAAACAATAAATAGAGAAAATATTAGAATAATTAACTATAGTTTACTTGCTGATTTTATTGGTCTAGAAAATAAAAATAAAAAGTTATTCTTACAAAATTTCTTTTAATTAAAATTATTCCTTTGAACTTATAGAGATTAATAATTATATTTTGTATCAACCTCTGTACTTAACTTCTCTACAGACTAATACAAGATAATTAGATTAAGATTTATATGCTTTATTAATTGAATCGTATAATCTGATAAAAATTTTTAAAGATTACCTTATTTGAAGTTATTACGTTTTTATTTGGAGTTGTATATCAATTTTTAGGTTCGATATTATTTTTTATTTAAATTAATCAATGCTAAATAATATCATTTCCATTTTTGTAAACTATAACAAAAAATTTAAATTCATATTTATCCAATTATATAATGTGACTTTTTAAGTCACAAAAATGTGAAATTCAAAGGTGATGAGAAAAAAAAAAAAATATGAGCACCAATGAAATTAGATGACAGCAATAAAAGATATTCACACTTTATTGCAGGGATTCTGATAATATCCTTGGCTTCTATTTTCTTGGCGTGCGCATTGGGGGTATGGGATCATAAAGTTATTTCCAATAACAACCCACTTCCAAATGGAGTGGTTACATCATGGAGTAACGGAAATAAAATTACTGAGAATAATGATTTTGTTATTCCTCCAGGAGTAGCTTCCTTACCAACACACGAAAAAGTTTGTAGAAAACTTGACACTGTTGAAGGTTGGATATTTTTTGACCAAGTCCCAGTTGAGGATCTCCCATTAACCATAACTCAAGCTGTGGTTGATGATTGGGGATACGCTCATGCTTATTCATATGGTGGTTATTCATTCGTCGAGGGTGGTGCAGACCTTTATCAAAAGGATGATGGATGGATAGGTTCGATTACCTATAGTATAGAAGGAACTCCAGTAGAAACTACCGAAATTGCAGTAGGTATTGACTTGGATGGAGATACCATCATGGAGGATGACTATACAGTAATGGATTACACTATAAAATTAACATTAGACCAAGCTGTAATTAATATTGATAGTAATCACTTACCACAATTATATGATAGTGGCTGGATGTGGGCTTATGATTGTCCACCAGTCGAAGACCTAGATAAAGAAGTCGTATTTAAGGAAAAAATGAAATGGGAAGGTTGTCATCAAAATGACCAACAATTCCGTGTAATGTTGGCATACATACGTATGCTCCGGAGTCCCGAACTCCCGATTAAAAATTTCATCGCCAGTTTTGAGCAATAAAGTTATATTTGTCTTTTAAGATTGCTGTGTGATCGACCTTGATTCATTGAGGATTGACCTCGATCATCGGTCTATCAATGCTTTTTTTTTTTTCTTTTTCTTTTTAAAAAAATATTAATTAACAGTTTATTTTGTCAAAAAAAAAATAAGGATATACCTCTTTAACATATGGAATAAAAATTTTTTATATTATTAGAAAATGAAAAATAATAATAGTAAACTGATTAAAGTTAGGCCAAGATATAAAATACCGTTAACTTTCCTTTGTTGTTTTTCATCTATTCTCTTAAATGTTTTGCTAGTTTTTATGATCATAGTCGTGATCCCTAAAGCAACTCCTAATGTTCCTACAAAAGTAATACTTGTTAGTCTAGTTAATTCAAACCAATTAAAGGGTTTCTTTATTATAATAATTACATCTTGGACTGCGATGTGGCCCAATGTATCATTAGCGTAAAATCTAATTGAAATTAAATCTCCATTAGAACTGAATTTCCAAACATTGTACCATTTTTCTTGAT
>JBHLNS010000068.1:0-14510 GCA_048941285.1 Promethearchaeota archaeon
CCGAAGTTTAAAACCGAAGGGTTCACAAAATTACTCACCAAAGGTGATAAATGCTGTCGATACAGGGTTGAGTTGGAAGAAGATTAAATTTTTAGCAAGAATGCTTATATTTATTATTCAGAAACAAGTATGAAAAATATTCCACCTGCTCGGAGATTTATATCAACAATTTTTCTCATACAAAGAAACCTTTAAATGATAATCTGTAGTTGATCACCACAAGTAATTTGCTACTAATTATTAAGATTTTCAATTCTATCAAGGGAATCATAACCCACTATTAAATTTGACTATAAATAAAACAGTAATTTTAAGTTTTAAAAATAAATTCTAAGAAATTGATAATTATTAGTCTACAAGAAGAAAACAAAAAAGGAGATTTTTTTTTGATATAATTTCGGAATTGTTGTGAGTTTTCTCGAAGAAAAATAATTTTAAATAAAGAAGCAAAAAGATTAAAATTATAATTATTAATACGTATGTGTGGGCTGAGTCGTAAAAATGATGTGGACGATTAAGAAAGGATATTACAGATTAGTACAATTGTTTGTAATTTCATTTTCTCATCAAATGACTAAGGGAAAACCAAAAGTGCTAGCTGGACCAGGTAATATAAAGAATCTTTATAAAGAACTAAAAAGTGAAGGTGTTGGTAAACCCTTAATCGTAACAGATAAAGGAATAATAAAAATCAAGTTACTAGATGGTATGCTTCAAACTTTCGAAGAAAACAACATTGAATATATTGTGTTCGACGATGTTGCACCCAATCCTACAATTAACATGGTGGAAACTGCGAAAGATACATATCTCGAAAATAATTGTGATTGTATGATAGGATTTGGTGGAGGGTCTCCAATAGATTGTGCAAAAATTGCTTTAGGGCTTGCTGCAAAACCAGGAAAGACAGTAAAAGATCTGGGGATGTTTTTTGCTATTAAAGGTGTTGTACCTCCATTTTTTGCAGTTCCTACTACTGCTGGAACTGGTACTGAGACCAACTTTGGCGCCATTATTACAGATTCTGATAACCGATGTAAGTTTGCTATAGCATCTAAAAAATTATTAGCAAAATGCGTTGTATTAGATCCAGAGTTATCTTTAGGATTGCCACCTCAAATAACTGCAGCAACAGGTATGGATGCATTAACTCACGCAGTCGAATCGTACATAAACATTGTAGGCGGCGATTTTGGTAATGAAAATGCAATAAAAGCGGTAAAAATAATTTTTGAACATCTAGCAAGTCTGTATGAAAATGGAAATCAAATAGAAGCCAGAGAAGAAATGACTAAAGCAGCTTATTATGCAGGATTGGCAATGAATGTAGGACTTCTTGGTTATGCTCACGCCATTGCTCACAAATTAGGAGGAATGTATAATATTTCTCATGGTCTAGCCAATGCAGTCATATTACCCCATGTTTTGGACTATTATGGAGAAAAAGTGTACAAAAAGCTTTCAAAATTAGCCATCGCTGCTAGAATTGGGGACGAAACTGAGTCAAAAAGAACTCTAGCGGAGCGGTTTATACAAGCTATCCGCAACATGAATGAAAAAATGAATATCCCTTCATCTATAAAAGAAATTACTGACGATGATATCGATATTATCGCAAAAGCTGCATATAAAGAAACACATCCAATGTACCCGGTTCCTAAGTTTATGAAATTGGAGGACCTAAGAGAAATAATTGCAAAATTAAAATCTTGTTAATTTTAAAAGATAAATTCCCTATCCCATATAAAAAATAAAATATCGCTCGGTTATCATGGAAAGATTTTAGTAATTAATTTATTTGAATCAAAATTGGCGAATTGAGAGACTCCCAGACCGATTAAGATTATCAAGTCTGTCAAGGGAATCATAACGCACCATTAAACATGACTATAAATAAAACAGAAACTTCTAATTTGAAAAGTAAATTCAAACTAATACAGTCGTAATGATGGAAGTAATGCATTATATAGTCAATAGACAGGGACCTGAAATAGCTAAAGAGAAATGGGAATTATTTTCATCAATAGATTTTGTTGTGGGAAATTTAGAATTTGAAGATCTAGACCTCATTTTCTCAACATTTCGTAAGTATTCATACACTGGGATAGGGGGAAGGATGCAATGATCTTATCAATTTTAGAGACTAATCATATCCAGAAGATTTGTACTCATGATAATGCATTTAAAAAAATACCAAACCTAGAAATAATCGATACTATAACATAGTAAATTACCTCGTTATATATTTTTAATATATATTCCTTAGTGATCATATAATCAAAAATAAATAATACAATAGGTTTAAAATGATTGCTAGAATCTGGCATGGTTGGACCTCAATTGAGAGTGCTGAGACTTATGAGGATTTACTGAGAAATGAAATATTTCCATCCATTGAAAATAGAAACATAAAGGGATATAGAAAAATAAGTCTTTTAAAGCGTTCTTTGGAAAATGAAGTTGAATTTATTACAATAATGATATTTGATAATTTGAGTGCTGTAAAAAAATTTGCTGGAGAAGAGTATGAAAAATCTTATGTCCCTCCAAAAGCACAAGATGTTCTTTTAAGACACGATAAGTACTCGCAACATTACGAAATAGTAAATGAATATTATTATTAATACATATTTTTGTATCATAAAAAGGACATTACTCTTTAAATTATATTTTTTACAAGTCAAAACCATTTTGAGCTATTACATCTCGGTACCAAAAGGCGCTTTTTTTCCACATTCTTTCTTGTGTTTCATAATCAACCCTAATTAACCCAAAACGTTTAGAGTATCCTTCTGTCCATTCAAAATTGTCCAATAATGACCATACAAAATAACCTTTTAAGTTCACACCCTCATTTATGGCTCTATTTGCAGCTACTAAATAACGCTGGAGATAACTCAAGCGATCGTCATCTTGTACCACGTTATCAACGATAATTTCATCTTTGCATGCCATTCCATTTTCGGTAATGTAAATAAGAGGATGGTTATAATCCCTATCCATTCGTTTTAGAAGATCGTATAGTCCATCAGGACATACTTCCGTTCCCATATCTGAAACTTCAACACCCTTTTCTGGTTTTTTTGGTAATAGCAATTTATAAAAATCTGAAGTTTTGTTAATTGGTCTCTTTAAGTTTACGCGAGTACAGCCATAATTATTAATACCCAAAAAATCTATGGAGTTTTCTTTAAGTAATTCTAAATCTTCACCTGGTATTGAAGGAAAATCGAAATAATTTTCAAGAAGAGTTAAAATGTCGCTTGGATATTCAGCCTTGAGAACGGGATCTAAGAACCAACGATTCAAGAGCCCATCGAGAATAATGGTAGCTTCTTTATCTAATGAGGAATCTGTTTTAGGATATACCGAATCTATATTAAGGGTTGTGCCAATTAGTCCATTGGAATTATTTGAATCACGGTATGCTTCTATTGCTTTTGCATGTGCAACATTGACTAGATGGGTAGCACGAAAACCTGCTGCAATATCTCCCCTACCATAAAGACCAAGAAAATTCAACCATAATGCAAAAACAATTGGCTCGTTAAAAGTAATCCATTTTTTAACGCGATCTCCATAATGATCAAACATGAATTTCGCATACTCCGCAAACGTATCTCCAACCTCTCGGCTTTCCCAAGCACCTAATATATTTAATTCAAGAGGTAGATCCCAATGATAAAGTGTAATGAATGGTTCTATATCATTTGCAATTAACTCGTTGACTAAATTATCATAAAACTCGACACCTTTAAGGTTTATCTTTCCCTTACCTTTTGGGAAGATTCGAGGCCATGAAACTGAAAATCGGTAGGCTCGGAGATTCATTTCTTTCATCAATTGAACATCTTCCTTATATCTGTGGTAATGATCACAAGCAATATCACCAGTATCACCATCACGGATTAGATTCTTTGTATGACATAAGGCATCCCACACACTTTCTCCCTTACCGTCTTCATTCCATGCACCCTCAATCTGATAACTAGAAGTAGCAGCACCCCAAATAAATCCTTCAGGAAATCTAATCTCTCTCATTTTATTTCAGCAATTCAATTTTAATTTAATATTAGGTCTTATTTTAGTCTTATTTTGATTGATTAAACAGGAGAATTAAAGAGTTAATAATTGCTTGTATTTATCTACTAATAAATGAAAGAAAAATATAAAGGTTTGAAAAATGATAGCAAGAATTTGGCTGGGTTAGACTTAATTTAAAAACGCTGATATATATGAAGTTTTACTGAGAAATGAAATATTTCCATCTATAGCAAATAAAAACATCAAAGGATATCGAAAAATAAGCCTTTTAAGACGTCCATTGGAAAAAGAAGTTGAATTTATTACTTTAATGGTATTTGATGATTTAAATGCTGTAAAAGAATTTGCAGGCAACCAGTACGAAAGATCATATGTTCCACAGAAAGCAAAAGATATCCTTTTAAGGCATGATAAATTCTCACAGCATTATGAGATTGTTGATGAATTCAGTTACTAATTAACTATTTTTTATTTATAGTTTCTTTAAATTCAGACTGCACTATTTTTCTCACAAGATGATACGATATTGGCTTATTTATTGAAAATTTAATTGAACCTTCTAAGCTGCAAAACAAATGAAGAATGAACTGACAACACATTCACATTGCTTAAGATATTTCAAATTGAACATTCTTTAGTGGGAACTTTTATATATAAATTTTGTATAATGCATTTTAATTGAAGAGGGAGTTATAGTGATGAGAAAAATAATAGTTAAACTATTTTCATTTAGTATTTGCTATTCATTTTTTAATATCCCCATTTCAATTAAAGAAATTGAATACGCTTCTAATTTTATCGAAATTGGGGCAATAACGCCATGGACTGATATCATTTATATGCGCTTTATTGAGAATGATTTGGCTTTCCTCGTGCAAATTAATCGAAGCTATTTATACAATATTCATTCTCTGTAATCTGTTTATAGGATCATTAATTCTCTTATAGTATATAAAGAAAAAAAAATTATTGTTAACTGAAAAAAGATTACCAACCTATAATTTATATTTTTGAGAAAAAGTAAATTTAGAATAATTTTTTTTTTGATACTTTTTTTATTTAATTAATTATACTGGGTGAAATTCTCATAAATAGCGTTGAAAATGAAAAGGGAAATAAGGTAATCATATCAAAAAGATTAGAATTTAATTGGATGGATAAGAGCTATTTCTTTTCAAAGCATTCTACTATACTTTTCTTTCTTGGTGCCCCTCTAATAAGTTTTTTTATCTATTTATTTCTTAATATGAGTATTAATAGATGGGTGACGGTGTCGTTTATCAAACAAGTAAGTTATTTTATGGAACTAATCTTTAATTTTAAAGCGACAATAATTATCACTTCTGATCAAATAATCATAAATTTACCTAATCCTTTGCTTTCTGGGAGTGTACTTCCAGTTTGTTATGGAGCTCAAATGATAAGTATTTTTATTGGTATTATACTGGTGACCCCTTCTTCACATAATTATAATCCAAAATTGAATATAGTTAGGAGAAAAATTATAATCATCATATTAACAATCATATCAACATATTTATTATATCTTCTCAGAATGGTCTTGATGCTAGGTTTTGCACAATATGGGATACCAATGCATGTAATCCATGATTCCTCTTATTATTTTGTGACTTTAATCTCTTTTATAGTAATTCTTTACATTTTTCGTAAAATTCTACCCGAATTTATTGTTTTTTTACATTATATCGGCTATTCAATTTCTAACCGAAAAATTTGCAATTCAACAACTGAAAAAGTAAATCCAAAGAAACGGAATAATTTGATTATAGAATTAACTGTGGTAAAGAAAGAAATATATTATCCATTCCTAGGAGTAACGGTTTGTACTTCAATTCTTTATATAGTTAGCTTATTTTTATATCTTTATGGAAATCAGTTTTTTCATATAAATATTAATCTTTACGAAATTATTCTTCCATTATTACTAGCTTTATATTTTCTAATAAGACAATATTTATTAGATATATTTAAGAAGTCATCTAACCTAAAATTAATAATTTCAGTTTTTGTTCTCGTTTTAATTATTGTTTTGCTTCTTTTTGTTTTAATTTCAATACAATTCCTAATAAATGATATTTTAAATATTATAACTATTGTTATCTACTATTTTTCGGTCATTATTATTCATTTTTTCTTTCGTGAAGAAGTTAAAAATTATCTCTTAATTGAAAGAATATAAAAGATGTTTCTAATTTGATGATTTTTCATAACGCAAAAAGCTCATGTGTAACATTAAAGAGCTAACAACTACTAATATTTATTTTCCAAAAGATATAAAAATATGATATGGAATAATTATATTTAACAAAATTTTTTTCATTTTAAAGGTTAGAAACGATGAGACAAAATAAATTAAAAATTCTAATTATTCCAATTATAATAATTAATCTTATGGTCTGTAGCATATATTCAATTGCTAATCCCCCAATGAATAATGTTGTTATTGATGGTGTTATTAATGAAAATGAATGGAGTGGTGCTGATTGGAAAATTAATTTCTATTTAGATGTAGATAATAAACCAGATTATAATGGAAAAATTAATGTAGATGGGGAGAATGTATTATATATAGGAGAAGATCTAAGTAATCTCTATTTAGCCCTTGATCTGTGCAGTGATCGATCTGACAATGAAACCAATGAATGGGTTGGTGTTTGGTTAAATACAGCAAATAGAACATTTGATAATTTTGTTGATTGGGTTACTTTTTTTGATAATGGAGTAGAAACATTGCTACATAATGTCGAGGAGAATCTACCTTGGGAGTACTATTTAGAAGACATTGCTTTGTATACTGAACATTTAAATGATGATACTGAGATTATCCCTACTTATGGAAAAGTTGAAGGTGATTCTGATATATTAAAATATTGGTGGACAGTAGATGTTGTAAATATTTCTTCAGAAACGGTGGGAGTTGATGATATTTACTGGGTAAATTTCTCTGTAGACCTCTCTAAATGGTATCCATATCCGGATGAAGTAAACGCAATCCAGAGAATACAAATAAGAGTGGGAACTGAACATAGTATTGTTATAAATGAATTTAAACTTATATTATGGGATAGTGATGGTACATTACCCCTATTAAACGATCCTCGACAAGTAATCTCCTTGAATAATCAAAATTTCTATATGTTAGAACTTTTTGATTATGACTTAGCTAATCTTACTGTTGATAATAAACTCCAATTTAGTTTGTTTGCGAATAATTCGGCTCCCTTTTTGACTCGATTAGACAGACTCGATTTTAATGTATATAGAAATTATACTAATTGGGCAGGACAAGTAATGGTTCCATATTCTACCATAAAATCATACCAACTCGATTGGAGTTTTGGATCTAGCCCTAATAATGCAACTGATCATAGGATGTTTGAATTTTCTATACCAAAGGCAGAACTTGGGTATTATGACTCAAATAAAGAGATCGGAATCATAGTCGGAGGTTATGGTACTTTGGGCTATATAAATGGCTCAAATTTCTGGGTATTTTCGACAATTGATTATTGGCAACGTGTAGAAAATAGTTCATACTATAAATACTATGACATGAAGGGAGTTAATATATCTCCCGGAGTTATTTCGGGATATCCAATAATTATTTTAATTGGAATTACTAGTGTATGTTCTGTAATACTATTAAAGAAGAAATTTAAATAATTTACTTTGGAAAAAAAAATTAACTCATTTTTTTATTTAATTCTGAGTTTGATCTTGATTGTTCAATGCAACAAATTTTTTTTGAAATAAAATTAAAAATGTTTGACAAATTTATTTTGCATTATAAAAAGATTTATTTGAGGGTGTTAAGATCCTAAATACATCTAATATTGTATTTATATAATAATATGTTGCGTAAAGGGTCTGAATTTCTCTTAGGATTATTTTTTTCTGATGATAAAACAATAGTATATGATAATATCAAATTATCTATTGAGTTGCCCGAAGAAGCAATTCGAAAATTAAAGAGTATGTCACTAAAATTTCTGGGACCCTTATTTATGACAAGAAATTTGTATAATCAAAAGGGATGGAAAATTGATTATATCGAGACATCATTAACCCCCCAAAGGAGAATGACAGTTGATGATACTCTAATGCAATCTTTTACTTGTCTAAGCTCAACAAAAAAAACAGCTGAATTAATAACAAATCTCTTTAGCTTTATAGGTTCACCATATACAGAAGATTTAACAATGATATATGAAAAATTAGATAAATTTATTCATCCAAGTATTATTCAAGGAAAATTGGTTTCTCAAGCTATTTATGGTGCCAATTTTAAATTTGATCTGTTTATCGAGGATGCTTTAAAAAGAGGGGTTGATTTAATTGAACATACTCTAGGATCTCCTAGAAGAATTTATTGGGAAGAGAAAATTTCATATTCTGTTGTAGGTGTAATTAAGAGAACTAAACAAAATGGGATATTTGAGTCTAATCTCTATACATTTGATTTAGATGATAAATTCAGAAAAGAAGCGTTAGAACAAATCCCTTCATATTATTTTATGGGTATTTTGCCCGATTATTATGAACAAATGATGAATGGAACATTAGAATTATTCGGGAAAAATGGACTAAATACCAATATTATTAAATTAAAGGTTAGTAATCCCAAAAAGGTGGTGTTATATCTCGAAGAATTTGTAATTAAAGCTGAGAGTAAAACGAGTTATGGTTTAATTTTGATACCGAGTAATGAAAAAATAAAGGAAGCACACGATTTATCATTCTATAAAAAAAATCTGAGATATATCTTAAATAAAAATAAAGATTTTGAAAGAGCTGTTATTGAGTTAAATTCAAGGATAAATCCATTTGAGAGTTGGGATTTAAAATCTGATGATTCTCTCAAAAATATCGAGAGAGATCTTGATAGTACATTATAATAAATATTTTTCGAAGGTCATAAGAAAAATGGAGGAAATACAATTCAAAAAACTATATAAAATTGATAAAGAGCGATTACGTTCCAATTTTCAACGGATTCAAAATCTGAATAAAGATTTGAACTTAGAGGAAATTATAGCTAAATTTCTAGATAATCAATCAGTGGGAACCCAAAAAGAACAAATTTTAGAAATCTTAAATTATTTTCAAGATAAACTCTCAAATGATAAGGGATTATTAGATTTTGCATTTGAATGGATAAGAGCTAATAAAATCCGGCTTGAATATAAGAAATATATTACTTTAAATGATTATAAATCATATAAGACTGCATTAGATGATGCTATTTCCCTGTTCTTTTTAAAATATGATAAATTTTTAAGAGTCTTATTTAAGTCAAACTTGGAGGAATATGAATTTAGTACCTTATATCAAATAATTTTCAATTTAAAACAATCAGAATCAATTAATTTAACATCGCTGTTAGAAAAAAATAAAGATAAAGTTCCCTCTATTATAATTCATGGAGAGAGATTTAATACTACAATTCATACTCTTCGAGAAGGATTATCAGAAATGGTAAAAAATGACTATAATGAAGGATTACCATCAGATATAAAAATTATTAATTACGAGAAGAAAGCACCAATTGAGAATGTTAATGATCGAGATTTTGATGGAACTATGGTTGAAAGATTAATAAAGTTTTATTGTTTCCAAAGGAAGAATATTGATAAAAAAGAATTTACCTTGGCTGTTAGTCAATTTTTATCATCTTACTTTCAATTTGGTATTTTTTATGATTTTAATGAATTTAAGGAAAAATTAGTGTCTAGCTTTATAGATTATATTTATTCGGGTCTAACTGAAAATTATTTAGATCAATCAATCGAAAGTTTAAATAACGAATTTACTTCAGCAATAGAGGAATTTGAAAAAAATCTCAAACAATACAGATTAAAAGGTAAAGCTTGGATTGAAGATCTAAAACCAATCTTACAACAATTTATTGAGGAATTCGTAAGTGGCTTATAGGAAGTTGAATCTTTTAATAGACTTTAATAATATTAATTAATTTTGAAAGAGGGCTCTCTTGAATTAATTTTTTTCAAAACTTTATCTTTATATATAAAATTGCAGTTAAAGTTATTTCTATAATTTAAAACGTAAAGAATCAGTAAAAAATAATGGAAATTAAAAAAAATTATTTTTAATTTAAATAAGAAATTGAATTTTTATCTATAATTATTTGTAACTATTCCATTTATTTTCAAGATTAGGATCTTGAATTGTTTCCATTATGTATTTTGCATATTCTTCCCCTGTAGCGCCAGTATCTCTTCCTGTAACTTTTAGTTTCTTTTCGTAAATTGCGCATATATCCAATGCCATCTCTAGTTTTTTAGCTTTTTCTACAAATCCAATGTGATTCAAAAGCATAGCTGAAGCTTTTATTATACTTGTTGGATCAGCGTATTTAATTCTACCAGTTTCAACCATTCTTGGAGCAGTACCGTGAATAGCTTCAAACATCGCATAACGTTTCCCAATATTAGCACTTCCTGCAGTACCAACGGACCCTTGAATCTGAGCAGCTTCATCTGTAATAATATCTCCATAAAGATTAGGAGCAACAAAAACTTTAAACTCTGATTGTCGTGCTGGGTCGATTAGTTTCGCTGCCATGATGTCAATGTACCAGTCATCGAATTTTATTTCTGGATATTCATTTTTAGCAAGCTCTTTTGCCATATTCAGGTACATTCCATCTGTAGTTTTCACCACATTAGCTTTGGTAACCAATGATACTCGATTCATTCCTGTCTTTTTAGCGTAATCGAATGCTAATCTTAAAATACGATCAGTACCTTGTTTTGTATGCACACAGAAATCAAAAGCTAAATCCTCAGTAACTCTAATCCCTTTTGAACCTAATACATAAGCACCTTCAGTATTTTCTCTGAAAAAAATCCAATCAATCCCTTGTTCAGGAACTTTTACAGGTCGAACATTTGCAAATAAGTCTAATTCTCTTCGCATTGAAACATTTGCACTTTCGAGATTCGGCCATTTTCCAGAAGCTAAATCTGCTGAACTTGGCGTGTGAGTGGGACCTTTTAAGATTACATGACACTTCTTTAATTGTTCCAAGCTTTCATCAGGGATTGCTTTCGATATTTTTGCTCTATTTTCAATAGTTAGTCCTTCTATATCTCTAAATTCAACCTGTCCGTTCTCAACTTCTTCTTTTAAAAGAAATTTAAGAATTTCTTCTGCATGTTTTGTGATCTCTGGTCCAATACCGTCTCCACCAGCAACACCGATAATAATAGGCTTTAATGTTGAATAATCTATCCAATCTGCTCCCTTCTTTAACTTCTCAATTCTATTTAATTGTTCTGATACTATTTTTTCAAAGTGTTCTTTGGCTTTTTTAACAATATCTTCCATTTTTTATTTCCTCAATTTGTTTTCTTTCATTATTTTAAATTTTTGAAAATCTTTTTTTTAATATCCTTCTTGTTATAAAAAAATTATTTTTTTTAACTTGAGAATAGAATTTCATCCCAAGGTTGTCTGTATAATCCTGCTCTTTGTCTTTTTTGATCAAATATATGACCCATCATCCCTATTGAACGACCAAGAACAAATAACCCGTTCAATGCCTCACAATATATTACATCCTCTATCTCTTCTGGAGTAAAATCTAAGTTTTCTAATAAGTCTAGAAAAGTAATTCCTATACATCCGTCAACATTCAATATCAGATTATTTCTTTTTGCTGTCGTTAATTTCTCAACTTCTAAGGCAAAATCCAAGTGTGGATGTTTTTTGAAATTTTTAAATACAAATTCCTTAAGTAATACAACTCTGATATCAGGATTTTGAACTGATTTAATTCGATGGCCTATTCCAGGAATATTAATTCTAACGACATCTTTCATATATTTAACAAATTCTTGCGGTTTCATTCCCTTTTGTAAAGCTTCCCTTACATATTTTGCTGCATCTGATATTGCGCCTCCAAATCTAGGACCAATTGTTAATATCCCACTAGCTAGAGCTGACATCAGGTCTTTCCCTGCACGAGCTGTGATAATTGCATTATGCGCTCCAGAAACTGCAGGTCCATGATCGGCAGTTAATTTAATCACCATTTCAATAAACTGTTGGGCAAATTCTGGTAATTCTACCTTAAACCACAAAAGCCCTATAACATAACCAATTGATCGATTATCTCTAACAATCTCATCTAATCCAACTCCTGCGAAGGTGGGAACATCTCCCCTATCATCACTAATGGTTACGACAACGTCAGAGGGCCTTCTAACTATCCCTAATCTTACAGCTTCATTGAAATCAGTTGGAATTTTTGGAGGTTCTTCTTCTTTAGCTGGAATAATTTTTCCTTCCTGTACTAATTTTTCATATGTTTTTTTTATCAATTTATCAAAATCTTCATAAGATTCAGGAACAACAGCTCCAGCCTCCTTAAGAGCTCGATTTTTTGCTTCTGCGGTTTCTTTATCACTTCCCGCCATGGCACCAGCGTGACCGAATTGGAGTCCTTGGGGTAATATTTTTGCTGCAGTACCAGTCACCCAAATAACGAGGGGTTTTTTAATCTCTCCACTTTTTAAAGCGTCAACAATTTCGTACTCCTCTGTTCCGCCTATTTCTCCTAAACAAACAAGCATTTTAATCCTAGGATTTGCTTCATATCTAAGCAAATGGTCAATTAATCTTGAACCAGGATACCGGTCTCCTCCTATTGCAATAGATTCATAAACTCCATCGGTAGTCTGTGCGATCATAAAATTCATTTCATTACTTAAACCGCCAGATTTAGAAACAAAACCGACTGAACCAGGGCGATATAACTTTGAAAGGATAATGTTTTCGAGAGTTCCAGCAGTATTCGCAATCTTAAAAGCTCCTGCTTTTATTCCTCCTACTGTTGCAGGGCCAATAATGATTTTATTTTTTTCTTCAGCGATTTTGATTAAATGTCTACTTTGTCTTTCTGGAACCCCTTCTGCGATTATAACAACAACTCTTATTGTATCTGCTTCAAGTGCTTCTTTACTAGTGTCATAAGCAGATCGAAAGGATGCAAAATTTATCATGACATCGGCATTTGGATGCTTCTTAACTGCCATTTCAAGTGTTTTATAAACAGGGATAACAATTTCTTTACTTCCCCAAAAAGCTTTATGGTAAGCAATTGCAGCTTCTTGAGTATTTTGAATCATTGCAGCAACAGAAGGTTTTTTTCTTCTACATACATAATCAAAATCAAGCATTCTTTGGACAGGTGCAGCTTGAAGTCCATATATTATACCTTGTGTATCTTCATTAAATAGTTCATAATTTTCCATTTATTTTTCACCTCTAATTTTTTCAATCATTCTAGCAACAGGACGAGTCATACTACTATATCTATCATAAATATCAATAGGAATACCTGTTTCTTCTCCAACTTGTCTCATTAACTCTAATCCTTGCTTCTCATTAGGGCCACCTCGCCGGACTAATATTTTAATGTTTGCTTTTTTTAATTTATCTACTGATTTTTTAATTGCATTTACGATACCTCCAAAAGTTGCTTTTACATCAGTAAAATTCGCAATTCCACCACCTATTATCAAATATTTTTCTTTTCCTTCAGAATCTGGCTTTTCTGTAATTAGATCGATCAGAGTTTGAGCATAAATCTGTGTATGCTCTTGACTTGGATTACCACTATATTCACCATAATTACCTAATTCTTCTGAAAATCCGAGGTCTGCTATTGTATCTGTGTATATAACAGAAGCTCCACCTCCAGCAACCATTGTCCAAACATGTCCGTTTCGGTTCAGAATTGTCAGCTTTAATGAAGCACCTGTTTTTTCATCAAGTTCCTTTATTCTAGTTTCCTCTAAACTCATTTTCTGACCAAATCCAGCTGGAAATTCTATAGGATTAGAAGCATTTCCCCATGTGTCAGTGTGAAGAAATGCAGCAGTGTCATCTAATCGAGCTTTTACATCTAAAGGAACAATTTTCTTATCTTTTGTAATCGCAAAAGGATTAATTTCTAAAAATGTAAAATCTTGATCAACAAAAACCTGGTAAAATGCTTTTATGAAAGGAATTAAAACTTCTTTTAGTTCTCCTAAATCAGGTAATTTGTTTTCTAAATTAAAATCTTTTATATCTGCACCGATTGGAATTTGAATATGAGTCACCTTATCCCAATTCTCTTCGATAAATATGCCTCCTTCAAAACTAAAATGAATTATATCAGAATCTCTTTCAGATGTTATAGAAACATAATATTCTTTCTCGTGTGGAATAAAAGGTTCGACTAATAATCGTGTTAATTGTCCCTTTACATTTCCAATCGTAAATTCTTTATTTAAATTCTCCTTACAGAATTTCTTTACTTCATTAAAAACTGCATCTAGTAATATTAGTTTTGCTTTACCTCTCTTTCCAAAGAGTTGATCAGGTTTAACTACAACTTTTTCAGATTTAATCCAGAGATTTTCTTCTATCAATTTATC
>JBHLNS010000017.1:0-56466 GCA_048941285.1 Promethearchaeota archaeon
TCTACAATTTTACTTGGTTCATCATAAGATCGATTAAAATCTTCTTTAGCAAAATGATATAATTTAAGTGCTATATCTTTTTCTGAACCAGATGTATCTAAACCAAGACGTCCTGCAAAATTTTTTAATTTCTCCGGTTCAGAAATTTTAAAAGGTGTTTGACCTTCTACTGTTGCTTTTAGAGTCTTTAAAGTTGTTTCGGTATGATAATGATAGGTTGAGGTACCCATGACATTCCTTAGAAGCATCATGCGCATTGCCATTCCATCTGCAGTAATTCCGCAAACACCACGTTTATCTATTGATGAGTCAGCTCTACATGGACCATTGGAACATAAATCACAACGTGCACCTTTTAAGCAGAATGGACATCGTTTATCTGGATCCCCCCCAAACCCTTGAGCCTCAAATCGATCCCAGATATTATTCATGCCATCTTTTTTAATTCTTTCATAAGCTTTTTGAACAGATTTATGGTAAGACATTCTTTCGTTTTTCATAAATAACCACATTTATCCAAATTTTTTAAAATTGTTGTATTTAAAAAATAAATCATTTTCATTTAAGTTTATATTGAACATGTTCATACGGATTTGATTTCTAGTTTAAAATAAATAATAATAATGTTAAAATAAGATGAATAGACTAATTATTCTATGAAAGTTGTAATAATTGGAAATAATATTTCTGGGACCTTTACTGCTCAAAATATAAGATCTCTCAAGGATGAAGTAGAAATAGAGATATATACTCAAGAAAAATACCCTTATTATACAAGAGTAAAACTCCCAGAATTGATATCTGAAAAAGTAACCATTAATGATTTAATTGTTTTTAAAGAAGATTGGTATATAAACAAGAAAATTAACTTGTATTTAGATAAAAAGGTAAATAATATAGACCCTAACTCAAAACTAATTTATATTGAAGGCGTAGAATCACCAATCTCATATGATAAACTTATTTTAGCACTTGGAAGTACTCCTAATATCCCCCCAATAAGAAATGCAGTTGAAATGAAAGAAGAAAAGAAAGGTGTTTTTACTCTTCGAAGTATCGATGATGCTTTAGAAATTAAAGATTATATTAAAAAAAAAGATGTAGATAATGCAATTATCATCGGCGGAGGATTGCTAGGCTTAGAATTAGCAAATCAAATTAATGATAGTAATTTAAACACGACTGTTGTAGAATTTTTTCCTCGATTGCTACCCAGACAATTAGATGAAGAATGTGCTCTCATGTTAAAGGAAGAAATTGAAAATCGAGGAATCAAAGTGATTCTAGATACTGTTACAGATGAAATAATAGGAAATGGGTTTGTAATGGGTATTAAATTAAAAGGAGGAAATAAGATAAAGACAGATATTGTATTAATTCAAGCGGGTATTACACCTACAATAAATATAGCCAAAGAAGCTAAAATTGAAACAAATAAAGGCATAATCGTTAACGAGTATTTAGAAACTAGCGAAAAAGACATATATGCTGTAGGAGATTGTATTGAATATAAAAATCAAATTTGGGGTATTATTCCTGCTTGTATGGAGCAATCAAAAATAGTTGCGGCTTCTGTACTTGGCCTGAAAAAAGTAGATTATAAAGGAACAACTCCAAAAAATACACTTAAAATTGTAGGATTAGAATTAACATCAATAGGAATCATAGATCCTTCTAAAGAAGAAGGTGGAGGTTGGAATATACTGAAAAAAGCTGATAAGAAAGATTGTTGTTATCAGAAATTAGTATTAAAGGGAAGCAAACTAAAAGGAGCTATTTTATTTGGTGATAATAAGGTAATGTCTTATGTTTATAATAAGATGGAAGAGGATGTTGATCAGAATGAGTTGAAAAGATTATTAGAATTATATACATACATATGTAATAATTGTGGTATGGAATATGATGAGGCTACAATGGGAATTCTCTTTAAAGATCTACCTCCTGATTGGAAATGTCCAAATTGTAAAGGCTCTAAAAAAGAATTCAGGATGAAAAATAACTCCTAAATATATTTAAAGTAGGTGAATAAAAGTTACAATTTATCGATGTAAAATATGTAATTATATTTATGATAATACTGAAAAAGATAAACCTTTCGAAGAGTTGGACGATGAAGAATTCAGATGTCCAAAATGTAGGTCATCAAAGAAATTTTTTGTAGAAAAACAAACACTCCGCTAATTTATTTTATACTAATTTAAATCTTTAACTCTTTGAAATGGATTATCTTTATAAAATATTAAATCAATATTTTTAATATATTTTCAATTTAAATCCATAAAATTAAATTGGACAGATATACAGAAAGAGATGAGATAAATTATGGGAAAGTGGGAATGTCAAGCATGCGGATATGTTTATGACGAAGAAGCTGAAGGTACTAAATTTGAAGATTTACCAGATGATTGGACTTGTCCTGTTTGTGGTGTTGGGAAAGACATGTTCGAAAAAATCGAATAATTATAAAAATCTACTTCTTTTTAATTTTTTTTTATTGTTTTTTTTCACACAAATTTTATAATAAATAGCATATAACTTTTTAATTTGACTTGAATTACTATTAAAAAACAAATTATAAACCTAATAAATGAAGGTGAAATTAAAATTACGCATTTAGAGTTAATGAAAGACATTTTTTATGTTGGCTATGTAGATTGGGAAGTACGCAATTTTCATGGATATTCAACTAATCGAGGTAGCAGTTATAATGCATACATTGTTAAAGGAGAAAAAACTGTACTTATTGATACTGTTAAACGTCCTTATTTTGAATATTTTTTGAAAAGCATTAAAGAAGTGTGCGATCCTTCTGAAATTGATTATTTTATCACAAATCATGTTGAGATGGATCATTCTGGCTCATTTCCGTTAATTCTTAAGCATTTACCCAATGCTGAATTAATTGCTTCGAAAAGAGGAGTTGATATATTAGAAGCTCATTATCATGATGAATTAGATAATGAAATATTTAAAAAGATGAGAGCTGTTGAGGAGGGAGATACATTGGACATCGGAAAAGGTAAAAAATTTACATTTATTCCCATCCCAATGATCCATTGGCCCGATTCTATGGTATCTTTTATGACTGATGAAAATGGTAAGAATGTTTTGTTTTCTAATGATGCTTTTGGACAGCATTTTGCATCATCAAAACGATGGGATGATGAAAACGATCTTGCTGAAGTTTTCCAAGAAGCAGAAAAATATTATGCAAATATCTTACTCCATCTTTCAGGGTTGATTGAAAAGGTTATCCCAAAGGTGGGAACTTTACCAATCGAGAACATATGTACTTCTCATGGAGTTTGTTGGAGAAGTCATATTCCTGAAATCTTAGAGAGGTATACTAAGTGGAGTAAAGGAGAAATTGATGAAAATAGTGTAATCATTATATATGATACAATGTGGGATAGTACAGCAAAAATCGCTAAAGCTTTAACTCAAGAAATTAAGCATCGAGGTATTCCGGTCAAAAGGTACAGATTAGCTAACGCTGATTATTCAGATGTAATTACTGAAGCAATGAAAGCGAGAGCTATATTAATTGGAAGTCCTACCCTAAATAATGGATTATTTCCGACAGTAGCAGAATACTTATCTTATCAAAAAGGTTTAAAACCCATGAATAAGGTTGGTCTTGCTTTTGGCTCATATGGCTGGGGTGGAGGGGCTGTAAAAGAAATTGTTGAGTTCATGAAGGCTGCTAAAATAGATGTAATGGAAGACACTATAGAAGTTAAGTTTGTACCAAAACCAAAAGAATTAGATTTTAAAGAAATTGTAGATAAACTGATTGAGAAGATGGGATAAGGAGAGGGTATAAAAATGGATTTTTTGTTAAATGAAGAACAGAAAAAATTACAAAGTAAAGCAAGAGAGTTTGCAATTCGTGAAGTATTGCCGGTTGCGAGAAAATATGATGAATCTGAGGAGTTTCCTTTACCAGTTATTAAAAAAGCATGGGAAGAAGGACTATTAAATTTAGGGATCCCTAAAGAGTATGGTGGCCCTGGTTATGGCCTATTAAGCTCTTGTATTGTTGTTGAGGAAATCTCATCGGCATGCCCTGGTATAGCTACTTCTATTTTTGATAATAATCTTGGTGCTGAACCTATAGTAATAGGCGGAAATGAAGAACAAAAGCAAAGAATATTAACTGAATTAATAAATGAGTTTAAATTGATAGCATTTGCCACATCTGAACCAACTATGGGTTCTGACGTTGCTGGAATGAAATGTATGGCACAAAAAGATGGAGATGAATATATTTTAAATGGGAATAAGTTTTGGATTACCAATGGAGGATATGCGGATTATATTACGGTATTTGCAACAATAGATCTTGAGAAAAAACACAAAGGGATAGCAGCATTTATAGTAGATAGTAAAAGCGAAGGAGTAAAACTGGGTAAGCATATCCCCAAATTAGGTCAAAGATCATCAAATACTGTATCAGTTGGTTTAAAGGATGTTAGAATCCCAAAAGAAAATATTCTTGCCAAACCGGGAAGAGGATTTGTGTTAGCTATGCAAACTTTCGCTCATACACGTCCCGCGATAGGTGCTTTTGCTGTTGGATGTGCTCGTTCAGCAATGGAATACTCTATAGATTACGCTCAAAAGAGAGAAGCTTTCGGAAGGCCAATTGGAAATTATCAAGCTATTCAAGAAAAGATCGCCAATATGTATAAAGATATCGAAGCTGCACGATTATTAACATATAAAGCAGCATGGGAGGCTGATCAAGGTATGGATAATAATTTGAGTTCCTCAATTGCTAAAGCATTCGCTTCAGATGTTGCAATGAATGTAACAACAGAAGCAGTGCAGATTTTTGGAGGATATGGATACTTAAGGACATATCCAGTTGAAAAACTATTTAGAGATGCAA
The DNA here is from genome assembly GCA_048941285.1 of Promethearchaeota archaeon. Classification (GTDB taxonomy): domain Archaea; phylum Asgardarchaeota; class Lokiarchaeia; order Sigyniarchaeales; family SOKP01; genus Loki-b32. The sequence goes on from JBHLNS010000017.1 coordinate 4,895, forward strand.
AATTATACCAAATATACGAAGGAACAAGCGAGATTCAAAGAATTGTTATTTCACGATTTGTTATGAAAAGATATGAACATGCTATGCCTTTTCTAGGTAAGAAAAGAAATTAAAATTTTTTTTATTAACTTTTATTTTTACTCATTAACAGGTTTTTTTTTTCAATTTACTTATTTTAAGAAAATCATAATAAGTTTTATAAAATTTGCGTTGACATAAATTATCACAGAAAATTTTAAAATTAGAGTCCAGCCAAATAGTCTTTAGCTCGTAAATTTTTAAATAACTATGAAATTTGCTAAATTTATAGATATCTATCACCGTTTGGCAATATAAACAATTTCTTTCTTTTAATTCGAGCTCTATTTTCTTTAATTCATGAATCTTAAGGTATCTAACACATTCACATCAATGGAATTCTAAAATTGGAGCTTGTCATAATTTTAAAATATATTCTGGAGTAAAATTAACATTATCACTCAAAAAATCATAAATATTCAGATCTTTACTACAATTCCAACAAGTCCTTTTGTTAAAATTTTTTTCTACTTTAACTAGTTCTCTTAATTTTTGAATACTGTCCCATAAATCAGCATAATTTAATTTTTTTGAAAAATGGACATGTTTGAAATTCAATCTTATATCTAATTATATTAAATAATTATTATTTCATATTTTTATAATAACCTCTTATAACCATTAAGAATTAACTATCATTCAAAATTTTTTTAGCAGCTTTTATAAAATTGTTACAAATTAGCGTTGGTTTGATTCCAAGTGTTTTTAATTCATCTAAATGTTTATCACCATGTCCTGTCGTTAGAAAAATTGTATTACAACCCGATTTTATTCCAAATTGTATATCTGAAGGGTGATCACCAATCATCCATGATTCATTAATATCAACGTTAAATTCTTTAATGATATCATCCATAAATTTAGTTTTAGGTTTCCTACATTCACAATTTTCTTCTTTTAAATGAGGACAGAAATAGGTCTTTAAAATTTCTATTTCTTGGTTCTTCAAGACATTTATTAAATGATTATTGAAATTTTGAAAATCTTGTACTGTATAATAACCTCTGCTTATCCCTGATTGATTTGTTACAATAAAAAAAATAAAATCTTTCTTGAGTATGTGTAATCCTTCAATCACTCCATCTAATAATTCAAAATCTTCCAATTTATAAGCATAATTTTTGTCTTCAATTAAAGTACCATCTCTATCTAATATAATTGCTTTCTTTTTATTCATTAAAACTCTCCATCAAAAGAATATAAAAACTATAACTGCGAGATAGATTATTCCGAGGACAATATGCAGTAAAGCAAAAAGTCCGCCAACCTTTAACAATTTCTTATAATTCATGCCATCAACACAATATTTCGTTGACAGGTCTAATGTCATCATATCTGCAGCGCTCCCTTGAGGTAAAAAATTGCCACCAAGATTTATCCCCAAAATAAATGCAATTAATAACGGAACTGATGAATAACCATCAATTATTAAAATTTGAATTATTGGAATAAAAAGGACTGTAACGGGAACATTATCAAGAAAAGCTGAGAGAATAGATGATATAATCAAGATTAAAATGCATAATAAAAATAAGTTAGCTGGTGCTATAGCTACCACAAAATCTTCGATAATTGCAATAATACCGACTTTTTCAAAACAAAATACCAGCACAAACAAACTTATAAAGAAGAAAGGTAACTTGAAATCAACTTTTTTGAAGTAATAAGAAATATCAGGCTTTCGCTTTCCAGCCTCCCTTCTCCTAGGATTAATAAACACAAATAAAAGCATTCCAAGAAGTCCTACAAAGAGAATATTGGGTATTATAATTAACAGGATAAAGAAAATCAATAAAGCTCCTAAATTGCGGTAAAAAACCTTAGCGTTAATAGATTCTTCCAATATGATTAATTCATGTTCCTCAATATGTTCAGTTTCCAAAGATTCGTCAAATTCAGTACAATGAGGTATCCAAATTTTCCTTAAGTTTTTTTTAAGAATAAAATAATCTAAAAGAAATAAAGTCAGAAATGTGGCAATAATAAAATAGATTGAAAGGCTGGTGAAAAACCAAGCTGTTGGAAGTGTAAATCTACTCGAAATTAATATATTTTGCGCTGAACCAAAGGGAGTTAAAGTGGCTGCTAGATTTATACAAATAGTCATTCCCAACAATATCGGAGTTGGATTTATTTTCATTTTTTCACTTGTAATTATTATCATCGGTATAAAGATAATAACAACTGATATATCTTCAATAAAGGCAGCACTTAATGTTGAAATTAAACAAATTACCCAGAAAAACCTCCTGGTATTGGTGTGAAATTTTTTTGTTATTCTTGATGCAATTTCTTGAAAAATTAATTGCTCCTCTAAAATAGCTACTATTGTAAATACAGAAATTAAGAAAAAAATAACAGGCCAATCTATTGCTAAAATGAATTCTTCAATAGATATTGGTGTGGGTGAAAAAATGAAAGTTGCTGTAGCAGCAGCTAACATTGCTAACACACTATAAGTTAAAAAATCTGTTTTTTCACTAAAAAGGGCAATTATAACAATAATAAAACAGAAGATTACAAATAATTGTAAAAATAGGATCATGCTTTCTGTGTTATAATAAAATTTAATTCATTTCGATATTAACTATTGTGTTCTAAATGCTTAAAATTTCATTATTTCCATATTTTAAAAAAATAAAAAAAAAGATATTTGGTTATTTTCAAATTTAACTTTTCCATAAAAAGTGCAAATTACAATATTCTCGAGCCCAGAGACCTTCTGGATTAGCAACGGTAAAAATTGCTTTAGGCTCAACACCAGGCTTTAAGAATCTCCTTTCGTAGCATCCATCTTTACAAATTATTTCAATCCACATTATATAATGCTCATTAGTCATTGGATGAGGAGTTCCCATTGAGATTCCTACGTCAACAGTAACTTTATTACCATTAACAGTAATTTTGGGAACATGTTTCTCTGTCTTCCAGTCCTTAGTTTGTTCCTGCATTAATTTCATTGATTCTCCGCAACAAATGGTTTCTGGAGATGCAGGATGTAAAATTTCAATCACTTTTCCGCAGATGGAGCACCTGTAAATCTCTTTTTGATTCATTTTTATTCACAAATTCTTAGTTTTTTGTTCTTTAATTCATATAGTTTAATTTTTAAAAATTTTCATTTTAAATTAAAAATCATTTTATTTTTTCTAGAAATCTTCACATTTCTTTCTATAGTACTCCCGTGGATGGTCACAGGATGGACATTTAAAGTTTTTAGGTAATTCATCCATTTCAACTTCATATCCACATTCCATGCAAACCCAAACAACTTTCTTTCCGCGTTTGAAGAAGACATCATCACCAACTAATTTTAAGAGTTTACCATATCTCTCAGAATGGTGTTTTTCAGCCTTTATAATTGCGCGTACTCGTTTAGCAATATCAGGATATCCCTCTTTTTCAGCGGTCTCAGCTATATCAGGATAGAGAGTTTGCCATTCCATGTTTTCTCCCGCTATTGCCGATTTAAGGTTTTCAATCGTATTTCCAAGTGTTGTCGGGAATTCAGCATCAGGAAGTACTTTCATTTCATCAAATTTTTCTTCTTTCTTGAACGGTTGGAGCATTTTATAGAACCAGCTACCATGCTCTTTTTCCTGATCTGACGTTTCATCGAATATTTTTGATATCAGCACATATCCATCTTTTTTTGCTACTTTGGAGAAGTAATTATATCTATTACGTGCTTGAGATTCCCCAACGTAAGCTGTGTATAGTTTTTTCGCAGTTTCTTTCATAATTTTTTAACCTCCATGTTATAAATTGGAAATTCGTTATATATGAATATACTTGGATTTAAATTATTTCTCCTTTATTTTAACTTTTTTACTTATAATTTAAAGAAAATCGGAAAAAAAATAGTTTAATAATAAGTATCTGTCATTCTATTTTCTTCTAGCTCTATAGGGTACCCTTTTCTATGCCACATCATCATTCCACCTGTCAAATTCCGGATATCTTTAAATCCAGCTTGGGCTAAAATTTGAGCAGCCATCATAGAACGTGAACCAGAGTGGCAAATTGAGATAATTTCCTCATTTTTATAATTCTTAATAATATCTGGATTATTTAATAGCTCACCTAGAGGAATTAATCTAGTATTTTTGATATGTCCGTGTTGACTGTTATATTCTTGTGGTGATCGAACATCAATCATAAGGGCTGGTTCGTCTTCAGTACCTATTCGCTCAAAAAGCTCATCAGCACTAATATTTGAAACTGGAGGGGCATCAAGAGGTCTCAGCTCTCTTCTAGATTTTTTTATAATGGGAGTTACAATTTCACTAGGTTGCACTTTTTCTAATGTAGCAACTAACATCCCCTTTTCTTTCCCAAGATGTACCAATTTTATCGTCTTGTTCAATTTAGAATATGCTTCAACGCTAGATTTAAATCCAGGATCAGTAGCATAAACCTTTAATTTCTTATGTTCTGGTAATGTTTCAAGTCCTTTAATCAATGCATTTAGAGGACCAGGACATGAAAGTCCACAAGCATCCACTTCTATGTAATCTTTACTTTCAGTAGCCTTTTCATGTACATATTCTTCGATGACGTTTTCGGATCCTCCACATGCCGCCATTATTTCTTCTGTGGTTGCATTTGCCATCTCATAAATTTTAAAGCCTCCAGTTAATTCATAAACTTCTTTAAATCCACTTTGTAATAGAATTCGTAATGCTAAGTAGCTTCTATACCCTACTTCACAATAAACATATATCGGTTTGTTATTTGAAATTTCTTTTACTCTCTCTCTTAGTTCTTCAATTGGAATGTTTATTGAACCATCAATAGATCTCGCAGAAAATTCGTCTTTAGTTCGAACATCTAATAATATACTTCCATTATTCCTGATATTATTGAAATCATGCCACTGAAAAATTGGCATATCTTTTCTAAGATAATTAGAAGCAACAAAACCTGCCATATTTACAGGATCCTTAGCAGAACCATAGGGTGGTGCATAAGTTAACTCAAGTTCTTCTAAATCAAACACAGTGCCATTGAATTTTATTACAGTTGAGATCACGTCTATTCTTTTCTCTGTACCTGGACCTCCAACTGCTTGTGATCCTAGAATTTTCCCAGTAGGAACCTCAAATATTAATTTTAAGGTTATTGGAATTGCTCCAGGATAATAGCCTGCATGATTGTTTGGATGGATATAGATTTTGTCATAGTTTAAATCAAGATTCTTTAATTGTTTTTCAGTCAGACCAACTGAAGCAACTGTGAGATCAAAAATTTTGACAACAGAAGCTCCTAGAACCCCCTTGTATTCTGAAACTTTTCCAGCAATATTATCTGCTGCTATTCTTCCTTGTTTGTTTGCAGGTCCGGCTAATGCAATTGATGTTGGTTTTTTAGTTTGAAAATGAACAACTTGAATAGTATCACCCACAGCATATATGCTTGGATTAGACGTTTGCATTTTATTATTTACTATAACGTATCCTCTGTCATTGACATCTAATTTAGCTTCTTTAGCTAGTTTACTTTCTGGTCTAATTCCAATAGATAATATAATGATTTCTGTTTCTATTATCCTCCCACTTTTTGTTTTAACAAGAGGTTTATCATTATCATTTCTACCAAAAGAATCGACAGGATCTTCTAAAACTAGGCAAACCCCATTCAATATTAGCTCTTGATGGATAAATTGTGCAATTTCCTTATCAATAGGGGGCATGACTTGATCCAACATTTCAATGATCTTGACTTTTACTCCTTTTTGTGTTAAATTTTCTGCCATTTCTAATCCAATAAAGCCTCCTCCAACCACAACTGCTTGTTTAATATGAGATTTTTCTACATAATCACGTATTTTTATAGCATCTGGAATTGTCCATACTGTAAAATAAGGGATCTTATCAAGGCCATTAAATTGAGGAACTATTGGTTTTGAACCAGTTGCTATGACTAAATAATCATATTCAAGTTTATATTCATTAAAATGTTTTAGATCCTTCACTATAACGTTTTTATTGTCTTTATTTATAGAAATTACTTCGTGATTAACCCGGACATCAATATTAAACCTTTCAAGGAACCTTTCTGGCGTTACTAGTTCTAAAGATTCACGATCTTTTATTATATTCCCAACATAGTAGGGTAACCCACAATTTGCAAATGAAACGTATGCGCCACGATCTAACATAATAATTTCAAAATCTTCCCTTAATCTTCTTAATCTAGCAGCAGTTGAAGCTCCCCCTGCAACTCCACCAACTATCACTACTCTTTTCATCACAATTACCAATTTAAATATAATATATTGTATATCTTAACCTTTTTTAGAGGGGAATTAATATAAATTTGGTTACTATAAGTTAGTAAGATTACTAAATAATCCAATATTATTATTAACGATATTAAAATGGATGAAAATGAATTTTTAACCCAAATATATTCATGTGTAGACTGTAAGGATTGTATGGAAGTATGTGATACTTACAAGGTTACTTCCGATGAGATAAAATCCCCTAATGGAAGATTAAAAATAGCTGAAAAAGTTTTTTCTAATAATGTGATTACTGAAAATGAAGTTATCGGGCTCTACACTTGTACATTATGTGGATTGTGTGATTTAATTTGTCAGCAAGATATTCAAATCTCAGAAATTATTCATTCTTCAAAAGTTAACCTGGTAGAAAAAGACCAAGCACCATTAGAAATACATAATAAAATAATAAAAGAGATTATTGAAAAAGATAACTCGGTTGGGGGAAATCCAGATCAAAGATTAAATTGGTTACCTGAAAACCACAAAAAAAAAGAAGAGTTTGAAAAGAAAGATTCAGAGACTTTATTATTTTTAGGGTGTATGTCTTCATTTCGAGTAAAAGAAAGTGCTCTTGCCCCCTACGAAATTTTAAAACTTGCTGGTTATGATTTTAAAATTTTGAAAAAAGAACCATGTTGTGGAGAATATGTATATTCCGCGGGGAATCTTAAACTGGCTAAGCAAATTTTTAAAGATAACATTAAAATTTTTAATAAAATAGGAATAAAAAATTTAATAGTTACATGTGGAGGATGCTTATATGCCTTTGACAAAGTTTATAGAAAATATTTTAGAGATTTCACTATAAATGTCAGGCATATAATTGAAGTTATTTATGAGTTAGTCGAAAATAATAAAATCTCATTAAAATCATTAAATAAATCAATTACATATCATGATCCCTGCCGTGTAGGAAGAAAATATAGAAGTGGTCCTCTCTATTCTGAACCTCGAGAGCTTTTAAAGAAATGTGGTTTAGAAATAAGAGAATTAACTCATAATCGTGAAGAATCACCTTGTTGTGGAGCCGGTTCTGGAATTAGAGGCGTTGACAGTAGTATTTGTATAAAAATTGGTAAAGAATTATTTACTAGCGTAGCAACACAAGATATAGCTACATCATGTCCTTTATGTGTGTTTAATTTTAGATATGTTAATTATAAGAATCAAACGGAGAAAGAAAGTAAATATATAACAGACTATATTTTAGAATCAATGAAAAAATAAAAAAAAATTAACCTCTATAGTCTAAAATTATTACAGCATCCACAAACAGTTCGTAATTTTCATCTTCATCGAAATCGTGTATAACTACTTTTTCTACTTCGTCTAGTTCTCCTTTGATTTCATTAAGTTCTGATTGCTGTAATATCTTTACATCAGATTGTTTCAATTTTTTCGCGATTTCCACAGTTCCGGGAATTTCTTTTGCAGAAGTTACCACGATAACTCTTCCAGTATATTCAGTTAATTTAAGGGCTAATTCCAAAGATGCATCCCCCGTATCAACAATCAAGGTTCTCTTCTCTTTAAATTCTTCAAGGTTAGGAACCTCTAGATAAACGCCCTTCCCCTTAAACTCATCTAAACCTAATATTACTCGCACTTCTAGCTGACATGAAGTAACTACTTCTACTTCTGGCTTTGTACCCTCACGATAATTATTTATGGCTGCTTTTAAGGCATCTGCTGCAAGATTTGAACAATGCATTTTGATGGGAGGTAAACCATCTAATTCTTCTGCTACATCGCTTCTAGTAATATTATATGCATCATCCAATGTCATTCCTTTCGCCATCTCAGTTACCATTGATGAAGTTGATACAGCAGATCCACACCCAAACGTTTTGAATTTAATATCATCAATGATATCTTCGCCTTTATCATTCTTTTTTACTTTTATGAATATTTCCATTAAATCTCCGCATACTGGATTCCCAACCTTCCCATATCCGTCAGGATTCTCAATTATTCCTACATTTCGTGGATTCCTAAAATGATCCATTACCTTATCACTATATTTATGTACACTCATTTATTTTTCCTCCTCTTGTAATTTTTTTAATAAATCTGAAGGTGTAAGTGGAGATAAAATTCTTAATCTTCTCACTATTCCCGGTAATACTTCTAAAATTTTATCAATATCTTTTTCTGCTGTGAATCTCCCTAAAGATAATAATAAACTACCATGTGCTTCTTCATGCAATAGACCACATGAGATAAGCGTATGCGATGGTTCTAGAGTTTTTGAAGAACATGCTGATCCTGTTGCTACCTCCACCTTTGCGTCCTTTAGAGATAGAAGCAATGATTCACCCTCAATATAATCAAACCGGAAATTAGCATTATCAGGCGTCCTTTTCTCAGGATGCCCATTTAAATATGATTTAGGTATCTTTAACACTTCCCTAAATAATTTATCCCTAAGGGTTTTTAAACGAGCAGCTTCTTCATTTATTTCTGTTCTCATTATTTCAGCTGCCTTAGCAAATCCTATTATTCCCGACATATTTTCAGATCCAGACCTCATACCTTTCTCTTGACCTCCTCCAATGAGAATAGGATTTACTCTTACACCTTTTTTAATGTATAATGCCCCTACTCCTCTTGGGCCATATATATCATTCGAAGATAAAGTTAATAAATCAAAAGGGATTTTTAACACGTCAATAGGTATTGTACTTTCACTTGCCACAGCATCAGAATGAAACCAGATTTTTTTCTTTTGAGCAAGCTCTGAAATTTCTTTTACAGGTTGAAGAGAGCCAATTTCATTACTAGCCGTAGAAATCGAGATTAGAATTGTCTCATCAGTTATTAATCTCTCAAGTTTATTCACGTTAATAATACCAAATCTATCCACAGGAACTCTACTCACTTTAAAGCCTTGTCTTTCTAAATATTTTCCAATATTTAAGATGGAAATATGCTCAATCTCTGAGATGATAACATGATTTCCTCTTTTTTGATTTCGAAGAGCAGCACCAATTATTCCCAAATTGTTTGATTCTGTAGCTCCAGATGTAAAGATTATCTCTTCTGGACTTGGGGCGTTAATAAATTCAGCAACTTTAAGACGAGCTTCTTCTAATGCATTAGTAGCATTATATCCATAATTATGTAATGAAGATGGATTCCCAAAATCTTTTGTAAAATATGGTTTCATAGCCTCAAAAACACGAGGATCTACAGGTTTAGCTGCTTGGTAATCTAGATATACACTCATCTTTTTTTACTCTTTTTTATTTCATTTTTTTAAAAATGAATATTAAATCTTCCCCTTCTTTTTTAAATTCTACCACTTTTGTATCAGTTCTTTTAGCCCATCTTTTAAGATCTTCTTCTGCTGCGGGATCATCTGCAAGAACTTTGAAGCATTGCCCTACATTAAGCGTTTCACTCAAATTTCTTACCTCAAATAATGGTTCTGGGCAATATAAACCTCTCGTATCTAATATCTCATTAATCTCAACTTCTTTACTTTGTTCAGTATTCAATTTAAAAACCTCCTTGAAAGGATTTTATTTAATTTTTTTCCTTGAGATATTATGATTCAATAAGAGTATAAATCTTCTGATTATAATTTAATATACTTTAATTCTATCTAATAAAGATGTATAAAATACATAGAAATAGGAATTTATAAATTATAAATTCTTGTTGATTTATTCTTAGATAAAATGGATATATAGAAAAATATATTACAACAAATCTAGTCTAATCCAGCAAGTTTTTTTATATGTTTTACACCATCGACAGCATCATCAGCAAAATCGTCTGCTCCAAGTTTTTTAGCAAGCTCCATATTTAAGGGAGCTCCTCCAACGATTAGTTTAACTTTATCACGAACTCCTGCTGCTTTTAAAGCTTCATGAACAACTTCAATGTGTTCTACAGTCATAGTCAATAAAGAACTTAACGCTACTATAGTAGCTCCTGTCTCCTTAACTTTATTCACAATTATATTCTCATCAACGTCCATCCCCAAATCATACAGTTCGAACCCAGAGCTTAATAAAAGAGACCCTAAAATATTTTTTCCTATGTCATGGTTATCTCCTTTGACCGTAGCTATAATAATTTTCACTTTATCCTCTGATTTGTCTGAAGCAGCTAATGCTGGTTTCAAAATACTAAAAGCTTCCTTCATCGTTTCTCCAGCTAAAACAAGTTCAGTCAAATAATATTCTTTTTCCTCATAACGACGTCCAACCTCATCCATTCCTATTGTTAACGAATTTAATATATCAAATGGATCCTTTCCTTCATCTAATGCTTGCTTCACAGCATCGGCAATATCATCTACTTCTAATTCAATTACTAATTCGGTTAGTTTTTCAAAATCCATAAATATCTCCTTTCTTCACAAATTAAATAAGGGAATTAATATTAAAGTAAATTAAAATTCTCCTTTAAATCTTATTTTTGAAAAAAAAACCTATCTTCCAATAGTAGCTAAGTTCAAAAATTTAAAAAGAGAGAGAGGGAGATGAGAAAAAATCAAAATCTCAACAAGTTTGTTTAAGATTTTGTAAAATTTAGTTTAGTTACCATTTTAATTAGGAAATTCCACGAAAAGGGGAATCCCTCTTTTCATTAGGGGATATTATTTGTATTTTCTCAATCTTCCCTCTATTGTATAATTAGGATTCTTTAATATTTAAATTTAATTTAACATTAAGCAAAATTACTAAAAATCAAATTTCAAAAATTTATAAGTAGAACACCTATAGATTTAAACATTCAATATATCAGTATTGAATTCATAAATTTTTATTAAAATTAAGTAATTTTCCGAGTATTTATACAATTAGTTAAAATTGACACTAAAGATTTAAATAAATAATAATTATAAACATCGTGCCAGATATTGATAATTCTATAGAGGATTTTAAGCAAGAAAATTTAGTAGGAGAAAATAAAAATACCTCAAAAGCTGATCTCTTAGAAGATTTAGGTTCAAAATATGCAATTCTTTGTGTAGACTTGTTTAAGGACTATGAAATTGGTGATTTTATTGTACGAGCAGTTGATAATGTATCATTATCAATTCATAATGGAGAATTTTTAGTCATTAAAGGTCCCAGCGGGGCAGGTAAAACTTCATTTTTAAACCTAATAGGAGGTTTGGATTCACCTAATAAGGGCATATTATATTCTTATGGTGTTAAAATTTCAGACATGGAGGAAGAATCATTAACAACCTGGAGACTCTTAAATACAGGTTTTATCTTTCAGAATTATAATCTTATTAGCACTCTCACTGCTGAGGAAAACGTTATGTTTCCTATGAATCTTTCAGGTGTAGCTTTTAAGGAACAGAGAAAAAGAGCACAAGAATTATTAAATAAAATGGGTCTTTTTGATCGTAGAGAACATTTACCCTTTCAGCTTTCCGCTGGAGAACAACAAAGGGTCGCAATAGCAAGAGCTTTAGCAAATGATCCTCCTATGATCTTAGCTGATGAGCCAACAGCTAATCTAGATAAAAAAACTAGTCAATTTATTAGAGACCTTTTTAAAAATTTAAAAGATGATGTTAGAACGATCATTGTCGCTACACATGATGACTATTTAATAAATTTAGCAGACAGAATTCTATCTTTTGATGATGGAAAAATAGTAAATGAAAAAATCATAAAAAAATTTGACAAGTAGGAATAAAAAAGCAGAATGTCGTCATTTGATTTTGCATTGAAAGATTTATATCGGAAGAGGCATTCTAATTATCCATTTTTAATTATTATTATATTAGTCGTTGCTTTTACTGAGTTTTTGATATATTTCACCTCATCAATAGGCTTGAATCTATTCATTCAGCCTTCATTTCTAAATACTTATTATTTTTCTGGTGGAATAAGTTTAGCTTATAAACAATTTAATAACCTAATTCAAATACTATTTATCTCATTAACTATCACAATTGTTGTTGCTATTAGTACTACATTAATTATTTCCAAAAAAAAAGATATCGCTATAATGAAATCTTTAGGTACTCTTCCCAGAAAATTATATAGCTTTTATTTGCTTGAGGTATATATTTTGTTTTTTGTTGGTTTTATTCTAGGGATAATTTTAGGGCTATCGATATTTGGAATATTTGCTTTAATTTTATTTTTGCTTAATTTTACAATTTTAATTCAAATTGACCTTTTTTATACTCCGTTTATTTTTTTTTCTTGTATAATAGGTATCTTTTTCGTTAGTGGTTATGTAATAAGGAAAATTGGGAAACAGAAAATAATCCAAACTTTCTCTAAAGATATTCCTTATAATTACAATGCGGGAAAACCCTTAAAATTTATACCAAAATGGTTAACTTCAATTGGATTTAATATTAAAATTGCTGTTGTTAATACAATGAGAAAAAAAGGTGAATTCAAGAGATATTTAATATTATTTTGTATTATTGGACTTCTAATATTTACTTTAGGCTTAGGAACTATTATATTAAATTTATCGTCTCGAGAGTGGATAAATAATGCACAAAATGAAAATATTATAATAATTGGGCATAAGGACGTTGTTTATAACTATTCTATGATGTATAGAATGTTTTCTGATCCTGATCTTTTAATCAACGAAAACAGTATAAATTTTACAGAAACAAAATATTTCTTTAATTTATCTGACATAAATAGTTTAAATAGCATTGAAGATATTGAAAAAATAGATGAAAGGATAATAAGTTTTTATGATGTTAAAGAGCTTACAGGTACACACATTACTGGAGATGGATCCTATGTAACCGTTGGTAAAGATCGAGAGGGGAACATACCGATCATTGGCGTGAATCCTAAGAATATAATTCAACATTTTGAGATTGAAGGAAAATTTTTTAATGAAGAAGATGCTTTCGATAACATGACAATTGGAGATGGTTTAGCTTACAACTTTTTCGAATTTCCACTTGACCAAAGATTAGAACTTACAGAAGTTGGTAAAACATTTCATATCTCGGGAATGATTATCGATAGTTTTTATTCTGGGTGGTGTGGATACATAAGTATTAATGAATCGAGGAAAACATTAAATCTAGTAAATGATGAAGTCAATTTAATAATGCTAAAGTTAAATCCTAGTGCTTATCAAGGAATTTATGAAATATTTGAAAATGTAACTAATTCAATTGGAGATGATTTTATTTATTTAAGATTAGACCCTGTATTTCAAGGAAATTTAATATTTGTTAGCTCATTGTCTATATATCCAATACTTTTAATCATAGTAATATCGATAATTGCAATTTTATCATTATATAATTATCAAAAATCAGGAATAATGGAAAAAGCTCAAGATTTTCTAATAATGCGTGCTATTGGTTCAAAAACAGGATCATTGAAAAAAATTCTCTTCATAGAGGCAGTTTTTGTATTATTTCCTTCGTTATTATTAAGTTTAGCAATTGGCATGATAGTAAATTCCTTATTTTTATTTAAGCAAGTGTATTTACCTCCATTATATGTACCTTTTATCTTCCTTTTATTTTTATTTTTGATTTTTATGGGATTTAATTTCTTAAGCCTATTTCCTTTAATTAAGAAAATTAATAAATTTTCAATAAAGGATTTCAATCTCTACTAAAAATTTTTATTTTAGTAATAAGATAAGACGGATTGGGGATAGTAAAGTTAAATTTTAATTTCTAAAATTGTATTATTCTAATATATAGGTGATTCTTTTCCATGTCTGTTGATGTGTTAAAAGCTCGTATCAGTGAATTAGAAGGCGAAATTAATAAAAAAAGTAAAGAAATCAATAATCTACTTGATAGAATAGAAGAACTTGAAGACAATATTATGAGATTGGAGGCTTTAATCCCAGAAGAAGATACGAAAAAAAAAAGCAGAAAGCAGCAAGCAGTTGATTCAAAATTGGCAATTGAACTTGATGAAAAAGACAGACAAATTAGAGAATTAAAGAATAGCATGGGATTTTTAAGAAAAGAGAAAGTACAACTACAACAAGAATTAGATAAGATAAAAGCCCAACAGGGTGAATCTTCAGTCATCAGAGTTGAAGATTTGAGAAAAACATCCCCCCTTAATATGCTCGTAAAAGAACTACAAGATAAAGTAAATAACCAACGCTCAATAATTAATAAGTTAAGATTTCAAAATGTTGGAAATGAAGATCTCAGTAATCAACTAATTCAAAAAAAAGAAGAGCTTGAGAAGTTAAGATCAGAAAATGTAGCTCTAAAGCAAAAAGTAGAAGAATATAACAGTGTATCCAAAGATAAAAGCAACGATTCAATACCAAAGGAATTAATAGGAGACCTACAAAGCCAATTGACTAAATCTAAAAGACAGATAACAGAATTAAAACAAATAATTGAAAAATCAGATAAAAAAAGCAAAAAAAATGAAAAAGATATTACAAAAATAAAAGGATATAAAAAGGAGATTAATGAGCAAAAAAATCAACTAAAACAAAGAGATAATGAAATAAAAGAATTAAAGAAAGAAATTATTTCTTTGCAAAAAGCAGACATTTCAGCAAATTTTGAACAAGATAATATGCGTCCAAAGAAAATGATGGATACATTAAAAGATGATCTACAAAATAAACTAAATAGAGCAAAAATAAAAATACAATCGCTTCAAACTGAACTCACGAAATTTCAAGATGCAGAGACTGCAGAACCAGCGGGACCTAGAAAAGAGTTAGAAGGAAAGCTTAAAATGCAAAGAGAAATGGCTGTGTTTCTTCAAAAACAACTAAACACAAAGGAAGAAGAAGTTGAAACAATTAAAAATGAGGCTGTACAAATAAAAGGTAAGTATAGACAATTAGAGAATCAGTTGAGATTGAAAGATGACAAACTTAATGATTTACAACGCCAATTGGATAGTATTAATATTCAAAATCAAGTTCACCATCCAAGGGAAGATCCCGACTTAGATTTGAGAATCAGAGAGCTTAAAAATAGACTTGAGAATTTACAAAAATTAAATAATGAGCAAAAAATAGAAATTTCCCAGTTACGAAAAAAGATATAAAATTATCAAAATGGAACTTATTATTTTAGGTAGCGCAGCTGCAACTCCCATTAAGGAAAGGAACTTACCGTCCGTAGCTTTAAAATATAAAAACCAGATTCTTTTATTTGATTGCGGGGAGGATTTTCAACGCCGATTCGCAGAAGCCGGTCTAAAATTTAATAAACCAATGAAAATATTTATTACTCATTTTCATGGTGATCATCTTTTAGGACTCCCTCCCTTCCTGTTTCGTTTAAGTTTAAATGATAGAACGGCACCAATGATGATCTTTGGACCCCGAAATCTTTTTCTTTATCTTTATATCCATAGAAAAATTCTTGGATTAAAAGCCAACTATCCAATTAAGATTATAGAGATCGATCATCACAATCAAAAATTATTAGAATTTGATGGATTAGATTCTGAAATACCAAAAAAGACATTCAATTTAAATGATAATACGATCCTTGATTCCAAATATTATCTTATACAATATGCTTTAGTAGAACATTCTATAACTACTTTCGCATATGCATTTGTAGAAAAACCACGATGTGGAAAATTTGATCCTGAACGTGCGAGAACTCTAGGTATTCCTGAAAGTAATCTTTGGAAAAGATTACAGGAAGGAGAAATAATTGAATTCAAAGGAAAAACAATAGATCCCTTTAAAGAAAAAATTGTTGGGCCAAAAAAACCGGGCAGAAAGATTACATATTCAGGAGATTTAGCTCCAAGTGATTCTTTAATTCAATTAGGAAAAGAGTCTGATATTTTGATTCATGAAGCAACATTTGCTAAATCTTTAGCAGAAATTGCTAAAGAAAAAAAACATTCAACTACCGTTGATGCCGCTAATGATGCCAAAAAAATGAAAGCAAAACAGCTCATTTTAACCCATATTTCTGCTCGATACCAAGATGATGCTTTAAAGTTATTGCAAGAGGCTAAAGTCATTTTTCCAAATACAATATTAGCAGAAGATCTACTAAAAATTGAATTAAAATAACCTAAATAGAATTTTTAAAAGAAGATGACAAAAAATAATATTTTTTTTTTAAATTCCCCCTGCTATATGGGGAAGTATTATGATCTCGTCCTCTTTACCAATTTTCGTTTCTGGAGTCGATTTTTTCCCATTTACAAGAATTCCAAAATATTTATCTTCCAAATTAAGTTCTTTCAATAAATCAGCAACTGTCATAGTTCTCTCTGGTTTATATGTTTCAAAAAGTCCAGTATCTAATAATTCACTAATCTGTTTCACTTTGTAAAAAACACCAATTCAATATATTTAATTATTTATTATATGTTTGTAATAATATTTAATATTATTTCTTTAGATTCAGAATGCGGTAAACTCTTGTTTTTGAAAGTTTTGTTTAGAGTTATTTTAAGTAATCAATTATGGGCTTTTTGTTTAGTTGAAACACATTTTTATAAAATCCAATTTTTTTTATTTTTACATTAATTTCTATATATAAGCTGTATTTTTTTGAGGAGATAATAAAATTATTGAAGAAGAAGAATTCGTTGAATACACGGAATTTTTAGATAAAATAAGAAGATATGAATCTAAAATAAAACAAACCAAAGATCCAACAGAACGAAACAAAATTATACAAGAAATGGTTTCAGAGTCAATAAATTTTTCAAATGAAATTGCTCAATCTGGAGAATTTTTTGAAGCAGGGGATTTTCTTTATTCTGTTGCAGAAATGATGGAATATATTGATTTTTCTGAAGCTCTTAAATTATATAATGAAATAATTGAATTGTACCAAAAACAAATTGTGGATTATAAACTTCAAGCGAAATTACGTGAAATTGCTGAACTATATTTAAGAATTGCAGAAATTTATCGTGAAAAAATAGTAGATTTTCAATTGGAGAAAAGAAATATCTTAAATAGTATCAAATTTTTACAACAAGAGAGTGAACTTTTAAAAGAATTTAACGAAACAAGAAAGATCGCACAAAATTATCAAAATATCGCAGATTTATTCTTAAAGTTCTCTGATTTTGAGAATGCTATAAAATTTTATGAGAAAGTTATTAACATTTCTAAAAAACATAATTATTTTGACATGCTCTCTTTCTCTTATCAACAGATAGGATCTTGTTATGAAGAAATTGACGATTATAATAAATCCCAAGATGCTATCTTGGATGGTGTAGAATTCTTCTCTGTATTAGCAACTAAATTTGAAGAAAAAAATGATAATATCACACTTGCTCAAATTTATCAGATCTTAAAAAATTTATATAAGATTTTGGATAAGCAAGATCAATATGTAAATTTCTCTAAAAAAGAAGCAGGAGCTTATATCGACTTAGCAGAAACATTAGAAAAGACACTAGAAAACTATTATAAAATTGCGAGGTACTATCGAGGTGCTGGACTATGTTATCAAGATATACAAAATAATCTGATTGAGTGTGCTTCTTGTTTTTTGTTGGCTGGGAACTATTCAAAAAAAATTGAAGACTACAACCAAGCAGCAACAAACTTTTTTGATGGAGCAAATATTTTTAAAGAAATTGAAAATTTTGAAATGGCATATAAACATTATGTAGAGGCTGGAGATAATTATTGGAAGACTGGAAGTTACAACGAATCTACTGAAAGCTATCTGAATGCATATGATGTTGCAATTGAAGGGGAATTAGAATACAATAGATTTGGAATTTTCAATCAAATAATAAGAGGTTTAAATAAAATAGCTGAAGAAGGATTAAAGAATAAACAATTTTTTACAGCAGCTACCTTAATTTTGGAAAGCCTAAAATTTTATGAACAGCTTGATACCGCTAAAGATTACCTTTTGAGGGAAATGGTTAACAACTTATATCGTTATTACTATCGAGCAGCAAACTTAAAAAAAATTGGATATTCTCACATTGTTCTAAGTTATGTTTTAGCCTCCATTTCATGCATTTTAAATGGTAAATTAGATAAAGCCGCGAAAATAATCTCTGAAATTGAATCTGAAGGAACTATGGTAAAAAAGTACAAAGATATGATAATTATAATGATTGAAAGAGTTTCTGAAGGGAAATCTGTTGAATTAAATAATTTTCCTTTCGATTTACAGAGAATAATCGAATCTTCAGAAGAAATAATGTTTCTTTTAAGACTTTTTAAGGGTTTTAAGATAAAATAAAATTAACGTGATGCTATTTTTACTTTATTGTATATTCTTACCTATTTAGGATAAACACTTAAATATATTAAATTAGACTTTCATTGTAATATTAAAATGAGATTTCTGAAATTTCTAAAATCATATTAGCTATTATTTAATATTAGATTAGATAATTTCATTAATCAAATCCAAAGAGGAGATAAAATCTGAAAAAAATTAATAAAATTCTTGTAATTTTAGCATTTAGTGCCATTTTCATAGGAGCTACAATACCATTTTCTCTACTTATTTTTGGTGGAAAACCAAATCCACCTCAACCAAATTATGTACGTATATATGTCAATTCCACCATTCATGACCAGTTATTCTCTGAAATATCACGATATAAACAAGATATTATCAATCAAGGTTATACAGCAGATATTATTGCTTGGTCAAATAGATCCATTTATGATTTAAAACAAGATTTAGTGAATGCCTATTCACAAGGACTTGTGGGGGCTGTATTAATAGGGCAACTCCCTATTGCCCAGTATGATTATATGGGGAGTGTTTTCGCTTGCGATTTCTTTTTTATGGATCTCGATGGATTTTGGTTTGATGCAAATCCACCGATTCCCTTTAATGATGGGATTATGGACTATCATGACAATTCTACTGGGGATTTATATCCAGAAATTTGGATTGGACGTATTAATCCGGAATGCTTGACATTATCTAATTATACAAAAGCATACAAAGAGTATTTCAACCGAAACCATGCTTACAGAACTGGTTCGCTTTCTCGTCCACATAAAGCTTTATTATACATCGATGATTCATGGTCTTTTTGGTGGGATGAATATTTAAGTAATTTCACTGCGTATAGCAACATCGATTGTTTTTACGATAATTCTACTACAACACCAACTTTATATAAGCAGAATTTGACTCAAAATTATGAATTTGTACAAGTTTTAGTTCATTCTGACCCCTTTGATCATTATTGGGGCGTGGGAAATCCTCCCTCAGAAGGATATTTAAATTACTTAGAAATAATGAATCTAAATACACAACCGCTTTTTTATAATTTATATGCGTGTTCTGCTTGTAATATAAATACTATGGATAATATAGGAACTCATTATCTTTTTTCAAATAATACTTTAACTGTTGTTGGATCATCGAAGACAGGGGGAATGAATATGTATCAAAGTTTTTATGATGATTTAGGTAATGGATTATCCTTTGGAGAAGCTTTTAGAAAGTGGTTCTGGAATCCTTATTATGGACCATATGGAGATTCATACTCACATTCTTTATCAATGGGCATGATTATTCTTGGAGACCCTCTTTTAACCATAATATAATTCATAAATTTTTTTTTTACAATTATAGAAATGTTCTAAAAACAGAAGAAATAATAATATCTTTTGTTTCTTTATAATTTTCTAACATGAATTTAAAAAATATAGTTTTAAGTTTTGATTTAGATAACACTTTAATCGATAATAGAGAAGGTATTGTCGAATCTTTTAATTACGCATTAAATAAGCATGATATACCTAAATTGGATAACACTATAATAGAGAAAATGATTGGAATACCTCTGAATGAGATGTTTGCCAAAGCAACGAATAATGATCCTTCACCATTAATTTCAACATTTAGAGAATACTATGGAAAAAAAGGGATATACCAAGCAAATTTGTTACCTGGAGTTAAATCAAAATTAAAGCAATTAAAGGATTTAGCTTTCACTTTGGGTATTATAACCTCTAAAAAGCAAGAAATGGCGGAGAGAATCGTAGAAATCTTAAATGTTCGGAATTATTTTAATTATATATTAGGAGAAACAGAAGATAGGAAACAACTAGGAAAACTAGATCCAACTTTAAAAAAAATTCTTAATAAAAAATATCCAGGATATAATATTATTGTTATTGGAGACCACCCTAAAGATGTAATGCTTTCAAATGTTTTAAACTGTCCATTTATAGGAGTATTAACGGGACATCATTCAACTAATCAATTAAAAGAAATAAAAAATGGAAAATCAGTAATAATTAATTCGGTTAGCGAATTAGAAATTGATCTGATATACTCTATAATCTAAAGGGTTTTCATCTTGATAAAATAGAATTAAAAAAGAGAAAAAAATTAAAAGAGTGTATCTATCTTATTCTTTTGACCAAGATTCATATTCTTTCATAAATTCTTCTGGTTTCCACTGGGTATCCATAAATTTTGGGATTCCAGAACTATCTCTAGGCCCTACAACTACGAAAGCATTTGCTTCGTCTTCTAACGCTCCACTCAAACGAGCCGCCATACCGGGGATTACTAATATTCTGTGATTCACTTTATCAAAAGCTCCAAATTCTTTTACTGCTTCTGCAATTCCACCAGCATTAAATTGACCGCCAGCAACTGCGCTTTCAATCCCTATTCCCTCAGTATCAACCACTAAAAGCCAACAGTTTAAATTTGCACCTTGTAAATCCTGTTCAACAGGTATCTTTGTCATTCTATAATTACTTGTAACGAATATTGGAGCCATATCTCCAGGTTCTCCAACTTTATAAATACCAGGATCAACAGCGGGATAAATTCTTGGATCTGAAAATACACTTTGACGCAATGTCATTAATGCTAAGAGAGCCCAGATTTCTTCTTTCTTCTGACCAGTGTGTAAAACAATAAGATTTGTATCTATTGATTCCATTATTGCGCCCATAATCACTTCTTGATATTGATGTTCCCAGAGATCCTTTTCCTCTCCTACTTTCACCTGACTCCAATATGCTGCAGGAACACCCATAACTGGCCAACCTGCATTCACATCTCTTTTATCTATTGCTGCAGTTCTTAATTGCATAACATTATCATATGTCATAGAAAGATTACCAGGGCCAAAATAAGTTCCTGAATCTAAAACAATCTCATTTAAGCCAAATTTATGTAAAGTAGCACTTAATGACATTAATTCATCTAAATTACTAGAAGTAATAGCAACAGGTAGATTATTTTGAATTGCAAATTTGCCAATCTGTTCCCATGTATCCTTAGTTATAGCATAAAGTAAGGGTTTTCTATCCTTAATCAAACCTGCAGCTCCTAATAGAATATCAGGATTAAAACTACATAACATAATCGGCAGATCTGAAATTTCAGCTATTTTCTTAGCTGCTAATTTGAATTGATCACCATTTCCGGAAACATTTCTTAATGCAATTCCATCTAATGTAAGAACATCTCCAATTCTTTCTATCTTAAGATCTGTTAGATATTTCACAATTTCTTCTAAATCTGCATCATCATCAGCAATTTCCATGAAAATTCCCGTTTGATTATAGAAGGTTAATTGATGACGCATTAATATTTCTTCTCCACCAATTGTAACTGCTCTTTCTCCTGTTCCAATGATGACAGGTTTTTGCGGGGGGGTTATTATTTTAATAAGTTTATCTCGATTTTTTGCCTGTTTGGGATCCTGCATTAAATGGGTACAATCTTGTACTTTAATTTTTCTTTCAAGAATATCGGTTGCAAAAGCCATACAAGTATCATATCCACAATCCTTACAATTGCTTTTATCTAAAAGTGCATATACTTCTAAGGGACTTGGTCGTGCCATTTTTGACAATTCTTTTAGTTTGATTTTTTTTCTAATTAGAAAAATGTATATATGTGTAGTCTAATTTTAAATTGAATTAAAAATTTGGTTTTTTAAAATTCAACTCTACTTATCTGGATTTAATTCGTAGATTAAATAGTAAGTTTTTAAAAAATTTTTAAATTTAATCAGTTAATGGATAAGCTTAAAAAAGAGTCAGAGGATCTTTTTTCTTTATTTTATCCACAACATATCGCATTTATAGGCGCTTCAGAGAGCTCGAGATTAGGCTCAATGATGTATTTACCCGCTTTTAAAGAATCTATTTGGGCAAATACTTTTTATCCAATTAATCCGAAACACGATAGAATATTGGGTTGGAAATGTTACCATTCCGTTTTAGAGGTTCCATACCCTATTGATACAGCATATATATCATTAAAAACAGATTTTGTCCCAAAAGCGTTAAAAGAATGCGTTCAGAAAGAAATAAAATGGGTTATTATCTTTGCTTCAGGGTTTTCAGAAACTGGGGATTCCAAGGGTAAATATTTAGAGGATGAACTTTTAAGGATTATAAAAGGTTCAAAAACAAGAATAATTGGACCTAATTGCATAGGACCTCTAAATGCTGAAATGGGGATGGCTATTACTTTTGCTTCTCAAAAAGGTGTTTTAGGAGGCGTATCCTTTATGTCACAATCCGGAGGGCACTTAACCCAGTTAGTTGATGTAGGATATAAGCGTGATATAAGATACCATTATGGTATTAGTTTCGGTAATCAAATTGACCTAAATTGCGTAGATTTTATGAATTTTTTTCGTCAAGATTCTAAAACATCTTTAATTGCAGCTTATTTAGAATCCACTGGGTCAGCAAAGGCATATGATTTGTTTAAAGAACTTAAAAATACTACTAAAATTAAGCCAGTAATATTATGGAAGGGTGGGTATACTAAAGAGGGCTCAAGAGCTGCTTTTTCACATACAGGAGCCATGGTTTCGAATAATAGATTATGGAAGTCGATGGCTAATCAAACTGGAACAATCTTAGTTAAAGATAATGAAGAATTTTGGAACACTATTAAAACCTTTGAGTTATTATATCCAAATTACATTCCCAGAGGAAGGAATGTAGGAATTATTACTCCAGGAGGAGGGGCCTCCGTCAATATAACAGACTTATTTGCAAATCAAAATCTTTTGATACCAGAGCTAACTCTCGAATCACAATCAAAAATTGGGAGAATTTTGCCGGATGTAAATGTAAACATTAAAAATCCTATTGATTTAGGTGCCTCAGGTTTTATTTTGGATATTTTTACTCAATGTATTAAGGTTGTAGCTAATGATCCTAAAATTGATATAATTATAGTTCCACTCTGGCCAGATCATATTTTTCGCCATGTTTTTAAAAGAATGATTGCAATACGAGATACTATATTAAAACCGTTTGCTTTTTGTTTACCAAATATAGCTG
The DNA here is from genome assembly GCA_048941285.1 of Promethearchaeota archaeon. Classification (GTDB taxonomy): domain Archaea; phylum Asgardarchaeota; class Lokiarchaeia; order Sigyniarchaeales; family SOKP01; genus Loki-b32. The sequence continues at coordinate 28,464 of JBHLNS010000017.1, forward strand.
ATGACGGTCTTTTAGCTAAAAGATTTAATTCAGCAAAAAAATTATTACACAAAAAAAGAATCCTGTATTTCATATCATTAAGAAATGCAGCGAAAAGTATCTCATTTTTATGTAATTATGTAGAGTTTTTAAAAGCTCAAAACATCCCTATTAATAAACCAAACTTTGGATAAAATAAATTTGCTATTAAATTCTCTCAGAAATTCTTTTTAAATATAATTTCATAAAAAATCGTTGACTCATACAATAATTATACTTTTGATTTTGAGTTAGATCTTGAGAATTTTTTAAGATAAAATGAATTTTTTCTATCATATTAAAATGATTATCTAGAATTGGATCTTGCATTTTAACCTGAAACATATTATAAATTTTTTCTTTATGAGATTTTGATTCAGATTGGTGACTTTTGTGTAAATTATCTTCATAAAAAATAACAGATTCATCAAAAAGTGAACCGTCTTGAAAGCTCCTAAAATAATTTTGCTCTATATTTCCCGAACTCATATTAATAATGACCTTATAGATTATTTTACTAATACTATTATTTTACTTATATTAATTTCAGAGGAAACCTTCTATTAATCCATTAATATAATTATTCTAATTTCTCAAAATTGAGCTAGTAAAGGAAATAAAAAAAGGAGCAAAGAAGGAATGCAAAATTCAAAAGTTAATAAAAACTAGAATATTAAAGGCGAAATCCAATGTAAGATTGAAAATTTTGCTTCCCTTCCAAATAATTCGTCTATATTAAACTATAAAAATATCACAAAATATTGAAAAGTCATTTCAGAAAATTAAAAAAAAATTAAAATTCAAAATTAGAATTAATAGTATTCTTCTTTGGTAAGTAATAGCGCGAAGAACCCATAGAAAAATATATTTATTAAACAACTTATTATTGCTAAAACTAAAATATCGTCAGGAACCCACCCATACATTACAAATAAATTACTTTGAGAAAAGGGGCTTAACCATGCTCCAATAATTACTGAACCAGTACTTATAACTGATGTTAAAAGCCACCCTCCAAAAGATTTGATTTTACTTTCTCCAAACCTCCCAGCAAGAATTGCTGCTATTAAAGGAGCAACTAAATATCCTATCCCTAATATCAAATAGTTCATATTACTATGAAGAAATGGTTGTGCTATTGTCCAATTAAAAATTATGGATGGCGTACTAATTATTGAGCCAAATAAATAATATAAAATCATTAAAGGGGAGGTTTGAAGTATCGTGAACAAAGCATCAAAACCTATACCAATCGCATAATAAATAATAGTAAAAATAAAATTTAAACCGACAAAAGTAAGTATACTAAATAAAAACGCTTTACCAAATCCCATTTTGCTAAAACTCTTTTTATTGGTGTAATATTATAGCTTATTATTTTCAAGGAAGTTATGAGTTTTAAATTTTAGGGTAAAATAATTTTTTACGTTAATTAACGATAGACAAGTAATTACAGAATATTTACTCAAAATTTTAATAAATTATGAAATCCTAAAGAGAGTATTACTATGAAAAGAGACAATGAAAAGTTTAATCTTGGAAAGCTTAAACATGATTACTTAGCTCAGTTACTTTCAGAAATTGAAATTCAAGATAAGAGAGTAATAATGGGCTCTAAAATTGGGGAAGATGCTGCTGTTATTGATATACCGGGTGAAAATTATCTAGTAGCAAAAATTGACCCAATTACGTTTGCAACTGATGAGATTGGGTATTATGCCGTCATAGTAAATATTAATGATCTCGTATGTACAGGAGCTAAGCCAAAATGGTTTCAATCGACTATATTATTACCTTCTAATTTAACAACAAGTAATATGATTGAAGAAATATTTAATAAGATACATAAAACGTGTAAATCAATGGAAGTAACAGTCATAGGAGGTCATACTGAGGTAACCCCAGGACTTACAAGACCAATCGTAATTGGGTCTTTAATAGGAGAAGTAGAAAAAAATAAACTTGTACTTACTTCTGGAGCTGAATCGGGAGATGCATTAATTTTAACCAAAGGTATTTTTATCGAAGGTACTTCTATCATTGGTCGTGAAAAAGAGAAGGATTTGCTGAATAAGGGATTCGATGAAAATTTTATTAAAAAATGTAAGAATTATCTATATAATCCTGGAATAAGCGTATTAAATGAAGCTCTCTTAGCAAATGAACATTTTCGAATTAAATCTATGCATGATCCTACGGAAGGTGGTGTTTATACTGGAATAGCGGAAATGAGTATAGCTTCAAAAACGGGTGTGATAATTAATGAAAAACAAATAAATATTTTACCAGAATCAAAGATCTTAAGTAAAATATTTAATCTTAATCCATACAATTGTATTGCTTCAGGAGCCTTATTAATTGCTGTTAAGCAAGAAGATTCATCTGATTTAATTGAGTTTCTTGGAAAAAGTAAAATATTTGCCAAACAAATCGGTAATTTTACTTCAATAGATAAAGGATTAATAGTTCAGAAAGAAAGTGGAAATAAAGAATTACTTAAATACTCCGAAACTGATGAAATTACAAAGATTCTGTAATTTTCAATCTTATGTCAAAATGAAATTTTAAAGTTGTCAATTTGACACATTTATCCTTTCTTGACTAAGATTTTTATTTTTAAATTTTTATTTTATTAATAATAACAATATAAACTTAGGTTTGTTAACATTCTTATAATTAGCTAAAAAGTTTAAACTAGATTAAACGTGGCTTATAACGAATTAAAATATATTATTGAACATCTTATAAATACATCGATTAATGAAGATTATAGTTTTAATACTATTAATAAGGTACTATTTGATATCTTAGAGAAAAAAAATACTAAGTATGAAGAATTCAAAAATCATGTCAAATTAAGATGGGAAGCTTTTCAAAAAAAGAATCAAAATCGCATAATAAAAAAAACCTTCACTTCATTTTTCTATGAAAGCTTTCACGATTTATTCAGTTACTTTCTACAAGAGTTTTTTGGCTTTACTGTAAATTCCCTCGAGTTATTTACTAAAGAAAAAATATCTGAAAAAATAATATTTTTTGAATATAACTATCTTTTAGATCCAAATGAAGAAAAAATATTTATCAAAATTTCTGATGATTTTCAAGTCGATCTACTATATGGTTTTTCAATATTTACAGGATACCTTTATTTTATTGTTCGACTTTTAGGAATGGTTGTTAGAAATGCAATCGAAGAAAATATTTTCATTCTCCTTGATGCAATTATTATTGAAAACGGGGAATTTAATAAAAACTTGAATTTTTTAATAATTTGTAAGGATAGTAAAGATGAAATCTTTGAAGCTTATTATAATATGGTTCTTTATTATTTCTTGAGACAAATAAAAGGTATTCCAGAAAAATATTTTGAGAGATTATATAAGGGAAGAGAAAAATTATATGAGATCGCTATAAATGAATATTCTACCTCACAAGAAAAATTAGTAGATCTATTATATTATTTCTATAAGAAATGTAATTTACTTCAAAGTTTTTCCCCCTTATTAGACTTTTTCAATTTTGTAGGTGCTAGAGTGGAAGATTCAGTATTTTCCAAGTTGGATATTATAAAAAAAGAATTCCTTATTAACCTTGACTATTCAACTGAAAAAAAAAATGCTATTATCAAATTTTTTCAATATCTTGACAACAAATCTACCTTATACTCTACTTTCCAAGCAAATAATTTGCCTTCAGCGAAATCACAGTTCAATCTATTCTTACTATATATGAAATATTATTTTGGCAGTGGATTAGAGGCATTAGAAGTGGGGGATTTACTTTTTTTACCAGAGGTTTTTAAAACCACATTAAATCAATATAATAAAAAGTTTGATGATGTTATAGGGGCAAATACAATTAAAAACATTAAAGAATTTTTAAATTACTTATCGACACTTTCAAATATCCATAATATCGAATTATTTTTTTATAAGGTTTTTAATAAAAATGTATCTCAACTGAATTATGGTTTTTTCAAAACATTTTTAAAAAGCTTTAATTCAAAATTTTCTCAGAAAATAACTCGTGAAAATGAAATTCTTACAGAAAATCCAGAAAATTCTCCTTTAACCTTTCAGATTATAGTCGATCATATATGTCGAATTCTTTATGTATTAATTGATAAAATATTCATACGTTCTTCTCCAAATGAAGCCTCTAGTAATTTCATTGATCCACGCAGTCGCTACATTGGGAAAAATATTGCCTTAAGGGTTTTAGAACTTTTTGTTTTTCAAGATATAAATTATTCTGACGACGTATGGCCAGATTATATCATTAGTTTAAACAAAGAACAGCTTAGGGAAGAATTGAAACCATATAATGTGGCACTTCCAGAACAACATTTCTATACTCTCGAAGAATTAATACAAATTATGATTACTTATACTGTCCAGTCTTTCTCTGATCAACCTTTTTTCGAAGAGTGGATAATATATGAGATTATATTACCGTTAAATAATATTATTAAAGAAATTCGGAATTCAGTTAGAGATCCAACCAATGAAATTGAAGTATATAAAAAAGTAAGTGAATATTTAAGTACAGATATACAAGATGAAAAAATTAAAAAAGAATTTGATTTTTTTTGCCATCAATTAGCTCTTTTTTGGAGAAATGTTGAATAGATCTAAAAAAATTGGAAATTGATTTTGAATATCTATTATAGGGACATTAAATATAGCATTTTTAGTGATTTGTTTTGTACAGATTACTCCTGAAATCATTTTTACATTTTCCGTTAATTGTTCTTCAATCTCGTTTAAATTAGATATACATAGAACAGTTGGATTATTTAGATTCCGAAAACCTTCTGTAAACGTTAAATCCGGTTTAAATGGCCCTGAATGTAACCATTTTAAGAAATTTCCAAATTGATCTTCCTCTATTTTTGTAAAAATAGCAGTTTCATTACTAGCATTTTGAATTACAGAAAAAATTGCTCCCGCTTCATTAAATCTATAAGAATCTTTTCCCTCATCATCAACAGGATGATGCTTTACGTTTTTTATTACAGAAACATTGTAATTCATTGTGTTTCTTAATAATTTTATAGCACTTGTAATAAAAAATGTTTTTCCTGAACCCGAATATCCCACAACATCTATAAATGAAATAATATTTCACGCTAATTAATTTTTGATAAAAATATATTTAATTAAATCTACGATAATTAAGCTAATTTATACTCAATTCTTTTTCTTTCTTTATTTATTTTAATGAAAAAAAAATATATTACTCTTATTTCTATTATTTATTTAAATAACATTTTTCTAAATCATTACAGTAAACTTTGTTAATCAAATGATTAGCTCAAATATATTTGTTTTTGATGCGAATTTTTTTATTTGTATGCTACAAATTAAAGCACGTAACATTTTAGGAAATTTAAGAAAAGTAGCAGAAGATTTGGGCTATAAATATTATATTTCTCAATCCGTCTTTGATGAAATTAAAGCCCCTCATACATATAAAGATAAAATGAAGACATTCATTACTATAGAAGAAGTCTCTCTTGATGAAATTCATTCAATTAAAAATTATCTTAACCAATATAATGTTAGATTTCCCGCACAAGATCCAGATCTCACTCTCGTATGTATCGGAGACAGATTATTAAAAAATAATAATTTATTACCTGTTCATCTTGTTACAGACGATTTTAAACTAGCTAAAAATACAAATTTGCTTTATAAAGGAAAAATAGATATCTTGTCACTCTCAAGTTTTCTATTAAAATTACAAAGAACAACATCGGATTCTCAGATGCGAAAATATTTTGAAGAAATTTGGAAGAGAAGTCTAAATTATACATTATCATATATGATTGAACGTTCTAAAATTTATCCTGCAGAGCAAAAAATAACTTGGTTAATTGAAAAAGCGATAGCTGTTACTGAAAGTTCAATTTTAACTCAAGATGTAGAGATTGAAAATCCCGATACTGGTATGAAATTCGAGATTGGTGCTGTTAAATATATAAATGAAATTGATATTGCAGAGAAATATATTGCAAATCAAGCTATCCCTCAAAGTGAAGAAGAAAAAATATCAGGGATTCTAAAATTTTTAGAAAATCTGAAGATTTCAAGAGAGTATATAATTCGAGCTCGCAAAGCTATAACCAAAAGTGAAACAAAAGATGCTATAAAATTATTAAAAACGGGGAATGGCTTCTTAGTATCTCTACTTCAAGTTGCTTCAGGACAATTGACAAATTTAAAGGATTATGAGATTGTTGAACAATTAATATGTTCTGAAATTAGTAAGATGGAATTTTTAAGAGCATTTTTATTAGTTTCGCTTGGCCGTATTAATAATGCTATCGATTCACTTGAAAGAGCGGCATTATTCTCTATTATAATTCATAATTATAAAACTTGTTTAACTTTAAATTATCTCAAAGCCTTGATCTATTTATTTCATGGGCTCTATGAAAATGCTATCAAACAATATAATTTTTCTGAAGAGCTAGCTGACATTTATGAAGATGATAAACTACGTCTTAAATGTTTAATTGGAAAAGCGATAGCAATTTATATTCAAGGTGAAGATAGAAATATGGCTATGAATATTATGGAAGAAATCTCGAAAATTGATTTAGATAAAAATTTTCTTGATGCCATTATTGTATTTAGTGAACTAGGAGATTATTTCTTAGCGTTAGGACATTCTCAAATTGCTGCAAATCTTTATAACCAAGCATTAGAAATTTCAATCGATTACAAATTGTCATTTAAAAGTGAGATATTGATTGAAAAATTAAAACGGGCTTATATAGCAACGGTGTTAGTTGGATATTCCGCAGAAGATATGATTGATAGATTAGATCTTCTATTAGATAAAGCCTATGCAATTAAAGATATTGAGAAATATAATGAGCAAATTAAGAAGATTGCTAGTTTTAATGAATTATTCTATACCCCTTTTGAACATATTTCCGGAAAGAAAAAAATTATTCCTTACATGAATCTTCCAAACGAATTGAAAGAAGATTATTTGGAAGTAGTTCACTTTGAGAAAAATAAGGAAAAAGAAGGTGAAATTCTATTTGTAGTCTCCCATTATGAACTTGGATTACTTGGAATCAAATTGAAAACAAATGAGAATGTTACGGGGATTGCTGAAAATTACACTTTAAAAATAAAATCTGGTGCAAAAGTTAAAATATACGAACCAGAAGCAACTTTAAGAAATACTTTCTTGATTAGAGCTATTATAGAAGTTGTTGATGATAATCAAGTTCAAATTAAATACACACTTCCAAGTTTCTTCAAACAATTAAATTTATGATAAAATACTTACATTTTATCTAAGGGTTGAGATTACCTCTTTCTTAAATTCTTATCTCGTTGACTAATTTGATGACCATGGATAGCACAGCTAATACAGTAATATTTAGTTTTACTTGGTGCTTGAATAATTGTACCAGCTTTTTTTAATTCTGTGTACATTCGGCTATCAACAAGAGAAACCCTTTTTGTCACTGCCTTTGCTTTACTTCTAGCAACAAATCTTCCACATTTACTACACTGAACTCTAGCATAATGTCCTTTACTAGAACCACTTCTTCCACCACTTTTTCTTTTTTTTGGAATAGAAATCAGCTACCTTTAGTTTTTGCTTATTTAGCTTTACTCAATATTCTAAATGAATTATATAAAACTTAAAAAATTTACCCTTTAACGTTAAAAAGTACAAAATAAATATAGAAAATAGAAATTTTAAGAGCTAAAGAACTACTATTATCATTTTTGCTTAACTTCTTAATGCTTTAAAGGTATAATTTAATCTTTGTATAACAGTATAAATTAAAGTAACAGTGTATATTAATATACTAATTAAAAAAACTGGTGTGACAGGAACCCTTGTAACAAACGGAACAGAAACCGTTAAAGGTTCATTAAATATGAGAAATGATGAAAAGTATAATATTAATTCTATGACGATAGCAAAAAGTAAGAAAAGAATTCGCTCAGCTCTTTCCATAAATCCAATACCTTTCATATTAACGCCTTCATTTTCAGCCCTAGAACGTATATAGGAAATCATTATAACTAAAAACAATATGATATACCCTAATAAAAAATCTACTAAACCTCCATAAATTAAAGCCAAAACTAAAATTGCGTCAGAAAGTCTATCTAAATTTGAATCCAGAAATGCACCAGCTTGAGTTTCTTTATTTGTTCTTCTTGCTACTTCCCCATCAAATAAATCCATAGCCCCGGCTATTCCCATAATGACGGGTATAATCCATGAAAGCCAAATTGAGAAATATAGTCCATAAATAGCAATTATTAATGATGCAACTAAAGAACATACAAATCCAATGAGAGAAATCTTGTTAGGTGTAAATTTATGTTTAATCAAAAATTCTACTGGACGATTTATATATTTATTCGAAATTTCTCTCTGTCGAATTCTTTTATTTATATCTTCGGTTTCATTCAAGTTTTTATTAAATCCTATAATCTCATTATTTCGATTAATATTTTTAAAATACTTTCTAATAAAAAATTTATTATATTCTCATTATATATAATTTCACTAATCGAATAATTGAGGAAGCTAAATATGATTGATTTCCAAAACTTAATCTGGGAATTTTTAATGTTAATAATTCTTCTGAATTAAGAAATTCATCTTCTTGACTGCCTAATATGAAAACAACATTTTCTTTTTCATGAATATTATTAAATAGTAGGAAAAAATCTTCTCCTTTTTCTTGAAGTATATATATATTATAATTTATTTTTTTGAAATACATAATTGCTTCAATAATCCCTTTATTCGATTTCTTTAACGAGTTTAATGGATTGAAGGGTTGTTTTATATTAAGATTCTTCTGTATGAAACTAGCAAAATAATCTGTCAACAGAATTTCATTTTTTGGAAAATTAGCATAATTTAAATTCTCGAAAGAAAAAATAAAAGTGCCATAACGATCTAAAAATACCCAAATTTGAGTATTTTCATCAAAATTATTATTCTTTTTTAGTGCTGCTAAAATACATCTCGAAATTACATCTAATCTTCCTGAGGAACTCGGAATATCTTTTATGTTATAATTATCAACGTTTACAGTTTTAGATTTGATAAAGAAGATAATAGCCATAACATTAGCAATTTATTTAATATATTAGAAACAATTTTTTAATTAAAATTATTATATTAAGAATTAATAATACCATAATCCAAATAATCATAATTTAAAATTTCAAGGTATTAGCATGGATGAAATTGATATTTCACTCTCAATGGCTTTGATGGTTAATTCAAGAATACCTTACAAAGAATTGGCTGAAAAATTTGATATGAGTGTGAATTCAATTCATAAAAGAATAAAAAACCTAGTAGATCTAGGAGTAATACAAAGATTTAATGCAAAATTAGGATTCCCCAACTTTCCAAGGATAGCTAATATTATTATATTTGGGTTTTCAAATCTAAGACAAAAAAAACTTTTGATTAATAAATTAGGAGAAAATGAAAATATATATAATGTTACGCAAGGGAGCGGCAATGCTTTATATATACATGCATATCTTAGGAATATTGGTGAATTAGACACATTAGTGTCATTTGTTCGAAAAATAGGAAATTTAAAGGATTTCATTATTGGCATTGATAAGGAAATGCCACCAATTGCTTTAGAAGAATTAAATCTTAAACCTCCTTCTGATTTGGATTATCTTATTATTAATTCATTAAAAAACAATTCGAGGAAGTCAATTTCTGACATTTCACTTGAAGTTGGAGCCTCAACTAAAACAATAAGAAGAAGATTAGATCGCTTGACCGAAGATTTTCTTGTTCAATTTCAAATAGATTGGTATCCTGACAAAACGGGGATAATAACTTCAATGATAAATTTAAAATTAGATTCCAATGTAATTATTGATGATAAGGATTTTGAGGAAAAATTAAAAAAAAAATTAGGATCAAAATTACTCATTACTTGGTCGTTTAGTAACCTTCCTAATCTTAAAATTATTTTGATATGGACTCAATCCATGAAAGAACTTCAAGAATTACAAGCTTTGCTTTTATCCGAGAACTATGAAAAGGTTGATCTAACAGTACTAATTGAAGGAAAAATGTTTTCAAGTTGGGTTGATACATACTTAGAAGATAAAGTAGTTGAAATTAAATCGAAATCAAAATAATCAACAAAGTCATATTTTCTTTTTTCCAACTATTAAATATAATAATGGGAACTAAAATTAAAGAATTGATTTATATATAGATTTTTAAATTTTTTTATAGGGCCTAAAAAGAATCAATTTAAAAATTCAATTAAAAAGAAATTGATTTCATCAGGTATAATTTTTCACCCATGTGGGTTAAAAAAGTCCCAAATATCTTATACTTTTTTCCTTTTTTAGATAGACTAAGTTCGCATTAATTTTAAATACGTTTTTTCATGATTCAATATCAAAAATTGGACTAAAAATGTTTTATAATATTTTAAAAGTTAAATTAAATAACAATTAATGTAATGTGAAAAAAATGGAAGAAACAAAAATTAGAACAAAACCATATGAAAAACCCGAAAATATACGTTATCCTAATAGTGAAATATCAATTGATGTTAGAGATCTTAAGAAACATTTTAAAGGGAGGAAGGGTTTAGATGATGTTAAAGCTGTTGACGGAATTTCTTTCAAAGTTAAATCTGGTGAACTTTTTGGTTTTTTAGGACCAAACGGGGCAGGAAAAACTACAACTATTCAAATGTTGATTGGATTACTTAAACCTACTGATGGGACTGCACTGATAAATGGTTATGACATTCATGAAGATCTACCAAATATTAAAGAATTAATTGGAGTTTGTCCTCAAGAACCTGCAGTTTTTAAGCAACTCTCTGGCAGGGAAAATATTGCGCTTTTCGGGAATCTTCATTTAATGCCTAAAGATGATCTAAAAAGAAGAACTGAAACTCTGTTAAATACTTTGGATCTTGCAAGAGCTAGTAAGAGAAAGGCTAAAGGGTATAGTGGCGGTATGCTTCGTCAATTAAATTTAATTATTGCATTAATTCATGATCCAATGATTTTGTTTTTAGACGAGCCCACAGTTGGAATGGATCCACGAGTTCGAAGAAAAACATGGGAATTTATAGGAAGCCTAAAACAAGTAAATAAAACGATTTTCTTGACTACTCATTATATTGAGGAAGCAGAAGCATTATGTGATAGAGTTGCTATAATAGATTATGGGGAACTGCTGGATATAGGTTCACCTCAAGAATTAATGGAAAAATATAAATCAAATAACTTAGAGGGCGTTTTTATGAAAATTACAGGTAGAAGGATTATGGAGGGGATGTAAATGAAATTACAACGAATTTTAGCACTATTAAGTATGGAATTAAAAAAGCTAATTCGAGAACCAGCCTTTTTATTTCTAATGCTTCTATTTCCAGCGGTACTTACATTAGTTTTTGGTTTCGCTTTCAGTGATCCCGCACTGGGGATAAGTTTTGATGCTATGGCACCAGGATTATTTGCTTATGCTTGCATATTTATAATCATGACAGTTGCTCAGTCTTTTAGTGATATAAGAGAACAAGGCTTGTTAAGAAGATTAAATACAACTCCTATGACTTCTGGAGATTTTATGGGAAGTCAAGTTATTTCAAATATGATTATAGCAATGATGCAGGTACTAATAGTGTTCCTTCTTGCCTTACCATTTGGATTTAGTCCTAACGCTAATATAGGAGGGCTACTGTTTGCATTTCTATTAATGGCGATTTTCTCTCTTAGTTCTGTGGGATTAGGGCTCATAACCGCAACAATTGCTAAAAACTCTGGTACTGCTACTGGATTGTCTTTTATTTTTATATTACCTCAGATGTTCTTTGGAACATTTATACCGATTACTGATACTACAAGACTCATTGCTATGGCTCTTCCAAGTTATTATGCAACTGATGCAATATCATCAATATATAGCGGAGCTTCTTTATTTAGTAGTAATATATTAATCGATTTTGCTTTTATTTCGATAGTAAGCATTACAATTGTAATAATTGGGATACTGCTATTCAAAAAATATGGTAACAAATAGATAATTATCTTTTTTTATTTTTTTTTAATTATTCTTTATTATATTGAATATTTAAATCTCTAACAACTGTTGAAATCTTTTTTTTATACTTAGTGATTAAATAGAAAGTAGAAGACATTACAATAAGACTTAAAACAATACCTATTATTGCCGCTCCATAATCATTTGTAATCCAACTTAATAAAGGGATCCACGGAGAAACTAAATTTTCAAGCCATGACTCACCATATAAATCTATTAATACGCGTTCTAATCCATCGGGAGAATTAGATAGAAAACCTAGTGTGAATCCTATAGCAATCATCAATAGTAATGTTCCTATAACAATGAATACTGAAGAAATTGGCCTTTTATATTTACCAATATTAAGAGAATATGTTTTATTTAGCATTTTTGGCTCTGTTGTAATAAATTCTGGTTTTACTTTACATATATAGAATACAATCAAACCAGAGATTATAGCTTCACCTATACCAATTAAAAGATGCCAATAAACCATCGCAGGGATTGCTATTTCAATAGGAACTGCTCCAGCAAGAGTTAATTCAATACCGCACATAAATGCGGCTAAAATAATAGCAATATAAGATCCTAATGCCGTACTAATTGTAATTTTAATCTCTTTCTGAAGCCTGGTTTTATTTAGCATTTTTACTATGAATAAAACGATATAGAATCCAATTATTCCTCCAATTATTCCCATATTGAACGCATTTGCTCCTAACGCTAAAATTCCTCCATCTCCAAATAAACTTTGTACTAATAAAACTAAAAAGAGGATAATTAATGATGCCCATGGACCTAAAATGACCGCTATTAGTGTCCCCCCAACTAAATGACCCGAAGTTCCTCCTGGAACAGGGTAGTTTACAAATTGGAAAGCAAATATTACTGCAGCTAAAACCCCTATATATGGAACTAATTTATCGGAATCTTCCTTCTCAAACATTCTACCCATCTTGAAATATCCAAAAATCATAACTGTAATAACTATTATCCATAGGCTAATAGTAGTAATAGGATCTAATAAACCATCTGGTATATGCATTTTTAATATACAAGAGTTAATTTTTTTTATAATGAATAATTAAAATAATACTAAATTATAACAGAGTATGAAAAGTTATAAATATTACTTTTTTAAAATTATTATAATTACTTCAGAAAGATTCTTTTATAATAACTCACGGTCGATTGGATCTTGAACACGGCATTACCTTTTAGACATGAGGATGAAAAGCTTTATTTAAAGAAAATACACCCTTTAGTTCGTCTAATCCTGCCATTTATTTTAGTTGTGCCCTTTCTAATAATTGAAGATATTTATCTAATATTTACAATTCTTGTAATTACATTAATTATTGATATACTTCTACGACTAAATATTCTAAAAATAGTTTCAAGATTAAAGTTAGTAATTCCTTTTGTTTTTTTAATTACAATCTTTATTCCAATATATGTGGGAGAGACTCTTTTGTTTCATTTTTATATTGGAATAAGAATTAATGTATATGCAGAGGGTTTAAATCTTGCTTTAGTTATTTTTTTAAGAGTTTTTGTGGCATTGATTATATTCATGTCATTTTTTTCTTCATTAACTTATTCTGAATTTATAAATGCTTTAACTAGATTAAGATTGCCCTCTATATTTATAGGTTCTTTAATAATAATGCTACATTATATCCCTATCTTAGCAGGTTCTAATAGAAAAATAATAGAAGCACAGGAAATGAGAGGTAAAAAAATTATATCATATTGGCAAAAATTAAAGACTCACGCTTATATTATGGGTAAAAGTATTATAATGAATATGGAGCGAAGTGAAAAGTTATATGAGAGTTTAAAGATGCGCGGATTTAATGGTAAGATTACATTTGCTTCAAGAAAGTTTAAGGTGATAGATTTAGTTTTATTAATATCATTTATTTTAATGATAATTTACTTCATTTTTTTTATTAATTTGGAATCAATTTATCAAGGGGTGTTTAGTCTATTTTTGCCTTAGAAATAGAAAATTTAAATTTTAGTTATAATTCTGGATTTGAAATAAAAGATATATCTTTTAAGTTAGAGAAAAATACTATAAAAGCATTAACTGGAAATAATGGATCTGGTAAAACCACCTTATTGCGGTTAATAGTTGGGTTAATAAAGCCAAAATCGGGTATAATAAAGGTATTTGATGAAATTCTTTCAACAAATAAACTGAGACTTTGGGAAATCAGAAAAAACATAGGTTTTCTGTTCCAAAATCCTGATGATCAATTATTTGCGCCTACTATAGAAGAAGATATTAGCTTTGGAGCTAGAAATTTGAAGTTAGATGAGGAGGAAGTTAAATTAAGAGTTAATTGGGCCTTAAAAGCTGTAGGATTATCGAATTTCCGAAGTCATTCACCATTTGATCTTTCTTGGGGTCAAAGAAAGAGAGCAGCCTTAGCAGGTTTGCTTGTAATGAAACCTAAATTATTGATTTTAGATGAACCTTTTGCAAATCTAGATTTTAAATCAATATACAACCATCTTGTAATTTTAGAAAAATTAAGAAAAGAAACGGATATAACTATATTATTTACAACCCATAATTTATTTTTTGTAGAACACTGGGCCGATGAACTTATAGTCTTAGATAATGGGCGTGTTATATTCGGAGGACAACCTAATCAAGGGTTAGGAGATGTAAATATTAAGAAATTACTTGGCTCTTATGATGATATTCTAGCTTTATTAAATAAGGATTAATAGTAAATTATTACAAAAATTTTCTATAAAATTAATTTTAAATTTGCTTAATTTATATTCTAATAAACTCCTGGTGAACAAATATTCACTTAGTACTAACTTTTTTTCATCAGATTAACGGTCCAAGTGTTTTATTATCTTATCCCGATGTTAAATTAGAAGAAAATATCATAGAATCACTAATCAAATTTTTTGATTTAAATATTAATGAAACGTTTTTTGAAATCGTTCTCATAACAAAAAAAAAGAAAATTATTAATTTTCATTTTGAGATACCTTCTGAGTGGGCACGTGGTAAAAAGGAGTTTGCTATGCTCTCTTTGATAATGAAAATTGAATATAAGAGTGAAGATCTTTATGCATTCCTCGTAGACTCGAGCTACAAAATCTTAAAAACAGAGAACGTTTATAAAGCATTTTATAAAGACTCAGATTTTCATTATAATGATATCGAAATCGATCTTAACTATGAGATAATAAGGAAAATACTTTTTAATTGTTTAACAAGTTTAATATCAAGAATAGAAGATAAAATCAAAGGTATAAACAAAAAAGAACCATTCCGCTTTTCTAAAAATTCTTAATTCTTGCCCTGTTTTAAATTATTAAATTGTCGCCTGAAACACTAACACGATCTTTTTCATTTCAAGGTGCTTTACCATTCAAATCAAAGGCGTTCTCTCATGTCAGGCATTTAAAACCATGGGATATAATCATGTCGCAAATCTGGGTTGCTGACTCTACTGTCATCGCTGTGGTTTTTACCATCACTCTGTAAAGAGCCCGTATAATTTTTGCATGTACTGATTATTAAACTCCGAATATTCGCATTAATTTGCAC
The DNA here is from genome assembly GCA_048941285.1 of Promethearchaeota archaeon. Classification (GTDB taxonomy): domain Archaea; phylum Asgardarchaeota; class Lokiarchaeia; order Sigyniarchaeales; family SOKP01; genus Loki-b32. Next base: position 44,143 of record JBHLNS010000017.1, read on the forward strand.
TACATAATCATTTTATCATCATATGAGTCCTCGAGCATGCGGTTATTCCATCATCGTCTTCCCATGAATATAATAGACCTGTAAAGATAAAAATTTTACTGAAATTAAAATTCTAATAAATAATCATAAGCAAGTCAGTATAAAGTAATTCATGAGGCAAATTTTCTTTATAACATACCCATAGAATCGGATCTAAATAATTCCTTTACTTCTTTGCCTAGCTCTGCTTGATCAGCTTGTAAATATCTATTCAAAATGATAGTAATCTTTGGTGCCCATTTTTTCATAGTGGCTCTAATAAATCCGATCTGAGCATTTTTATCAGCTACAATACATAAAACTCCTTTTCCAACTTTCATTGAAAAAATCATACCCTCAAGGTATTCTGTAATTTGTAGATCTATTGCCCCATAACCAAGGATGTGACCTTGCTCTTCTCCTGCAACAAAGACTGCCCCTCCTATAGCCCCAATCTTGTCAACAGAAATCCCATTTTCACCGGAAAACTTAAATTTAGCTTGACTTAGAATGGTTATTCCTGTATCATCAGTGATGAGTGCAAACTTTAATCCCGGCGTACTATTTATGATTAAAGTTAAAATTTTCTTTAATTTAAGCTCATCTTCGGAATAACTCAAACATTTATCAACCTATTTGTTATTATCTTTTTCTTATTAGTTTCATTAAGATTAAAGAATAGTTATTTAAACCAAACTTTATATTTTTACCTTATCCTCACTTTAGATAATGAAGAAATTATAAATATAAAAATTTAAGTAAACTATTTGTTTTCGTACGATACGCAATAAAAAACAATTTTAGACTCTTATTAATACATTTTTTTCCTTAGAAAAGCTCCTGTGACTTAAGCAAACCTTTTAGAGGTTTTAATCGACTCTTATATTCTTTTGATTTTTCTAATAATACTAATAATTTGTAATTTTTAGATTTGTCTAAATCTCTTTTGATTTGAACAAGATTAGTATCCTCTATAAAACCCCCTTTTTTAACTATCGCAGATAATGCTAATGTATTTTCGAGTACCCATAACTTTTTCGAAATTTTCGAAGCAATCGGGAATCCATGACGATCTGTAATAATTCCAGCAACAAAGCTAGGAAAATTTTTTTCTATCCTATATAAAAAATAATTTACCTCACTTTCGTTTATTAGCTTATCCATTTTTGTTAGCACCTAATCTATCAATATGATCTAATTAAAGTTATTTCAACATTAAATGTTATATTATGGAGATAATACAGATTTTAAATTAGAAGAAGATTCTAAATAAAAAATTAGAAATTTATATAGATAAGTATTAGATATATTGGTATTTTATTATTTATTGTTTCTCTTTAATGAAATCCCCAAGTTTAAATTTTCTACTAGTTCACTAAAACGATTTCTAACAGTTACTTCTGTCACACAGCTAATACGAGCAATCTTTCTTTGAGTTCTCCTTTCATTAGATAAAATACAGGAAGCGTAAATTGCAGCAGCACAAACACCCGTAGGTCCTCTACCAGAAGTTAAACCACGTTCTTCTGCCATTCTAATTATTGTTTTTGCCGTTTTCTGGCACTTATTAGTTAACCCTAACTCTGAAATAAATCTTGTAAGAAAGTCTATCGGTTTAGTTGGATTTAATTCTAAAGATAATTCATTAGATATAAATCTAAAGGATCTCCCAATTTCTTTCTTATCTACTCGTGCAACCTCGGCAATCTCATTTAAAGTGCGTGGAACTTTATACATTCTACAAGCAGCATATAAACTGGCAGCAGCTACACCTTCAATACTTCTTCCGCGAATTAAATGAGCCTCAACTGCATCTCGATATATTTTAGCTGAACATTCTCTTAAATTTTTTTGAAGATCAAGATTAGAAGCCATACGATCAAGTTCACTTAAAGCAAATGTAAGGTTTCTCTCAGTTGCATCAGATACTCTTATGCGGCTTTGCCACTTTCTAAGTCTATATATTTGGCCTCTTAATTTAGCCGGGATTTCCTTTCCAAAAATATCCCTATTCTTCCAATCTATCATAGTACTAAGCCCTTTATCATGTATCATGTAAGTCATAGGAGCCCCTGTTCTTGTTCTCTTCTTTTTTTGGTCAGCGTCAAAAGCTCTCCATTCTGGTCCACGATCGATATGTTTTTCAGAATGCACTAAACCACATTCCTCACAGACCAATAATCCTCTATTCTCATCAAAAAATATATCTTTGCCACATTCATTACAAATATCAATATCTGTATTTGAGTCTTCCCCTAATACAGATTTCGGATCTCTCCAACTTGAAATACTATACACCCTTTTTTATAATAAATTTGATTTTTAAAAGAATTGTTAAAAATTTTTAAAGACTAATTTATTTTTGTGTAGATTTTATCATCGGGGTTAAAACTCTGATTTGACATGGCTTTTATCGATATGAAAGGAAAATCTATTGGACCGAATACATCTTTAATGAATCCAATTTTCTCGTATTTTTCATTATAAATGGAATTTTTTATAATTTGTTCTAATTTGTTATTCCATTGTTTCGCTCTAAAAATTTGATGATTTTTCGATGATTTTCCAATATAGAATAGATTCAATTTAGCCCAGTTCTTTTTCAAGAGATCTCCTTGCGAGTGGATGAAAGTTAATTTAAAATAAATGATGGTGGTTAATATTTAAATATAATGGTTTTCAATATCTTTTCTTACAAAAGTGGAAATTCAATTAAATAAGGAGTTTTTCCTTGAATTACCGAAAAAATGACATCTCAAATATAATTTTTCTGTAACTGATATTTTTTTCTGCAATCACATTCATATATGTTCAGATCTATTTCATTTAAATTCTGTTTAAGTACAAAATTCTTAAGTCTATCTTTTGCAGAACTCTCGCATTCTTTCTTTAAACAATTATGAATTCCTCTTTTTGTTCCTGCTCCAGAAGGGGCCGATAACAGGCGTATACTTTTCAAATCCTCCTGACTTATAGATTTCTTTATACATTTAAAAAGTGAATAATACCATGGCGGTCTATATCTATTCTGAAACCATAAGTATTCAGTAAGAGTTCCTCTTTGAATATTCGTTGGATTTATAGATATTGAATTCACACCTAATTCTATTAATTTTTTTATTGAATAAGAACAATCATCAATTGCTGATTGTTCATTCAGAAAAGGTGGTTTAAATAACAAATACACTTTCACACCAATATCTTGTTCTTTGCATTTATCCAAAGTACTTTTAAAGTCTTTAAATAGAACTCCTTTGTTTATAAAATTATTCCTGATATAATCATCTACACTCTCAAGTCCAATAGCAATTTCAAGATATTTTTTATTAAATTGGGCTTTTATTTCTTCAAGCATTTCTGACCTAATAAATTCTAATCGTGATTCAATAACTATTTCTTTAATTTTTTCAACCTTTGAGACTTTCTCATAGATATGGTTTCGAATTTCTTTGGAAATCTCATTTTCATCTAAGAAACTTCCAGAATTGAAGATCTTAAGAATATAATTATTAGAATCTTGCTTTATTTCGTTTATTTTATCATTAAATGCATAATCAAATTGACTAATAATATGAGAAGTCGAAATATCTTTATTAGTGGCATCTAGATAGTATCCACACATAGAACATCCTCCATGCTTGCTTAATGCCCAGTTGCATCCTTTAGTTCGCAATATAATTGTAAATTCTTTTCCAATTTCATTTCTAAGTCTTTCTTTCTTAGTCCAAAAACTAATCGGCCGATCCAATTGCTCTTCTCTATAATTAAGCTTTCTTTTTAGAGATTTTTGTTTAATAGAGTTAATTTGCGCAACTATCTTATTATCTTCACTATTCAAATTTTGGTCATTCATTAATTTTTACAATTCTCCCGCTTTTTGAATTTTTTAAAAAATTAGATCCCACAATTAATTCTCCACTTCCAAGAATTCTTTTCTTTGTTTTATCTAATATTACGACTTGATTATTTGGGATAAGATCTGAACTATAATCCAAAATTCCCGGTCTAAATAATGTATTTCCTAATAGTTTTTCTCCATCAAAAACAATGTAATTTCCTTTTTCTAAGTGATGAGAATGGACGAGTCTTTCAAGACCTACAATAGTTAATTCAATTTGACCCGTTGGAAATTTAAATATTCCCAATTTTTCTCGAGTTTTTAAGTCCTCTAACTCGATCTGATTTACATATCTGTTTTGAACGATTTTTAAACCATTAGAAATAATGTTATTACCTACGCCCTGCCCAAATTGATAATCTAAAATTTTGATAGATTTTCTTGTCCAAGTTTTAGAATAATTTTCGTAATTTAAACTGCTTTTCTTAGTCTTATAATTGTTCTTGTACTCAATGATTAATTTCTCTAAAGATTGGAGCGACTCATGTGATGTTACTTTATCAAAAATTTCAGAAAAAATGAACTTATGAGGTAAATCCGAAGCTGCCCTATTTATAATTTCAAGATATTCATTTTTTAAATGACAAATGATTGGTATATTTGGATCATATTTTTCGATTATTTTAATAAGCATATTTGATGATATATTTATTTCTTCATTATCCCATTGACCAGTAACGGAAATATCATAAGAATTAACGGGGTAAATATTTTCTAATTGTCTAGGAATGCATCCTAAGGGTGAGGTCAAAATTATTTCTTGAAAAGCAGGAAAATCGGGAAACTTTCTAATTACATTATAAAATTTTTTATGAGATTTAGATTCTGAATATGGTTTTTTGGCTGAGCATGGGAGTAAAATTATTAAACTAGTCCAAGGTTCTGGTTCAAAATTATTAATGGTTCGTTCCCTATATTGTTCAAAATCTGGTCTATAATAAGATGATGGCCCCAGGCACCTTATAATTTTACCTTTTTGTTTTATTGGAGTTTCATATTTAAAGATATTATAATATTCTTTATCCAAAGTCTTTAACATCGAAATTAAGTTAGTATCATCAAAACAAGACTTTTCTACAAATGCCCTAAAATCCTCAAATTTCAAAAACTGTTTGATTTTATTCATATAATTGTTTGCTGTAGTCAAATTGTGTAAACTCAATAAATCAATTTTTTCAGCAGAATATTTATCATCTAATATTTTAGTTAAATTACTTCTACATGCTGAACATGAACAAGGTAAATATTTTATTTTATATATCGGTAATAAATATTCTATTGTATCATAGAAATTTTCAGCAGATAAGAATAATAAGTAAGATGAATCAATCAGATCTATTCCTAGATATATTAATAATGGGTAATCTTTTGGAATTATTTTCCCAGAAGCCATTATTAATAAATTGTTATCCAATTCTGTTTTTATTTTGATAATGCTCTTTATAATGTTTCTAAAGTTACTAAGATTATCAAACAACCCAGATAGATTTACAATTTTTATGTTTTCAAATTCTCGAAAAATTGGGATATAGAGATCTAACAATTCCGCATAATCAAAAAGTCTCAAAGTTATGCCAAAATTTAAACTTGGATATTTTTTTAAAATATCTTGAATAGTAAAAAGATAATTTTTTATTTCTTTTAATGCAAATTCTTTGCTTATACTTGTTGTGGGGATATTAAACGGAATAAGCGATATAATATTATCTTTCGATAATACATTACTATTTTTCAATAATATTTCTTCGAATTTTCTTAATGTACCCGCATATGTAAAAATAAATCCATTGTTTCTAAATTTCTCTCTTATAAACCCTACTTTCAAGAAGAAATCCTTAGAAATTGTAAATAACTCATGATTTTCAAACTCTTGAACAAAGTTAAATTGTTTCATTAAAGAGCTTTTTATTGGGATGATTATATTAGGAGTTTTGATATATAATTTCCGTTCCTTTGAAAAAATGATACGCCCAATTCTTGAAAAACCAATCCTATTGTTTAAAATCTCAAAGAAATATTTCATTGGTTTTGTTTAGAGATATTATATGATGTAAAATTTTTACTCTTAAATAATGAAATCTCCCAAAGTTATTAAGAATTTAGTCAACTAAAGCAAAATTTAAAATTTGCATTTAGAATAGCTTTTGACCATTTTTTTTGTTATAAAATAATTAAATTAAAAAATTTTGAAATTAACATCTGGCTTTAGCTCATCTAATACAAAATTCGTAAACGTATCTTCAATTTCTTCTGAAATATACAAATCTCTTAAAAAGGTTGCATAATCTTCAATTTCCTTTACTCTTACGATTGCAAATAGTCCATATTGCTCACCTATTCGAAATAAATCTGTGATATTTTTATTTTTATCCAATTTTAAGGCAAGTTCATTATATTTTGACGGATCCTTAGGTTTTATTCTAACAAAATACTTTCCATTGAAACCGATTTTTTTTGGATAAAAATTTATGGTATAATTTAATATAACTCGTTTTATTTCAAGTTTTTTTATTCTGTTATGAATAGTCGATTGAGAAATGTCTGTATTGTATTTTTCCTTTAAAATTTTCTTTATCTTATAAGTAGATATGGGTTTTAGACCTTGATTATCTCGTAATATAGTTAAAATTGTGAAATCAATATTATCTATTTCAAAATGAGGATCAAATTGTTGTTTATCTAATGTTATATCAATTTTTCTTATACTTTTGATTATTTTTTTTTTTATTATATCTATTTTTGAAACATTATTAAGACCATTTATCACTATTTTTCCATTTGAGAAAACTAAAATTGTTACAGGAGAATTTTCAATTTTTAATACTAAACCTGGAAATCTCTCAGGGTTGTATTCAATATCCCAATTATTTCGAGCGATTTGCCTTATGTCGATTTTTGTAGGTAATTCAATTTCTATATTCTCATTTATATGCTCTTTTTTTTCTACTATAGTATCCAATAACTGCAAAATTTCCTCTTCTAAAGGCATTATTGATTTTCCTAAACTAATTCCATTTGTCTTAAACACCTTAATAGTCTCAATGATTTGATATTTTTTAAAATATGACTTTGCCATTATAGTATCTATAGTATTTAATATTTGATAGTATTCCTGAGGAGATTTGAAGAGAAATAAGGCAAATAAAGAAAAATCTCCTATTATTCCATCCAACATTCTTAATTGAGGTATTTCCAACAATCTTTTGACTAACTCAGGTTCTTTTGGGTTAGTCTTGATTTCAAGCATCACAAATTTCAAATTATTGGGCTGAATATTTGGATTAATATTAATTGTGAAATTTGTAATTATTTTTTGATCTCTCAAACCATCAAGTTTATTTTGATATGTTTGTCTAGAAAGTCCAATTGCACCGGAATTTTTTGAAATGATAAATTTGGTTTTTCCGCTTAAATTTTTGATGAATTGTTGTACTTCATACTCATCATTTATTCTACTCATAATATTACACTTTTACAAATTTTTGATTCACTATTAATTAAATGTTAAATTATATATTTAAATATTTGCATTTAACCAAAAAAAGATTTATAAATTAATTAAAATTAATATTCTTACAAAAAAGAAAGTGATTTGTATGGTAAATTATAAGGTAGCAGATGAAAATTTAGCCAATCAAGGAAAAGAAGCACTTTATATTGCTGAAAGTAAAATGCCAGTCACAGCAGAAATAATTCGAGAACGATTTTCTAATGAAAAGCCCTTAGAGGGAATCACTATTGCAGGTTGTTTACATGTAACAAAAGAAACTGGTAATTTAGCTCGAACTCTTAAAGCGGGGGGTGCAGAAGTATATCTTTGTGGAAGCAATCCATTATCGACTCAGGATGATGTAGCAGCCGCTTTAGTAAAGGAAGGAATAAACGTTTTTGCGTGGCACGGTAATACAGATGAGGAATTTTATTGGTGTATAAGACAATGCCTAAATGCTAAACCGAATATTTTAATTGACGATGGTGCTGATATGATTGTAACCGCACATCAAGAATATCAAGAACTAATTAATTCAGGAACTATCATCGCATGTCAAGAAGAAACCACAACTGGCGTCAAAAGATTTAAAGCGATGGATAAAAAAGGAGTTTTGAAAGTACCACTCTTTCCAGTTAATGATGCTCGTTGTAAAAATCAATTTGATAATGAATTAGGAACTGGACAAGGAATTATTGCGGCGATTTATGGAATGCACGTATTATTTGCAGGGAAAAATGTTATTGTGGCAGGATTCGGTCATTGCAGTAGCGGGATGGCATTGAGAGCACGTGGTTTGGGTGCAAACGTAATCGTTACTGAGATTGATCCGATTAAAGCACTCCAAGCTAAATTTGCTGGTTATCAAGTTATGCCTATTTCAGAGGCTTTACCCATCGCAGATATTATTTTAACTGCGACGGGATGCAAACATGTGATATTACCTACAAAAGAAAATTTTGATGCTCTTAAAGATGGAGTCATTTTAGGTAATCTAGGACATTTTGACATTGAGATTCCAACTAAGGAAATTTATGAATACGCTAAAGAAATCAAGCCAATAAGAAATAACGTCGAGGAAATCATTTTTCCTGATGATAAAAGAACCTATTTACTTGCTAAGGGAAGACTTGCTAATCTAGTGCTTTCAGAAGGACACCCTGCTGAAGTAATGGATATGTCTTTTGGTTTACAGTCATTAATGTCCGAGTATATTGTTAAAAATAAAGAAAAATTAAGACCAGGAATGATTGATATTCCCAGTGAAATTGATGACGAGGTTGGTTTCTTAAAACTCCAGTCCTTAGGCGTTGAGATTGACAAGCTTACGGATGAACAATACAAATATATCCATGGCTACGAAGAGGGAACATAAATTTAAAGATTTAATTAGGTATTTTTTAATATTTTCTTCTTTTTTAGAGTAATTTTTAAGTGATTCTTAAATATAAAAACAAAAAGCACTATTTATCATCTAATTTTAGGGGGTCCTCGAGAGATAATTTTTTTAATATTATCTAATGAATCACGGCCAGGATATATTAATTCAACAAACCAAGTTATCCCAATATTAAGAAAAGTATTTTTGAATGACCAATCATCATCTTTTTCTAAACCTGTTGAAATAAAAGGTTTAATAATATCATAAGAATCAAAGGAACTTCTATATTGTTTTATGTATTTTATAATTTCTCTATACTCATTTGGGGATAAAGCGTCTTCAGAACCTGCTTTAAGTGGAAATACACCTTCATATTGGGCTGCCCTCTGAAATGGTTTCTTATAGGGCCAATTTCCACCAACCCAAATCGGAATTTTCTCTTGAAAAGGTTTTGGAAAGAATTCTACTTCTTTAATATTAAAAAACTTTCCTTTAAATTTAAAGGGCTTATTAGCCCATAAACCTTTTAAAATATGTAAAGATTCATCCAATTTTCCACGCCTGATTACTCGATCAGTATTTTCTCCGAAATTACTAAAATCTGAATCAGCTCCTAAACCAATCCCTAAAACCATTCTTCCTTTTGATAAGCGATCAAGAGTAGATACTTCTTTTGCAATTATCCATGGTCTTCTTCTTGCCAAAGGAGTGACTGTTGTTCCTAATTTAATTCTTTTTGTTTTTACTGCAACTGCTGATAAAATTATCCATGGATCTAAAAATGCTTGCATTTTATTTGAGGAAAAGAAGACATGATCCCATAAGAAGAACCCATCCCAGCCATTATTCTCGCTTAAAATTGCTAAATCAACATAATCTTGAGGATCATTGGTTATACCATAATTAGCGATATAAATTCCAAATTTATTTTTTGGCATTATTAGAAGCGTTATTTTTTTTATAATACCTTAATTTTAATGAAAGATTTATATAATAATAAAATGGGTTAAAAATTTCTAACTTTCATTTTTAACTCCAGGTTCCTTAAAGAATTTCAATTATTGGTAAATATGAAAGAAAATATAGATTTAAATTTAGAAGATTTGCTTAAATTGATGAGATATTCTTTTCTTAGGTTGGATGGTGCCTGGTTCATGGCTTCAGCAGAGAAACTTGGCTTGGAAACGGCGACAGAGTTAGATATAAAAGCATGGGAGATGTTCTCTGAAAGGTTAGGAAAGAAAATCGCTTCAATAATAAATTTGAAGGGCGATTTCTCTCAAACATTACCAAAACTAATGAAGATCCAACATAAACTTATGAATATGAATTCAGAAATAGAAGTTATTAGTAAAAGTAAAATAATTCACAGAGTTTTAGAATGTGAAGTTTGGAGAATGGTTCAGAAAGTATGGGCTCAGGATGCAATACCTTGTCACAAAGTCACACTAGCAAGTATTAGAGGCTTGCTAAAAGGAGCTTTTCCGGAACAAGAATTCATTTTAGAACATAAGAAGAAAATCCCATTAGGAGATCCATACTGTGAGGTTGAAATTTCTGTTAAAAAATCATAACAATTATTTATTTTTCAGGTTTCTTCTTTTCTCTTTTCAATTGTAAAAAATAAGTATTTCTATGGACATCATTGAGTTCTTTTATTAATAAATGCCTGAGATTTTAATTTTTATTACTTCAAAGCAGTAGTATAGTAAATATTGAGTTTTCTATATCCAAAATTCTATCCTTTATTGCTGTTTGAGTAAATTTCGATTTTAAAATCCTATTTTAATATATGTAAAGCAACTACTTAATTTCTGGAAGAGTTTGAAGGTGTTTTAAAGAAAAGTATTGATTCTTTTAATTTAGATTAATAAACAATTTTTTTATTATGATAGTACACAAATTCCCTTTTAATTGATTGAAAAGAAAATTTAGATATGATACTAAATATTAGACAAACAAATTTTTATTTTTTATCATATCAGACACTTTTACATCAGGGTGATGATATTTTTTATTATAAGCAACAATTTCACCATAGATTGCATCATTTGGACACCAAACATAACAAGCATAGCAATTTTCACAGTGATGTTGCCACTTTGGTCTATTCTCAATGATCTTTATATTATTTACTGGACAAATCTGAGCACAAATTACACATCCATTACAATTCTCATTAACTTCAAAACTTTTGTCAGCGAGACGAATAAAATCCTCAAACGAATATTTAGATTTATCTGTAGAGATTTTTGCTAGTTTTCTATACCGAGAACGGAATGTAATTTTTGATAAGGAGCGTAAAGGAGAAGAAATTATTTTAGTAAAGGATGGAGTCGTCTCAAATATACCTTTATTATGATTATTAATATGGTTTAATATTAACTCGAGTTTCTCTGACCATGCTTTGTATAATTCCTGTTGCTTTTCGGAATCTTTTACGATTTCTTCTTGAGCTCTAATTTTTTTGTTAAAAATTGCTCTTTTAATTTTTACTCCTGGAGAATATGGAACACTCATCATTACAGTAAATCCTGCATCTAGTTCTCCGCCTTGATTTTGGAGCAATTTTTTTAAATATATAATTGTTCTTCCTGGTCCACCTGCGTGGGTACAAATTGCAAATATGTATTTGGAATCAAGATTTTTCATCTTTTTTACAAATTGCTCAACAATGAGGGGAACTCCTCCAAAAATTGCATAATAGACAGGAAAAACTATTCCGATCATCTCAGCTTTAGATATTATAGTATTTTTGTCTGTTAAAGAAGGTATAGATATAAGAATACCATCTACTTTTTTTGCTACATCACAGGCTACTATCAAAGAGTTTCCTGTTCCTGTAAAGTAATAAATCTCTGGTTTCATCCAATTCTTAACCTCGTGTATCTTATAATCATTTATTATTTCTATATTTTATTATTTTAAAAAAAGAATATTATAGAATAAAATTTTATAATAAGTAGTGCATTCTTAAAAAGATAATTGCAATTAACGTTAGAATTCATTTATATAGTCTTATTTTCGTATGTTTAATGTTATCCTTTTCATTATAAGGGTTCCAGTTGTTTTTAAAGCCCATTCTGATTCCAATTAAACACAAAATGATCATGCTAATCCCAAAGAGCCAGAACTAGAAGTTAAATGGGGCTTTCTAAAATTAATTTACAGATAATTTGATAAATTTAGTGAAGAATACCATTTTATTATGGTTTTGGATTTAAAATATCGTCGGCATTAACTTTTTCTCCGTAAACCTCATAAGCGAGAGCTTTCAAACCATCTAATCCAAGAGGTTCTTCTCTGAGTTTTTCTGATTTCCAAATTTTTAATTTTTTAAATTCTTTTACAATTTCTGAAGTGTATTTTAATTGTTGCGACCTGACTTTTGAACAGAAATCACATTTTTTAGGTTCTGGTATAATCATATTGATATGCACTCCTTCTAGTTTGATATATTTCTGTGTTAAATCTCTAGCTCTTTTAATTTCTTCAAAACTTGGCTTTTCCGCTATAGTAACGAGCCTAAGAGAGCCA
>JBHLNS010000069.1:0-14259 GCA_048941285.1 Promethearchaeota archaeon
GAATGGGTGATCCCCCTAATTTCAAAGATGCTAAAGCTGCAGGAGTCAATCCGTGTGGCGAGCAAACTCTAGAATCATTCGAATTATGTTGTCTTGTAGAAACCTTTCCATCAAGACATGAATCTTATGAAGAATATCAAGATACCTTAAAATATGCATATCTATATTCGAAATCAGTGACTCTTGTTAATACTCATTGGCAAGAAACTAATGCAGTAATGTTAAAGAATAGACGGATGGGGATATCACAAACGGGAATTATTGAAGCCTTTGTAAGACATGGAAGGAGAAGAATGTTAGAATGGTGCGGTCGGGCATATAACTATTTACAGGAATTAGATGAGCAATATTCTGGATGGCTATGCATTCCACGTTCAATCAAAATAACAACGGTAAAGCCAAGTGGAACTGTTAGCCTCCTTCCAGGTGTCCCTCCTGGTATTCATTATCCACATTCAGAATATTATATAAGGAGAATCCGCCTTTCTAAAAATTCTGATTTAATAGAGCCTATTAGAATTGCGGGATATAAGATTGAAGATGATTCATATTCCCCTAATACAGTCGTAGCTGAATTTCCTATTCATGAAAAATACTTTGATCGTTCAAAAAATGAAGTATCTATATGGGAACAAGCTGAAAATGCCGCTGCATACCAAAAGTATTGGTCAGATAATCAAGTTTCAATAACAATAACATTTAAAGAAGAGGAAGCAGATCAAATTAAGCACGTTCTTGAGTGTTATGAAGATAAGTTGAAAAGTGTAAGTTTCTTGCCAATAAAAGAACATGGATATAAACAAGCACCTTATGAAGAAATAACAAAAGAAGAATATGAAGAAATGATCTCTAAACTCAATCTATTTAATTTAGATGATACAAGGGATAGAGCAATTGGAGAGAAATTTTGCGATTCTGATAGATGTGAAGTTCGATTTTAATAATTTCTATATACTTTTAGTCATATTCAAAAATCTTATATATAAGAAATTTTAAATGATTTTATAACACAGCTATAGTTTTACGTAAAAAATATTAACTATCTAAATGAAAATAAATTTAACAATAAAATTTTTTGAAAAATAAATAACAGATGTGATATTATGTCAGAAGAAGAAGTACCACCAGAAGCGATTGAGGAACTTGAAAAAGCTGCAGAAAAAGCAGCAAAGAAACCTCGAGAAAAGACAAGAGCAACTCCAACTAAAAAAAAAGTTAAAAAACCATCAAAACAAGCTGCTGCTACCCCTGAAGCCGCTCCAAAACCTAGTAAAGCGGTTTATAAAGATTTGAAAGTAAATTTTTGGCGTACTCGATTACATGATGAAGAATTAGGAGTACACCAGCAACTTAAATATCAAGCAAAAACCCGATGGTTTAGCAAGAATTTTGATATTGAAGGAGTTGTAGAAGAAGATGGAGAAAAAAAATACATAATCGCATTTAGTAAGGACGATTGGGAAGAAAAACCTCTTGAAGAGAAAAGGCTAACTTGTCGTATATTCACGATAATGGAAGAAAAAGTAACAGATGCAAAAACGGCTAAGGGGGGAAATTTCAAAGGAGGTGTCGAATTAAGTGTATCCCATTCATTAATCCAAAGCTATGAAATTAAGCATCCTGCTCCCGTGTTCATTATGCAAGTCCCTAGAACTATATATTTAGCACGAGTTGTAAGAGGATGGAGATTAGTGGGTACATATTGGGCATGGCCATTACTTCCAGAACAAAATGATGATAAACTCCAAGTTGTTCGAGCTAAAGGAATTGTAGGACCTGGAAGAAATTATTGGATTTATATTGGTGATCAAAAAATAGCTCGAGTTGATGGCCAAAGAGTACAGAAAAATTTTGTAATTCAAATCTTTGATGAGACTTATGCAAAAGATAAGATGTTTGTAATGCATATGATCTTATTTGGGTGTGTCTGTAATTTCATGAGAATTACCGAGAAAATGATTAAACAACTCTATAAAAAGATGAAAAAAACAGCAACAACAGATTACAAAATCCCCAGAAATGAATTAACTTTATTCAGAAACCCACGAATGATGAGAAGATAATATTTATTCTACTAAATTAATTCTTTTTTTACTTTTTTTTAAATAATAATTTTTTATGAGTTGGTATTAGAATATAGTACATTTTAAAATTTATATAAGAATTTAAAAAAAAGATAATAAAAAATATTTAGATAATATTTAGCCTACCATCTGCTCTTTTTTCCACTCAATATAGCCTCTAGTTTCTTTTCCTCTGTGTATTGCTTTCTTACCAGTTTCTTTTTTATAAATCGATTGAAGCGTCCTTTCATCCATTTCTTTTAAAGCTTCTTTCTTTATACGTTCTTCGACTTCAATTTCATCTTCTATTGTCTTTACATGTTTAAGAACCCAGAATACACCATGATTCCATAGCACGAATCCAAGAAAAACAATTCCTATAATTAAAAAGATCATACCCCCTACCCACAAGATCCATAAACTGGGAGAAAAAATTTCTAACATATCTAGCCATAAATTCCATAGAGCATTCCAAAATGCATAAGGAAGAAAACCAATTAACAGAGCAATTAAAGTAACATATAAACTAAATAATGCAGTACCAACAAGTAATCTTAGCGTAGAATAATCTTCCCATTTTTTTGCTAATCGTCGATCTTTAAATAACGCATTACATAGTTTTACCATACCCCCTCTAAACAGCGTATAGAATAGAACCAATAAAAATAAGTGTCCTGTGACTACACCAGCTATTATAGCTATCTGAAATCCAAGATGAAGGGCTAAAAATGCTATCCAAGCGGGGCCTGGAATCACAGATGTAATTATAACAAACCATATTCCAAGTACAACAATAGCAGTAGCAACTATAAGACCATAATATATTATTTTTGCGATTCTAATATCCCATGTGGAATATAAATCCAATGGATCTGGCACTCTAACAGGAGCTTTACGAGCTGCTCGCGGCATGTTTATCTTATCCTATTATATTTTAAATTAAATTTAGTTCAGGTTTTGAAAAATATATATTTTAATAATTAGTTTTACTATTATTTATTTTTATTAGTTATTTGATAAGTTAAAGATTATTTTTTGATTTCTCCGTGCTTTTCTATGTTTTTAATGCTACTTGACAGAATGGACAAACAGCATATTCTTCATCTAAAGTTGCTCCACAATAAGGACATGATAACTTTTTCTCTTTTTTATCCTCTTCTATTTTCTTTTTACGTGCTTCTGATTTCTTTTTAGGTCGTTCAGGTATCTCAAGTTCTTCTTTTCTTAATCCAGCTTTATCTAGTACTCTTTCTTTAGGTGTCATATCTTCGGGTTTCTTTTTTGGCTTTATAAAAGGTTTATCTGAATATTCTAGTTTAGTAAAGCATGTAGGACAATGAGTTTTTGGTCTATTTGATAAATAAATTCCGTATGCAATAGCTCCAATTCCTATTGTACCTACAATTATTATCCCCCAGAGTAACTTTTGCATTGTATCTAATGGTTTTCTAACAGATTTTTCAACTTCTTTTTTACACACTGAACAATAAGCATATGTGATTTTCTTTGTCATTTTACTCAACTTTCAAATAAATAATATCTATTTTTTTTTTAATAGATTATTTTAATTAAAAAACGTTTTTAATACCTAATAATCAAGTTCTTTTTATAAACTATTATATTTTTTAAAATTGGAATAACGTGGAAGAAAATTCATTTTATATTGAGACATATGGATGTACATCCAATAAAGCAGATTCATATATAATCATAAATGTTCTTAAAAAAGCGAATTACTCTCAAACTTCTTTGGAGAAAGCCCAATTCATAATTATCAATACTTGCGCTGTCAAGGAACAAACTGAAAATAAAATAAAAGCTCGTTTAAAACATTTGCATAATCAATTTCAAAATGAGTCAAATAGATATATAATTATTGCTGGCTGTTTACCCCATATAGCACGAGATTATATTAAAGTCATTAAAAGTATAATTCCTTCCTTCGCAGCGATAATTGATTTGAATAACATTTCAGATCTTCCAGAAATACTTCAAGAAATTAAGAATGGTAAACGAAATCTTATATTGAAAACAGCTATATCAATCGATAAATCCAAATATTATATTGATCATCCTCCTGGAAAAATCACGGGTATAATTCCAATTTCTGAAGGTTGTTTAGGTTCTTGTACATATTGTTGTGTAAAAAATGCAAGAGGGAAGTTAAATTGTTATAACCCCATAGAGATTATTAGAAATGTTAATCATCAATTAGAGCAAGGAATTAAACAGATATATCTAACCTCGCAAGATTGTGGTATTTATGAATATAATGGGGTTCAATTATCTGATCTGGTTACTCGAATTGTTAATTTAGATTATAAATTTTATTTGAGAGTAGGAATGATTAATCCAAGTTTTTTAATTAAAAATACAGACCAGTTAATAACAATTTTCAAGCAACGAAAAGTATACCAATTTCTTCATATTCCAATTCAGTCTGGAAGTAATAAAATTTTAGAGAAAATGTTGAGAAAATATATAATTTCAGATATAATTGAAAACATTGAAATTTTGAGAACAGAATTCCCAAATTTAACTGTTTCTACAGATATAATCTGCGGTTTTCCTGGAGAAACTGAGTATGATTTCTATCGAACGATAAATTTTATTAAATGGTTAAAACCCGAAATTTTGAATATATCAAAGTTTACACCGCGTCCAGACACTAAAGCAAAAAAAATGGAACAATTGGATAGTAGGACTATAAAAGAAAGATCTATTAGACTTACAAAAATCTTTCGATTAAGTTTGTATAATATGAATGAATATTGGAAAAATTGGGAAGGAGAAGTGTTAATTCTTCACAAAGGAGTAATTCCAAATCAAGCTTTTGGGAGAAATTATGCTTATAAAAATGTTTTTATCAATCAATATACTGGTGAGTATGGTAAATTTGTAAAAGTTAGAATATTAAAAGTTGAAGGATTTAACCTTTTTGGAGAAATTATATAAATTAAACTAGATGGAAGTATTTTAATACCTTTAAGACCATCAGTATAATGCGGTTTATATTGAAAATCAGGAAGATTTTTAAATCTTTCATCAGACAATTCTTAAAAATTCATCATTATTGATCAACTTAAATGATCTTAAATTTGAAATAAAGTTGATTATTATTGGATATAGTTTTATAGTCTTTGTAAAAATCAGAACTATAAATAAGGATCATTCTAATTATGACTCAAAAATTATATTGGGAAAATGCTTATCAAATTAAATTCAAAGCAAAAGTTATAGCAACTACGGATGAAGGGATTATATTAGATAAAACATTATTTTATCCCGAGAGTGGTAATCAAGCAAGTGATCAGGGAATTCTATTTTTTGGGGGAAAAAAAATTAGGGTAAATAAGGTAACTAAAGAAATCGAAGAGATAATTCATCATATATCTTCGGACTCTAAAAATAAGATTAATATAGGAGATATAATTGAAGGAGAAATTGATTGGGAACATAGATATGGAATAATGAAAGCTCATACATCTCAGCATATATTTTCGGCAGTATTAAAAAATAAATACAATATTGATACTATTCGTGCCATACTTAATTTCGAAGAGGTTTTCCTCCATATCTCTCAAAAAATAGGCTCTAAGCAATTAAAAGAGATCCTAACTGAAATTAACAAAATATGCAACTCAAACAATTTGGAAATAAAAGCAAGTATAATAACCCATGCTGAAACCAATGAGATATCTAATAAAATAAGAAGTACTATCCCAGAGGAACCTTTAATACGATTAATGGAAATTAAAGATTTAGATTTAGTATGTTGCGGTGGAACACATGTTAAAAACAGCATTGAAATAGGTCAAATTTTTATTTATGAATTTAAAAAGGGAAATGAAATTAGATATACCGTAGGAAATAAAGCCCTAGAAATGAGCTCAAACCTGAATATAGATTTAATTACATTAGCTAACGATATTAACTCTCCCATCTTTAAATTTAAAGATTTACTTAATAAGCAATTAGAAAGTATGCATAATATGCAAGAACAAAACAAAGACTTATCTATTAAGTTATTAGAATTAATTTCTAAATCACCTTTAAAAATTATCAATGACATTTTACTATTTTTTATTGAATTTAACGTTGATATTAAGATATTGAATAAATCCTTAGAAAACTTTCCTCCAAATTCTCTTATAATTCTAAAATTTGAAAAGAATAAAATAAGATTACTCTCTCCAAGTGAAAAAGTAAATACTAACGAATTGTTACAAAAATTAATCAAAAACTATGGAGGAAAGGGGGGTGGAAATCCTAAATCTTCTCAGGGATTTTTAAAAAATATGCCCCAAAATATATCGAAAGAAATAGAATCATTAATTCAAAACATCTAGAATGTGAACTGTTTCTTAAGTTATAAAAGAGTTGGAAAAGTAAAGAAAATTAAAAGTAAATTTCAGATTTTATTTTAAACCCTTTTCTTCTAAAAATGAAGTTAATCTAGTTCGATGAAACTTTAAACCAAGATCCTCAGAATTTTCTCCAAATGCTAGAGCTAATAATTCAGTTATATATAAAACAGGGATGTTATATTCTCCTGCTTTTTTCTGATTATTATCAAATTGTTGAAAACAAGCGGGACAGTTTACAATTATTGCCTCAGCACCAGCATTATGCGCACTCGCTAATTTATTTGATAATATCTGCATCGAAGGTTCTTCTTCTGAATTTCCCACACCAGTACCACAACAAAGCATTTCTTCTTCGTAATCAACTGGTGTTGCCCCTGTAGCAGCAACTATCTCTCTTAACTTAACAGGATGCATAGGATCATCAGTTTGAACCTTCTCTGATGGTCTATTATAGTGACATCCAGTATGACAGGCAACTTTTAGTTCACTTAGCTCATTCTTTACATTTTCTTTTATTTTATCTTTATATTCATGTAACACTTCAACAAAATGCTTTACATTAATTATTCCCTTGAATTCCTTCCCAATTATTTTTAAAATTTTATTAATATTTTCTTTTTCATGCTCGTCTTGTTTTAGTTCTTGATTCACAAGTTTTAATGTCTGGAAACACCCATTGCATAAAGAAATTATGTCTTTTCCCTCAGCTTCAGCAATAGTGAGATTTCGTGCGCCCATCGCCATCCAGCTGAGATGATCAGTACTATTAAATCCAACAGGGTCTGGACAACAAGCAAATGCGGCATCAGAAGTTTTTATTCCGAG
Source organism: Promethearchaeota archaeon (assembly GCA_048941285.1). GTDB lineage: Archaea > Asgardarchaeota > Lokiarchaeia > Sigyniarchaeales > SOKP01 > Loki-b32. The sequence continues at coordinate 7,256 of JBHLNS010000069.1, forward strand.
TTTATCAAACACTTTTCTTGCTGAAGCTTCTATAAATGGAATTCTGTTGCCTATAACACATCCTTGAAACATTTTGTATTCTTCTGCTTTAGCCATATCATTTCATCTTTCTATTATCTTATATTAGATGACATATATTTTCATTTAATAATATATTGATCTATTAAAATTAAATTAAAAAATTTGTTAAATAAATCAAAAAATACTGTATTATTAATAAAATAAAAAAAAAGTAAAAAATTAACATAAAGAATATCGATCATGATAAATCCATTCTTTGAGAAACTAGCAGGATTAGCAGTAAATTATTCTCTCAAAGTAAAAAAAGGAGATAGGATATTTATATTAGGTCCAACTATTGCCGAAGAACTTTTTCGAGCTCTATATGTAGAAATTATAAAAGCTGGTGGACATCCCCTCTTACTACCATTTATTGAAGGTCTAGAAGAATTATTCTTCAAATATGCTACTCAGGAACAATTAACATATGTAGACAGTGTAAGAAAACAAATCCATGAAGAATTTGATTGTATGATTGTTATTATAGCAAAATATAATACGAAAAATCTAAGTCTTATTGATCCTCAATTAATTACTAGACGCTACGGATCACCAGAAATAAAAGAATTATGGGATATCTTTTATAAAAGATCAGCACGAAGAGAAGCAAGATGGGTTGGAGTTCCCTTTCCCTGTAATTCTTTAGCCCAAGATGCAAATATGGATCTTTTTTCTTATGCTGATTTTATTATGAAATCTTTATTTTTGGATCAAGAAGATCCTATTTCAGAATGGCTAAAAGTGGAATCAGATCAAAAAAAAATATGTCAATTATTTAAGTAAAATTGATAAAATACGGGTCTTAGGAGAAGATACAGATTTAATATTTTCTGTAAAAGGTAGAAAGTGGGACAACGGTTGTGGAAAAGAAAATTTACCAGATGGTGAAGTTTGTAGTTGTCCATTAGAAAATTCAGTAAATGGTCATATTAGGTTTACATATCCAGGAATATATATGGGAAACGAAATTGACAATATCTACTTAGAATTCAAAGATGGAAAAGTAATAAAAGCTTCCGCAGATATTGGTGATAATTTATTAAAGGAGATAATGAAAATTGAAAATGCTGATAGATTAGGAGAATTTGCGATTGGAACAAATCGAGGTATTACTCAATTTACTAAAAACATACTCTTCGATGAAAAGATGGGCGGAACAATTCATCTTGCGCTTGGTGATGGATTTAAAGAATTAGGCTCTAAAAATGAAAGTGCCATTCATTGGGATATATTAAAAGATATGACAAAGCCAGGTTCGAAAATTATTGCGGATAATACTGTTATTTATGAAGAAGGAATTTGGAAAATTTAGATTTAGACGTTAAATTTCTATTCTATCGGGATGAGTATAGATATTTATCCGAGCTCCACGTGCAAATCCAATCAATGTGACTCCATAAGCAAAAGCTAATCGAATCCCGGACTCTATTGCTGCAGAAAGAGAAGCAACAATAGGAATTTTAGCTCTTATTGCTTTTAGAACTGAATCTCCTGTTAAACGCCCTGTTGAGGTTAGAAAAACATCATCAAAGCTAGTTTGTTTTAATAACATTTCCCCAATAACTTTATCAATGGCATTATGTCTACCAATGTCTTCTTTTACACTTAATAAATTTCCCTTAAGATCAAAAATTGCTGCTCCATGACATCCTCCTGTTTCCCGATAAAGAGGAGTATTTATTTGCATTAGTTTTATTGCAGAAAAAATAGTATTTGCTTTAATTCTTATATAATTTTTTGAGGCAAGTTTATCTTTAATATTAGATTTTTCTAAACTTTCTTTAATAATATTACGCCATGGAGAAGGTATACCGCAAGTGGTATCAATTACACGACTAATCGGATTAATATCAATGTTTTCTAGGTTAAAATCAATTTGATCATCTAATTCTACGAAAATTGAATTCTCTAATTCATTTACTTCGATAATCTTAATATCCTCCATTGAATTAATTATCCCTATTGAAAATAGAAATCCAATACAGAGCTCTTTTAAGTCTTTAGCAAGGCAAATTATATTTGCTATTGGTTTAGAATTTACATATATATCAACAGGGGTCTCATATAAGATGATATCTTCTATATTTTCTTTCTTTCCTTTAGATACTCGTAAAATCTTTACTTTTCTTTTGAACAAGAATAACCAATCAAAATGATTTTTTAAATTATATTTATATGATTTGTATATGCTATTTTTCTTAAATATAATGTGTTAAAAAAGAATTATATCCATGAAATATAGGTGATTGAAAATTCAATATAATCAATTAATTTGGTATGTTCTTTGTGTTAAATTTGGCTTTATATAAAATCCAAATTTCTTATAGAGTTCTAAAGCTTTTTCATTTTTAGTATCAACACCTAATTTAATTGTTTTACATCCTTTTTTACGAAGGGTTTCAATACTAGTTGCGAGTAGAGCACTCCCAATTTTTCGGTGTTGATGACTCGGAAGAACACCAAAATTTGCAATTAATCCACTTTGATCTTGTTCAGGATTTAGATAAATATCACATATTCCAATATATTTATCATCTTCAAATGCAACACAATGTTCAATAATATGATTTTTTTTAGCAGTTTCTGTCATTTTCTTCCATCGAATTTTAGTAATCGGTTTATACATAAAAGAATCTGCGAAAGCTTCATTTAATATATTAACAATTCCTGCAAAATCATCCATTTCTTTTAGAATCTTAATTCTGATATCTTCTGGAATCCTTGGGTGTGAACATAAGTCGAAGTTATCTAATCGCATTGACCAAGTGTAATTAACCGGACTAAAACCTAAATTTTCTAATTTCTTGTCAAAGGGAGCTGATAGATCTCCCATTGTCTGAAATAAAAATTTTGAAATATTTAACTTGTTTTTAAGATCCAAAGTAGCATCAATTAATTCTCCAGGGAGTTCTGAATCAATATATTCTGGTTGTACTGCATAAACGGCGACATAAGCATCTTTGACCATTGGAAGATGTGATAAACCAGTAAAAGCAATAACTTTCCCTTGATTATTTTCAAAAATTAAATAATCTCTTGAAAATACGGTTTCTTGCCCTAGATAAGTGCGAGCAAGTTCTTCAGTTATGTGTAATGTTGTTTCAGGATTTAAATATTTAACCATTTGGTTGTATAGATCTACGATTGAAGATAAGCCTATAGAATCATTATATTGTTTAACATTAAATAAATTCGCCTTCATAAACTCTATGAAGTAAAATTTGATATTTAACAATTTCCATTTAAAATATAGGGATTTTATTAAAAATAATTAAGAAAAAATATTTTTAAATTTATATTCTATCAATCGTAAATCCACATTCACTGCAGAACTCAGCATTAAATGGTAGGGATGAGCCACAATTTGGACAAAAAATTTCTTGAAACGGTACTGGTGGTCTAACTTCTAACTCTTCCCTTTCTTCGATTTTTTCGACCTCTTCGACTTCTTCTTCCTTAACTTTCGGTGATTTTACTCTTTTTACAAAAGCTCGACCTATTATAGCTATAACTACCCCCAGAAAACCCAAACCGGAGCCATAGTTGAAGTTATTATAAAGATCATCCAGAATTTGGTCATATGGTGGGCCAATCACAATTCCAGTGAAATTTACTACTTGAGTAATTATCCAGATAATTAAAGCTATTGTACCGAAAGCTAACCCAATCCATATTATAAATTTCCCAAACTTTACTGCACCTAATGCAATCAATATTGCTCCAGCAATGACTGCTATTCCTCCTAGATCTGCAATCCACCTAAATATGACGTTAACTATCACGTTAAAAAAGGGTTCGAAATCAGGCCATTGAGCTGCGGCCATTTCATAAAGAGATTCAAATACTTTAATACTTCCAACTACAGAACCTAAGATCATGCATATTCCGCCGATAATTAATAAAATAATTCCTGTTTTATGCTTCATGAAATTTGTTCCTCATTTAAAATTATTTTTTAAAGTGATCTTAAATAATTATAACCTTTATTTGTTTGTAATATTTTTTTAAATTTAAACAGTTATTTGTTTATTTTGTTTAATAAAAAAGTTATTCTCAGCCTAGTATTTAAGCAGCAACATATAATCTGCCATTAGAACTATTTGAAATTTTACCAGTTTTTTTATCAATTTTAGAATGATTTTTTTCAACTGAATGATCTCCGCTAAATTCAACAAAATCCCCATTGATTTTATCTCCATTCATTAATTCAATTTCTTTTACTTGACCAAGTTTCTTATAAGAAGGGAGTATTCTTGATATTTTACCTTTCACAATAATAGTACCTCGTACCTGGTCTGCTCCAACACATCTATCACAATCACCTTCAACAATAATGGTTCCTCCATGACTATGGACACCTAGGAATGAACTAGCCGCACCACAAATCAATGTAGGAAACCTCTTTCCTGGTTTTGAGCCATTTGCCCATGATAATGCCTCATTACCTATTTTACCTTTAACTTTTATTATTCCATTTTCCATACCCTTCCAAAATCCTCTATAGGCAGCTCCAACATAGTGTCCCGCATCTCCAGTTATTTCTAATTCTCCACCTTTTAACATAGCTCCTGCCCAGTCATCAGCATTCCCATTTACTAGTATTTTTCCTCCAGACATATTATTGCCAACATGCATTCCTACATTACCATTTATCACAATTTCTCCACTACTCATTTTTTCTCCTATTCTTTTAACATTTGAGAGATCTCCATCAATTATAATTTTAATTTCATTCACTTCCCCTGCACTGCCACTAACGTCAAAAAAGTCCCCTATAGTTTTTTCTTCGTTTCCATGATATACTGTTAACTTCTTTATGTCAGCAGCACTTTTTCCAGCAAATTTATCTGGAGTAATCGTGTCAGCTTCTAAGGGATATATAGGTTTTTTTTTTAGTTTTAATTTGATTTCCGCCATTTCACTATTCACCTTTTTTTTTCTTTATTGCTTCTACTAATTTCTCTAGAATTAATTTGTCTGTTAAACACTCACCAGGTGCTTCTTTAACTTTTCTTAACCTTAAAGGAACACTATCCATCCGATATGCTGTACCTTCACATTCTATTCCAGCTATTGCTGGCGGTAATATTATATCTGAATTCACTGATGTTGGAGTATGATGAGGTTCAATTGTAATTAATGGATGCTTGAACATATTTTTCACTGCCGCAGCAGGGAAATTACTCGCGGGATCTGAGGCTACGATTAAAGAAGCATCAATTTCATCTCTAAGTAGAACATCTACCGAGGAGAATTCACCTGGATTATAACGAGGATAACCTTTAGAAAAATCTATAGAATAAGAATAGCCAGTTTGCCATGAAAACACTTGATTTGCTCCAGCAACATTGTAATGCCCCCTCATAGGCGTTAGTAGAAATTTTGTATGATCATTTAGTTCACGAACTAAGCAGATAGCAGCATCGATATTTCTATGATGAGATAAGGTTTGTGTTAGTCCCATTCCAAAAAAGATTACTCCAAACTTACATGACTTTAATGCATTGACTAATTCTATAATTTTATTTTTTGGTACCCCTGAGATTATGTCTCCATCCAATTCAACACCTCTTAATGTTGCTCTAATGGCATTTAATAATTCATAATCTTCGCTGGGGTTTATTTGGATATGCATATCAGCTAATTGAGCGGTATTTGTATTTCTAGGATCAACTACCACAATAAATCTATCGTTTGTACCATCTTTTCTAAAATAACCGCGTACAAAATCGCTATATCTACCCAAGTGTCTTGGGTGAGCATGAACTGGATTACTCCCCCAAAATACTACGAGATCTGCTCTATTTTTATATTCACCTAAGGTTGAAGTAGGTGCTCCTACATCTTGAATTGCTAATAATGATGGACCATGGCATACCGAAGCGGTATTATCTAAAATACCTCCTAACATTTCTGCTAATTCTACACCTTTACCTTGAGCATCACATTCAGTACTAGAAAATCCATAAAGCAAGGGTCTTTTAGCTTTAATTAAAATATCCGCTGCTTTATCAATAGCTTCATCCCATGATACCTCTTTAAAAGAATTATTATCTTTAATTAATGGTTTATCATAGCGGTGTTCGCTAGGATTTGAGGAAAAATATTTCTTCGTTCCAATTTGACATCCATTACGTACTTCTATAACCCTTTGTTCTTTTGTATCAACATCTACCTCAAGGTCATCACATAAAGTCCCACAGAAGGGACAAATAACATCTCTAACTGTTTTAACATTCTTAGCAGCCATATTTATGCTTCCCTCAATAATTTTATTAGTTTTACAGCGTCCAATACTTTCCCATTTGGTGCTACTTCTACTCTTGCTTTCATCCCTTTATAAGTAGGAGTGCCACATGATTGGGAATCAGGATTTACTACTTGATTTGCCCAGGGACCCATTGGTATAAAAATAATACCAGGGTGAGGGCCTTCTTCCGAAATTGTTGAATAGACAACAACTTCACCATGATCGGTAATTACTTTAACTGGTGTCCCTACAAGGCAGTCTAATTTCTTAAAATCTTCCTTATCAAATGCACAAATTCCAGCAGCCCTAACATTTTCCTTTGTATTCTTTCCACCTTCTAGAGCAACACCTTGATTAATTGTACGACAAGTTATTAAAATTAGATTATTAATACTCATTTCCTTACTCCTCTTTCTTTTCACTCCACCTTAATGTTTTTATTCTCTCTATAAGTGGTTCCCAGAACATCTTGCTAAATTCTCCTGAAGTCTTAATCTCTGTGATTTTTAATTTCACAGCTCCCGTTGGACAAGCATTGTCGCATGACCCACAAAAAATGCACTTTTCTTTATCTACAACGACATTTGGGACTGTTTCCCATCCCTTATCTGATTTTTCTGGAATTGTGATTGCACCACTAGGACAAACATCAGCGCAGGCTTGACAACCCCCCGCACATTCAGAATCTACAATG
>JBHLNS010000096.1:0-3403 GCA_048941285.1 Promethearchaeota archaeon
TTACCTATTGAAAAAAGCGAATTCCCAGAACTTGTTGAAAGGAAAGGGATTGGACATCCTGACACTGTTTGTGATGCTGTTGCCGATGCTTGTTCTAGAGCGTTATGTGTTTACTATCTTGAGAATTTTGGAAGGGTGTATCATCATAACGTCGATAAGGCTGCCCTAGTTGGAGGTACTGCAAGACCAGAATTTGGTGGAGGTCAGATTATCCAACCACAATATTTTTTAATTGTTGGGCGAGCTATAAATCAAATCCTTACGGAATGTGGGGATGGTACAAATAGACTCGAATATGTTCCAATTCCCACTATTTGTATCGAAACACAACGTCAAGTTCTCTCAGAGATTTTTAGAAACCTTGATTTAAACAAAGATATCCAGTTTGATTATGCGGTTCGACCAGGATCGATAGATTTAACTGGAGTTTTTGATCAATCTCATCATACTGAAGAAGTTCCACTTGCTAATGATACTAGTTTTGGAGTAGGATATGCCCCGTATTCTGATGTTGATAGAATAGCTTTAGAAGCAGAAAGATTAATTAATTCCAATAAATTTAAGGATAAATGTAAAGCTTCAGGTGAAGACATTAAAGTAATGGTAGAGAGAATTGGGAACGAAGTTGGGATTACTATTGCTGCTGCAATGGTAAGCAAATATATCAACGACGCTAGCGAATATATTAGTTGCACTAATCAAATAAAAGAAGCAGTTTTAGATTTAGCGGCAGATGTTATCCCAGAACGAGATGTGAAATGTCAAGTAAACGTTGGTGATAACATAGAAAAAGGAATTATGTATTTGACTATTACCGGCACATCTGCAGAAGCAGGTGATGATGGGGAAGTAGGACGTGGTAATAGATCGAATGGTCTTATAACTCCTTGTAGAACAATGAGTTTAGAAGCGGTATGTGGAAAGAACCCAATAAATCATGTAGGAAAATTATATAACGTATTAGGCACAGAAATAGCAAGAGAAATTATTAAAAGAGGGCAAGGAGATATAATAGAAGCACATGTTAAACTATTATCTCAAATAGGGCGCCCCATAACTGACCCTTGGGTTAATTCAATTGAATTGATCCCCGCAGATAACGTCAGCTTTGATTCAGTAAAGAAAATAGCAGAAGAAGTTTCCGCTGAAAACCTTAATAAAGAGAGTTTCTTTGATTTGAGAAAAAGACTTATTGCAGGAAACGTTCAAGTCTTTTAATTAATTATTTTTGATAAATAATTTTTTATTTTTTTCTCTTTTTTAATTATTAGGTTTTGTTCATAACAAGCAATTAAGTACTTGAACATCCTAAATCTTCATGAAAACAAAATAAGAAATATTTAAGTGAGTATAAATGGGGTTAGACAAATGGCTCAAATCCGAAGATGAGGAAAAAAAGCAAAAGAAGAAAAAAGCATCCGATCAAAAATCAGAAAGTCAGATTGAAGATATTCAACAAAAATCTCTTGAAAAACCTTTAATTCAGTTGAGCAAATATCTCCTTATTTGCCCAAATACAAAATGCAAATACCAAAAAACAATAATGAAAAAAGAACTCACCGACATTGATCTCACTTGTCCCAGATGTAATAAAAAGATGAAGACTAAGGTAAACTAAATGTAGTACTAGAACCAAAAGCTTCATTAATATTAACTATATCTGTTGGTAAATTTTTTAAATCAAATACAGACTCACAATTAGGACAAGTATTTGGTTTTTTAGCATATTTTAAGATAATGTAAATTATAAAGCCCAAACCTAAAGTTAATATTACCATAAAACACAAAACTTCATGATAAACATGATCAAAATTTTTTCTACGCAATGTGACGATTTCTTCACAGGTAGGGCAATATACCTTATGAGTCATATTATATTATCCTTAAATCTATAGATAATATTTAAAATTAGTATTTTGAACTTTATTTATTTTTTGGTTGATGAATCAAATTGGTGTTGATTAAATTACCATATTAGCCGATTAAATGAAGTATAGAAATTTCACTTAGGAATAATAAAAGACTATTAGGATTGTTATTTAAACCCCCTATAAGCAGGTTTTTCTTCATCTTCGGGTTTTTTCTTTTTCTTTTCTCCAGATGTTAATATACCCCAAGTACTATTGACACCCAAGTCTTTTAATTTCTTACGTTCCTCATCCAATGATATCTCATCATTATTTTGATCTTCACTCATAACATAGACCAATAAATTCTTTAACTTTAATTAAATAGTAAACTTTAGCTTAATATATTTATCTTAATTTAGCATTAATATGAATAAGAAAAGAAAATTAAAGAACTTAGGAAAATAATAAACTAATATCAGTCTCAATAAAATTTTAAATCTTAATTATTATAATTTATTAAAAAATAATTCATTAAAATTTTAAAATAAGGTATTAATCATGGCAAATTGTGCTCATTGTGGGGATGAAATAATAGGAGATCCCTTTTATTGTAGTGAGTGTGGATATAGCTATTGTTTACGACATAAAAACCCAGAAAATCACGATTGTAGCATTGTAAGAGGTTCTACTAGCTTCCAACAAACTCCAGCAATAACCTCGACTTATAGTCAACCGACACATACAGTTCCTATTTCTCAAGAACAGACATCCCAACAATCCACTACTCCAGGGGTAATTCGAGGGACCACAGATGGAACATATACTTGGTATCGCCAAGAGAGTCAAATCCCAGTGGATGCATTTGATCCTGATTCAGGAATTAATTTTAAAGGCATTTTGCTACCTCATAAATCAGAATTCTTTCATTTTGTTATAGGAGTATCATTAATGTATATTATTGGTATTATCACTTTTTTTCCTGGTTTGATTAATACTCCAGGTTATCAATGGGCTATTTTCATGTTAGCTGGTTTCTATGCTGCAGCTTTTTTCTTTCATGAATTAGGACATCGTCAAGTAGCAGTGCATTTTGGACTTCAGACAAAATTTAGATTATTATCGTTCGGGATGATGTTAACTGTTATTGGAGTTGTTTTTAATTTATATGCTTTAACTACTGGAGGATCAAGTTTCCCATCATTAGCACTACCTGGAGCTGTTGTTGTTTTGGGTCTTAGTAAAATTGATAGAACTACAGGTTTATGTAAAGCAGCTGGACCCACTGTAAATCTAGTATTTGGTACTATACTCTTAATAATATCTTTTATAATTCCAACTTATCCCCTTAATCTATTAATTTGTTTAGCGGCAAATCTAAATTTCATGCTTGGTACCTTTAATATGATTCCTATCGGTATTTTAGATGGGCAAAATATTTGGAGATGGAATAAAAAGATATATATTGCACTATGTGGATCATTGCTGATACTTTTAATAATAACTTATGTTCTGTTTTATGCTCCACCTGCTACGAACCCCTATATTCGATAATT
>JBHLNS010000070.1:0-13542 GCA_048941285.1 Promethearchaeota archaeon
AAAATTTGGGGAAACCCACTTTATTTTAATACAATAATAGATACTCTAAATGCATGTATTAAGGTCTCACAAAGTCTACTAACAATAAGTTTAATTGCCCCAACATTATTATCTTTGATTTTATTAATATTTTTATACAACCTATAAGTTCAACGGCAATAATTTATCTTAAAAAATTAAAAATTTATTTAAGCAAATCTCTTAATTTTTATTTATATAAAAAAAAAAAAAAAAAGCTTATGTCATTAAGTCCTATAGATACTGTTAATGGAATATTTTCTATTATTTTTGTAGCGATATCTTTATTAGTTGGTTTTATAATACTCTCGAGATTTTTTAAGTATAAAGAGAGGATTTATTTATTAGTTGGAGCAACTTGGATTTTTATATCCGAACCTTGGTGGCCCTCCAGTATTTCTTTTTTAGTAGCATTAAATAATGGAGTAGGTATCACTTCAGAAGTTTATTTTTTAATTGGAAATATTTTTGTGCCTCTTGCTATTATTCTGTGGTTATTCGCTTTTACAGAATTCATGTACACTGAAAAGCGTAAATTGATTTTTTCAATCTTTGGAGTAATTGGAGTAGTATTTGAAGTTTTATTTTTTGTTTTCTTATTCTTGAATCCAAGTTTGATAGGAGCATTGAATGGACCGGTGGACGTAAATTATAAATCTTTTATAATGATATTCTTAATAATATTTCTGGCAATTGTTGTAATTACTGGCTTTTTATTTGCTAATCTTTCACTAAAATCTAAGGATCCAGAAGTAAAACTTAAGGGGAAACTCTTAATAGTCGCGTATATCGCTTTTTCAGTCGGAGCATTATTGGACGCTTCAGTACCTTTTAATGAGCCTACAATAGTAATTATTAGACTCATTTTAATACTAAGCGCTATCTGCTGGTATGGTGGATTTATCCTCCCAAAATGGATGAAAAAATTTCTTCTGAAAAGTAGATAATATTTACTTTAAAATTTTTTATTTTTTTAAAAAAAAGGTTTTCATTAAACCTTAGAATTATTTTTTAAATTAACTTATACTCATTTTGAACTCTAAAAAAGATTAACCATCATTGTCTTAAATTCTTATTGCCATTTAGATTCGTAATATCTGGATATTTCGCAAATTCATATTCTTTTAAATCATGTATAGATTGATCAATTAAAATGTTAAGTTCTGAAATAGAAAAGCTGGCGAAAGTAACGTTAATAGGATATCCCGCTACGGGGAAAACTACATTAGCGAAATTATTAGCGAAAAATGAAATAAGTCGATTATATTTCCCTACTCATGGCTTAGATTTAAAAACGATTAAAGTTGATGATTATATTTTGAGATTATGGGATTTAGGAGGTCAACAGAGTTATCTAAAAACATACTCTAGAGATTATCTTTTAGGCTCTGATATCATATTTGTCGTTACAGACTCAACACCAAGAAATGTATTAAATTCTAGAGAATTGATTAATTATGCATGCCATTTCGTGGGAAAAGATTGCCCAATCATTGCAATCGCGAATAAGCAAGATTTAGTAAAAGCAGATGGTCGAATGGATTTTAAAAGAGTCGAGGATATACTCCATATCAAAACTTATGGCTTAACCGCAATCAATCCTTCAGAACGTTTAAAATTAATGAATATTATTAAAAAAGAATTAGATAAAGTAGCAATAAGGAGGAGAATAAAAGAATGAATTTTACTGAAAATGAAATTTTCGGAGCTGCATTAATAGGTTTTGACATGATTGACGGTCCATTTCTTAAGTGGAAAAAAGAATACGAAAACAATAAAAAAGGCGTAAACTTAGATGATTTTGCGATGAATTTTTATTTAGCATTCCGTGGTGGAAATGAATCAGTTAAAAAACCAAGAGCGATACTATATGATAATTTTTATATTGTAGCATTCCCTAGAGATTTAGAACTGTGTTGCTTGTTTATGAAACCAAAAGATCTTGAAAACAATATTATTCAATTAAACAAAATTGCTTCCAGAATAATATCCGAAATGGAGACTGTTGAGGATGATGATAGTAGTGCTCAAGATTCTGACGAGAATATAATTGAAGAAATCGAAAGAATAATTCCGAATTTATTAAATGGCACAAAAATGACAACTCCGGAATTAAGGAGGTATTTTAAACTAAGTAATTCTGAAATCTGGAAAGTCATGTCAGATTTAGAAAATTCAAAGAAAATTATCCGGGCAGGGAAAAAAGGCAGGTCAATATTATGGACTGCTACATAACTTTTATCAAAATTACTTTCTTTAAATACTATCTAACTCTATGATCCCACTTTCCAATATTTTTGGTATAGTATCTTGAGAACATAATATAACAAATATCGGGTAATTCTCTGTCTATATTATTTACTGTTATATATCTTAATATGTGGTTAATTAAGAAAATACCAATAAATTCGATATGATAGCTATCTATATTTTTCGAAAGATTCTCACCAGAAAATTTAATATCTAACCCAGTTTTGTCATTCCATATGACTTCAATGATTATTTCTGGAAAAATTTCTTTTTCAACATGCCAAGTGTTCTCTATTTTCCAAACTTTAGCGCCAAGAAAAGATGATAAATTATTTTGATCTTGGATGTTAAGAAGGTTGAATGGTTCACTTCTTTGTTTCAAAACATTCTCCATTAATTCAGTCTTTGTTTTAAATTTTTTTTCAAATGGTTCAAGCCCCTTGATTTTTCTCTCTATGAAATCCATAATAATATCAATAAATGTGGCACTGTCTTCTCCAGGTACCCAACATACACGCATTCCTGAAAAATAAAATTTAAATTCAGCATCAATACCATCACCAAATTCATCTCCAAAATAACTAAATGCTAAATGAACATTTACCTCAGGAAACATCTCAATGGAGATTGTCCAATCTTCACCAAAGTCAATGTTTTCAATTTTTCCTCCCAACTCCTTGTAGACAATATCTTTCAAGATCTCTGGTTTTAAGTTAATAAAAAGAGGATATTTCATTTTACTAATATCTTCAAGTTCTTTCTCATGAGGACCTCGAACCCCTGTAGCATCAATTTGCCCAATGGTCCAGTATTTCCTTTTTGACATATTGATGTTAATTGTCACTTTTTTTTGAATTTTGCTATAAAAAAGCCTTGAGTTTGATGAATTGAAGGGAACAACCTTCCTGTTCCAGGAATCGTTTTATTATTAATCCTATAGCTTGGAGATATCCATTTCGGTAAATCTAAAGGTTCTAAAGAATCAATGAAATTTAAAATTTGAAGTTCTCCTTCCTCTGGATAGATACTACAAGTAGAATAAACGAAAATTCCATTAGGTTTAAGTAAATCTAAAGCACTCTTTATAAGTTTCCTTTGTAGGATAATATTTTGCCTTAAGAATTTTTTATTCTGTCTCAGTTTTAATTCAGGATTAGCCAATAAATTACCTGATCCGGTACAAGGCGCATCTAATAATATTTTATCAAAATAATTTTGAAAGCGAATAGGAAAAATAATGCTATCTGTATTAATAAGATTTACATTTGACACATTTAATTGTTTAAGTAATCTCTTCATCATTTTGATCCTTTCATGAAGAAAATCTCCGGCTATAATATGACCTTTATTATTCATAGATTGAGCTATTAAACTAGTCTTTATTCCGGGAGCGGCACACATGTCGCATATCTGATCTTCTTCTCTAGGAGATAATGTTTTTATCACTGTTCCAGATGCTTTATCTTGGAATAGTAGGAATCCTTTTTGATAAAAATAATTGCTTAATACCTTAATTTTTTGACATAATGGAATCCAAAACATTTCAGGAATATCACTATCTCTCCGATATTCTATTTGATCCTTAGATAATCCTTCTATTATTTGTTTGTAAAAGTCTTCAGTACTTGTTTTTCTATGGAGATTATTAACACGTATAGTAATTTCAATATCATCAACGTCTCTATTCATAAATTTAATATTTTCTTTAAGAAAATCCATCTTCATAATGGGGAGTAGATGCTTAATCATGAAACTAGGGATTGATTCGAGAATGCTGAGTTTTTCCACATCATCTTTCTTAATAAGTGCTTTTTTCCATGAGAAAGATTTGAGTTGATGCAAAAATTTTTTATCAAGATTTATTATCTCATTTATAATCTCTTTTTCAGTAGCAGATTCCCATAATATTCTATAAGTAACATATAAATATTTAGAAAATGTACGAGCTTTTAGAGAATCAGACCCTCTAAGTGTCTTTTTTACAACAAAATTAATTTTATTCCAAAATCGAATAATTTCATTATAATAATGAAGAACAGTGGGATTTTTACGTAAATCTACAGGTAGGGAACTAATTTCTTTTTTAACTAACCTTGAAATTAATTTAAAGATAATCTGTATATCCGAATCTTTAATCTCAAATTCCCTCATTATAAAATGATTTGCATCCTAATTATGTAATTTTAAAAAAAAATAAGTTTATTTTAATAATTAGTTTACATCTGCCGGTATTATTATTCCTTTTCTTTTTAGTTCAATTATTGTACTTATTATTTCATCTCGACTTGCTTTTCTTCCTGCTAACGCAAAATTTAATAGGCTTGATATAAAGAAGAATTTCCGTTCCTTTTGAATCTGTTCAGCTACTTCAATAAGAGCTTTTTCTAATCCTTTTAGTTTGATAACACCATAATGTTTTCCTAGTTGAAGGGGATAGACCAATGTGATATTGAAATGTCTTTCAATTAGATCATCGGTTGTTATAAAAGGAGTTAATTCTCCAGAAAACTCTTTTAAAAATGTCCCATATCGCTTCTCAAAATCTTCCGTGAATGCCCATTGATTATCCTTCAGTTTTTCTGAAGATGAACCATCTAATATTAAAGCAACTCGAACATAATCACCATCAGCAATAACTATTTTGAAGTCACCATAATCCATTTCAAATTCTTTTCCTTTCGTTGCTGTTGATCCTTTTTTAATCTCACTTCTAAATTGCGAAATTGCTTGTAAGAATCCAGAGATTAGGTCAGAATCAATATCTTCTAAAGATATTTGTTTATTGTATATTGATACGCCTACTTCTTTATGGATAATCATAATGTAAGATATTTTTACTAAATCATCCAATATCATTGATTCACCAGCCCAAAATCGCTTTAACTTTGAGTGTCTTATAGTTCTTGCTGTTAAGGCTGCCGCGATTGCTAACGCACCTATAATAATATAGGGTAGATATGTAAGAAAAGCATCCATAAATAATATAAAATCATCTACAACCCGAATATATCCTGAGGTTAATTCAGCACTAGTATAAAATCCTTCTTCAACAAATCTAGCTCGAATTGAAAATTTATTTCCAGTATTTTGAAATTGTAAAGTTGCAAAGGCAATGCCCTCGATACTTGATCTTGAAGTGGTTTCATATACCGGAATCCCATTAGCATTTAAAACTTCGAAAATTATATCAGAACTTTTTAGTGGTTTTCCCCCATAATCTGCTATTATTACGGAAAAAAATGAAGTCCCTTTCATATATTGTGAGGCTGGTGTTTCTACAAATTCTATTATAGGAATAATTTTAAAAATTTCATAAGTCCCATTCACATCAAATCTTATTGAATGCCATAGTGAAGTCACATTAAATTCAAAAAACCCTTGAGAAAATTCAGCGTTATCTATTTCACCTTCCCAAACTCCACTTCTTATTCCAGTATCTAGTATATTTATACCAAAATTTTTTAGCATCAAATCGGAAGGGGTTAAGTCATTACTGTTTATTCCTAAACCAATTGATGATGAAATATCAGAAGTTATAACATTTTGTATATATAGATTTATGGTAAACTCATTAACGGATACAGTAAATCCATTATCAGCGGTAGAATTTGTATAATAAACTAATATCAATTTAGCTTCATTATTATTCGATTCATTTAAAACGTTTAAAAAAAGCCATGTGAATCCAGCATCAAATCTAAGTACTGTAGTGGTTTCATCTTTATCAGCAAATTCATTTATTCTGCTCATTAAAATCCAATTTGCATCGTTCTGTGTATTATCGAGAATGTCGAATGTTTTATTTCCTTTAAAGAGTGCTAAAGCTGCTAATTCTAAATTATCTGGTTTACTGACATTAGATGTAATTCTTATATCCATTTGAGGTACTAAAGGGTTAGGATATGATGCAATCCAGTCATAATAATCAATATTCCATAATGAGCTATCGAAATCCTCAAGTACATTGAAACTAACAAAATAAGACAGGTTATCGGTTAAAGCTTGAGCATTAAAGTAATTATCATCATTGTACTGGAATGCTTCAATTGATTGTTCTCCAAAAATTGAGGTGGTTCCATTAATAATCGCTACATCAGTAGGGAAATGCAGTTGCTGAATTAGTGGATCATGACGTTGGATCGTATCTAGGCTTTCTAATTCACCCACTTCCACTTTAAATTGATTAATAGATAGATCAATATCACTGATGCTAAGATATTCGAGTTTGAAGGTAAGAGTATTATTTCCCCCAAAAGGAGATAATGGATTATTATCCATAAAATAAAGTAATTGTAATTTTTCATGAGGGGTTCTAACAGAATAGTATATTAAAGTTTCGTTTCCTTGTTTGATATCATATTCAAGCGGTACCCAGTTTGATTGAAACATTCCTGCCTTATAATTCCTTATATATAATTGAGACCAAAATACATCAGCAATATTGGAGATGTTCAATACAAGATAGATATCAAAACTAAAAATGTATTTGTAATGATCATACAACCAATTAAGCTTATGGCTCTCTCTAAATAACTGAAAAAAAGTAAAAGGGGAATTCTCTAATGGTTTTAAATTGAATGTAACATCAACAGTTATATTTTTAGTGTCAGATACCCTATATCGATCTTCATCAACAAATCTAAAAGATCCGAGATCTCCTTCCAAATAAGTACCATTTTTTATCTGTACATCTCTCACATTATTCACTGTGTAATCATCGAAATAAAAATCAGGTGAAATAGCAAAAGTAGAACCTTCGTCTACATTATCAGTTGATCCTGCATCAGGATTAAAATATAAGAATTTGGGACCTCCACCTAAATCTGTATCATCTCGAGGAATTTTTACTCTAAAAGCAAACCAATATTTTATAATTCCACTGTTAACAGTAAAGTTTGTAGTTTTAATATCTAAGTATATTGGCCCTGATCCTGAATTTTTAAAATCAAATATTTCCCAATGAGTTGCGTAACTTATAGGATGGGGTTTTTTTATTAACCCTAAAGTAGTGCTTGGATTTGGTGTTCCATTGGTATCATTTAGACAATCTACTATCGCAATTTCCCATGAATTCTCATCTGTAAATGAGGTTGGGTTATTGATGTCTTGAATTAGGATACTAACATTGTTTACATACTGGCTTATTTCTATCGCAAATTTTTGAAAAATAAATGTTGGCCCATTTCTAGAACTAAAAATGAATTCAGAAAAATCACTTTCAATATTTCTAGTATAATTTATCGCAGTAATATTTTCAAAAGTCATTTTTGCGTAAGATATATTATTGTTTGGTATAAAAATTTCTGGTTGATTGTTCAGATTAGGAAATTCTCGATTGATATAACAATCTTTTTTGATTTCCGTAATACTACTGAAATCTTTACCTGTTCGATTAATCAATTGAGGAGAGATAGAGTAAGGTTCATAGGTTTGACTCGTATTATGAAAATCTGAGAATTTGGTGAAGTATGGTAAACTAAGGCTTACTATTACAAAGAATAATATAAATAGCGATCTGTTCCTAAAATATTTCATTAAAATCTCCCTTTTTAACTTAAATTTAAAGAATTAAAAAAAAATATTTGATAAACAAATGAAATCATATACTTTTAAAATTAGGCTTTCTAATATGACAGAAATATCTTGATATGTCGATGTAAAATTATAAAGTGAAAAAAAGAAGAACAGAAAATATATTAAATAATTTTTGAGATGTCGTAATTATTCTATATTAAATCTATTTTTGATGATATCAAAAAGTATTATGCCTAGTGTGGCTAAAATCATCTCTGGGATCAGCACATAAAAGAAATATATTATTATTGGTAATCTAAAAGAAATGTACAAAATTATCGCAACATATATTGAAATAATAATAGCATATAATATGCCACCTAAATATTTTAAATAACGCTTGTCTCTAAAAAAGATAATACAATATAAAGCAGGTACATTCACAATACAGCTAATTAAATCTATTGGTCCTAAGGGGGACGTAAGATTAACAAAAAAAACTCCTAATACGTTGCCAATTAATCCTTCTAATGGAAAAAGTATACACATACCTACAATTAATTCTGCTACGCGGAACTGAAATTCTAAAAAACTTATTGGTTGGAATAAATAACCTAAAGCAGTGTATAATGCAGCAGTAATTGCGATTAATGCTATTTTAAAACTAATACTTTCTCTTTCAAAACCAAATGATTTTTTTTCTAATTCATTGCTCTCATGGTTCATTAGATCAACCTTATAAAAATTCTAGTAACTAACGAAAATATTTAAGATCTATTTAAAAATATTATTAATAGAAAAAACCAAAAAAAAAAAAAAAAATTATGTTTTGATAGCTATGTTCTTTTCTTTTTCATTATAACAAAAATTATTCCAATAATACTAGCTGCAGCAACTCCAAAAATAATTGTAACTTCATAACCAGGAATTCCGGCTAATTCTATTGAGAACTCATAAATGGTAGTACCTGTATCATCCTTTATTTTATACCCGATCCAAGCACCATAAGTCCTATCATAAGTCCAGATCTCAGTACAATTTTCTAAATATTGAAAAGTATATAATGGAACATTCCAATCTAGAGCTTCTGCATGATGAACAATAGTATTTCCGATATTTTCCCATTTTGGTTCCCAAATAAAAGCACCAAGATATTGGTCTACATTAGTTGGAAGTTGAGCAAAGAAAGCCCCTGCAGTATGCAATGAAATATTATATGGAATAAAGAAATAAGTGTTGTACAAGGTATTAATATAAGTTATAAGATTTGCTGGATTATAAAAGCTACGTACTATCTGTCCTACACTATCGGGGGTATTGCTAAATGCGCCTGTAGTCCAGTCCCAATTGCTCGTATTATATAATGCAATATCATACAATGGTAAACCTAATATAGGAAAAATTTCGGTAGATGCATCAAATTTTGCACTAAAATTTACTGCAGTTACGAGCGATTTACTTCTTGCTCCTACATTAGCAGCTCCCTTACCAAAAATCTCTATTACAGAAACCCAGCCTATACCAAATAGATCCTCTAAACTTTGGTTATTTACCGTTCTGACTTTTAAAATTTTTTGATTACCAGAAGCACCACGAAATGTATAGGTACCTATTTGAGGAATAGCTGGGGGTGTAATAGCTAGACTTATAGTAAAAAGTATAATAAAGCCTATCATCCAATTAGATCTTTTCATTTTCAACCCTAATCTTAATTTTTTAAGTAAGAATTCTGATTAATTTATTATTTACTAATTGATTATATAAATATTACTATAAATTGATAATGATTTTTCAATAGATCAATTTAGAAGAAAAAATTGATTTAAAATTGATATCAATTAATTAAATAGAACAAGTTTAGTAAAATTATGCCAACTTTTTCCCCTGAGAAAAATATTGAAATTTATTATGAAATTAGTGGAAATAATTCTGGTCCAAAAATGGTTTTAATTCATGGTCTCTTTCTAAATAGCGATACTTGGAAATATCAATTACCCGCATTTGAACCTGATTTCAATATCGTTAGGTTTGATCTTCGAGGTCATGGACGATCTACTAAACCAAAAAAGCGATTTACAATTAGAAATTATGTAGATGATATGTTTGCCTTATTAAATCATCTCAATTGGAATAATGAGCTTTATTTAGTAGGTCATTCACTAGGAGGTATGATTGCTCTTGTGTATGGCCTCGAAAATCCTTCCTATGTAAAAAAAATGGTAGTTGCCGATAGTTTTTGTTTTATCAGCCAAGAAGCCATAACAGATGTTCTAGGCCGTATAAATAGTAGTAAACTGGAGAAGTTTGCGTTGGGAATTAGTATAAGAGGCCTACTCCCTTATGATGACGAAGTTGCTCAGTATGTTGCTAGTTTAGTCACTGAACATATGACAAAGAAGGATTGTTTACAAGCAACAGCTGCTTCTGCAGGTTTTAATATTTGTGAAAATCTTAAAAATTTACAGATTCCTGTATTAGTTTTAGTTGGAAAGAAAGATATTACAACTCCAGTTTGGGCAAGTGAAATGATACATGAGTGGTTACCTCAGTCAGAATTAATAATAATTCCGGATGCTGGACATTTAATAATTTTTGATCATCCTAATGAATTTAATGATCTCACATTATCTTTTTGGAATAAAAAATAGAAATATATATTTAATTTTATTTTATCCCCATTTAATTACTCCCGCATTCCATGCCCAACCAATACCAGCAGCGGTGATAACAACAATATCTCCCTGTTTTATCTTTCCACTTTTCACGCCATATTCTAAAGACAGAATTCCATCATTTTGACCATTGTGACCTATTTCTTCAAAATATGTTGCTTGTTTATATGGATCTACTCCAACAGCTTTGGCAACATATTCAAAGGCGCTTCTTTTCATATGTAATAATGCTAAATAGTCAATATCTTGTCTGGAATATCCAGATTGATTGAGAGCATCATCGATTACTTTAATAAAAGCATCCATTGAAAATTTATCAAGTCGTTGTTTTAATCCTTCTGGATCGGGCACATCCAAATAAATTAAGTCATTATCAATAGCTTGTTTTGAAATTGGTTGAATAGTTCCACCTGCAGGTACATAAACATCATCAGCAAATCTTCCATCTGAAATAGCAGAAATCCCTAAAATTTCATTAGTCTTATAATCACTTCTTAATATAGCAGCTGCACCACTAGCCGCTAAACTAATCATGAATCGAGAATTCTGATTTTGATAGTTGATTAGATCAGAGTTTCTATAACCACTTGCAACTAAAACCCTTTTTATATTAGGATTTGTTTGCATTAAACTTTTTCCCAATAACATCCCAACTAAGAAAGTTCCACATCTTTGATTAATATCAAAAGCCCAAGGTTTAATGGGATTTCCTAACAGTTGCTGAAGTTTAATTCCGTAGGTCATCATTGGTCGTTCAGCATAGACCTCTCCAGCCCAAATAATTAAATCAAGATCATTAGGTGTGATGTTTGCACGATCTAGAGCCTGAATACTTGCTTTTGCTCCCATCGCCACTGTATGATCTTCAGGACCGGGAACAGTTTTACTCTTTAAACCAAATTTCTCTTCAAGAATATTTTTGGGAATTCCTGATTTCTTTGAAATATATTCGCTAGTATGTTTATATTTAGGGAGATAAATCCCCCATGATTCTAATCCAACTGAGCGGGGTTCCATTTGATTATTCACCTATTTCAATTCTCTTTTTAATATTTTACCAGTAGCACTAGTAGGGAGATTATCCCTTATCTCAAAATATTTAGGAATTTTATACTTTGCTAGTCTCTCAATTAAATAATTTCGAATTTCGTCTACATCTAATGTTTTACCAGCTTTTAAAGTTAGAAAAGCTTTTCCAACTTCACCCCATTTTTCATCAGGCACACCGATAACAGCAGCTAAATCAACTGCAGGATGCTTAAATAATAACTCTTCAATTTCTACGGGATATACATTCTCACCCCCACTGATATACATCTCCTTTCTACGCCCTACGATGTAATAAAAACCCTCATCATCTTGCATTGCTAGATCTCCTGTATGTACCCATCCATCAGGCTCAATAGTTTTTTCCGTTTCTTCTGGTTCATCCCAATATCCCGAAAAAATATGTGGTCCCTTCAGTAGTAATTCTCCAACTACCCCTTTTTTAACAACTTCATCTGTTTTTGTGTTAATTATTTGCATATCACAATGAAGTACAGGTAGACCAACCGAAGTTGGTTTTTCTTTAATTCGTTTTTCTGGCAAATAAAAATTATTTGGTCCAACCTCAGTTAACCCATATCCCATTTTAAATAGTTTATTCTTATCCCAATATTTTTCCATTATCGCAACTGGGCATGGAGCTCCACCAGATATGAATATCCTTACTGATTCAAAATTAGTTTTAGCAAAAAGAGACGTGTTTGCCATCATATGAAACATTGTAGGAACCCCTATGACAATCGTACATTTTTCTTCTTCAATAACTCTAATAGTTTCTCTAGGAATAAAATCTCCCATTAATATTGTTTTTGCCCCAAGATGATAAAAAGGAACTAAAAGAACATTCCAACCTCCAGTATGAAATAGAGGAAATAGTAATGGTTGTATATCATCAGGTCTTAAACTCCATGAAAGTATTGTATTTATAGAATTCCAAAATATCAATCTATGAGATAGTATTGCTCCTTTAGGAAGTCCAGTTGTGCCCCCCGTAAATAAAATAAGATGAGGATCATCAAAATCTAAAATTGGCCGTTCAACATCTGAATCCAAAATCTTTCTTGTTAAATCTATAGTATTAGAATCATTTAATGCTGAATCATTTCCCATTATTACACTATGGTTAATAATTGACTTTTTCTTCAACTCTGAAACTGTCTCTGCTAATTTTGATTCATAGAAAAAAATAGAGGGCCCTGTTTTCTTAATTAAATACTCAATTTCTTGAATTGATAATCTTATGTTAAATGGAACAAGAATTGCTCCTATTTTTCCAGTTGCTAGAAAGAGATCTATGCATTCTATCCTATTTGTTGAAAACATAGCAACACGATCTCCTTTAGCTATCCCCTCCTTTAATAATAACCGAGCTAATTTATTCGCTCTTAAGTTCAGATCCTTAAAAGTATATAATTTTTTCTCAATATTATCAAATACTGCTTCATTATCGGGGGTTAATAGCGCACGGCGCTTTGCCCAATCTCCTATCCAAGAAAAATCGTTAGGAATTGAATAATTTCCTGCTTTAAACACCTAGCTAATTCACCTATACTGCTTTATAAATTGGCCATTTTCTCCAAATATAAGCAAACAAGATCTCAATCCATAAAAACCATAATACAAAAGGAGTTGGATTCATTTCCCAATAATTTGTTGTATCTCCGAATAAAATAGGTGATAAAAGATAATACCCAAAAAAAGTTAATGTTCCAATGCCTATGACTAATAGAAATCTAAAAAGAAAGTTCTGCCATTGAGGAAATCTTTTTGGCCAGTTATCAAAAAATAACGAAACTAATACTACTGCACAAATAAGGAATATTGCATAAGTAATACTCATCATATACCATCCCTTGAATCTAGTTACATCATCTGGAATTATTCCACTAATAGCTACAAAGAAAGGATCAAAGAGATATTGAGCAATATAAGGTCCTAAAATAGAAATTAATAAACCTAATACTGTACAAGCTCCAGCTGCTATCATCCCGATAAAGGGTTGTTTTCTTCCTAACTTACTCCATGGCCAATATTCAAAAAC